>NZ_CP191377.1:0-600000 GCF_050500285.1 Fructilactobacillus sp. Tb1 | reverse complement strand
TTATATTTTAAAAAACATTAATTTAAATATATCATTATTTTTGGTGTTTACAATATGTATACATGAATTTTTTTATGTTTTATTTAAATTAGAATAATATCAAATAAAAAGCCTTATAAGGTAAGCTATCATAGTAGTTACAAGCAATTTGATTGTCAGATAATTAGTGTCTATTAATTGTGAACAAAAATAATCTTTTAATTTTCAATTTGCATGTGAAAAAACTAATTAGATATACTAACAATCGTCTTTATACTGATTTTTAATTATTTAGCACCTTCTTTGTTCGGATAATGTCTGATGAAATAAACAAAAAGTATTGACCAATGCCAAAATAGATGGTTTAATCTAAATAACATAAAAAACAGAAGGGAACATACTCATGAACTTAAAAATGATGACACAACTTAACTCATCCTCTAGCTTTGCTTGGCAGATTTGTATCTAAGCGAGGTTACTTTGAGTTGCCTGGTTAGATACGTGAGTTTCTAATTAGGTCATCATTAATAGTCGATGTGTGTTTTCACGCGTATATTAAATGAAATATCAACCTAGTTAGGAATTCCTAACTAGGTTTTTTTATTTCTAAAATTTGAGGAGAAAGATTATGCAAGAACAAAAATTGAAACGAAGTGTGGGACCGTTTACCGCCTTAGCGTTAGTCATGGGAACTGTGATTGGAGGAGGAGTGTTCTTCAAAACAGCGGGAGTTGTCGGGGCAACTCATTCAGTTAGTTTAACTTTATTAGCCTGGATTGTGGCCGGGGTATTAACAATTTGTGGAGGATTAACCGTTGCTGAATTAGGAGCTGCGATTCCTGAAACTGGTGGAAGTGTCCAATATATGCGGCATACTTATGGACCCTTGAGTGGATTCTTACTTGGATGGGCAGAAATGTTAATTTACGTCCCAGCTAATATGGCAGCTTTGGCAATTATTTTTGCTACCCAAGTAGTCGTGTTGCTTCATCTCGGTATGGCATTAGTAGTACCAATTGCGATTGCCGTTGTAGTATTAATTACCATTTTGAATGCTTGTGGTGCTAAAGTTGGTGGCGCAGTTCAAGCTACAACTTTAATTTTTAAATTAATTCCGATTTTCTTAATTGTCGTTGTTGGTTTATGTATGCCAGGACATGTTGATGTTACTTTCATTCCTATGGCTCCAAGTGATCATGCTGATATGTTAACTGCCTTTTCAGGCGGATTGTTAGCTACGATGTTTGCTTATGAAGGTTGGATTAACATCGGTGATATTGCTGGCGAAATGAAAAGCCCTAAAAAAGATATTCCTAAGGCCGTGGTATTCGGGTTAACTTTCATCATGATTATCTATGTTTTAGTGAACTGGGTTTTCTTGAAAACGATGCCAATTGATGCAATTGCAGGAAACACAAACACGGCTTCACAAGTTGCTGGAAAACTATTCGGTGAATTTGGTGGAAAAATTGTTACCATCGGAATTCTAGTCTCAGTTTTTGGAACGATTAATGGTTATACAATGACTGGGGCCCGCATCCCTTACGCCTTAGCTAAAGATGATTTACTCCCATTTAGTGAACAATTTAAGAAACTCAACAAGGCTTCAGCTCCATATGTAGCTAGTTTATTAATTCTTGTAATTGCAATTATCATGATTATGTTGGGAAGCTTTGATATTTTAACTGATATGTTGGTATTTGTAATGTGGATTTTCAACTGTCTTTTATTTTTAGCTCTCTTTATTCTAAGAAAACGTGAACCAGATCTTGAACGTCCCTATAAAGTACTTTGGTATCCAGTGGTTCCCATTGTAGCGATTATCGGTGGATTGTTTATTGTAATTACCACTCTAATCAATCAAACTGGATTAGCTGTCGTAGGATTGGGAATTACTTTATTAGGAATTCCAGTTTATTATTTGCACCAAAAATTACGGAAATAACTAAAAAAATCCGCTTAGTGATTTCACTAAGCGGATTTTTAACAGTAAGGAGTTTTGGAAGATCTTTACTGCAAGTGTTATTTTACCGGCGTTTGTCGATCTAAGACAACCCTTTGTGTAACAATTAACGACATCTGAAACGTAAATTAATCGTTCAGCAAGATAATCTATGTCAATTACCAATTGTGCACACTTTGTTACCTAAATCCATGGTATATTAATTTATAATTCACTAGGGAGCAGGGCGTATGTATGGTACAAAGAACTAATTCAAAAGATTCAATTGCGATGGCCTTATTTGATGAAATAATTGATACTCATATTTCTGAAGTCACAATTACGGCTTTAATTAATCGAAGTAAAATCGCAAGAAGAACTTTTTACAACAATTTTGATAATATTTATGAAGTTATTGTCTATTTAATTGATTTAATTGATGAAAAACTAGATACTCCTAATTTAGATGAGGGAATTAACGGCAGAGCAGTAACTGCCTCAGATGTTTTAGACTATCTCCCAGAACATATTTATGAGAACCGAGATTTATTGCGGGTGATTTATACGACTGATTTACGGGGTTTTTGGTTTAATCATGTAATGGAAAAATATGAAAAATGGATGATTAAATATTTATTTAGTGATTATAGATCCAAAGTAATTACGAAGGAAGTTGCTTGTAATGTATTGTTGCAAACAGTTATTGCTGCAGTTGATTCTTGGATTAGCAAACCAGTTCCGGATGAACCAGATCAATTTAGAGCAGTTTTATTAGAAATTTTGCAAGTCTCACCAATTGGTGATTTAGAACTTAGTTATGAAGAAAAGTAAAAAGAAACTTAATCAGTCGATTGAGTTTCTTTTTTGTTAGTTAAAGTGATATTAACTGGATATGAATTGGTAAGTTCTTTGCCAGAAGAATAAATATTGATATTAGTTGTTTCACCAGCAGGAAGGGCGACCACTGTTTTATAGGCGCTACCAGAACGGGTGACTTTAAAAGTTACATTTGGATTAGTCGCAGAAAAATGAATCTTTTTTCCGATTACTAATGAAGAATGAATGATAAATTGACCATGTTTATTCACTTGATAATGGGATTTATTTTTAACGTTGATGGTCATTTCAGATCTTTCGCCCATACTAGCGCTAACTTTTTGATGATGTTTGGGTTTGAAAATCCCAGTCAATAAAAATAAATTGAAAATAATGACAGCATATAAAATGATATTAATAGTTTTATTTTTCATGAATAAACTCCTGCAGTTATTGATTGAATTTTAACATAATCAAACCCAATAAAAAAACCTAGCTTTTTAAATTAGCTAGGTTTTTACTTTATTTAATATTTTTAGCCTTTGTTTCTGGTCCAGCAAAGAAAATTGTTGCGGCAGCAATCAAGAGAAGTCCCGTAATTACATAGAAAATCATTGATGGATTAGTTTTACCAATGGCATAAGCGGCAAAGTAAGGAGTCAAAACAGTCAATAGTTTAGCAGTTCCGTGAGCCCAACCCATTCCACGAAAACGGTGGTTAGTTTGGAAGATTTCAGAAGTGTAAACGCCAACTGCGGATGCCATAAGAACGTAGAAACAAGTTGTGAGCAAGAAACCAATTGCAATCGTGCCACCAGCAGTAGTTACCATAGTATAACCAATTGCTAAAGCAGCTCCAATGATGAAAGTAGTGATAATCGTAATTCGACGACCAATTTTATCAATCAAGAGGGTTCCAATCAAGGCTCCAATTGGTGCCCCAGTCATCATAAACATAGTGTATTTAAGAGAATGAGCAACGTTAATACCACGTTGAAGTAACATTGTAGGAACCCATGAAGTGAACATGAAAAGGGATACCAAAATAGCTGTAACAGTAATTACACTAATAAAGAGGGCGCGTTTGTAACTAATAGTAATAGTTTCGTTATGAGCAGATTGAGCTGCTTTATCATATGTACCAGCTGTTTCTAGTTGTTCAATAATTGCCTGGGCTTCTTTAGTCCGACCTTGGCTAATCAACCAACGAGGTGATTCTGGAAAATGACGACGAGCAAGCCAGAGAATCAAGCTCAAAGCTCCGATTACGATAAACATCGCTCTCCATGAGTAATGTGGAATGATGAAAAGAGATAATGCCAAAGCGAGTGGGGCCCAAAAGTTAGCAATGATGGCTGTCGTTCCTGACCAACGTCCCCGCGTTTTGGTTGGGGCAAATTCGTTAACAATCGCATAACCGGTAATGATTTCTGAACCAAGACCACAGGCAGCGATGAAACGCAAAATTGAAAGAATCATAATGTTAGGAGCAAAGGCACCCAAGATAGTCGCAATTCCAAAAACTAATAAGTTAATTTGATAAGCAGCTCGGCGACCATATTTGTCACCTAGGAAACCGGCCATCAAAGACCCAATAAACAACCCTAAGAAACCCGCGGAAATAAAATTAGAACTTTGTGCTAAGGTACTAAATTTAGAATTAATCATGGCCGTATTCACGGCTCCAGCCATGTACACGTCACTGGCATCAATAATCATTCCTAATGAAGAAAGGATGAATACTTTTTTGAAGAGTTTTGATTCTTTAGTATTATCTAGTCGCATTTCAAGTTGCTGTGCTGTTTGTTCCATAATTAAATCCCCCAAGCAGTAAGTTTGTTCTGCATATTTTCGTTATTGTATTTAGTTTCAAAGTTGTTGAGTTTTTCTAAGCCGACAAAATGATTGAATTCTGGAAAGGTAATCATTTCATTTTTTAATGATTTAGTTGAACCAGTTTCTTTTAAGGTTGTTAACATTTTTTTGATCCCAGCCATTTCGGTATAAACGGAAGCGGTTGGATGAACGATTAAGGAATAACCTAAATCTTTTAGTTCGTTGGTAGTTAGATCTGGTGTTTTACCACTTTCCAACATGTTGGCCATTAATGGTGTAGTAGGAAACGCTGCTTTAATTTGTTTTAATTCAGCGATACTTTCCGGTGCTTCAATGAAAATTAAATCAGCTCCAGCTTGTTGGTAAGTTTTGCTGCGTTGAATGGCTGCGTCTAATCCTTCAACTGCGCGTGCATCCGTCCGTGACATAATTAAGAAGTCATCGTGTTTCCGAGTTTGCACCGCCATGTTGATTTTAGCTTCTAAAACCTCAACGGGTTCGATTTTTTTCCCATCCATATGACCACATCGTTTTGGCCATTGTTGATCTTCTAAAAAGATTCCCGCAGCTCCAATGGCTTCGTAGTTTTTAACCGTGCGGGCAACGTTGAATAAATCGCCGTAACCAGTATCGGCATCAGCAAAAACGGGTAAGTTAGTCGCGTTAATAATTTCCCGGCATTTATTTAACATAATGTCGAAATCAGCAATTCCACGATCAGGTAAAGATAAATCAGCAGCACTTGTAGCATATCCAGCTACAAAAATGGCTTCGTAACCTAACTTATCAGCGATTTTAGCTGATAAAGCATCTTGAGCTACAAACATATTGGTAATGTGATGAGGGTTAAACATCATCTTTTTAAATTTCGAGCGATTCTTGGCAAATTTCATGGTCATACTCCTTTAAATTGAATTTTAAGTTTTGCATGGTTTCGTAATCGGGAATGATTGATTGACAGTTTAATTCGGCTAATTTGATTAACGGAATTTCATCATTATCTTGTGAGATGATGAAATCTGATAAATGAGGATGGTTTTTTAATAATTGATAACTAAAACGATCTAAGTGACCGATTACAATTTGGTTAATCCCTAATTGGTGAGCGAGTTCAAGGCGACGGTTGAATTCAGTTAAATCATAAAATTGTAAACCGTCTAACTTTAACCAAATTTCAGCTCCGTATTCTGTTTGACTGTCTTTTAAAGCTTCCAATTTACCTAATAATTCAGGTAAGCTAGCAAATTGATGGGGTGTATTACTGTGAGCCGGATATTTTTGATCATTTAACATGATAATTTTGGCACCTCTAGCACCAAGTTCTTTACCGGCAAAGTAGGTATTAAGTTGGTTACCAAAGCCAGCTTGAAGATCAGCAATTAAATTAGTTTCAGATTCAATGCTGATATAACGGAAGAAACGAGCATATTCAGAAATACTGAGTAACCCTTGATTATCGCTACCTAAAAATTGATTGGCCAATAATCGCGGACTGACATATGAAAGGGGTAACCCGTTTTTGCTAGCTTGTTGTGCTACTAATGTGTTGCTGATGGCTGGAATAAATTTTTGTAACATAATCTTTCTCTCCTTTTTTGGCAAAATAAAAAAGCGCCCAATAGTCTCTATGACTAAAGGACGCTTTCACGCGGTACCACCTAAATTATGTTTGAATAAACATCTCTCCCAATCCTAAAAAGAATCGTTGGCTCTATAATGGGAGCTCCCAGTAATGGCTAATTTAAGTTCACCACACAACTCGTAGGTTACTTCATTTTATCGAATCAATGTTATTTTGCACTAACCAATAACTCTCTGAAATGCTTCTAATAAAATTACTTTTCCTAGTTAACGTTTTTTTAATTTTTAATATCATAACATGCCGAAAATGAATTGCAAGCCTTTTTTGCAAAAAACACGAAAAATATAGTTGCTAGAAATCGTTAAGCTACCATAATAACGAAATATTCAAAAATAATGATACGAATGTTAAGAAATGGGTTGTGTTTTGATATGTTACATGTAATAATACAATTACTTTCTAAGCTAGATTAGAAAATTCTAAACTAATAAATTTATTAAACTAGAACAATTATAAATTAGCCAGTAAAATTTAAGCTCCAACAAAGAGAGTCTCTGATAGTGGAAATGAGACGGTAGTCTTCAATTTGAAAAGTAATTTTGATTATGAGATTTTCTCGAGGATCTCGGGGTTGACCACCTGTACCATGGTCAAAGTTTATTAATTAATAAACTTAGTAAGTCAATTTGTGTGAGCAAATTGTAAATGATGGTGGTAACACGTGTAAACGTCCTGACTAATTAATTAGTTGGGACGTTTTTTATAAATAAAAAACACATATTATAGGAAAAGGGAGTGGAAAGAATGGAAAATGATGTTGTAATGCCGAATTCAGAATCTAAGATGAAACAGGTGTGGAACCGAATTAAGGAGTGGCTGGTAGTTATTGGTCCAGGTTTAATTGTGATGCTTGCTGATACTGATGCTGGTTGTTTGATTACAGCGGCACAATCAGGAAATCAATTTGGGTATGCGATGGTGTTACCTCAAATTGCACTGATTCCGGTGCTATTCATGGTCCAGGAAATCACTGTCCGCTTGGGAATTATCACGAAAAAAGGGCATGGAGAACTTATTCGAGAGTACTTTGGAAAAAAATGGGCCTACGTTTCTGCAATTACCCTTTTGATTTCAGTAATTGGAGCAATGATTACTGAATTTATTGGAATTGCTGGAGTGGGAGAACTCTTCGGAATCTCTCGTTGGGTAACGATTCCAGCTACGACTGTTTTTCTAATTGGGATTGCTTTGATTGGAAGTTATCATCGGGTAGAACGAATCGGAATTGCCTTTGGAATCTTCGAATTGATGTTTATCATTGGAATCTTCATGGTGCATCCTGATATGGGTCAAATGGTAACGGAAATGGTTCATATGCCATTCCATGATAAATCATACGTCTTTATGATTGCCGCTAACGTAGGGGCAGTTATCATGCCTTGGATGATCTTCTACCAACAAAGTGCCGTAATTGATAAAAAATTGAAACCGAAAATGATCAAAAAAGCTCGCACAGATACTTTGGTGGGAACCTTTATCACACAGGGAATTATGATTGGATTTGTAGTCTTGTTTGCCGCTACCACTTTTACTAAAGGGAGCGTTGAGTTGAACACGGTTGGAGATTTGGTTCATGAACTAGAACTCTTCATCGGACCAAATGCTTCTAAGGCCATTCTTGGATCTAGTTTGTTTGGTGGCGCTATTGTTGCTGCAATTGTAGTGGCGCTAGCTGGTACTTGGGACATGACTGAGGTCCTTAATTGGCGGCATAGTTTGAATGAAAAACTTAACAAGCAAAATTATGGCTTTTACAGCATGTATGCAGCCGTTTTGATAATTCCAGCAATTATGGTTCTTTTCATGGAAAACATGGTGGATATCGCCGTTTCTATCGAAGTTATGAACGCATTGATGGTCCCAATTGTCCTTGGTTTCTTGTTGCTCCTGGAGGCACGAGCTTTGCCAGAAAAATATCGCATGCATGGAACCTACAAATGGACTGTCATCATCAGTTCGTTGACAGTTATGGCGTTTGGACTCTATATGTTGGGACCTTCTCTAAATCTTTGGTAATCACGAGGTAATTAATTATGAAATATGTAAAAGCATTCTTTAAAAAATATGTAACTATCACAGCAAAACATGAATTTGAAGTTCATTTGTATCAAGGACTTTAGGTGAATATGATGAAAAAATTGATGAGTAAACTAGAAAAGGTATTGTATGGTAATTCGGGTGAGATTTGTATCGAACACGAAATGATGCTCTACCAATAAAATACGTAAAAAAGACAATTAATTATTGAGTTTTCGCAACTTTAATAATTAATTGTCTTTTTGTGTTTCTACTATATATAAGTGATTTTATTCATGATTAATCAACCCAATAATAAAAAGCCTAGCTGCCGTCCAGCTAGGCTTTTTTGGTCATACAATAATCTGTGATATTGTACCTTGATTATAAAAAATAACCATTCGAAGTACAACAAATAAAAAGTCTAACCAACCGGCTAGACTTTTTAATCTTATTTACGATCGTGGTTACGCCAGAGAGAAGCTAGGCTTGAACCAGAGATGTTATGCCATACAGAGAACATTACGGCAGGGAGCGCTGAAGCAGGGGAGAAGTATGAGATTGCAAGGGTTGATGCTAAAGCAGAATCTTGCATCCCTACTTCAAAAGTAATGGCTTTTCGTTGTGGGGTCTTCATGTTAAGTAACCGTGAAAAACCATATCCAAGTGAGTATCCAAGTAAGTTATGAAGGATAACTACTGGGATTAATAATAAAGCAGTGGCAGATAGAATGTTATGGGCATTAGCTGAGAAGATGGCCATGATGATAACTAGGATGGCTACTTGTGAGATAAGCGGCATAACCTTGATGATTTTATCTACGTGTTTTTTGAACACAGTATGAACCAGTACCCCTAAGATAATTGGAACTACAACAATTTCTAATGCTGAGAAAAACATTTCTTGGAAAGGAACAGCAACCCATTTACCAGCCAATAATTTAAGCAATGAAGGCATCATTACAGGAGCAAGTAAAGTAGATAATAAACCAATGGCAACGTCTAAAGCGACGTCTCCACCAGCTAAAAATGACATTACGTTTGAGGCAGTTCCAGAAGGAGCAGATCCAACTAAGATAACCCCAACGGCTGCGGCCCCAGTTAAACCAAATAAATGCACTAAACAAAAGGCAACGAGTGGCATGATGACATAGTGAGCAACCGTGCCTAAAATAACCATCTTAGGATTTTTCGCAACTTCTTTAAAGTCTTCTACTGAAAGGGTAACTCCCATTCCGAACAAGACGATCATTAATAAGACTGAAACTGCTGATAAATGACCTAATTTAGTGGTTGCTAAGGCTACTCCAGGTCCTGGAATAAAATAAGCAAATAAACAAGCTAACACAATAATTAATACAAAATACTTAGTTAAAAAATCCGATAATTTTTGCAGAAAAGCCATACTAATTCTCCCTTTAGCGGTGAATTCCTAATGCAATTCTTGCGTAACGACTCATTCGATCAATGTTCCAAGCCGGTTCCCAAACTAGTTTGACAACGACTTCATCAATTTCTGGAATCGGGAGCAAAGCATTTTTCACCATTTCTTCTAAGACTGCCATCAGTGGGCAACCCATCGTAGTGAGGGTCATTGTAACTGTGGCAGTTCCATTTTCAAATGCAAGTCCATAAATTAACCCTAAATTTACGATATCGCAGCGTAACTCTGGATCGATTACTTGTCCCAGATTTTCTAGCATCCGGTCTTTCAAATTTACAGGCTCATTCATGGGCTTACTCCTTAATTAAACTTCAAATAATTCACTAACATCTTTCATTACCCCACCAGTATTAGCTGATTTAACTAATGCTTGGTAACGTAATAACCAACCACTCTTAATCTTAGGATTAAAAGGTTTCACGTGTTCTTTGCGACGATTTAATTCTTCATCACTCACGTGTAATTCCATTGTTCGATTTACTAAATCAATCGTAATTTCATCACCATCATTAACTAAGCCGATTGGTCCACCGGATGCAGCTTCTGGACTCACGTGTCCAACTGAGATTCCACGAGAGGCTCCGGAGAAACGACCATCATTAACTAAGCCGATTGGTCCACCGGATGCAGCTTCTGGACTCACGTGTCCAACTGAGATTCCACGAGAGGCTCCGGAGAAACGACCATCAGTAACTAAAGCGACGTCTTTTCCAAGTCCCATTCCCATGATGGCAGAGGTAGGTCCAAGCATTTCCGGCATTCCTGGCCCACCTTTTGGTCCTTCATAACGGATGATGATCACATCACCGGCATGAATTTTACCATTATCAATTCCGTGCACGGCTTCGGCTTCAGAATTAAAGACGATGGCTTTTCCAGTAAACGTCTTGATTGAAGGATCAACTCCACCAGATTTGATGACAGCACCATCGGGAGCGAGGTTACCGTACAGAATTGAAAGTCCACCTTGTTTTGAGTAAGGATTAACATCAAAGTGGCGGATGATTTCATCATTTTTGATTTCATGATTTGCGACGTTTTCTTTGACGGTTTTACCAGTAACCGTCATACGATCAGGATGTAAAACGCCACCCATGCGAATTAATTCATTTACGATTGATGGAACACCACCGGCATTATGCACATCTTCCATGGTCCATTTTGATGATGGCGCAATTTTAGAAAGGTAAGGTACCTTTTTCGCAATTTCATTGATATCAGCCTGGTTATATTCAATCCCAGCTTCATGGGCAATGGCTAAAGTATGTAACACGGTGTTAGTTGAGCCACCCATCGCCATATCTAAAGCCATGGCGTCATCTAATGATTCTTTTGTTAATAAGTCACGCGGACGGACGTCTTCTTTAACCATCCGCATTAATTGCTTAGCTCCTTCACGGACTAAATCTTTTCGTTCATCAGAGATGGCTAACGCAGTTCCATTAAATGGTAACGCAATTCCCATGATTTCCATTAAGGTATTCATTGAGTTGGCAGTAAACATTCCGGCACATGATCCACAAGTGGGACAGGCGTTTTGTTCTAATTTTAAGAATTCTTCTTTGGTCATTAAACCAGATTCAAAAGTTCCGACAGCTTCAAACATTGTTGATAAAGTAGCGGCTTTTCCGTTAGCGTCTAATCCAGCTTTCATGGGTCCACCAGAAACGAAGACGGATGGAACATTACAACGAAGTGATGCCATAATCATTCCCGGAGTGATTTTGTCACAGTTGGGCATGAAGAAAACACCATCAAAACAGTGAGCATTGATAACTGTTTCAGCTGAATCAGCAATTAATTCCCGAGAAGGTAATGAGTAACGCATTCCTTCGTGACCCATGGCAATTCCGTCATCAACACCAATTGTGTTAAATTCAAACGGAATTCCACCGGCATCTCGGATAGCTTGTTTAGCCACGTCAGCTAAACCACGTAAGTGAGCGTGTCCTGGAATGATTTCGATATATGAGTTACAGACCGCGATGAAAGGTTTCTTCATATCTGCGGGATCTTTAACTTGTCCAGTTGCATATAATAATGAGCGGGCGGGGGCTTGATGAGCTCCTAACTTAATCCGATCAGAACGCGAATTTAAATCTTCGCTTGTGATATTGAATGAAAAATTGTCAGCCATAGTATTGGTTATGCACGAAATTGTGCATTTCTCCTTTCATGTTGGGGGTTATTTGGTTTGGCAGTTTAAATTGTTAATTTTTAATCATAAAAAAAGTCCTCCAGTTGATAAAACTGGGGGACTTTGGTGTGAAAAGTAATCCCCCAATTTTAACGAAACTGTGAGGACTTTGGAATTCTAGTTATGCTAAAAGCATTGTATGATCCACACAGAACTTATTAATAATAATGACTGGTAAGACTACTAGAATAATAATAATTAAAATGATTGCTGATGTGGTCATGACTAGAACTCCTTTCTTATAAAGTTGAATTAATAATTTATCTAAATTTAACAGTATAAACGAACGATGTCAATATAAATTTAAGATATTTTTAAATATTACGAACTTTAATGTGATTATCCTACTGATCCTTCCATTTCATAGCTGATAAGTCGGTTTAACTCAACGGCATATTCCATTGGAAGTTCCTTGGTAAATGGTTCGATAAAACTCATGATGATCATTTCAGTGGCTTTGGCTTCACTAATTCCCCGTGACATGAGGTAGTAAAGTTGTTCTTCAGAAATCTTTGAAACCTTGGCTTCATGTTCCATGGCAACATCACTATTGTAAATTTCGTTGTACGGAATCGTGTCACTGGTTGATTTTTCATCCATGATAATGGTGTCACATTCTACGTGGGAAGTTGATCCCTGACTATCGCGACTAAAGTGGACTTTTCCACGGTAATCAACTGAGCCACCGTCTTTAGCGATTGATTTAGAAATAATTGATGATGAAGTTTCTGGAGCATTATGAATCATTTGTGCACCAGTGTCGGATTTGATGTTTTTCCCAGCCACGGCAATTGATAACATGGTTCCTTTAGCGCCACGACCATTCAAGTAAACAGAAGGGTATTTCATAGTGATTTTAGAACCTAAGTTACCGTCCACCCATTCCATACATGCATCTTCTAAGGCTTGAGCTCGTTTTGTTTCCAAACTGTAAACGTTGTTTGACCAGTTTTGGATGGTGGTGTAACGACAATAAGCATGGGGAAGGACATTTACTTCAACAACGGCCGCATGCAAACTATCTGAATTATAAGTTGGAGCAGTACAACCCTCAACGTATTCCAAATGAGCGCCTTCGTCTACGATGATCAAGGTTCTTTCGAATTGACCAGAATTAGCGGCATTGATTCGGAAATAAGTTTGGATGGGAGCGGAAACTGTTACCCCTTTTGGTACGTAAATGAAAGTTCCCCCAGACCAACAAGCGCCATTTAAAGCGGCAAATTTATTGTTGGTTGGCTTAACTAATTTACCAAACCATTTTTTGAACAATTCTGGATATTGTTTTAAGGCTGAATCAGTATCCAAGAAAATGACACCTTGTCGTTTTAAATCTTCTTGCATATTTTGATAAACTGCTTCTGATTCATATTGGGCAGATGATCCCGCTAAATATTTCCGTTCAGCTTCGGGAACCCCAATGCGGTCAAAGGTTTCTTTGATTTCAGCGGGAACTTCATCCCAGTCACGCACTTTTTTATCAGTCGCTTTTTGGTAGTATTTCATGTGATCTAAATCTAGGCCACTTAAATCAGGTCCAAAAGCTGGATCTTCCATTTTGAGGAAGGTTTGGTAACATTTCAAACGATAGTCTAACATCCATTCTGGTTCTTCTTTTTCAGCCGAAATTTGACGAATGACGTTTTCATTTAAACCTTCACCAGTTGAAAAGAAGGGTACCACGTCGTCATGAAAACCGAATTCATATTCTTGATCGCTAAGTACTTCAGATACATCAACCATTTTAGTCATCTCCTTTAACTTCATTAATGATATTTTCCGATACGTGCCAGCCTAATGTAGCGCAGCGGACCCGAGTGGGAAATTGTGCAACGGTACTGAGTAAACTAGCATCGCCTAATTTTTCTTTGTCAGTTTTAGTAATTTCTTTGTTGATTACGTTATTTTGAAAAGCTTTAATAATTGCTTGAGCTTCATCTAATGATTTTCCGTTTAAAGCCACCGTCATCATACTAGTTGAGGCCTTGGAAATCGTACAGCCAATTCCATGAAAATGAGCATCCGTAATCACATCATCGTTAATCGTTAAATCAACGGTAATTTCATCACCACAACTGGGATTGCGTAACGTTAAGGACGCCGTTGGATGATCAACTTCGCCAAAGTTACGCGGATATTTTGCGTAATCTAATACGACTTGTTTATAAAGTTGACTCATTTCACGCAAACCCATCTTCAAAGAACTCCTTTACTGTTTTAATTGCTTCAATTAATTTTTGCACGTCTGCTGGGGTGTTGTAGAAATAAAAACTAGCCCGCACGGTTGATTCAACCCCTAAATATTGCATCAGTGGTTGAGCACAATGATGACCAGCTCGGACTTCAATTCCCTCTAAATCTAATCCAGTTGAGACGTCATGGGGATGTAATCCCATTAGGTTAAACGAAATTACGCCAGTATGTTGATCTGCATTTTGCGGACCATAAATGGTAATTCCGTCAATTTGTTTTAATTCAGCTAAGCATTGCTTAACTAATTTATGTTCGATTTTTTCAATATTATCCATTCCAATTTGATTAAGATAATCAATTGCAGCTGCAAGGCCGATGGCTCCAACAATGTTAGGCGTTCCAGCTTCAAATTTAATGGGAACTGGTTGCCAAGTAGCAGTTTGTTGACTAACTTCATCAATCATTTCGCCACCAAATTGAACGGGCTGCATGGCTTCTAACACATCCATTTTGCCATATAGCACGCCAATTCCGGTAGGACCAAGCATTTTATGCCCAGAAAATGCCAAAAAATCAGCATCCAATTTTTGCACATCTAGTTTTAGATGAGGAGCTGATTGAGCGGCATCAACCACTAACTTTGCCCCGAATTGATGGGTAAGTTGTGCAATTTTAGCAATTGGATTAATGCTGCCTAAGACATTGGAAATGTGATTGAGTGAGACAATTTTAGTTTTAGCAGATAACTTCTTTTGAAAGTCAGCTAGATCAATTTGACCATTGGTATCCAAATTTACAAAAACGAGCTTTGCCCCAGTTTGTTTGGCAACTTGTTGCCATGGAATAACATTACTGTGATGTTCGGCGACTGAAATGATGATTTCATCATCCGGTTTGAGCACTTGAGCAGCATATCCGGTGGCAATCCAATTCAAACTTTCGGTGGTAGAACGGGTAAAGACCACGTTGCGACTACTAGGAGCATTGATGAAATCAGCGACCGTTTGCCGGGCTGCTTCATATTTTTCCGTTGCCACTTGGGACATCCTTCCAACTCCACGATGAACATTAGCATTATTCGTGCAATAGAAGTCACTAATCGCATCAATTACCATTTGGGGTTTTTGGGAAGTAGCGGCACTATCTAAATAAATACGGGGTTCACCTTGAAAGTCTTTATTCAAAATGGGGAAGTCGGCTTTGTAATTATGGATTGGGTCTTTCATGATCAAGTTTCCTTTCAATTGTCTCAATCATTTGATTACGAATCGTTTTTGCTGGAATTTGCGCTAGGATGATTCCAAGGAATCCCCGAATAACTAGTTTTTCGGCCACCGCTTTTGAAAGGCCACGACTCATCAAGTAGTAGAGTTGTTTTTCATCAATGCGGCCGATACTAGCAGCGTGACCAGCCACGACATCGTGTTCGTTGATCAATAAGATTGGATTAGCGTCCCCACTTGCTTCATCAGAAAGCATAAGGACGTGATTTTGTTGTTGGTTATTAGCATTGTGCGCACCATGTTGGACTTTTCCAATTCCGTTAAAAACGATTTTGGCTTTGTCTAAAATAGCACCACGTTGGTCAATTTGGGCATCGGAATGGACCCCAAAGTTGGTTAAACGCGTGTTGATTCCTTGTTGTTGGCGACCATTGGCAATTCCAACCACGCGACTATCAGACACAGATCCTTCACCATCTAAATCAACCATGAAATCAGCAACGGTATTTCCATCGTTCAATGCCCCAATCATCCAGTTCATGGTTGCATGTTTACTAGCCCAAGCGTGACGCATGATGAAGGAGGTTGTATTGCTAGCAGTGGCATCCATGCCAAAGAATTGGATCTTACTCCCAGTTTTAGCAAATACATCTGCTGTTAAATGGGCAATTGTTTTGGCATTGCCATGACTTTGTGTACTGTGGAACACGTCAAAATGACTATTTACGTCACCGACAATTACAATCCGGTCAAACAAAGTTCTTTGGGTTTCAGTATCTTGGATAGTAGTAATGTTAATCGGAGTTTTAAGTTCTACATTTTTGGGAACGTAGATAAAAGTTCCAGTATTAATGCCAGCAAAGTTCAAACTTGTTAGTCGATCAGTTTGTTTGTCACAGACTTTTTCGAGGTAGGGTTTTAGTAGCTCTGCATGTTCAGTAACTGCGGTTTCAAAGTCACAAATTACCACGCCGGCAGCTTCCATTTCTGGGGTGACTTCAAAAGTTTCCGTCGCAACTGGATTAGTATCATCAGCTTTGTTGATGACTTTCCAGCCTTGATATTTAATTTTATCAACGCGGGGAAGGGCTTCATCAGCTAGTTTATTGAATTCTTGGATTCTTAAATCCGTCATCCAAGCTGGTTCGTTGAAAAAAGAAGCATGATTTACAAGGTTGGCATCGAGTTGTGCCATAAATTTATCACGGGCCATATCAATTCTCCTTATAAATCTTCATCAACTAGATCAATATCCAAGCCAAGACGGTCACGTAAGGCAGCATATCCATTAGTTTCCAATTCAGCGGCTAATTCAAAACCACCAGTTTGGACAATTTTACCACCCATCATGACGTGGATGAAGTCTGGTTTGATGTAATTTAGGATTCGTTGGTAATGGGTAATCATCAAGGTTCCTAATTGAGATTGATCCATTGAATTAACCCCACGAGCGACAACTTGGAGGGCATCGATATCAAGTCCAGAATCAATTTCATCTAAGATCGCAAATTTGGGTTTGATCATCATCATTTGTAAAATTTCGTTTCGTTTCTTTTCCCCACCAGAGAAGCCTTCGTTTAAGTAACGTTCGGCCATTTCTTCGGTCATGTTTAAGACTTTGAGGTTTTCATCTAATTCATTTAAGAATGAAGTGATTGAAACGGGATTATCTTCGGGACGGCGAGCATTGATTGCCGCTCTGATAAATTCCGCGTTGGTAATTCCTTTGATTTCAGCGGGGTATTGCATGGCTAAGAATAAACCAGCCCGAGCGCGTTCATCAACGGTCATTTCTAAAATACTCTCGCCATCAATTGTGATATCACCTTGAGTAATTCGATAGTTAGGGTTCCCCATGATAGTTTCTGACATGGTTGATTTACCAGTTCCATTAGGACCCATAATGGCGTGAACTTCACCACTTTTAATGGTTAGATTCACGCCTTTGAGGATTTCTTTTTCAGTTTCAGTGTCTTGATCGATTACATTAACATGTAAATCTTTGATAGCGAGCGTTGTCATAATTTGTTTCCCTTTCGAATTAGTTAAAATTTGGCATTCGAGCTTCGAAAGCTTCGATTTGATCCATATATTTCATTGTAACAGCAATGTCATCGAGACCATTTACTAGTTTATTTTTAATTTTGGCGTCAATTTCAAAGGGGAATTCCTTATCATTAACGATTACTTTTTGTTCAGGTAGATTAACTTCAATTTTTTGTTCCGCTGGAATTTTAGCAAGGTATTCACGTTGATCACGGGGAAGCTTAATAGCTAAGACACCGTTTTTAGTACTATTCATATAGAAGATATCACTATATCCTCCCGCAATAATTACTTTAAAACCGTAGTCTTTAAGGGCCCACACCGCGTGTTCCCGGGAAGAACCACAACCAAAGTTTTCGCCAGTAACGAGAATTTCCGCATTTTGACGGTCAGCGTGATTCAAAATGAAGTCCGGATTTGGTTGATTAGGAGCAGTGTAGCGCCAATCATAGAAAAGATTCTTCCCAAATCCAGTTTTAAGAATGTTTTTCAAAAATTGTTTTGGAATTAATTGATCAGTATCAATATTGTCATTCATGATGGGAACAATGGTTGAGTCGATAATTGTGAGTTTTTCCATAATTAGTAGGCTTCCTTTCTGATATCAACGAAGTGACCGTTAATGGCTGCCGCAGCAACCATCGCTGGACTAGCAAGGTGAGTTCTTGAGCCGGCACCTTGACGTCCTTCAAAGTTTCGGTTTGAAGTTGAGGCACAATGAACCCCAGCTGGAACTTGGTCAGGATTCATTCCCAAACAAGCTGAACAACCAGGTTCACGCCATTCACAACCAGCATCTTTGAAGATTTGATCTAGTCCAAGTTCTTCAGCTTGTTCGCGGATGGTACGAGAAGCAGGGACGACCCAAGCAGTGACGTCATCCGCAATGTGATGACCCTTAAGAATATTAGCGGCAATCTTCAAATCAGAAAGCCGACCGTTAGTACATGAACCAAAGAAAACCCAATCGATATCAATGTCACTAGGTTTTTGGCCTGGTTCAAGCCCGGCGTATGCATAAGCTTTTTCGTCATCGCTATTTCTAATTTCTGGGAAAGATTCATCAACTTTAACTGCCATTCCCGGATTAGTTCCCCAAGTTACATATGGTGCAAGGGTAGTTGCATCAACATCAATGACCTTGTCAAAAGCAGAAGGGTCATCAGTCGTGAATTGACTCCAGTATTCAATCGCTTTATCCATGTTTTTGGGTGCGTATTTGCGACCAGCTACATAGTCGAAAGTTTTTTGATCTGGTTCGATACTACCAACTTTGGCACCACCTTCAATCGCCATGTTGCTAAGGGTCATGCGTTCTTCCATTTCCATGTTGCGGATGGTATCACCGTAAAATTCAACCCCGTAACCAGTTCCAAAAGAAACTCCTTCACGAGCAATAATCGCCATAATCACGTCTTTTGCGTAAACACCTTTGGGCAATTTACCGTGGACATGAATTCCCATCGTCTTTGGTTTTGTTTGCCAAATCGTTTGGGTAGCAAGCACATGTTCTACTTCACTAGTTCCAATTCCAAAGGCGATTGATCCCATGGCACCGTGGGTCGCTGTATGTGAATCACCACAGACGATAATCATTCCTGGTTGCGTAAGTCCCAATTGGGGACCAATCGCATGAATAATTCCTTGATCCTGATGACCAAGTCCGGCTAAACGAACGCCAAATTCCTTAGCATTCGCATTCAAAGTTTCAATTTGACGCTTTGAAATTTCATCATGGATATTGTAAATATCTTCAGTCGGAACGTTGTGATCGGCAGTGGCAAATGATCGGTAAGTCCGACGCACTTGACGATGGTTTTCTCTGAGACCTTCAAAGGCTTGGGGTGAAGTAACTTCGTGGAGCAAGTGAAGATCAACATACATAAGTTGGGGTTCACCAGTTTCTCCCATAATGACGTGGGAATTCCAAATTTTATCAAACATTGTTTGTGGCATAGTTAGAACCTACTTTCTCATCTCGTTAATTACATAATCGGTTACGGTTTGGGTATTACTAGTTCCATTCAAATCTGGAGTAACAATCCCGTTGGCGACAGCTGCATTGACAGCTGTTTCAATTTTTTCAGCGATATCAGCACGGTTAAATGAGTTTTTCATCATCATTTTGACTGAATTAATCATTGAAAATGGGTTGGCAATTCCTTTGCCGGCAATGTCAGGGGCGGAACCATGAATTGGTTCATATAGTGCAACTTGACCATCGCCACTACTCATAGAAGGAATTGATCCAAGTGAGCCAGTAATTTCAGCTGCTTCATCACTCAAAATGTCACCAAATAAGTTCTCTGTGAGGATGACATCGAATTGACTAGGGTTACTAATCAATTTCATCGACATTGCATCCACATAACAGAAGTCAACTTTTACATCTGGGTAATGAACGGCAACTTCTTTTACAATTTTGCGCCATAGTTTACTGGTATC
The DNA here is from genome assembly GCF_050500285.1 of Fructilactobacillus sp. Tb1. Taxonomy (GTDB): domain Bacteria; phylum Bacillota; class Bacilli; order Lactobacillales; family Lactobacillaceae; genus Fructilactobacillus. Next base: position 580,221 of record NZ_CP191377.1, on the reverse strand, counting down.
GAGCACGTTTGATTTATCAACTAACGTGACGTGATGGTCACGAGTTTGAGCCATTTTGAAAGCGACGTGTGAGACTCGTTCAATTTCTTGAGGAGTGTAACGCATGGTATCCAAAGCATATTCAGCAGTTGTCTCACGTGGAGTACCAAAGTAAATTCCGCTAGTAAGTTCACGAACAATAACAAAATTAACGTCAGCACAATTTTTAATTGGTGAGTATTTTTGCATTGCTTGAGAAATATCGGTTGGTCGAATATTAGCATATAAGTTAAGTGCTTGTCTAATTTTCAAAAGCCCTTTTTCCGGACGTTCTGGGGCATCATCCCATTTTGGACCGCCAATAGCGGATAATAAAACGGCGTCACTCTTTTTACATTCGGCAATAGTTGCTTCTGGAAGCGGAACGCCAACTTTATCGATGGCCTCACCACCAAATGGCGCATAGGTTAATTTATAAGAAAAATTTTCGTTTTCCGTTGCAGCTGCGAGAACTTGTAACCCAGCATCCATAATTTCTGGTCCGATATAATCGCCTTGCAAAACAGTAATTTTATTCATGAACAGGTACCTCGTTGTATTCTTTCATAATTTGTTTGATATCGTCATTGTTAATGATGGCTTTTTGATCTGCTTTATTTTTGAAAATTGGGAAGATAAATTTCATTTCATCAGGTGAAATTTCATAACCCATTGATTGAATGCGGTCCATCACAGCGTGAGAACCAGAAAGTTTACCAAGGGGCAAAACGGTAGCACCCATTCCAACAGATTCGGGAGTTAGAATTTCATAAGTGCTGGCATTTTTAAGCATCCCATCTTGATGGATGCCTGATTCGTGAGAAAAGGCGTTACTTCCGACTACGGCTTTGTTATTTGGAATTGGCATATTAGTGTATTGGCTAACCATGTCGCAGATGTGTTTCGTTTGTTTAAGGTCCACATTGTTAGAAACTTGATAAAAATCTTTTCTAACGGACATGGCGACGGCGACTTCTTCAAGTGATGAATTACCAGCTCGTTCTCCAATCCCATTAATAGTACCTTCAATTCGAGTGGCACCATGTTCAATTCCAGCAAGGGCGTTAGCGTTGGCCATTCCTAAATCGTTATGACAGTGAACTGAGAAAGTTGTTTCATTAAATTTTGGAACGTTGGCTTGAAGATAATCAAACAACTTACCAAATTCAACGGGGTTCGTGTAACCAACGGTATCAGCAATGTTAATGACAGTTGCACCGGCATTAATGGCAGTGTTAATGGCTTGAACCAAGTAGTCGGGTTCCGTCCGAGTGGCATCTTCAGGAGAAAATTCGACTTTATCGAAGAATTGTTTGGCATAACTCACATATTCTTTGATGGCGGCCAAGTTTTGGGCTTTATTCATATGAAGTTTGAATTCCCGATGAATAGGGGAAGTAGCAATGAAAACGTGGATTTGTTTGTTTTTCGCATTTTTAGTGGCTTCATAACAGGCGTCAATATCATTTTTCTTAGCACGAGCCAAACCAGTAACACAAACGTGGTCAACTGATTCTGCAACGGCTTGCACAGCTTTGAAATCTTCTGGTGATGCAGCTGGGAACCCGGCTTCGATAACATCAACACCCCAAGCTTCCAAACTCTTGGCGATTTCTACCTTATGTTCAATGCTAAAGTTAACTCCGATGGTTTGTTCCCCATCTCTCAAAGTTGTGTCGAAAAATTCAATACGGTTCTGTTTCATGATAATATCCTCCTAAAAGTGACTTAAAAAAACAAAAAAAGGCGCCCCTTCTAATCGTTAGATTAAAAAGGACGCCTTCGCGTGTTACCACCTTAATTCGCCAATCATTCACATGACTGACCTTGACAAGTACGGCATCCGGATCGGATGTTTATACTCGGATTTAGATAAAGGTAATCACACCTGAATTCCTCTAAAAGAATTCAAAGTAATGTTGATCTTTCTAGCTGAAGAAAATACGTTGTTGCACCAAATCAACGCTCTCTTAAAAGTTCTTGCAGCTTTACTAACTCAAACATTATTAGTTTTTTAAGTTTAGTTATTTAATTTATACATGAATGATATATTAGCTAATTCACAATGTCAACAATTATTTACGAACTATTTTAAAAATAGATTGATTTCTTTCGGATTTCGCGATAATATAGTAGAGGTAATGCGAATGATATTACCAATTTGAAATTGTAAAGTTCGTTATGACTGGAGAATATACATGAAAGTTTTTGATTACGAAGATATCCAATTGATCCCCCAAAAATGTATTGTAAGCTCACGGAGTGAATGTAATACAGAAATGAAATTTGGTGACCGGACCTTTAAATTACCCGTTGTGCCTGCTAACATGCAAACGGTAATTAACGAAGATTTAGCAGTTTCACTTGCTAAGAACGGTTACTTCTATGTAATGCACCGTTTCCAACCGGAAAAAAGACATGATTTCGTTCGATCAATGCATGATAAGGGACAATTTGCTTCTATTAGTATTGGAGTTAAACCTGCTGAATACGAATTCATTGCTGAATTAGTAGCTGATGGTGATATTCCTGAATATGTAACCATTGATATCGCGCATGGATATTCTGACTCAGTTATTAACATGATCAAATATGTGAAAGAACAAATGCCAGAAGTATTCTTGATTGCTGGAAACGTTGGTACTCCTGAAGCTGTTCGTGCGTTAGAAGATGCTGGTGCGGATGCAACCAAAGTTGGTATCGGACCTGGTAAAGCATGTATCACTAAAATCAAGACTGGTTTTGGGACTGGTGGTTGGCAATTAGCTGCTATCAACGCTTGTTCAAAGGGTGCTCGTAAACCCATCATTGCTGATGGTGGAATTAGAACTGATGGCGATATTGCCAAATCACTTCGTTTCGGGGCCTCAATGTGTATGATTGGTTCAATGTTTGCTGGTCATCTTGAATCACCTGGTAAAGAAGTGGAAGTTGATGGTGAAGTGTTCAAAGAATACTTTGGTTCAGCTTCAGAATACCAAAAGGGTGCTTACCGGAACGTTGAAGGTAAGAAACTCCTTGTTACTTCAAAAGGTAGCATTTACGATACCTTAAGAGAAATGAAAGAAGATTTACAATCATCTGTTTCATATGCTGGTGGTACTGATCTTTCAGCCTTGAAGACTGTTGATTACGTAATCGTAAAAAACTCAATCTACAATGGTGACTAATAAAATAACTAAATAAAAAGTTCTGACTTAGCGGTCAGAACTTTTTTTCATTATTTCAAAATTTGACAGAATTCAATGCGTTCATGATTGGGACCATAAACGTTAAAGAATTTAATTCCTTTATCCCAGTAGGCACCAATGTATTGAATTTCATCATCGTCAACGTTGAGTCCCATTTCGTGTGCTGCTTTAAAAGCACTTTCGATATCGGTAGTGTTTAAAGCGATATGGTTGATAGCACCATCAACGGGGTTAGTTGGTTCACCTTCCCAAGTTTCGATGGTCAAATTTCCGTATTGCATGAAGGCACAACGCACATCTCCATTTTGAAAATCGCCAATTTTTTTGAAACCAAGGGCTTCGTAATATTTAATAGTATTGTCTAAATCTTTAGTAGGAATTCCGACGTGTTGAACACCAGTAAAGTAATCGTTAATTTTCATGATAAATATCTCCTTATGAAATAAAATTTATTTTTGAACCGTTTTTAAATTGAAAACAGCAAATAGAATCATAACTGCAAGTGTGATAATTTGGACTCCAAATGAAAGTGACATTGAACCAGTCACATCAGCGGCAAATCCTTGAACAAGAGGCCAAATTCCACCACCAATAATCATCATAACCATTAATGCACCAGCTGTTTCACGTTGATGAGGATTGGTTACAAATCCAATTGAGGTACTGTAAATCGTGGCATAACAAGGTCCCATAAAACCAGAAACTAAGATAGCGGCATAAACACTAATGAATCCATGTTCAAGCACGATAAAGATAATTCCGAGCAACGCTAAAATTGAGTAAGCCATAAACACTTTGAGTGGTTTGATTTTTTGCATGAGTTTATCAGCACTAAGCCGACCAATAAAGAACGCAATGTAACTCATAATCACGAAGTTGGATGCCTGACTATCAGAAATTGATTTATTAAGGTGCAAAGCTAGTTGGATGGTAAATGACCAAACCCCAACTTGAAGACCCATGTACATGAATTGTGTAAACATTCCAAACGTAAATTTATGGTTTTTGAGCAAATCCATGACGGTTTTCCAAAGTGGATCAGCTTTTTCCGTAGTAATTGGTTTACACTTAGGAAATTGAATTACACAGAATCCAATTAAAAGTAGAATCAAGACAATAATCATGTAGCGATAAGGTAAGAGAGTTCGGTGAAGAGCTGCCTCAGCTAAGGCTACTTGTTTGACAGCGGATGCATGTTTTAATTGATCAGCTAAATCAGGTCCGTTACCAAAAATTAGATATTTTCCTAAGAGAATTCCTGCTACGGCCCCAATTGGATTAAAAGTTTGGGCAATGTTTAAACGAAGTACCCGATTGTTTTCTGGTCCAAGCAAAGATGAAAAAGTATCAGCTGAAGTTTCAAGGAAACTTAAACCGGTTGCTAAAACAAATAAAGCTAAGAGAAAATAGGCATAAGTAGCAGATTGTGACGCTGGAAAGAATAAAATACATCCAGTAAGATAGAGGGTTAATCCAACAATAATGGTGAATTTGTAGGACGTTTTTTTAATTAAGTATGAAGCTAAAATAGCAGTTAAAAAATAGCCTAGAAAGAATGAACTTTGGACATAGGCGGATGCTAAATAACTTAGGTGAAAAATAGCTTTGAATTGAGTAATCAGAATATCATTTAAACTTTGAGCAGCTCCCCACATTGGAAAGAGGGCAGATACTAAGAGAAATTGGACGATGGGTGTTTTGCTTAAATATCCACTGTCTAACTGTTTACCCTTAAATTTTAAGAAGCCAAACGATTGGTTAGCAGGTTGCATATGCAACATCTCCTTTGTTAAGTTTTATTCTGTAAGCGCTTACAAATACAGTGTAAACCTTCTTTTTCGATTGTCAATTACGTGAAAATATTCACTTTGTTGGTGAATTTCAGTCTTTAAGTAAGCCGAATGAAAAATTATCAACTATAATAAAGGTAAAAATTGCAATGAATTAAAGGAGAAAATGATATGACAGAATGTGTATTAGGTGTGGACCTAGGAACAAGTGCTGTTAAAGTTTCAGCTGTTAATCGTGATGGAGATGTGATTGCACAAGAATCATTCGATTATCCACTTAGTCATCCTAAATCTGGATATAGCGAACAAAATCCCAATGATTGGGTAATGTCAACCACGGTTGCGATTGTGCGTTTAATCTTAGATGATAAAATTGCCCCAAGTGACATCAAAGGGATTAGTTATTCTGGACAAATGCACGGCTTAGTCTTGTTGGATAAGGAACACGACGTGATTCGTCCAGCTATTTTATGGAACGATACGAGAACTACTAAACAACGAAATGAAATCAACGACCAAATGGGGGATGACTTTGTCAAAATTACCGGTAATCGTCCTTTGGAAGGTTTCACGCTACCAAAATTACTTTGGGTAAAAGAAAATGAACCAGAAAATTGGAAGAAAATCGCAGTCTTTTTAACTCCTAAAGACTATGTAAGATATCGGATGACTGGTAAATTAGGCATTGATTATTCTGATGCGACTGGGACAACTTTATTAGATATCCATACAAACCAATGGAGTAAACCAATTTGTGAAAAATTTGGCATTCCGATGAGTATTTTGCCACCATTAATTAAATCAACTACTGATGTAGGCAATATCACGAAAGAATATGCCGAATTCTCTGGGTTGAAAACTACTACCCAAGTTTTTGGTGGGGGAGCCGATAATGCTTGTGGTGCTTTAGGTGCTGGAATTTTATCACCTAAGACCGTGCTTTCAAGTATCGGAACTTCAGGGGTAATTCTTAAATATGAAGATCATCCCGTCGATGCATATCAAGGAAAAGTCCAAATGGAAGATCACGTAGTTGATGGTGCTTACTATTCCATGGGAGTTACTTTAGCCGCCGGTTATTCACTTAGCTGGTTTAAAGATACCTTCTGCAAAGATATTTCCTTTGATAAAGTAATTAGTGGGGCTGCTAGTTCCACAATTGGGGCTAATGGCTTACTCTTTTCTCCATATATTGTAGGGGAACGGGCTCCGTATGCGGATGCTGATATTCGGGGAAGTTTCCTTGGAGTTGATGCAACGCAAGATCGTAATGATTTTGCCCGTTCAGTGATTGAAGGAGTTACCTTTAGTTTTCGCGATATCTTGAATTTATACCGGGAACAAAATGCCGACTTTGATGCCATTGTTTCAATTGGTGGAGGTTCCAAGAGTGATCTTTGGCTTCAAATTCAAGCCGATATCTTTAATACACCCGTGAAGAAACTCGCTAACGAACAAGGTCCTGGAATGGGAGCTGCTATGATTGCGGCAGTTGGACTTGGTTGGTACCCAGACTTTAAAGCCTGCGCCCAAAAGTTTGTGCACATCGCCGAAGTGCATAATCCAATTCCAACCAACGTAGCTAAATATGATGATTTGTACAAGATTTACCAAGAAGTTTACCCACAAACCGTGAAAATTAGTCATGAACTTCAAAAATTTAAAAAATAACAGTTAAATATACACCTTGGATACTAATTAAAAAATAGTAAAAAGTTCTAATATATCTTTATTAGGACTTTTTCTTTTGTTAGAATTTAGTTATTAAAGGATAGTGTATTAATGTGAATAAAATCACGATATGTTATACTTTAAGTGATTCATAATAATATTATTTGATAGTTTTAGTTAGAAATGGAGAAGAAAAATGACTAAAAAAGCAATTATTTATGATGGAATTAAATTTCCAAGTCATAAAGAATTGGCAAATCATTTAGGTATTAGTAGCGACAAATTATATCACCATTTAAAGAGTGATCATTACAACAATAATAATTTATTGGAATTTAAAAGTAGCTACACAGGCAAGAAATACAACCATTTAACTGCGGTTAAAGAGGTCGAAAAAGGGAAACATCCCAAATGGTTATTCCAATGTGATTGTGGCAAAAAGGTAGTTAAGTTTATTGATTCAGTTACAACTGGGAAAACAAAATCATGCGGTCATGCGCGATCAGCTAGCATGCATAATTCCATGATGAGACAAAAACAAAAGAATTATCCTAAATATGAACAGCAAATGGAAAACTTGCGTAATGCTTCACAAAAATCACTTCATAAAAATCTTAATCGGAGAAACAAAAGTGGAATTGTCGGGGTTACGCACCTCAAGATTCAGAACCAATACGGCAACATTTACGATTATTGGCAAGCAAGCCTCAATGTGAAAAAACATAGCTTTGTTAAACGGTTCCGTAATCGTGATGATGCGATTCGGCAACGAGCAATTTGGGAACTTGAATACTGTGATAATGTACAACCAGCAATTTTAAAAATTGCGAATCAATAAAAAATAAAGGAGGCGGACTTAAAATCCGCCTCCTTTATTATTTGAAGAAATGGGCTAAAGTTCCACATTGCGTGATGACAGAACAACCTAAGTAGAGATAAATTACAAAGGTTAAATAGCGACCGTAGCGGTTTAAAAAATCCTCTAACTGGTGATTTTTACTGATAATAATTGCCAACATAAAGAAAACGACCGCCATGCACAACATCACGATCAAGGCGACGGCTAACTCGAAACTAGTTTTCCGAATGAAGATGGGAATATAAATGGCAATGTTATCAGCTCCACACGCTGTGACGGTGATAATCACCGTATGAATGATGAGCTTCAGCCGTGATTTATTGTCGTTTTCCTCACTGGAAAAACGATTTTGGTTGCCCAACAGACTCGAAAACGCAAAATACAACGGGAAAATTCCAAGAAACCCTATCATCCAAGTTTGGGGGACCGCTCGTAAAAGAATCGCAATGATCATTGGAATCGTCGTTAGGATAGTAGTTCCAATTAAATCACCAATTAAGATGGGCATTTTATACTTGTGCGCGTGAATTAAAAGAATCAGGACTAAGATATAGTCCATGTTAGTTGAGATGTATGAAGCAATGGAATTTAAGATGATTTCTGGCATAGTAACCTCTGAATGGTTTATTGTGTAATTTTTAATTTCGTGGTGTATCATATTACTCAATACTACATAACAATAATTATCATTAAAGAAAGAGCGGTGATTAACATGGCAATTAGATATAAATTAAAACATCGGTTGGATTTTTTTAAGTTGAATTGGCAATACGAACCAAACACTATAATTTTAATTTCGAAGAATTATTTTAGTTATGCTAAGTTATAGATAATTCTACCAAAAAAGCATGCAGCTAGCTGCATGCTTTTTCTTATAGTTCTGGAATGTTGAGGGGCGTGGTATTTAAAATAACTGCCAATTGTTTTTGAAAAACTTCTGGCTTAGCTGGAATTGGTTGAGAAATCCAGTATTCAATCGCAGAAATAAAGTCGTGAATCAAGATTGAAGCCGCCATTTTTTTAGGCAACGTACGTGATTTATAGTCGTAGAGAACGTTCTTATTTATCCATTTTGTGTACGTCTCTAACATGTATTCATACCAGATTCCCCGTACATCTGGCGTATACATAATTTTGATTTTGTCCCGCAAATCATAAAGATGGGTTGGCAAAATTTCAACTAAGGTCGCAATGGAATCTGCCGCATTTCCAGCGTTTTTAAAATCCGGTAAAAAGTCATCTAAGATGGACTTTTCGGTGTAAATAATCACGTCGTGGATTGAATCAAAATTATTGTAAAAAGTTTTCCGCGAAATATGCAAATGATCGGTAATTGATTTTACCGTAATTTTCGAGAGATGTGTCGTTGTAATTAACTCTAAAAAACCATCTGAAATTTTATCTTTCGAACGAACTGATCCCATAATTAACATCCCCTTGTGCCGTTACCCATCATGAGTAATTAGTCTAGATAATAATAACACTATTTAGTGATGTACAATTAAATGTTGATTTGTTTTTTTGATTTAATGACACCCACATGTATAATTATAAGAAAAGATTAGTTGTAATTTAACCAGGAAAAATAAAAGCCACATCCCTAAGAGAAGTGGCTTGAATCAATATAACTAATCATCTAATAAACATTTATCATGGTATAATTTACCAAACATAAAATTAAATTTACATTAATTGAATTTTACGACAATTAATAGAAAAATGAACCAACTACGCCGGCTAATACAATGATAGCTAATAAAATATTAACCGTAATAGTTAACCAGGGTTTCTTCTTATGCTTATCAACCTCAGGAAGATCTTCTGAAAATTGATTAAAACGATTATCGATGTCTTTTTGAATGATCTTTTTATTATTTTTCATAGTGATTACATTATAATTGTTAGCCCTGAATTAGACAAATATTATTAACAAGCTGAAAGGATTTATCGTGTTTGATAATAAAAAACAAAAATACCAAAAAATAGCTAATAAGGTACAAAAACTTTCAACGACCTATCAAAATATGACGGATGAGGAGTTACAAAAACAAACTCCAATTTTAATGAAGAAAGTCAACGGCAAACGCCGCAATTTGAAAAAAGTACTTCCAGAAGCCTACGCCGTGGTTTGTGAAGCTGCTTATCGGGTTTTAGGAATGCGGCCATTTCCGGTTCAAATCCTGGGTGCAGTTGCGATGGAATATGGCAACATTGCTGAAATGAAGACTGGTGAAGGAAAAACCCTAACCGCCACGATGCCAATGTACCTTCATGGTTTATTAAACAAACCCGGAAATTTCTTAATTACGGCTAACGAATATTTAGCAGCCCGTGATGCAGCTGATATGGGAGTTTTGTACCGTTGGTTAGGTTTGACAGTTTCATCTGCCGTGCCTAAACCAGGCCAAGATGCCAAGGATCGAGACTTAGATCGGATTTATGGGGCCAACGTAGTCTACACCACTAATAGTACGTTAGGATTTGATTATTTATTTGATAATTTAGCGAAAACACCCGAAGAACAACATATCAAAGCGATGAACTTTGCGTTGCTTGATGAAGCGGATGCCGTGTTACTTGATACAGCGCAAACTCCATTAGTGATTGCCGGAGCTCCGCGAGTGCAATCCAATTACTATCAAAGTTCTGATCAAATCGTCAAACTTTTGCAAAAAGACGTTGATTATAAAATCAGTGATGATTTAAAGAACATTTGGTTTACCAACCGTGGAATTGTACAAATGGAACAATACTTAGACGTTGATAACTTATTAAGCAACGAATGGGAATACCTTTTCCGTCACCTTGCGTTAGCTTTGCGTGCTAACTATCTCTTGAAAAAAGACCGCAATTACGTGGTTAAAGATGGCGAAGTGGTTTTAATTGACCAAGAAAACGGACGGGAACTAAAAGGAATGAAGATGCAAGCTGGTCTTCATCAAGCCGTCGAAGCCAAAGAAAACGTGGAAACTTCCGTGGAACAACGGGCCATGGCTACCATTACCTACCAAGATTTATTCCGAATGTTTAACCAACTCGCTGGGATGACGGGAACTGCGGCCACTGATGCCGTGGAACTTTTAGATGTGTATAATCTATCAGTGTTCAAAGTGCCAACTAACAAGCCTAACATTCGAATTGATAAACCGGATGAACTTTACATTACTAACAAAGCGAAATTGTTAGATACGCTTGAATTAGTGAAAAAAACTCATGTGACTGGACGTCCCATCTTAATTGAAACTGGATCTTTGGATCTTTCCGTGTTGTATTCTCACTTACTCTTGAAGGCGGGAATTGCACATAGTTTGTTGAATGCCCGTAGTGGAATTAAAGAAGCAGAAATCATTAAAAATGCTGGAGAATTAGGAGCCGTGACCGTGGCCACTTCAATGGCTGGACGTGGTACTGATATCAGAATTGATGATGAGGCCGTAGCATTAGGTGGATTATTAGTCCTTGGAACCGAAAGAATGCAAAACAAACGGGTTGATAATCAGCTACGTGGTCGAGCTGGACGTCAAGGTGATCCTGGTGAAAGTGTCTTCTACGTTTCATTAGAAGATAAAATTATGATTGAAAATGGTTCTAAGAGTGACCGGAAATATGCTTCTAAGCACGCTAAGGATGCCAAACAAAAGTTAAAAACCAAAGGTCGGTTTGGCAATGCCATTAATAAAGCCCAAAAAGTCGCCGTTAACCAACAACGCGATGCAAGATTTGAAACGTTGCAATTTGGTGAAATTGTCCGGTTACAAAGAAATAGTATCTACGAACAACGGGATGAAATCATGGCTGCCAAAAACTTGGACGAAATTATTAATACTTGTTTTGCAATCGTAGCTGAACAATACGTTGTGCAATGCAAACATCACGAAAACCAAGAAACGATGTTGGAATTCATCTACCAAAACATTAATCCAGACTTCAATGACGAAACTGATTTGGAAGCGATGAAACCCAAACGTCAAAAACAATTTTTAATTCGCATCATGCGTGAACAATTTAAACGCGCAGAAAAACAATTATTCGACCGTGACCAACGGCTTTATTTTGAAAAGCTCTGTATCTTGCGGGCCATCGACCAAAGCTGGATTGATCAAGTTGACCAATTGGAAGTTTTGAAAAAAGTTACCAAGACCCGTTCCATTGCCCAATTAAATCCAGTTTTCGAGTTCCAAAAAGAAGCCTTAGAAACTTATCAAACAATGAAAGATCAAATTGCATTTGGTGTAGTTCGAAATCTAACGAATTCAGATATTATTGCTAAGTCGGATGGAACCTTATAACTATGCGGATGGTAAACAAGCATTACCAGATAAAGTAATTGATGTTTCATTTACAAAGACTGATTTAGTAGATGCTGTTAACGGTGATGTAATTGTTCCAGGACAATGGGATAACAGAACGATTTCCATTGATGATAATCAACAAATTGATGGTTATACTTTGGATGCTACAACCAAATATGTTGATGTAACTGAAGGCACACCTGCACAAGTTACCTTTATCTATACTCCAGTTGCTAAACCAGCTCCTGCAAAAGAAGCTCAATTAGGTACTGCTCCATTTGTCCATGAAACAGTGGGTAATAATTGGCAACCAGCTGACTCAGTTACTAAATTAGTTGATAAAGATGGCAATGATGTGAACCCAGCTCAAGCGCTTGCGGATGGTAGTTTGCAAGTTGAATATTACAAACTAGATAACCACGGTAATGGCGTTTCATTTGCTAGAATTGGCAATAATGGTAGTACAACCCCAGCAACTTTAGATGAAATTCACAGTACAGTTGGAACTTACGTTGCATTTTATGTCTACGAAGGTAAAGTTTCTGAAACGCAAATCTTCGTTGGTACGCAAAATACACCAGCTATTGCTGAACCAATTATCTATGAAGATAACGGCCAAGCTGTTGGACAACCAACCATTGTTAAAGGGATGCCAGGTGACACTTATGATGTCGCTCCTGGAGTTCCAAAGGGTTATCATCTAGTAAATCCAGCTGATCATATTGTTACATTGAAGAACTCAGAAACTCCAATCGTAGTTCCGATTGCAAAAGACGAAGTTCCTGCAACTCCAATTAACCCAGCTCAACCGGTAAACCCAAGCAAGCCAAGTGATAATAATGGAGACAATGGAAATGGTAATTCAGATAACAATAACAAGCCATCTGAACCAAGTACACCAACCAATCCAAGTCAACCAGTAAATCCAAGTCAACCAAGTGATAACAATGGTGATAAAGGTAACGGAAATTCAGATAACAATAATAAGCCATCTGAACCAAGTACTCCAACTAATCCAAGCACACCAATTAATCCACCAGTTCAACCGGTAGATCCAAGTAAGCCAAATGATAATAATGGTGACAAAGGTAACGGAAATTCAGATAACAATAAACCATCTGAACCAAGTACTCCAACTAATCCAAGCAAACCAAGTGATAATAATGGTGATAAAGGAAACGGTAGTTCAGATAACAACAAACCATCTGAACCATCAACACCAAGCAATCCAAGTCAGCCGGTAAATCCAAGCAATCCAAGCGATAAAAATGGTGACAAAGGAAACGGTAGTTCAGATAACAACAAGCCATCTGAACCATCAACACCAAGCAATCCAAGTCAACCAGTAAATCCAGGTAAACCAAGTGATAACAATGGTGACAAAGGTAATGGAAATTCAGATAGCAATAAACCATCTGAACCATTAACACCAGCTACTCCAAGTGGACAAACTGATACTGGATCAAAGACTAAACCAGCTACTCCTGAAGTTCCCGCAACTCCATCTGATAAAGGTAAGAAGGATGATACTCCTGTAAAGAATCATCCTCAGACTCCAGCAAAGCCACAAAATGATACAAATTCAAATAAAGTTAAAAGTTCTTCAAAAGATTTAAAACCTAACAATTCAGAAACTACTCCTACACAAAGTAATGAAACAGCTAAAACAACTGTTGCACCAGAAAATACTCAAGCAGGTACAGTTCAAGCAAATCATCAAGCAGCAAATGAAACCAATAAGCATGATGCATTACCTAACACAGGTAGTTCAAACGATAGTTTAATTGGTATGATTGTTGGATTGATGATGAGTTTAATCTCATTATTTGGTTTTGGATTCTTAAAGAAGAACCGTAAATAATCGAAAAGACATGATAAAACACGAACTATATGTGTTTTATCATGTCTTTTTTTGTTATAAACGCGTATTGACAAAATAAATGGTAGGGGTATATTAATAGAAATCGAACATTTGAGTTCGGTAAAAAATTTAACGTAAAGGATGTGTTTATTATGACTGACAAAGTATTGACTAGTGATGAAGTAGAGGTGCTTGCACAAATTTTGTACAAAGCTTATGCAAATCAAGAACCATTAGATATGACTGAATTCACTGAGTTTGACGACGATTCTGCTTACAAAGTTCAACGTCGTTTAACTGAATTAAAAGCTAAAAAATTGGGTGGTTACAAGATTAGTCTTACGAGTGAAGAAACTCAAAAGATGTTTAACTCTACTGAACCATTATACGGAGCTCAGTTAGAAGAACGCTTCTTTAAATCTGGTACTAAATTAAAACAATCCATGTTTATGGATCCTTTAGTCGAAGTTGAGTTAGTCTTCACTGCGAAAAAAGATTTATCTGCTGATGACTCTTTAGAAGATTTAATGGCTAAAACAACTGTAGCGCCAGCTGTTGAATTACCGGACTGTCGTTTCAAAGAATGGTTCCCGACTTTACCTAAAAATTTAGTCATGGCAGATGCCGCAGTTGGTGGTGCTGTCGTCTATGGTGATGAAGAAGACACCAATAAATTTACTTTAGATCAATTAGCTACTGTCCACACAGAGTTGTTCCATGATAAAGAACAAGTAGCTGAAGGGGTATCTAGCGAAGTATTAGGTAACCCAGTTAAATCACTTAAATGGTTAACCGAAAAACTAGCTGAAACAGATCAAGTCGTCCATAAAGGTGAACGAGTCTCAACTGGAACCTTTTTATTACCAGTTCGCTTAACTCCTGGAAAATGGAAAGCCGAATTTGATTCTGGTTTAAGCAATGTAAATTTCGAAGTTGAATAAATATTAAAAAACTAGCTATTCGTTAATAGCTAGTTTTTTTGGCTCTAAAGGATGTTAAAATAGGAACAATAATTGATCCTTTAGGGAGGTAATACTAATGGAAAAAATATCTAATGTCAGTCGTAAAACGATGAATCGTATTTCTGATGCGTTATTAAGTGAAGTATCGCATAAACGGTTAAGCGAAGTTAAAGTTAACAACATTATTGCAACAGCTGCAATTTCGCGCAAAACGTTTTACAATCACTTTGACAATATTAATGAAGTAATTGATTATACTATGAAAAAAGTAAATGATGACTTGAGGATGGGTGATTTCTTTGAAGTTACCGATCGTGATGAATTGATTGAAAAAGGGCTAGAACGTTTACCTGATGGAATTTATAATAATCGAGATGAAATCGAAATCTTGTATACATCTGATTTGAAAGGACCATGGAAAGACTTTTTAATGCAGCAATATGGTTCTTTGGTAGATGAAGTATTGTTTAAGGATTATACGGATAAATTATTGCCTAAAAGTACAGCTAGTAATATTTTTACGTTTGTCTTAATTGCCTTAGCTGATGATTGGGTTAAACAATCTGTGCCAGTTACACCAGATGTAATTCGGCAACAAGTCCTTGAAATCTTAAATACTACCCCAGGAGATTTACTTTCTAAAAGCATGTAAAAAAGACTAGCTTCGTAAAAAATACGAGGTTAGTCTTTTTAGTTTCTTCTATATTAATACACTAAATATTAGCTAGTTGATTTAACGAAGTGTTGAATAGCAATTCGAAATGCGTAATGAAGATTTCAGGCTTTTCTGGAATAGGCTTTGACATCCAAGTTTCGAGAAGGGCTAAGAACGATCTGGTATAGAAATTTGCGGCATCTTCCTTACTGATAATTTGTCTAGCAACACTAAAGTCTTTAAAGACGTATTTTACAATCATTTTTTTGTAACGATTTTCTAAGAATTTAGTCCACTTTCCGTTAAGTTCAGAAGTATAGAGAATTTTAATGGCATCCCGTTTGGCATAAATCTTTTTCGGAAAGACGTTGATTAACATACTGATAGCTTCTCGACTGGAAATGTTTTTGTCATAGATAACTGCATCGAAAATGTTATTATCAATTGATTCAAATAAGTATTCAATTGCGTCGTCGATATTATTGAAATTATTATAGAAAGTCTTTCTGGCAATCCCAGTTTCTTTAATAATGGAAGAGGAGGTTATTTTATAAAGTGGTTTATGGGCCGCTTGATTTAAGATTTCTTTGCTAATTATGTCTTTTTTTAACATTATGATCCCACCTTTACTTAAAAATATATGTATGGATACAACCAGTAATTATAACATGCTTATCTTAAGTTAGTTTAAATAGCGAACATTTGTAAAATAAAGTAACAAATGTCCGATTTTAATTACAAAATATGTATGTAATGTTACGTTGTTACATAATAGCCGTTTTTCTTAAACTGTTTGTAATATAAGCGTAACAAATACCCGCTATTATAGATATTGTTGATTAGCTGATATCGATTCAGCTTAAGAACAAACCTTAAATCAGATAAACTCGTTACAGGTATTAAAAGGAGAAATTTATTTTTATGAAGAAGAAAAACATGATTAAGTCAATTGCAACTGTTGCTGCTGTATCTGCTGGTGTATTATTCGCCGGTGCACAAAGTACTAGCGCTAACACAGTTAACAATAACTCAACTGTTAAACATACAGTTGTATACGGTGACACTTTAAACAAGCTTGCAGCTCAATACGGTGTTTCTGTTCAAGAATTAGCACAAGCTAACTCAATTAAAGATATCAACATGATTTACGTTGGTGAAGTATTCAACATCTCTAACAACGGTCAAGTTACTGTTTCTAACCAAAGTGCTCCAGTTGCACCTGCTGCCCAAGCTGCAACTACTACTGTTGCTGCTCAAGCACCAGTTCAACAAGCTACTCCAGCTGCTTCAACTACTGTTGCTGCACAAGCTCCAGTACAACAAGCTGCTCCTAAACAAGTAGCTGCTCAAGCACCAGTTCAACAACAAGCTGCACCTGCTGCTCAAGTTGCTGCACCTGCAAAGGTTCAAGCACAAGCTCCAGTACAACAAGCTGCTCCTAAACAAGTAGCTGCTCAAGCACCAGTTCAACAACAAGCTGCACCTGCTGCTCAAGTTGCTGCACCTGCAAAGGTTCAAGCACAAGCTCCAGTACAACAAGCTGCTGCAACTCCAGCTCCTGCTGCTAGTTCTGTAAGTAGTAGCGATGCTGCTGCTAAAGCATGGATTGCTGGTCGTGAATCAGGTGGTAGTTACACTGCTCAAAACGGTCGTTACATTGGTAAATACCAACTAGACTCAAGTTACTTAAACGGTGACTACTCAGCTGCTAACCAAGAAGCTGTTGCTAACAACTATGTTTCATCACGTTATGGTTCATGGTCAAACGCACAAGCATTCTGGATGTCACACAACTGGTACTAAAATTAAAATAAATAATAATTTAAGGGGACTCTTTGATGAGTCCTCTTTTTTTGTCTAAAATTAGTCAACAAAAAAGACGATAACAATTATTATCGTCTTTTTTAATAAATTATTTAGGATTATAATTCTGGTAACTCTATCATGGAAGTTTTCATGAGAGTTTCAAAAATTTTCTTGAATTTTTCTGGTTTCTCCGGCACTGGTTGTGTAATCCAAATTCCTACAATATACAAAAATGATTGGATGAAGTAATGACAAGCAACTTTTTTAGGTATTTCAGTTGACGTGTAATTTTTAAAAACGGTCTTCATCGTTAAGTCAGTATATTTGTCTTCCAAATAAGCACCCCAGACACCACGAAGATTAGGGCTATACATGATTTTTTCTTGATCACGTTTAGCGTAAATTAGTTCTGGAACAACTTCAATTAATTTTTTGACGGGATCATCGATAGATGTAACATCAATCTCTTCGATTTTGTTGTATATATCATCATCGATTGATTCCTCAACATAAACAATGACATCATAGATGCCGTTGAAATTGTTATAAAACGATCTTCGTGAAAGACTAGTAGCTTCAACTACTGATTTAATAGTTATCTTTGAAAGAGGCATTAAAGAAACTTGATTCAAAAATGCTTTTGCAATTAAATCCCTAGATTTATTTTTATTCATTCTATCCATCTCTTACCTAATTGAAAATTTGCCTTTTATAGTTACATGTCGGTGTTACTTTTTGGATTTAGCATGATTAAAAATCACGTTAAATCCCATCATTAATTATGTAATAAAAACGGTCAAACTACGCACAGAGTGTGTAAAATAAATCCATTTAAACTAAACATTGTAGTGAAAATCACTACGTACTAATTGTTAAAAATCAGTTTGTTTAATATCAAGATTATAACATTGTAAGGCGTTTGGCGCTAGTGAGTGGGGGAAAGTTAGAGGTAAATAATCATGACAGTTTTTTACAATTCGTATAGTTTTTATTAAATTACTAAAGCATTAGTTATGCACTTTATCGTGTTACAGAAGGCTGATAATGTTGTACAATTAATACAACTGAAATAAAAATTACTAGACCGCTTCATTAACCACCTATTTGGTCTTTTTATTCTTAAAAAATAATTGAAATCGTGATGAGAATATGAGCAATAAATTGATTAATCCAAAGGAATCAGCCAAAGTTGTTGATAATGTTCCAAAGATTGATGAAAATGACAAAAAACTAGGTTTAGTTAACCTAGTTCCTTTTATGGTTATCTACGTAAATCAAGATGGCGATAAAATTGGTGAAGAAACTAAAACGGCAATTTTCGTTCGTTCAGCTGAAGTTAACAAAAAGACTGATAAAATTGTTAGCTACAGTGACTGGAGCGAACCACAAGCATTAAGTTTTGAAGCTCCTCGACTTGAAGGCTATGAATTAAGTGATAAATCTGATACTGAGATTAATATTACTGTTAAAGCCGGAGAAAGTGCCAAAAAATGCAAGATTATTTATGATGAAGTTGATGATAGTGTTTTAGCAGCTGAAAATAGCAAAATGAATATTGATGATGCTGACGTAATTGAACTAACATCTAATCAACCAGGAGTTCCAGGAGAACCAGTTGATCCTAATAATCCAGATGGGATGAAGTATCCAGAAACTACTGGGGAAAAATACTTAGTTAGCGTTACTCCCATTAAAATTAAGTACGTTATGGAAGATGGTAGTACAGCTCCCACTTCCGTTGATTTTCAAATTAAATTTACCCGTGATGGTTATTTAAACACCACTACTGGTGAAGTTAGTTACTCTGCTTGGAGAACTGACAAAGAAAACGAAATCAAAATTGAATCACCAAAAGTAACTGGCTACAATCCTGATGTGACGTTTGTGGATAGTACCATTATTCCTGGTCGTCCATTCCAACAAGTAATTACTTATCATGCTGATGCCCAACATGCTCAAGTTAACTTTATTGATGAAACGACCGACACAGTGCTTAATAATATTGAAGTAACTGGAAAAACTAATCATCCAATGGACGATGTGATTAACAAGCAAATTAATGATTATTTGGGTGCTGGATATGTCTTAGTTGATAACCGAGTACCAGATAATTTTGAAAGTGTTGATTACAAGAAATATGATGTTACTTTAAAACATGAAATTGTGAACGTTTCATTCGGCAAACCAGGTAAACCAGGGGAACCAATTGATAGTAATCGTCCCAATACGATGCTTTTCCCATATGGAACTGATCGTAAGGGACTAAGCAACCAAACTAAAGTTAAATTTGTTTATCAATTTGAAGATGGGCGCCAAGCTGATCTTCCTAAAGTAATTACAGTTGATTTTGACCGGAAAGCTCGAATTGATTTAACTACTGGTCAAGTTCATTACAACGAATGGCAAGCTACTAACGACGATAAGCATAGTAATACTGTTGAAGTAAGCATGATTTCACCAACCATTGAAGGATATACCCCTGATAACAATGATGCTTCCGTTGCAGTTAGTGCTCAAAATCCAGTTGAAAAGGTCATTACTTATAGTGCACAAACTCAAACAGCTTCAATTAACTTTGTAAACGAAAACGGAAAAGTGATTGCTAATGACACTGTTCAAGGTCATTCAGACGAAGTAGTAGCTTACGATAGTTCTGCAGTTGTTAAAACCCTTGAAGACATGGGTTATGTAGTACCAAAAGTCTTCTCTGAAATTCACTTTGGTAACTCTGGTCAAATTCAAGTAGTTAAGATTAAAGAAGCCGTTGTGGCCTTGAATCATGCTAATCCTAAGAACGATGGTAGCTTAGTAAATGATGGTAACCCAACTGGACCTAAATATCCTGCTGGAGTTGCTCAAAACGATTTGAACAAGTCAGTTAACTTTACGGTTAAATACCAAACTGATGATGATACTCCAGCACCAGCTGAAAATACTAAAGTTGTGCAATTCTTTAGAGATGCCCGCGTTAACCTAGTTACGAAAGACGTTACTTATACTGCTTGGACAACAATTGATAACACAAGTATTGAATCACCAGCTATGAGCGGTTATCTTCCAGATCAAAGAATTGTTAGCTTTGATGGCTCAGTTGATGATACTAAAGAAGTCGTTTATGCTGCTCAAACTCAAATGGCTAAGATTGTCTACCTTGATACTAAGGGAGAAGAAGTCTTAAGCGACATGGTACGTGGTAAATCAAACACTAGTGTAGCTTACGATTCTAGCAACTCAGTTCAAACTTTGATTAATCGTGGATACAATGTTCCTAAGTTACCAACTAAGATTAGATTTGAAACTACTGATCAAACCGTTTCAGTTAAATTAACTGATAACATTGTTTCTGTTGACCATACTTCACCAAAAGCAAGTGGTCTTTTAGTTGATCCAAGTAACGTAAATGGACCTAAATATCCAGCTGGCGTAGGCGTTAAGGACTTGAACAATGACACTACTGTCACAGTTCATTACCAAACTGATAACGGTGCGACTGCTCCTGCCAACGCAAGCAAGACAGTACACTTCTCACGTGATGCTGAAATTGACTTAGTATCTGGTAAGGTAACTTACACTCCATGGACTACTTCAGAAAGTACTAGCGTTGATATAGCAGCTCCTGATATGAAAGGTTACACACCAGCAACAGAAACTGTACACTTTGATATTGTGGCGGGACAAGATGATATCAAGAACGTTGTCTACACTGCTAACAAACAATTGGCTACCATTACTTATGTAACGGCAACTGGTAAAGTGCTTGCAGAGGATACTATTGGTGGACGTTCAAACGAAACCGTTAGATATAATTCTGCTGAAACAGTTAAAGCCTTAAGAAATAAAGGTTATGACGTTTCTAACGTTCCTAGTCAAATTAAATTTGGCACTGAAAATACCCTTGTTAAGGTTCAACCAGCTGAAGGAATTACCCTTGTAACTCCTGAAAAACCTGGTAAGCCAGGTGAAGCAATTAATGCAGCCTATGCAGCAATTAAATACCCAGCTGGTAGTGGAATTGATAGTTTGGTTAAACACGTTACTAGAACCATCAATTTTGTGGATGCTCAAGGTAATGCGGTTGCCGCTCCTAATATTTCAACAGTTGAATTTAAGCGTGACGCTAAGATTAACCGAGTAACCGGAAAAGTAGCCTACACTACTTGGACAACTGCTAATGCTGAATTTAAGGCAGTTAAAGCTCCAGTTGTGAAAGGCTACTTTGCTAACAAAGCAATGTTACCTTCTGCTGAAGTTGATAAGTCAATGAGTAACGTTAAGGAAAACATTCAATATGGTGACCTTGGTCAATTAGTTCCAGATGTTCCTGGAGTTGAACCAATCACTTATCCAAATAACCCTAACTTTGCTAATGCTGCCATTGATCCAATGATTCCAACCATTCCTGGATACGTTGCTATTGATCAATTTGGTGATCAATTGATTGGAAATACTCCATATCCAATTGACCATGCTAACTTAGGTCAATCAATCAATATTCACTTTGAAAAAGATTCTAATTCATCTTTAGCAACTCCATCTCAAGCACCAAAACATGAAGAACACGAAGATGAAGGCTCTGTATTTGGTCTATTTGGAAGAAAACATAGATAAAATTAAGTTTTTTGTAATTAATGGTTGCTATTTTCTTAAATCCAACATATAATTCAATTAACGATATGAACGAAAGAGTAACCTATCGGTGCTGACCGAGAGAGTCACGTAGCTGAAAAGTGACCAGTAGCATAGGCGAACCACACTCGTGATCATTGATATAGCAAAACTATATCCGGCCGGCGTCGTTAAATGCTACACCTTACATTCTAGAAAAGTAAGGTGCCTGAGAGTCTAGTAGTAATGCTAGGCTGAACAGAGGTGGAATCACGAACGAATCGTCCTCAAGTTATCAATCTGATAACTTGAGGACTTTTTTGTTTTGGTGATAAATTAATGGAGGACTTAAAATGCACTATATCTTAGAAATATTACCCAGCTTATTGGATGGGTTGAAATTAACTTTAGGAGTTTTCTTCCTAACTTTGATTTTTTCATTGCCGTTAGGAGTGATTGTGTCAATGGCACAACGCTCACGTTTCTTCGCATTACGTTGGATTACTAATATCTATATCACAATCATGCGGGGAACTCCGTTGTTACTTCAAATTGTGTTCGTCTACTATGGTTTGAGTTTGGCTAACATTGCAGTATTACCAAGATTTGAAGCAGCAGTCTTCACATTCGTTTTGAATTACGCCGCTTACTTTGCCGAAATTTTCCGTGGGGGAATTCAAGCCGTACCAGCTGGTCAATATGCGGGTGCCAAAGTATTGGGAATGAATAAGTTGCAAACTTTCCGTTACATTACTTTGCCTCAAGTGATTAAAACCGTGATGCCATCAGTTGGAAATGAAGTTATTAACTTGGTTAAGGATACTTCGTTAGTTTATGTAATTGGGCTTGGAGATTTGATGCGGGCTGGAACGATTGATGTGGCAAGAGATGTTACTTTAGTTCCATATTTATTAGTTGGGGTATTTTACTTACTATTGACGATGATTTTCACTTTAATTATGCGTTACATTGAAAAACGCTTGAATTACTACCGTTAGGAGGACAACATGTTAGCAATTAAAAATTTAACTAAATCATATAATGGTCGTACAGTTTTTAAAGATTTATCTTTTGAAGTTGAACCAGGCCAAGTTTTAACCATTGTTGGACCTTCTGGAATTGGGAAAACCACTTTCTTGAATATCTTATCCGGCTTAATTGCCGCTGATAGTGGTTCAATTAGTATCGACGGTAACAACTTAGCGATTGATGGAACGCGTCAAGGATCAGAAGTGGGTGTTATCTTTCAAGATTTCAACTTGTTTCCGCAATATACGGTTACAGAAAACATTACGTTAGCTCCCCGAATCGTAGCGAAAGAAAATAAAAATGAATATCGGAAAACCGCTACCGAATTATTGGATGAATTAGATTTAACTGAACACCAGGATAAATATCCCTTTGAATTATCAGGTGGACAAAAACAACGAGTGGCCATTGCCAGAGCTTTAGCAATGAAACCAGGAGTATTAGCCTATGATGAACCAACTTCAGGATTAGACGCTAAATCAACTGACCGGGTCACTGCCATTATTAAAAAGTTACAAGGTCAAGGAGCTACTCAATTAGTAGTAACTCATGATTTACCATTTGCACAAAGTTTGAATGGTAAAGTTTTAGATTTCTCAAAGGATGTCCAACGATGAAAACGAAAAAGCAGTTTCCAACTTGGCTTGGAAATTTAATTATTATTTTGATTTTAGGATTAGTAGTGGCGGGTGCCTGGTATAAAGGAACTCACCGAACTGATACCTGGAATAAAGTTCACCAACAAAAGACGGTTACGATTGGAATTGATGATACTTTTGTTCCGATGGGTTTCCGGGATAAGAATGGTAAATTAATTGGTTACGATGTGGAAATGGCCAAAGCCGCTTTTAAAAAGATGGGCTTAAAGCCAAAATTCCAAGTCATTGACTGGTCAATGAAAGAAACCGAATTAAATACGGGTCACATTGATGCCATTTGGAATGGTTACACGATGACGCCGGAACGGGCACAACACGCTGCTTTTACTAAGGGTTATCACCAAGATCGCCAAGTATTATTAACACGAGCTGATTCCGGAATTAATACTCCGATGGATATGCACGGAAAACAGTTAGGTGTCCAATCAGGATCATCGGGGTTCGATTCGTTTAATGAACACCCACAATTCTTGAAGGATTATCTCGGAACGAAGCCAGTGCAATATGATACTTTTGATAAAGCCATCAACGACGTTAAAGTCGGCCGGATTAATGCCGTGTTAATTGATGGTGACTATGCGAAATATTATCTTGCTCACAACAAGTCTTCAGTACCTTTGAAATTAGTTGATACCCAATTTCCACCAGATGAATATGCGGTTGGATTGCGGAAACAAGATAAGACATTACGTACTAAATTGAATAAAGCAATTGATGAATTACACCGTGATGGGACGGAAGCCAAACTTGCGAAAAAGTATTTTGGTACACCAACGCCTAAACCTGGAATGCCACCAGTTCGCTAAAATAAAACACCAGATTTCGGTCTGATGTTTTATTTTATTGTAAATTGGAGGGTAAAAAGGTTAAAATTAAGATATTCTTAAGGCGTTGAAAGGTGAATAATCATGGATAAAAAATATTGTCCTAATTGTGGACATGAAGTTAAAAATGGGGATGAATTTTGTCCGAACTGTGGTGCAAAAGTAACTAATAATATGAGCCGCAGTCAAGCAACTAATAGCTCAGTTTCTCATCAAGTAGTGCAACCTAAATCTGATGGGGTACTCAAAGGAATTTTAATTGCTTTGATTGTAGTGCTCGGAGTTATCATCGTTGGTGGTGGAGTTTATCTAGTTACCAGTAGTATGATGCATCCAAAACAACAGACAACGACTAAAACAAAAAAAGTCATTGAAAAGAGTAATTCAAATGATGGCAATAGTGCCGCAAGTAATTCAAGCTCAAGTTCTGATTCTTCCGATTCTAGTTCATCTACTAGTGGTCCAATTGGTGAATCTGAAGCCATGGATATTTTAAGAAATGCTGGATATGATTCTAGTGAACTTAATGATGATGAACTAGTTAACAGTAGTTCATCAATGACGACCATTAATACTTATTATGACGATGGTGATACTTGGATTAAGAATACTTATACGCTTTATCCCGAAGGTAATAATAAAGTAGAAATTCACTTACAATCATATCGTGGTACTGATAAAGGTGATGCAGGTAGTTTCCAAACGCAAATTAGTCCTACTGGAGCTGCTAAACAAACGGTTTCAAGATAATCAATAAATGTAAAAAGAACTGACTCTGGATGGGGGTCAGTTCTTTTTGGATTATTGATGGTGTAGTTTTTCCATTAAATGATTTATTCCAGCTACATCTCTGTCAGAAAGAGAGCCAATTTTCTTTAATCTAGAATTAGAAATGTTCACGTTAAGAACGGTTCCTACATCAATATATGATTGTTTACTTAAGCCAGATTGTTTCCAGTCTATCAAAGGATAATAAACAGATTTTATTTCATCTGATTTATTATCGTATTTGGTTGAAAGCCTAAAAAATGATAAAAATGACCCATTCTTTTCTAAAATTAAAACGGGTCTTCTCTTACCAGTTTTATTAAATGCTACAAAAAGTGTTACTAAATTATTTTCCTCAGTAATCCTGACTCTCATCATTAAACCAATCCTCTACTTCCTTTTTACTACTAAGAGTAATTACGGGAAGTTGTCTTGATTTATCGAGAATTCCAATTAAATTTTTTTCTCTTTCAGTTAAATTTACTGAAAAGGGTATAGAACCTGTTGCAACAACACGTTTTAAAAACATATTGATAGCAGTTGTGGTCGTTAAACCTAATTCTTCAAGAACCTCTTCAGTTTTATTTGCTAGTTCTTGATCTATTTGAACTTGAATACGTTTCTTTTCACTCATAATATACCACCCTTGTACTTATTTAATAGTTGTTTATGAGTATAATATACGATATTTAAACGGTTTTCAACTAAAAAAGCACTGAATTTTTAGAATTCAGTGCTTTTTGATTACTTAAATACTTCAGGTCTCATGTGATTAATATTTTTATTATTCAAGATCCAGTAAAGCACACCAATTTGGATAGGCAAGGAAATACAGTTTTTAACAATTCGAATTGGCAAGAATGCGAAGAAGTTAGTATGAGCAAGAATTGATACCCAGAGAGTATTCATCAAGATATTAATAAAAATGGTGATGAATAGGACTACCAGGACAATGCTTAATAATGAAATCTTTTTGCGATTGTAGAAGGCGAAGCTATAAACCAAAGCGCCTAACATCGCAGAAACCGTGAACCCAAAGAAATAGGGCTGACCACTCATTAAATTTTGAATGAAATCTACAATAAAAGCGATTCCAACTGACCAAAAAGGTCCATACCAACGTGCGATTAAGGCCACGGCTACGAATGTAAATGTGAAAGATACATTGGCGTTTCCGATGACTAACCGACTCAACACAATCTCAATTGCCATTAAGACTGCTAAATAACTGATTCCTTTGACACTTAGGGGACGTAATCCCCATTTTTTGAAACTTTCCATTTCGACATCTCCAGTCAGGAGCTGCCACCAAAAGGCGGATCTTAGTGGCGAATGCGGAACTAGCATCGCAAACGTTTAAGTTTTTCGTTCGACGTTCACATTCCGTTCCATCGACACTTAACGCGCTAGTTCCTACCCCGATATATTTTGTGTTACAAGTTTTATTATAAGGACTTTTGGAGCTGATTGCTAGTAGCTTCGAAAAGGGTATGGGTAGCATCCCAAATTCGTTGGGCATTTTCAGCATTATTCATCGTATAAAGATGAATTCCATCGACTCCGTTAGAAACTAAGTCCACGATTTGATCAATGGCATAAGCGATTCCGGCATCCCGCATTGCTTCTTTGTTATCAGCGTAACGATCCATGATTGCGACAAATTTCTTAGGCATTTCAATTCCAGATAATTCCGTAATGCGCTTGATTTGATTTCGATTCGTACAAGGCATAATTCCAACTTCAACCGGAATATTGATTCCAGCTAGCTGAAGGCGTTCACGGAAATCGTAAAAAGCCTGGTTATCAAAAATCATTTGGGTAATTAAATGACTCACTCCATTATCGATTTTTTCCTTAAGATGAAGGGTATCATCAACAAAGTTATTTGATTCCGGATGTTTTTGCGGATAACAGGCACCAGAAATATCAAAGTTACCGTGTTGTTTGATAAATTCAGCTAATTCGGATGCGTATTTAAAATCACCGACGGGTTGTTGATCAGGAATGTGATCACCCCGTAACGCCAAAACGTTCTTGATGTTATGGTCATTTAGTTGTTGTAAAAATTCTGTTACATCTGCTTTGGAGCGATACAAACCCGGAATATGCGCCATTGTTGGAATTTTTAAATCATTTTGAATGGTAGATGCCAAATCAATGGCACTATTGTTTTGTGATCCTCCAGCACCCAAAGTAATGGAAATGAAGTCGGGCTTGATACTTTTGATTCCGCTGAGGGAATTGATTAGATTATCTTCACCCTGAGCTGTGCGTGGGGGAAAGACTTCTAAAGAAAATACGGTTTTTTCATTAAAGATGTCTTTTAAACTCATAATTTATCCTAACTCTGCGCGTTTTTGGTTAACTGCGGCGATTAGGTTTTCGAGACTGGCGAATGACTCTGCTTCGCCACGAGTTTTAAGACCACAATCAGGGTTAATCCAAACTTTGCTTTCAGGTAATTTAGCCAAAATGTTGTTAATCACGTTGTAGATTTCGGCTTGACTAGGGACACGAGGAGAGTGAATATCGTACACTCCAGGACCAACTTCAGTTTCAAAATTGTTAGCTTTCAACTTATCGATGATTGATAAATCAGAACGAGATGCTTCAAATGAAATTACATCAGCATCCATGTTATCAATGGCAGGGATAATATCGTTGAATTCGCTGTAACACATGTGCGTATGAATTTGGGTGGTTGGCTCAACTTTACTATGAACTAACTTAAAGGCTGGAATAGCCCAGTCTAGGTATTCTTTGAACCAGTCACTTTGACGAAGAGGAAGTTTTTCTCGTAAGGCAGCTTCATCAATTTGGATGATTTTAATACCGTGTTTTTCAAGATCAAGCACTTCATCCTGAATAGCTAAGGCAATTTGGGTTACGGAATCTTTAGCTGAGATATCTTCACGGGGAAATGACCAGTTGAAGATGGTTACGGGACCAGTGAGCATTCCTTTAACTGGTTTATCAGTCAAACTTTGGGCGTAAGTTGAAGCAGCGACTGTGATTGAATTCTTACGGCTCACATCACCCCAAATGATTGGTGGCTTAACGGCCCGACTTCCGTATGATTGGACCCAAGCTTTCTTAGTAAAGGCAAATCCGTCGAGGTTTTCACCGAAGTATTCCACCATGTCATTCCGTTCGTATTCACCATGAACTAGAACGTCAAAACCGGCTTTTTCTTGCCATTCAATAATGCGTTTAATCTTGTCATTGTTGAATTTGTCGTATTCTGCTTTTGAAATTTTGTGGTGTTTGTATAATGAACGATTCTTACGGACATCCTTAGTTTGGGGGAATGAACCGATTGTTGTAGTTGGTAAATCAGGGAGCT
Organism: Fructilactobacillus sp. Tb1; assembly: GCF_050500285.1. Taxonomy (GTDB): domain Bacteria; phylum Bacillota; class Bacilli; order Lactobacillales; family Lactobacillaceae; genus Fructilactobacillus. The sequence goes on along the minus strand of NZ_CP191377.1, from coordinate 551,888 downwards.
TGAATTCAGCTTTTTGAATGTTTTCACGTTCACTTCGTTCTGGTAAACGAGTGTAGTCAGCAGCAGTTAAGCCTGAGATACGATCAGCTACGGCTGGATTAGCAGGGTGGTTGACGTTTTCAAATAATGCTTGGTTTTCAGCTAATAATGCTTGATTATCATGGAAGAAAATTTGATCTAAGTCATGAAGTTCATCAAGTTTTTGGTAGGCAAAGGCTAAATGTTGTTTTAAATCTTTGTCTAAGTCAGTTTCGTTTTCCACGGTGTAAGGTACATGGAGAAGGGAACATGAAGTAGTGATGACTAAGTTATCGTCAACGGGCAAGCTCTTAAGTAAATCTACCGTCTTTTGGTATTCGTTACGCCAGATGTTTTTCCCGTTTACGACACCAGCAAATAAAGTTTTGTCTTTAGGGAAACCGAATTTACGAACGAGGTCAGCAGTTTGTTTACCTTCTAAGAAATCTAATCCGATTCCGTCAAAAGGAAGGTCGATTAAATCTTGGTAGATATCACGCACATCACCGAAGTAAGTTTGAATGTTAACTTTGAAATTGTGGGGAGCTTGTAAAATACCATCGTAAAGTTGATGGAACAATTTTTTATCAGCGTCAGTTAAATCAAAAACTAAAGCTGGTTCATCAAGTTGAAGCCAGTCGAGATGGGTTTCGTTCAAACGTTTGAAGATGTCTTGGTAGGCAGCAATCACGGCTGGAGCAAAATCGGCGGCTTGTTTTTTACCAACGTAGCGAGCTAATTTCAATAAAGTGTAAGGTCCGACGATGGAAGCCTTCACGTGTTCATGATGTTCGCAGGCTTTCTTCACATCTTCGAAGAAACGTTTTCCAACAACTTTAATATTGGTTTTGTCATCAATTTCTGGCACGATGTAATGGTAATTGGTATTGAACCATTTTTTCATTGGGAGAGCTTTTACTGATTTACCGTCTTTTTGGTAACCACGGGCTTCAGCAAAATATTCATCAAGTTCGTTTAAACCTAAATCACGGTAACGAGCAGGGGTGATGTTTAATAAACTAGCAGCGTCTAGGACATTGTCGAAGAATGAAAAGTCACCGGCACTGACTAAATCCAGTTTGGCATCTTCTTTGTTCCAGTTCTTAGCTTTTAATTCATCAGCGATGCGTAATAATTCAGCTTGATCAATTTCATGTTTCCAATATTTTTCTGTTGCATGTTTTAGTTCACGATCTTCTCCGATACGTGGAAATCCGATAATACTTGTACTCATAATGTTACCTCCTCAGGTAGTTGAAATTTAATTTGTCCTAATGGTTGTCTAAAAAAGGGTAAAAAAAAGCCCGCAGTCTAAAATTAGACTACGGGACGAAATCGTCGTGTTACCACCCTGATTTTGCAATGCATTACTACATCACACTCAACAAGTACGTCATATTACTATGAGATACTCTAACGCGGTAACGGGCGCACCCGAACTTGGCTTATCTGAAAGACTCACCTTATTTAAATCGATTCCGAGACCATTTTCAGTTTCTAAACAACGCTGACTCTCACCAAAATGTCAGCTCTCTTTAGGTTGTCGCTAAAACTTACTTATCTCATCAATATCTTTATTGATTTGTAGTTTATAGAATTTTAATTTTTTTGTCAATGATTTTTTGGGAATTAATTTTGAGCAGTGGTCGCAAATTGATTAAGCCAGTGGCGATAGAACTTAGTGGCGTCAGCATTCCACGTGTTGTGCGGATGCTGATTTTGATCGAAATAATTTTTGGGTTCGGCAGTTTGCAAACCGTTTTTAACATCGCGAAAGTATTCGTTAGCTAACGTGGTGGTCCCATATTCAAAATGACCAGTGACGTAATATGATTTCGTTTGCTGATCAAAGATCACGGTTGCGCCAATTTCATCATTGCCAGCTAGCACATCAGCTTTGACACTAGTTTGCGGAATTTTGAAATAACGCGAATGGGGCATCGTAATTCCATTGGTTGTATAAACACCATAAATTTTATCTGTGACGGGAACACCAGTTAAAACTTCATCAACTGTTCCAGCCGCCCAAGCGGCCCAGCAACTAAACAAACTAGTGTTGACGTGAGTTTTGCGCCAATCTAAGAAGGTTTTGAATTCATCCCAATAATCAATGTCAGTAAATTGTTTTTGATCAATGGGTGCACCAGTTACCAACAATGCATCAAAATGTTGGTCCCGAATATCTGCCAAACTAACATATTTAGCAATGATTTCAGAATCAAAATGCTTAATGTGATGACTTTTCATCCGACAGAAAGTGACATTGAAATTATGCGGCGTCCGTTTTAACAAACTGATAATTTGATGTTCTGTTTCGGCCCGATTGGGCATTAAGTTTAAAACCAATAAATTAATGGCGTCGAGTTGTGGTTGATGATTGTTTTTGGCATAGCCAGATAAGATGTTCATACATCCCATGGGATTAACCTCCTTTAAATTTTTGCGAGTGCTTGATCTAAATCAGCAATTAAATCGTCCACGTTTTCAATTCCAATTGAAATACGAACTAAGTCAGGGGTAATACCAGCTTCTTTCAGTTCTGCTTCGTTTAATTGAGCGTGAGTGGTAGAAGCAGGGTGGATGATTAATGATTTAGCATCCCCGACATTTGCGAGTAATGAGAAAAGTTGTAAGTTCTCGATGAGTTTTTTACCAGCAGTTTCGCCACCAGTTAAGCCAATTGTGAAAATGGAACCCACACCATTGGGGAAATCTTTTTCGGCTAACTTATGGTATTTGCTGGATTTGAGTTCTGGATATTTAATCCAAGCCACTTTGTCATTATGGTCAAGATAATCAATGACTTTGCGGGTGTTTTCGACATGTCGTTGAACTCGTAAAGATAAAGTTTCAAGACTTTGAATGAGCAAGAATGAGTTGAACGGACTAATCGCAGCTCCAGTATCACGAAGAACTTCAGCTCTAACTTTAGTGGTGAAAGCACCGGGTTTTAAGTCAGCGAAAACTAAGCCATTGTAGTGAGTATCTGGAGTAGTAAATCCAGGATAACGACCACTAGCTTGATAATCGAACTTGCCGTTTTCAGCAATCACACCACCCATAGTCGTTCCGTGACCACCAATAAATTTAGTGGCAGATTCAACCACGACATCAGCACCATGATCTAACGGACGGTACAAGTATGGTGAAGCAAACGTGTTATCGACGATTAGCAAAATGCCATGGTTATGAGCAATTTTGGCAATTTCATCAATGTTACTTAAATTGATATCAGGGTTACCGATGGTTTCTAAATAAAGAGCTTTGGTATGCTCATTAATTGCTTTTTCAAAGTTTTCAGGATCATCAGAATCAACGAAATGTGTTTTAATGCCTAATTTGGGTAAAGTAGCGTTGAATAAATTGTAAGTTCCACCATAGATGGTACTAGCGGAAACAATTTCGTCACCAGCTTCAGCAATGTTGGTAATGGCAGCATTTACCGCGGCGGCCCCGGATGCTAATGCAACGGCACTAGTTCCATTTTCTAAGGCAGCCACCCGTTTTTCTAAGACATCAGTCGTTGGGTTAGTTAAACGCGTGTAGATATTTCCGGGTTCAGTTAACGCAAAACGATTGGCAGCTTGTTCGGCATCTTTAAAGACATATGAAGTAGTTTGATAAATTGGAACGGCTCTAGCCCCTGTTTCATCAACGGTTTGACCTGCGTGGACTTGTAGTGTTTCAAATTTTTCTTTTGACATAAGTAATTCCTCCTAAATTTTGGCAAATAAAAAAGCTCTCATTCCATGTATAACTAAATACATGGGACGAAAGCTTTCGCGGTACCACCCAACTTCGCTTTATCATCACTAATAAAGCCTCAACGACACAAACATGTCAGGGAAGTTATCGGTTCCTACCGGATTGTTAGCTTGCACTATTAATCGTGACTCAGAGTTCATCTGTAACTCAAAATTAGATGCACCTTTGCACTATGCGATGCTCACTTAAAACTAATTCGTGAGAGTTACTCTTCTCGTCGACGTCTGAATATTTAAATTGTTATGAATTTTAAACTTGTTTGCTTTATTTTGTCAACAAAAATTATTAACTAAAATTTTTTTAAAATAGTTTGTACTATATTACGAAAAAGTTTTCGGTATTTTAAATTGATTTTTCTGTTTGACAAATAAATTAGGAATCGGTAAACTTCAAATCAATCAAAAAACGTTGCAAAGATAAGTACGGTTTTTAAACTTCTAAAGAGAGCTGACATTTGGTGAAAGTTGGTGTAGTGGCGAACCAGAAAATGGTCTTTGATTTAAACAATTGAGCGAGCTTCGGTGAGTTCAATTCGGGTGCGCCCGTTACCGCGTTAGAGTATCTCACAATCAGTGACGTACTTGTCGAGTGACAGACAGTGATGTTTGTCAAAACCAGGGTGGTAACACGTATCTACGTCCCGTAGTCTATTCAGACTGCGGGATTTTTTTATGGAAAAAATTACAAAAAGGAGAATTTATTATGACAGGATTTAACACGAAATTAGTTTTTGGAAAAGGTTTGAACAACTTACATGACAACGATACTGGGGCAGTGAATGTGCCGATTTATCAATCAACGACATATGCTTTTAAGGATATTGATGGTGATAATAAATATGATTATTCTCGTTCATTGAATCCGACCCGGGAATATTTGGAAACTCAAATTGCGGCGTTAGAAGATGCCAAGTATGGATATGCTTTTGCTTCTGGTAGTGCTGCCATCCACGCAGTGTTTACAATTTTCCGTCCCGGTGACCACATTGTGGTTAGTAAGAATATCTATGGTGGCACTTTCCGTTTGATTAATGATTATTTAAAACAACTTGGAATTGAATTTACCCAAGTCGATACGCAAAATTTGGCCGAAGTGGAAGCTGCGATTAAGCCAAATACCAAAGCCATCTACTTTGAAACTATTGATAATCCGTTCATGAAAGTAACTAGTGTTAAGGCGGTATCTGAAATTGCTAAACGTCATAACGTGTTAACCATTATTGATAATACGTTTCTTACCCCTTATCTCCAAAAAGCTTTGAATTTAGGGGCTGATATTGTGATTCATTCTGCCACTAAATATCTCGGTGGTCACTCTGATGTAATTGCCGGATTGGTGGTGACTAACAATGATGAAGTCGGTGAACAAATTTACTTCTCCCAAAATGCTGTTGGAGGAATCTTAGCTCCTGAAGATTGTATTTTAGTGATTCGGGGAATTAAAACTCTATCAGTTCGGCTTGATCGTCACATCCAAAATGCGCAAAAAGTATTGGAATATCTTGATACTAAAGGATCAGATATTGAAAAGATTTACTATCCTGGACGAGCTGGAAATGCGAGTGATGAAGTTGCTAAAAAAGAACTTAATGGTTATGGTGGGGTGATTACTTTCCAATTGAAAGATCACGTTGATGCTAAAAAATTCGTGAATAGTTGTCAGTTAATTTGGCTAGCTGTGAGTTTAGGCTCAGTCGAAAGCTTGATCGAATTACCTTACTTCATGACCCACGCAGAGTTGCCAGTGGAAGAACGCCAAAAAGTCGGAATTACTCCACAATTGGTACGTTTGTCAGTCGGACTTGAAGATCCAGAAGATTTAATTGCTGACCTGGAACAAGCTTTTGTTAAAGCGGAAAAATAAATGTGTAAATCATGTTAGTTTGTAAATTTGGGGGAAGTTCGGTGGCGGATGCACAATAATTTCTCAAAGTAAAACAAATTGTAAATGCAAATCCAGCGCGCAAAGTCGTCGTAGTGCGTGCAATTGGTAAATGTGATCAGTATCAAGTGAAGTTAACCGATCAATTAATTGAATTAAATGAGTTATTGAAGCAAGCAGATGAACGAGCAGTCCAAGTGATTGCTGAGATTAAAGCTAAAATAAGTGCAATTGTAGCAGAATTGCAGCTTGATTTTGACGTTAGCGAATTAGACCAATTGGCTGATTTACGGGATGCTAATTTAATTTCTCGGGGGGAATATTTTACTGCTCGATTAATGGCAGAGTATTTAGACTGGCCTTTGATTGATGCACGCCATTTTTTGGTAATTCATCAAGGAAATGTTGATTATCAAATTTCAAAATTTAGACTTAACCATTTAACTAAAGACATTGAGCATTTTATTGTACCAGGATTTTATGGGGTGAACAAAGACCATCAGATTGAATTATTAACTCGTGGTGGTGGCGATACGTCGGGAGCAATTGTAGCAAACTTAGTTAATGCAGCTAAATATGAAAATTGGACGGACACTTGTGGCATTTATGATGCTGATCCAAATGAGCATGCGGATGCGCAACGTTACGATTTTCTAACCTATACTGGTTTACAGGAATTTGCTGATCTGGGTTTACAAATTTATAATCCAGCCGCAATTAAACCAGTGCAAGCAAAACAGATTCCCATTGAAATCCGGAATACCAATGATCCAAATCAAGTTGGAACCATCATTATTAGTGATGCAAAATTTCACTTTAAATTACCCGTTCAAGGCAATAATGTCGTAAAATCAAAGAGTAAACAGAAAAATAAAAAGGAGATTGCCCAATGAAAAGTGATATTGAAATTGCCCAAGCGGCACAAAAATTACCGATTACTGAAATTGCTCAAAAAGTGGGCTTAAAACCGAGCGAAGTTGTACCTTATGGTCGAGACAAGGCTAAGGTCGAATTCGATGAAAAACTCCATGATAACCAAGACGGAAAGTTGATTTTAGTGACATCAATTAACCCAACTCCAGCTGGAGAAGGTAAGTCAACGGTTGCAGTTGGATTGGCGGATGCTTTGAACCTTGAAGGTCATAAAACGATTTTGGCCTTACGGGAACCATCTTTAGGGCCTGTCATGGGGATGAAAGGCGGAGCTGCCGGGGGTGGATACTCACAAGTGGTTCCGATGGAAGACATTAACTTGCATTTAACCGGAGATTTCCACGCGTTAACGATTGCCCAAAACACATTAGTCGCCTTAGTAGATAATAGTATTTATCAAGGTAACCCATTGAATTTGGATCCCCGTCAATTACTTTTGAAACGTACGATTGATGTTAATGACCGTGAACTACGGAATGTCGTGATGGGTCTGGGTGGTCGTTTTAGTGGAGTGCCACGTGAAAGTGGGTTCGACATTACTGCAGCCTCTGAATTGATGGCTATTTTGACGCTTTCGACTGATTTGGAAGATTTACAAAACCGAATTAATAGGATTGTGGTAGGTTACACTTATGACAAACAACCAGTCACAGTTGCACAGCTCAAAGTTGGTGGTGCAATTACCGCTTTATTAAAAGATGCAATTCATCCCAACTTGGTTCAAACCATCGGACATACTCCAGCGTTAATTCATGGTGGTCCGTTTGCCAACATCGCTCAAGGAACCAACTCGATTCAAGCCACTGAAACAGCACTTAAACTTGGTGATTTTGCCGTTACTGAAGCTGGATTTGGGGCTGACTTAGGTGGGGAAAAATTCCTTGATGTAAAAACGCCATTATTAAGCAAACATCCCGATGCCATTGTGATTGTCGCAACGGTCCGCGCACTTAAGATGCATGGTGGATTAGCAAAAAATGAACTCGAAAAAGAAGATTTAAAAGCGCTTAAAAATGGCTTAAGTAACTTAGGCCAACACATTAAGAGTATGAAACGTTATGGTATCCCCGTCGTAGTAACCGTCAATGAATTTACTTCTGATACTGCCAAAGAAGTTCAATTAGTTGATGACTATGTCAGAGATTTAGGGGTCACTGCGGTACCTGCTAATGTCTGGGCTAAAGGTGGCGAAGGTGCACGAGAATTAGCTAAGGAAGTTGTGAAAGCCACTGCTAAACCAGCTGAATTCAAGCCACTTTACAATCCAGATGATTCTGCCATTGATAAATTAAACAAAATTGTGACTACCATTTATGGTGGAAAAGGTGTGGTGCTTTCTGACAATGCCAAGAAACAACTCGCTAGTTATGAAAAATTAGGCTGGGATAAACTGCCAGTAATTGTGGCAAAGACCCAATATTCATTGTCAGATGATCCAAAGAAACTCGCTGCACCAAAAGATTTTGAAATTCATGTCCGTGAGTTTGTGCCCAAACTCGGGGCAGGATTCTTAGTCGCCTTAACTGGCAAAATTTTAACGATGCCTGGATTGCCAAAACATCCAGCTGCTGAAAACATCAAAATTGATAAAGACGGAAAAATTTCCGGATTGTTCTAAACAAAAATGTCTACTCAACTTAATGGGTAGACATTTTTTAGTTATTAAAATGGTTTAAAAGCATCACTTGCTGTAAAAGTTTTCTGAGTATCGTTATGTTGTAATTCAATCTGGTCGTCAGTTAAATTAATGATGTGATATCCGTGCGTTAAGGCTTGTTCGTAGAGTTTTTGAAAGTTCTTGGGGACATCCAAGAAACTGTTATCTTTGGCAAATTGTTGTTTATATTTAAGGCCTAATTTTTCACCAAGTTCCAATTCATTGCCAGCTTTAGCCAATTTTCCAGAAATGGTTTCATGTGGATCAGCTAACATAGCATTAACCCAGGCAATGGTTTTAGTAAATTCAGGCACCTGGAGTTGCTGATTAATTTGGGCGAGCTGTTGCATTAATTGCTGCGCGAGCTCAGCGTATCGCTCTGGTAATTTAGCAGATGGATTTCCTAATGCAATCTGATTATTGATATGCGTGTGCGCATCAAGTTCAGCTTTGGTCCATTCGATATCAGAGGAAATTGAAGCGATAATTAACAAATGAATGAAATAAAGAGTTCTGATATCTAATCCATTTTGGGAAAACGGATTGTTATCTAGCATTCTAAATTCTAAGTAATCAATACGATTTTCATCATCATCGCTTAATGATTTCAACCGAACCGGGCCGTAAAATTCACTTTTGGCAAATAAATCTCCATTTTCAATATGATGTTTGATATTAGCTTGAAAATCAGCGAAATTATCGTAAGTGACATTAATATTACTTTTATTGGTAAAACCAAAATCACTGGCACGAAATGATTTAACGGTTTTATTTTTAATATTCTCTGGTAAATCATCATCAGGATTGAGATCTTTTGGTGCAGCACCAAATAAATAGGTGAGCAGCCATTTATATCCAACGATATTTTTTGCAATTTTGAATAATAATTGGTTTTTAGCAACTTGAGAATCAGCGATTTGTTGTTCTTTTTGAAAAGCAGCAATGATTGCATCACTAGGGGAATAACTAAAATGAATTCCACACATAATGTGTTGGAACAAACCGTATTTGGCAATTAAAGTTTTCCGGTATTCAGCATACCAGTATCTTTCAAAGGTATTATTCAAGTACGTTTCGTCGTCAGGATTTAGTTTAGGTGGCATAGAAAAAGGCCAGATGATTTCATTTTTAGTCAATTTACTTTGTAAAATGGCCTGTAAATTATGTAATTGATGATAAGTTGCTTGAATTGTATCATGGGGTGCGGTTACCAATTCTTCCATACTTTCAGAAAAATCAGTTTGAAAATAAGGTTGGGTTTTCCGATCACCCAGGGCTGGATGATGTTGATTTCTTGAAAGTGATTGGCGCTGAAGATCATAACGGTGTTCTTCAATTTCAATGCCAAACAAACCACGAAGTGAATCATTAGTTAATTTCATAATGCTTACCTGCCTTTGCTACTGATTGTTTAGCTAGTTTTAGTAAACTTTACTTGTAAACGATTTAATAGTCAATAAAAAATTTAGATAAACAAAAACCACAATTATGGCAGGTCCATTGTGGTTTTGTATAACGTTATGATGTGAGCAAATGCTACATGATTTATTATAATTATTATTTATAGAAAATCAACCATTATTTATGGCAATCTTAGATGTTTCGCTTTATTGTAATGGCTATAAATAGAGTTTAAGAACTGGTTATTTTTCACATTGTGTGCAATGATATAGAAGCTATCAAAAAAGATAGCAACGCTTACAGTTACTACCTCGATGAATCCGTCGATGACATAATTAATACGATTATGTAAGATTCATCAAATATAATAACACCCTCGGGATTATTTTTAAATTCTAAGGGTGTTATTTTTTTCTTTTATTTAATTAAACTGATTTTTCCATCTACTAAATTATAAATATGATCAGCATATTGATTTACCCGATCGTCATGGGTGACTACGATAATCGTACGATGTTCTTTTTTGGCTAGGTCAGATAACAGTTGGCAAACTTCGGTGACTCGTTTACTATCCAACGCAGCAGTAGGTTCATCAGCAAAAATGATTTGGGGTTTAGTATATAATCCCCGGGCGATGGTAACTCGTTGACTTTGACCACCCGATAGTTCGTTTGGAAAATGATTGGTTAAGTTATCAATATTTAATTTTTGCATCAAAATAGTTAATTCATCCTTAGTCATATTACCTTGATGTCTGACTTTATCGACTAACGTAAATTGTTGTTGCACCGTTAAATAAGGAACGAGATCGTGAGCTTGCAAAATGAATCCAATTTGATTTAACCGAAAATCATCTTTAGCCTTACTACTTAATTGATCAACTTTCGTTTGATTAAGTTCCACCGTTCCTGAATCGGGATTACGTAAAGCACCCATGATAGTTAAAAGGGTACTTTTACCAGATCCAGATGGTCCAGTGATGATATCTAGTTCACCTTGCTGAGCAGTGAAGTTAATGTTATCTAGAACTTGAAACCGATTTTCACCGTCACCAAAACTTTTATTGATATTCGTTAGTTTGATTGCTTCCATATTAACCTCCAATTGCTTCAGCTGGATCAATTCGCATAATCATCCATGATGGAATAATGGCACCGATAATTCCGGTAAATAGTAATCCGATAATGGTTGCCCCAATGATAGGTAAATTAAAATCAATTGGAACCGCAGCCGGTAAAGCAGCAAACGTTGCCCACGTTAGGAATAAACTGCCGATAATTCCCATACCAACTAAAATGACGGATTGAATTAGTGTAGCTTTGACTAAGAAAGTGGCTGGAATTCCTTGGGCTCGAATAACAGCATAATTTTGCATTTTTTGCATGGTTAAAATATAGAGGAAAACCGCAATGACAATTAAGGAAATAACCATTAAAAATCCGATCATAAATGAAAAAGTCATATTTTGAGCGGAGTAACCAGGTAAATTTTGCACCACGGTCTGCAAAGAGTAACTATGAAGCTGTTGATTATGAGCTGGCAAGTTAGTTTTGCTAATAATCGCGTTTCCAGCAAAGTCGTTACCTAAATTACTAATTTGATGCCAATCAGTCATGGTTCCATAAAGTACAGGAGCGATGTTTAATTTAGCATTTTTAGTAAATCCAACAATGCGATAAGTTTGTTTACTAGAATTTAGTTTGATTTGGCTACCTAAGTGATAACCATTTTGTTGTAATGAGGTATCGGCAACAACTTCATAGGATTTAGTAGCTTTATGACCACTGGTAATTTGTAAATGTTTATAAATATATTGTTGCTGATTCAATCCAATGAATTGTCCAGAAACTTTTTGGTGTCCAGTTACAACGACAGGAGTGTTACCAATGATGGAACTATCACGAGAATTAATTTTCATGTGGCTAAGCTGAGCAGTAGTAATTTTAGATTGTCCGATATTGATATTGGCATCCTTATTTAGAATGATCGTTTTCGGTTGCCACGAATTAATGGCCTGAGTATTTTGATTAGCTAATCCGATGGCTAAACTAGTTAAGATGAAAATCAAATATCCAACTAAGACAATCATCATGGTGATTAAGCCATAACGAAGCTTATCGTGTTTGATTTCATTCCATGCTAAAAACATTAGTTATCCTCCTTAAATAATTTATTTAAACTCTTTTTTAGTAAATCTAAATATTTGTTTTCTGCTGCTGGATATAGCAAACAGTCCTTAATAGTTTGGTGAATTAAAACACTACTTGACCATTGTTCTGGTGATAATTTAGAAACATCTGGCTCATATTGAGTAGGTAAGAGATATTGATTTTTTTGATAATAAAGTTTGATGAAATCATGATATTTTCCATCCCGTTGTTGATTAACAAATTCTTGAATGGCCGTCATGATTGTTTCAGTATTTAAAGTTCGATCAAATTTGAAGGGCCGATGAATGTTTTGCATCGCAATTCGAAAAATGTATTGGTAAGCATCATTTAAATCCGAAAAATATTTATAAAAAGCCCCACGCGAAATTCCAGCTTGTTTTACAATAGTAGAAACTTTTGCTTCGTTAAGACTATCTTGAGAAAAAACTGATAGTAAGACGGTGGTAATCCGGTTGCGTTTGTCATCATTTAAATTCATAAAGGTTTTACTTGGCATAAGCATTCTCTTTTCAATAAGTGATAGTGACACGGTGTCACTTTATAGTTATATCATAGCAAAAAGTGACACCGTGTCAACTTTTTAGCAACAAAAAATCCTTAATTAACTTAATAATTAAGGATTTTTGAATAGTTTAATTGAAAATGATTGAATATCCACCAGGACCAACGTGAGTCATAATAATTGGACTAGTTAAACGAGCTAACACGTTGATATCAGGACGTTCTTGGTTGATCCGAGCTTTAATTTCATCAACGTCTTCAGTTGAATCAACGTATGAAAGGCCAACTTCAGATACTTCAGGATTAGCGATAATTTCATCAACTAATTTGTCACGAACTTTACGAAGTTTCTTATTTCCACGACATTTAGCGTAAAATTCGAGTTTTCCATCTTTAACTTCCAGAGCGACCATTAATTTGATTAGTGATGAGATGAAACCAACAGCGCGGCTAGCCCGACCACCTTTAACAAGGTAGTCAAAGCTTTTAATCATAACAAAAGTTCTAATTTTATTTCGGTAAGCGTCCACACCAGCGATGACTTCTTCAGGGATTTTCCCAGCTTGAGCAAGTTCAGCGGCACGAATAACTTCCAAACCTAAGCCACGGTCAGTTGTTTCACTATCAATGACACGGATATCACCGTCGATTTGTTGTGCAGCGGATGCAGCAGTTTCCACAGTTCCGCTAAGCACGGGGGCTAAATCAAGACAGATGATGGTACCTTCTGGATCCTCTTTCATGATGGATTCAAAGGTAGTTACGAATTGACCTAATGCTGGTTGACTAGTCTTAGGAAATTCAGCTTCATTATCATCAAGCATTTTTGAGAATTCTTGACGGGTAAGATTGACGTTGTCTTCATAAGTTTTACCTTCAAAAGTAACTTGAAGGGGAACAATTGTAATGTTATATTTTTTGATTTCTTCGGGAGTAACTTGTGCAGTAGAGTCGGTTACGATATGTATCATTTTTTTCTTCCTTCCAACTAAAATTCATTTAATTGCCATACCTATTATTATAGTAGAACTAAGAAAAATTTAACACCATTACTAACCCTTGGAACTGTTTAAAAAGTGCTATTTGTGCGAAAATAAGAGTAACGTACTAAATTCGAAGGAGATGAACCCATGAAAATTAAAGAAAAAAGTGAAATTCGTCTCAGTTCAGTGTTGATTTACTCATTATTGCTGAATTCAGGAGCCGCATTGATGTGGCCATTGACGACGGTTTATATGCATAATACTTTGCACGAATCACTTACAATGGCAGGAGCAGTGTTATTCATCATGTCGTGTTTTATGGTCCTCGGAAATTATCTTGGGGGACTCTTATTTGATCGCTGGTCACCCTATAAAACGGCATTGATTAGTATTACAACCGCAATGATTCCAATTGTGTTACTAATCTTTTTCCACGGTTGGCCAACTTTTGCGATTATGTTATTCATTTATGGATTAGGTGAAGGGGCTAGTTTAACAATTCTGAATTCCTATGCCGCCAAAGTTCATTCTAAAAGTACCCGGTATGTGTTTAATTCGGTTTACATTGGAATTAACGTTGGGGTAGTAGTCGGAACGACCGCAGTTGGTTATTTAATGAAATTTGGAGTGCCAGTCGTCTTCTCAGTAGCAACTGTTTTCTATGTGATTCTGTTACTGATGACCATTTTTGAATTTAAGGTGGATTTTTCTCATGCCGAAAAACACCTTGCCAATCATAAGCAACATGCTGAAAAGAAAAAGAACCCATTTGCTTCTAACTTAATTCTCAGAATCTGTATTATGGTCTTCTGTATCTACATGAGCTATACCCTCTGGGAAAGCGTGATGCCAGTCCATATGGAAAGCTTGCACATTTCGTTTGAACAATATAGTTATATTTGGCCAATTAACGGACTTTTGATTGTGTTTGTGCAACCGATTATCAATAAATTGGGACGTCGTTTTAATATGGTCCGTCAAATTGCCTTTGGGGTCTTAATCTTTGGGCTAACATTCTTCATGTTAATTTGGGCTAAGCAATACATCATGTTTATAATTATCATGATTATTCTTACCTTTGGGGAAATGAATGGTCTTCCATCAATTCCAGCTTGGATTGATGATTTAGCTAATGATAATGAAAAAGGCAAGTATCAAGGAATGTTTAACATTTTCATGTCATTTGGACGGGCAGTTGGACCATTATTTGGTGGAATTCTGGCTGAATGGTTAAACTATTCAATCTTGTTTGCCTTGGCTGGTGGATTGATTATTGTCTCAATGATTTTTGTTTTGATTGAAAACAAAAAGTTTCAAAATGCGGAAAGCTAATTTATAATAGTAAAAACATCTTCGATAATTAATTCGGAGATGTTTTTTTAGTTTGACCAATAAGAGATGCTTATAATGAAGAATTTAGTTTTACAAAGTGATTTATAATTACAAAAATAAAAAAGTTTGACTTTTTTTGACCAAACTGTTGACATGCGGGTTTGAGGGGTATATAGTTAATGTTGTTGAAAAGGGAATGACCTGATTTGATGATTTTAATTGAGTTTAAAAATCATTGATCAAATTGTTTGACCTTTCTTGACCAATATGTTATATTAATAAAGTACCAGTTGAGGTACTTGTCAGTATGATCTTTGAAAACTGAATAAGATTTTGATTACAATAATAAAGTGTAAGGATAACTTTTGAACTTAGTTCAAGAGTTAAACAATTGCAATGTCAATTTGCTAATAAATATAAATTAATTTGAGCTAGTAAAGTTCTCATTATAAAATGAGAGTTTGATCCTGGCTCAGGACGAACGTTGGCGGCGTGCCTAATACATGCAAGTCGAACGAAGTCGCCTAATTGAAATGAGATGCTTGCATCGATTCGATTTTAGATCCGACTGAGTGGCGAACTGGTGAGTAACACGTGGGTAACCTGCCCAGAAGAAGGGGATAACACCTGGAAACAGATGCTAATACCGTATAACAACAAGAACCGCATGGTTCTTGTTTGAAAGCTGGCCTTTGTGCTAGTGCTTCTGGATGGACCCGCGGCGTATTAGCTAGTTGGTGAGATAATAGCTCACCAAGGCGATGATACGTAGCAGACCTGAGAGGGTAATCTGCCACAATGGGACTGAGACACGGCCCATACTCCTACGGGAGGCAGCAGTAGGGAATCTTCCACAATGGACGAAAGTCTGATGGAGCAACGCCGCGTGAGTGAAGAAGGGTTTCGGCTCGTAAAACTCTGTTGTTAGAGAAGAACGGCTGTGAGAGTAACTGCTCACAGCGTGACGGTATCTAACCAGAAAGTCACGGCTAACTACGTGCCAGCAGCCGCGGTAATACGTAGGTGGCAAACGTTGTCCGGATTTATTGGGCGTAAAGGGAGCGCAGGCGGTTTATTAAGTCTGATGTGAAAGCCTTCGGCTTAACCGGAGAAGTGCATCGGAAACTGATAAACTTGAGTGCAGAAAAGGATAGTGGAACTTCATGTGTAGCGGTGAAATGCGTAGATATATGAAGGAACACCAGTGGCGAAGGCGGCTATCTGGTCTGTAACTGACGCTGAGGCTCGAAAGCATGGGTAGCAAACAGGATTAGATACCCTGGTAGTCCATGCCGTAAACGATGAATGCTAGGTGTTGGGAGGTTTCCGCCTCTCAGTGCCGCAGCTAACGCATTAAGCATTCCGCCTGGGGAGTACGACCGCAAGGTTGAAACTCAAAGGAATTGACGGGGACCCGCACAAGCGGTGGAGCATGTGGTTTAATTCGATGCTACGCGAAGAACCTTACCAGGACTTGACATCTTCTGCCAATCTAAGAGATTAGACGTTCCTTTCGTGGACAGAATGACAGGTGGTGCATGGTTGTCGTCAGCTCGTGTCGTGAGATGTTGGGTTAAGTCCCGCAACGAGCGCAACCCTTGTCTTTAGTTGCCAGCATTAAGTTGGGCACTCTAGAGAGACTGCCGGTGATAAACCGGAGGAAGGTGGGGACGACGTCAAATCATCATGCCCCTTATGTCCTGGGCTACACACGTGCTACAATGGACGATACAACGAGTTGCGAAACCGCGAGGTCAAGCTAATCTCTTAAAGTCGTTCTCAGTTCGGATTGCAGGCTGCAACTCGCCTGCATGAAGTTGGAATCGCTAGTAATCGTGGATCAGCATGCCACGGTGAATACGTTCCCGGGTCTTGTACACACCGCCCGTCACACCATGAGAGTTTGTAACACCCAAAGTCGGTTGGATAACCTTTTAGGAGTCCGCCGCCTAAGGTGGGACAGATGATTAGGGTGAAGTCGTAACAAGGTAGCCGTAGGAGAACCTGCGGCTGGATCACCTCCTTTCTAAGGAATAATTCGGAACCTTACATGATCTAAATCTTATTCAGTTTTGAGAGATTTTACTCTCAGAACTTTGTTCTTTGAAAACTAGATAATATTATTTTCTGTAATAATTATATTTTTATATAATTGAACCGAGAAATAACCATTGTGTTATTTTTGAGTTTTTAATTAGTTTTAATCGCTAAAACTCAATATAATTTATAATCCTTAGGATTATAGGTTAAGTTAATAAGGGCGCATGGTGAATGCCTTGGTACTAGGAGCCGATGAAGGACGCAACTAACTGCGATAAGCTTCGGGGAGCTGTACGTAAGCTTTGATCCGGAGATTTCCGAATGAGGAAACTCGGCCAGTGTAATGACTGGTCATTGCATAGTGAATACATAGCTATGCAAAGGTAGACGAGGGGAACTGAAACATCTAAGTACCCTCAGGAATATAAAGAAATTTCGATTCCCTAAGTAGCGGCGAGCGAACGGGGAACAGCCCAAACCGAACCCTTGTGGTTCGGGGTTGTAGGACTGAACATTTGAGTTACAAAAGTATTTGATAATTGAATTAGTTGGGAAACTAAGCCAAAGAGAGTGATAGCCTCGTAAATGAAATCAAATACCCTCAGTTCAGGATCCTGAGTACGGCGACACACGTGAAACGTCGTCGGAATCCGGGAGGACCATCTCCCAAGGCTAAATACTTCCTAGTGACCGATAGTGAACCAGTACCGTGAGGGAAAGGTGAAAAGCACCCCGGAAGGGGAGTGAAATAGTTCCTGCAACCATGTGCCTACAAGCAGTCAGAGTCCGTTAATGGATGATGGCGTGCCTTTTGTAGAATGAACCGGCGAGTTACAGTTGCATGCAAGGTTAAGCCGAAAAAGCGGAGCCGTAGCGAAAGCAAGTCTTAATAGGGCGTCTTAGTATGTTGCCGTAGACCCGAAACCAGGTGATCTACCCATGTCCAGGATGAAAGTGCGGTAATACGCACCGGAGGTCCGAACCCGTGTACGTTGAAAAGTGCTGGGATGAGGTGTGGGTAGCGGTGAAATTCCAAACGAACTTGGAGATAGCTGGTTCTCTCCGAAATAGCTTTAGGGCTAGCCTTGGATTTAGAATCATGGAGGTAGAGCAACTGTTTGAGCAAGGGGTCCATCTAGGATTACTGAGTTCAGATAAACTCCGAATACCATTGATTTATGTCCAGGAGTCAGACGATGAGTGATAAGATCCATCGTCGAAAGGGGAACAGCCCAGACCGTCAGTTAAGGTCCCTAAATATATGCTAAGTGGAAAAGGAAGTGGAGTTGCCTAGACAACTAGGATGTTGGCTCAGAAGCAGCCACCATTTAAAGAGTGCGTAATAGCTCACTAGTCGAGTGATTCTGCGCCGAAAATTTACCGGGGCTAAGCATATTACCAAAACTACGGACGCAACTTAGGTTGCGTGATAGGAGAGCGTTCTAAGGGCAATGAAGGTAGACCGTAAGGACTACTGGAGCGCTTAGAAGTGAGAATGCCGGTATGAGTAGCGAAAGATCAGTGAGAATCTGATCCACCGTATGACTAAGGTTTCCTGGGGAAGGCTCGTCCACCCAGGGTTAGTCGGGACCTAAGCCGAGGCTGAGAAGCGTAGGCGATGGATAACAGGTTGAGATTCCTGTACTAGTTAATTATGTTTGAACAACGGAGGGACGCAGTAGGCTAAGATATGCGCACGGTTGGATATGTGCGTTTAAATTGTAAGTCAGTTTGAGAGTCAAATGCTTTCAAGCGAGTTGACAAGCAATGATGAGGATCGAAATTTAAGTAGAGAAGTATCTGATGTCACACTGCCGAGAAAAGCTTCTAGTTAGTAATTAATTACCCGTACCGCAAACCGACACAGGTAGTCGAGGAGAGTATCCTCAGGTGAGCGAGAGAACTATTGTTAAGGAACTCGGCAAAATGACCCCGTAACTTCGGAAGAAGGGGTGCTGACCGCAAGGTCAGCCGCAGTGAAAAGACTCAAACGACTGTTTATCAAAAACACAGGTTTATGCAAAATCGTAAGATGAAGTATATGGGCTGACGCCTGCCCGGTGCTGGAAGGTTAAGTGGAAGTGTTAGCTTTGGCGAAGCACTGAAATGAAGCCCCAGTAAACGGCGGCCGTAACTATAACGGTCCTAAGGTAGCGAAATTCCTTGTCGGGTAAGTTCCGACCCGCACGAAAGGCGTAACGATTTGAGTACTGTCTCAACAATAGACTCGGTGAAATTAAGATACCTGTGAAGAAGCAGGTTACCCGCGACAGGACGGAAAGACCCCATGGAGCTTTACTGTAGCTTGATATTGGGTGTTTACATAACTTGTACAGGATAGGTAGGAGCCATAGAAGCCGGGACGCTAGTCTCGGTGGAGGCGTTAGTGGGATACTACCCTTGTTATGTGAACACTCTAACCCTGCGCACTGATCGTGCGCGGAGACAGTGTCTGGTTGGCAGTTTGACTGGGGCGGTCGCCTCCTAAATAGTAACGGAGGCGCTCAAAGGTTTGCTTAGAATGGTTGGAAATCATTCCTAAAGTGTAAAGGCAAAAGCAAGCTTGACTGCGAGACATACAGGTCGAGCAGGGACGAAAGTCGGACTTAGTGATCCGGTGGTACCATATGGAAGGGCCATCGCTCAACGGATAAAAGCTACCCTGGGGATAACAGGCTTATCTCCCCCAAGAGTTCACATCGACGGGGAGGTTTGGCACCTCGATGTCGGCTCATCGCATCCTGGAGCTGTAGTTGGTTCCAAGGGTTGGGCTGTTCGCCCATTAAAGCGGTACGCGAGCTGGGTTCAGAACGTCGTGAGACAGTTCGGTCCCTATCCGTCGCGGGCGCAGGAAATTTGAGAGGAGCTGTCCCTAGTACGAGAGGACCGGGATGGACATACCGCTGGTGTATCAGTTGCGCCGCCAGGCGCATTGCTGAGTAGCTATGTATGGATGAGATAAACGCTGAAAGCATCTAAGTGTGAAACTCGCCTCAAGATGAGATTTCCCATTCCTATATGGAAGTAAGACCCCTGAAAGATGATCAGGTAGATAGGTTAGAAGTGGAAGCACAGTGATGTGTGAAGCGGACTAATACTAATCGGTCGAGGACTTAACCAAGAAAAATAAATAATAGAATGGTAATCGGAAGAAAATAATATTGTCTAGTTTTGAGAGAGCAAAGTTCTTAAAAAAATAGTGTGATGGTAATAGCCTGAAGGATACACCTGTTCCCATGCCGAACACAGAAGTTAAGCTTCAGTACGCCAAAAGTAGTTGGGGGATCGCCCCCTGCGAGGATAGGGCATCGTCACGCAACCTAAATAAAAAAAGATCCAGTAACGTTAATTCGTTACTGGATCTTTTTTTATGATTATTTATTGTTTAAAGCAAATTCTTTTAATGCTGCAAAAGCATCGTTATCAATTTCTTCAGTAGTGTTATTTGTAAAAGTAACACGGTATGAAATAATACGACCTTCTGAGGTATGTGGAGTGATTGAATTAACGTTATCGATGTTAATCATGCGTCCATCACCAGTTTCTAGTAAACCTGAAAACTTCATAATATACATCTCCTTAATTAGATTAAATTTATTATCTCAAAACAATGATAGATAATAAAGTGATGCAACTTCTTAATTTAAATTTTTATTTATTTAGAACTATTTAAAATGTTTTCGAATGCTTTTAATGTATCTTGATGTTCTTGGGGAGTGATATTATTTACTTCTTCTTGCCAGTCTAAATAATTACCCAATTTAATGTCAGAAATGTATTTAATTGGTTTGTATTTTTTGTCTGGTTCTTCAGTATGATATGTTTTAGTTACAACTGCTACATCTTCTGGGAAGAAATCTTTTCGTAATTCGATCTCAGGGTGGACAATGGTTCCTACTTGAACTACATCACGATATTCTTCGGGTAATTGAAAAATATATGGCTTCATATAGATCGATTTTCCATTGTTTTTTACCCAGTAAACTTGAACTGTATTATTTAATAGTGCTTTAGAATCATTTTCCATAATAATAACCTCACTTATTTAAATTTTATAAGGCAAGTTTAACACTTATTTTAAATTAATTGTAAAAGAAGGATTGGTGGATATTATTGAAATGAACTGAACCCCTTAAATTGGAGAACCCAATTTAGGAGGTTCTTTTTGTTTACATCAGAAATCAAATTAGCTGCTATTAAAGATTACAATAATGGCGTTCCAACAAATACTATAATGCGAAAATATGGTATTAAGGGTACAGCTACGCTGTACGAATGGATAAAACGTTTAGAAATATTTGGTGAAAGTGGATTAATTAATAATTCAACCAAGACACGATACTCTTATTCATTTAAAATTAAGGTTATAAATTGGCGTCTTGAAAATAATGAATCATATCCTAATACTTCACGTTACTTTAAAATTAGGAATCCTGTGACAATATTTCAGTGGGAAAAGTTATTATCAATTGGACGTCTAAAACCTTTTAAAGGAAGACTAATCAAAATGAATAATAATAAAGAATCACTAGAGGAAAAATTAAACAGACTTGAACAAGAAAACACCTACTTAAAAGCTAAAATTCAATACATGGGAAAAATAAAAGCCTTAACTCAAAGTCAAAAGAAATGCCAAACAGAGAAAAAACACAAATAATTACTGAGTTAAGGCGTGACTTTAATTACCCGTTACACATGTTATTAGATATAGCAGAAATATCTAGTAGTAGTTATCATGATTCATTAAAACGTGACTATTCTAGTAATGACCAAAGGGTCATTGCAGAAATCAAAAGAATTAGGTCTGAATTTATTGATTATGGATATAGAAGGATTACTTTAGAATTAAATAATTTAGGATTTAAAATAAATCACAAAAAAGTCCTCCGAATAATGAATTCAGAAGGACTATTGTGTACTGCTTATGAAAGAAAAACTAGAAAATATAATTCATACAAAGGAAAACGTGGAAAAGTATCTCCCAATAGAATTAATAGACGATTCAAAACTGACAGACCTTTACAGAAAATAGTTACTGACGTTACTGAAATACGTTGGGGTAATAAGACCATGAATGAACGAGCTTATTTTACAGCATATATGGATTTGTATAATAACGAAATTATAACCTGGAGTCTAAGTTTGCATCCAACTGTAGAGTTTGTTGTAAAACCTTTAGCAGAATTAGTTTTAGCTCGTCCAAAATTAAAATATCGTATGACAGTTCATTCTGATCAAGGATTTCAATATCAAAATGCAAAATTCGTAAATATTTTGAAAGATAATAAAGTATTTCAAAGCATGAGCCGTAAGGCTACATGTTTGGATAATGCTTGTATTGAAAGTTTTTTCAATCAATTAAAAGTTGGAACAATTCATAACTTTAGTTATGATAGTTACTCAAAACTAAAGTCAGCTGTTAATAAATACGTCCATATATATAATAATTATCGTATTAAAGAAAAACTGGGCGGAATGTCACCGGTTCAATACCGGCTCTATTCCGCCCAGAAAATTGCATAACCATTCTCCAATTTTAAGGGTTCAGGTCAAAATTGTTTTTTATTTTGGAAAAAATTAGATGCTTGTATTAAAATAATCGTTGATAACAGAATGATTCTAAAATGATAGGACTTGAAATAATGAAATTTAAAAGAATAGCTTTTTTAACGTTGCTTAGCGCAACCATTTTCTTGGGCTTTACATACGTCATGCCAAATTTAAACGGTATCCAGGCAGAAACAACACAATCATCAGCAACGACTAGTCAAGGTGAAATAGTCGTTAATTATGTTGATCAAAATGGGAATACCCTTCGTCCCGCAACGACAGTTATGGGAAAGTCCGGAAGTACATATACTGCCGCTATCCCAAATATTCCGGGATATACATATTCAAAAATTGAAAATGGTGAAAATGATAACTATGGACCACAGATGGTTTTTGGTGGTGGTGATAACGTGACGAACGTTTTGCAAATGGTAATTGTATATAAAAATACAGGATCTACCTCATCTTCTAATAAAGAAGTTAACAGTTCTGCAAATAATACAGCTACTAAAAATGCGAATAGTAGTGTCACTAATAATACAAATAAAAACACTAATACTAATTCAAAGAATATAGGTTCTAATAGTACTGCAAGTAAAGTTAATAAAAATGCTACCTCAAAGTCTGCAAATTCTAATGCTGATGGCAGTAATGATGCTTCCAAAAATGATTCAAATAAAGTTAACAATGATAGTAAAGATAGTAAATCAAATCATAATAATTCAAAACCTGAAAAAACTGATTCTAAAAAAAGTAATAAACCCAAAAAACAAGCTAAAACAAATCAATCTGATGATAGTAAAAAAGCTGAAAAATCTAATAAAAATAGTTCATTAGGATGGATTGTTAGTGGAATAGTGTTATTAATAGCAGCTATAGGTGTCTTTACTTGGTATAAAATGAAACCAGGAAGCCATTTTAAACGTTAATAGGGGTTTATAAAAAGTATCTATGTAGTATAAAAACGATAAAACAACGATGGAATTGTTTTATCGTTGTTTTGTATTTAATTTATATAGATAATTGATAAAAGTTTATAATTAAGTAGGTAAATAGTGTGTAATTATTAGTAAATTATAAGGAGATTAATTATGAAAAAATTATTATTATCTGTATTTGCTTTAATAACAGCAACTAGTTTGGCAGCTTGTGGAAATGAAAATAATTCTACAGGAAAGACTAAAAATAACATTAAAACAGAACAACATAAGCCTGATAAAAAGACCAGCCCCAAATCAGATAAAAAGAATGATTCAGAATCCGATAAGTCTAATGAAAATAATACGAATGCTGAAACAACTAATAAGAATGATGATGCTAAGGCAGCTACAACTGACAAATCCAATGATACTAGTGTAACAACTAACAATAGCGGAAGCAATGCTACATCGACACAAGAAAGTCAAACACCTAGATCACAAAAAGATGAGACTAATGGCATGGGGAACGTCGTAACTAGTCCAAGCCAAGCAATTGCAACTTTACAAAATGGATTAGGGAATAACAGTGATTTTGCATATACGATGCTTTCAACAGCAAACCATATGTATGAAATTCAAGTAACATCAAAATCAATTAAAGCACAGGGTGGAACTGGTACAGTTGGAATATATGACGTTATGGAAGATGGAACATATTTCTTAAGACCATAAAAACTATTTATTATAGTTTCCACGATGAGATTCATTTAAGTTACTAGAATAATAATTAAAGAAAAATAGCTAAGCACTTTTTAAGTGCCTAGCTATTTATTTAATGAATTATTTTTAAGTACAACTTTATTTATATGAAATTCATTTTCATAACCAGTATTAACAAAATAGTTAGGATCAGTCCTTAGATCTGAAAGACCATACGTTATTGAATACTTGCCTTTACCATAATAAGGTAATTTTTTTATTTCCATATCGGAGTGATTTTTATTTTGTTTTATTAACTCATTTCTTGAATTAATGGCGGAATTGGTTTTATGGGAGTCGATTATTCCATTAGTTAAATTAATGAACGTAAGAATGGTCATAATGGTTAATATGATTGATTGTAATGAGAGTAAGTATTTATCGTTGTAATCAAAATCGATTAACTTACTGCATGCAATAACCATTAGAACAAAACCACCAAAGCATGCTCGACCTTCTCCAGATCCTTCGGGTGATACGTTAAGCACATATATAACGGCAAGTCCTGCTACAAAGTAAGCTAGTGCAGTTATATAGGCCTTGTTTTTTACTATTACAATATTAGTAATACATAATACTATAAATATAATTGAAATCCAGTATAGTTGTGACATCATAAAATTATTTGTGATAGGTAAATTAGTATATATTTTTTTGAAGATATTCATTTTCATGAAATCAGAATGCGTTAGTGACCGTAATCTACTACCAGGCGATACCAAAAGAATAATGTAACCTACTACCATAAAAAAGATTGGAAGCATTTTTTGATAGTTAATTTTAATTTTTCCAATAGCTAAGTAAAAAATTATAATAATTAATATGCCACCAGGAGTATTTTCATTTGAAAGACCCGCAACAAACCCAAGGATACAGCTGGGTATAATTAACCAGCTCTTATTTTTAAGACTTGGATTATTTGTTAAGAACATAACTAAAAACAATAAAGTAATTGTAGATAATGCTAAATAATTTCCAGTACCAGATCTCCATAAAAATACTTGCGAGAAATTAGGAGTAAATAAGAATAAAGATAGTAAAATGAAAAAATATCTAATATTATTATTCTTTAACGTATTATTTTTGCTTTCAGATAATTTTAAAATTAACAGACTTAGTAATGTGAAAGTGAACCCAATTATTAATCCATAAATAATTGACGGGATATTTGAAAATATTTTAGATAACGTTTGTCCAAAAAATCTTCCATTCCAGTATAAGTAGTCATCGCATGAAGATTTAATTATTTCATGGAAACTTTTACGTGAAAAACATAAGTCGTCTGCCCATTTTGGAGTAAGGGTAGCCCAAGTAGACATTAAAATAAAAGTTAAAAACGAAAATAAAATAATAAAATGTTTTTTAGCTAATTTTTGCATAAATTCCTCTTGTTTCAATTGAAAATTTTAAATAGATACACGTATATAATACACCACTTGTTAAAGCATACACAAAAGCAATTATCATACTTATATTTGATATAAAATGTTATTACATAAGTGTTTATTGATTTTTATTATTAGTATATTTTTTCTGATTTATAGTTATATTGTGAATTAATGTTCATACAATTTATTTAACAAAAACAAACAAGGACTCTTAATTTAAGAATCCTTGTTTGTTTTTTTATTATAAAACCGGTAACTTTAATTTTTTCCGAATTGCTTTGTTAATTTCAGCCACAATCAAAACGGGCAAACTAGAAACAATCACGATTAACCAATCATGTAGTGAAAGTCCTGCGGTTGAGAAGACTCCATTCATAAAGAGATTATAAGTGAAGAACAGTTGTAACAAAATCATGGCGATGATGGAAACGTAAGCCATCGGATTTGAGAAAATAACTTTTTTCGATAGAGCAAAGGCAGAAGTCCGGATGTTGAAAAGATAGAAAATCTTACCGAAAATGATGATATTCACGGCCATCGTACTAGCAATTGCAAATGGTACGGAGTGAGCTTCCGCAATTTCAAAAATAATGAGAGCCATTCCGGCAATAATTAAACTAACGTACATCATTTGGCAGACATCATGGCGAGTCATTAATTTTTGATATTTATTGCGTGGTGGTCGTTGCATTAGTCCAGGTTCAGCTGGTTCAAAAATGAAAGCTAGTTGGATTGTGACAGCTGAAACCATGTTGATCCAGAGTAATTGGGTAGGGGTTAGTGGCATTGGTTGCTGCAACAAAATACTAATAAAAACAATCAATCCCTCGGCAAAACTAGTTGGTAATAGGAATAAAATGGTTTTCTTAATGTTGTCATATAAACGCCGACCTTGAGCAATCGCAGTTTCAATGGTAGAAAAATCATCATCCGCTAAAATAACATCCGCCGATTCCTTAGCAACATCCGTTCCTTTAACTCCCATTGCAATCCCAATATCAGCTTTCTTCAAAGCAGGGGCATCATTGACCCCATCACCAACCATGGCGGTAACATTGCCGTTCTTTTGATAAGCTTCTACGATTTTGAGTTTGTCAAAAGGAGTGGTGCGGGCGAACACATCGTAGTTTTCGACCAAGGCTGCTAATTCATCAAGTGACAGAGCGTTAACTTCTTTACCAGTCATCGTTTGGATATTTTCTGATAAACCAAGTTGGCGTCCAATCGCACTCGCAGTTTCAACAGCATCCCCAGTAATCATCTTAACTTTGATACCAGCTGTCCGCATTTCTTTGATAGTTTGAATTACTTCAGGACGAGGTGGATCAGTAATGGCCACTAAACCTAAGAAGATAATTCCGTTATTTTCGATGGAATCGGTCGTAATTTCGACACAATCAGCTGCCTCAGGAACATATCCGACAGCAATCACTCGTTTACCAGTATTGGCAAATTTGGAAACTTGGGATTCTAATGCGGATGCATCAAAGTTAGAATCATATTGTTTAGCAAGACGGAATAAAGTATCTGGAGCACCTTTAATCGCTGTGAGATGGTCATTATTTGGCATTTTAACCAACTTAGCAATGTAACGATAGTCTGAATCAAACGGAATACGATCAATTTCGGATGCATCTGGTTCAGTTACGCCAAAGGCCTTGTAATAAGCTGTGATAAACGCACCATCAGTTGGTTCACCATTAATCGTCCAGGCTCCATCTTCTTGGAAAATCAAAGCATCATTAGCTTCAAATCCCATGAAGAGGAGTTTTTGTAAATCAGCATCTGGGTTAACTGGTTGACCATCTAATGTAATAGCACCTTCTGGATTATAGCCATTTCCAGATACTTGATAATGACGATCTTTGATGATGATATCTTGAATCATCATTTCGTTTTTAGTCAAAGTACCGGTCTTATCAGTCGCAATAATATCAATCGCACCTAAAGTTTCAGCAGCGGGTAACGTTTTGATAATGGCGTGTTCTTTAGTTAGTTTTTGGGCCCCAGCAGCTAAAATAATTGAAGTTGCAGCGGGTAAACCTTCAGGCATCGAACCAACAATCATTGTAATAATGGCCATGGTCAAGACTGGAAGAGAGTAAATATTCAAGACTAATCCGAAGATGAATAAAACTACGGATGAAATGATAATAAACCATGAAATTCCAGTTCCTAATTGATCTAGTTCACGAGTTAGTGGTGATTTTTGGCGTTTGATATCTTGGACACTGGTAGAAATTTTACCAATTTCGGTGTGTTCCCCAGTTGCGACGACAATTCCTAAACCACTCCCATTGGTTACACCAGTTGAAGCAAACGCCATGTTAGTTTGTTCAGCTAATGGAGTATCTGGAGCCAGGGGAGCAATCGTTTTGGCAACGGAATCAGATTCCCCAGTTAAAGATGATTCTTGAATGCGCAAACTATCTACGTCAATTAAACGTAAATCAGCCGGAACATTGTCGCCAGCTTCTAAATAAACGACATCGCCTACGACTAAATCACGAGCCGAAATTTGTTGTCGTTGACCGTTACGATAAACATTGGCTTCAGTTGAAAGTAAGTTTTTGATTTTTTCAAGCGCATTACTGGCTTTGACTTCTTGTCCAAAACCAATTACAGCGTTGATGATAATTACAATCGTAATTACAATTGAATCAGAATAGTGTCGCATCAATAAAGTTAGGATAGCGGCCAAAATCAAAATATAAATAATGATGTTATTGAATTGCTGAATAAAAATCAGCCATTTGGGCGTTACCTTACTATCTAACTCATTGTAGCCATCTTGTTTTAAACGGGACTTCACAGCGGAAGTTGACAATCCATGTGAGGCATTCGTGTCGAACTCCTTAATGATTTCAGTCTCAGTTTGGTGATAATAATTGGAACACGACGGGCTAGGTTTTTCTTTTTGCGGCACTTTAGTTCTCCTTTATAAAAACGGGTGAGTTATAAAAATGTATTCATCACTAAAATTAACATATTGGCGCGTTTTTACATAGGTCTTTAACAATAAATTAAACATATTTATTTCACGGGGCTTTTTAATAGCTCAAAATCGAAAACAATATTAAAATTAAAGGTAATAAATATTCGATTAGGAGGGTACTATGGCCGAAAATTATTATCGGAAACAAATTGAAGTTTCTGATGCACATCAAAATAATTTGAAACACGTTAACATCGATTTACCAAAACATGAAATTACTGTTTTCTTAGGTGAATCAGGTTCAGGAAAGTCTTCATTAGTATTTGATACAGTGGCTGCCATGTCACGGCGAGAATTAAACGAAACTTTCCCCAGTTTCTCACAACAATACCTACCTAAATATGGACAACCCCACGTTGGTGATATTAAGAATTTACCAGTTGCAATTGCGATTGAACAAAAACAATTAACTGGTAACGCACGGTCTACTTTAGCAACTTACACGGGAATGTACTCATTACTTCGTTTGTTATTCTCACGGGTTGGGGATAAATTCGTTGGTTATTCTGAAGTATTTTCATTTAACTTGCCTCAAGGAATGTGTCCACACTGTGAAGGTTTAGGATACGTCGATGATATTGATGAAAGTAAATTAATTGATCCAGAAAAATCATTAAATACCGGTGCCATGACCTTTGTTAGTTTCAAACCTAACAGTTGGAGATGGCGTCGTTATGGAGATACTGGCCTATTTGATAACGATAAAAAAATCAAAGACTATACTCCAGAAGAATATGAATTATTGATGCATGCGCCTAAGTTGCCATTTCCTAATTCACCTAAAGCTTTCAAGAGTAAAGATTATGAAGGGTTAGTTCCTCGAATTATGCGTTCAATTATTCATAGTTCTGAAGGTAAACATCATAAAGCTGCCATTGATGCTGTGGTTACCCGTCACGACTGTCCTGTTTGTCACGGAACTCGTTTGAACAAGCGAGCTTTAAGTGTTCGAATTAATGACGTCAACATTGCAGAAGCTTCACAAATGAACTTGGTGCAATTCCTTGAATTCTTAGACGATATCAAGAACCCACTAGGTGCTGAAATTGTCCGTAGTTTACAAGTTAAGGTCCAACCATTAGTTGATATTGGTTTGGGTTACTTAACCCTTGACCGAATTACTAGTACTTTATCTGGTGGTGAAGTACAACGTATCAAGATTGCCAAACATTTAACTAATGCTTTGTCAGACATTCTTTATGTCTTTGATGAACCTAGTGTTGGTTTGCATCCTCACGATATTGAATTAATTAAAAAAGCTTTAGTTAGTTTGAAAGAAAAAGGAAATACCGTTTTCGTTGTCGACCATAACCCAGCAATCTTTTCAATTGCTGATCACGTTGTTGAAGTGGGTCCTGAATCTGGTGCTAACGGGGGTACGATTACCTTTGAAGGAACTTTCCCAGAACTAAAATCATCTGATACATTGACTGGTAAATGGCTTAGAAAGAAACATTACTTCCCAGAAGTGCGGAAACCTAAGAAATTTATCGATTTGGAACACGTGAACTTGCATAACTTAAAAGACGTAAGTGCTAAAGTTCCAATGGGAATTATGACAGTCTTTTCAGGGGTTGCTGGTTCAGGTAAATCATCATTAGCGGAAGCTTTGAAGATTAAATTGAACGGTAATTACGTTGATTTAACCCAAAAGACGGCCGGAATTAGTATTCGTTCTACTCCAGTTACTTATTTGGATATTTTGAATCCAATTCGGCGTTTATTTGCTAAAGCTAACGATGTCTCTACCCAATTATTCAGTTATAACGGAAAAGGAGCATGTCCTCGTTGTAAAGGTAAAGGGGTAACCATTACTGATATGGCGTTCATGGACCCAGTTAAACAAGTCTGTGAAGTCTGTGGCGGTAAACGTTACAGTAAGGAAGCTTTGCAATACAAGTACAATGGCAAAGATATTGCGGAAGTATTGGCCTTGTCAGTTGATAAGGCCCAAGCATTCTTTAAAGACGAAAAAGGCATTTCTGAACCATTAGAACGGATGCGTCAAGTCGGATTAGGCTACTTAGGCCTTGATCAAGCTTTGACAACGGTATCTGGTGGTGAATTACAACGACTTCGTTTAGCTCAAACACTAGGAGAAAACGGTCAAACTTACTTCCTTGATGAACCAACGGCTGGTCTTCACATGAAGGATACTGATAAGTTAGTTAAATTATTCCGGAACATGGTTAAGAACGGTGATAGTTTAATTATCGTAGAACACAACCTCGATGTAATCAGTCAAGCTGATTGGTTAATTGACATGGGTCCTGGTGCCGGTATTTATGGTGGGACTGTCTTATACAGCGGTACTCCAGAGGGCTCAATTGACGATGAACAATCATTTACTGGTCGGGCTTTGAAGAAATATATGGCTGAAAATAAATAAAGATCCTTTACATTAAATTTAAAAAATGTTTTAATGTTACTATCAAAAAGAAAGAAGAAAAGCACATGGAATTTACTACTACTAAAACTAATATTGTTTGTTGCTGTACTTGTTACAAGTAATTAGCAGGATTCGTTGATACGGATGTTGCTGACATCTGTATCTAAGTAGAGTTTATTTTAAGTGCTCAGTTAGATACGTATTTAATCTAACTGATAAACATGGCTTATTATTTAATGAGAAATAAAAACCAGTTAGACTAGGTAGTTAGCTTAGCTGGTTTCTTTTTTTGAAAAATATTTTAAGGGGTAAGGAAATGAAAAAAAGATTAGGTTTATTATTAACAATTGGATTAGCAGCACTGGTGTTAGTTGGGTGTGGTAGCAATCAAAGTAACCAAAATGATACTAAGACACCAGGAACTTTAACCATTGGAATGGAAGGAACTTATGCTCCTTATGCTTATCGTGATAAAGACGGTAAGTTAACTGGGTTTGAAGTTGAATTGGCCCGTGATACAGCTAAAAAGATGGGCTTGAAACCTAAGTTCGTCACAACTGGTTGGGATTCATTGATTGCTGGTTTAGGTTCAAACCAATATGACGTTATCTTTAACGATATGTGGGTGAACCCAGCTCGTGAAAAACAATTTAGATATTCAACACCGTACATCTATTCAAAGAGTGTGCTAATTTCTAAACCTGGTTTGAAGATGGATAACATCAAAGGTAAAACCATTGCCGCAGGAACTGGTACCGAAAACTGGACGACAGCTGAAAAACTCGGAGCTAAAGTAATTGCTGCGCCAGATTTCCAAACTGATATGGACATGATTAACCAAGGACGTGCGGATGGTGCTGTTAATTCAGAGGCAGCATTTAATTACTGGAAGAAGAGTCACAAAGATACTGATTTAACTTACCAAGTCATTCCAGATAAATACATTAAGACAGAACCAATTGCCCCAATGTTAAACAAAAAATCAACTAAGTTAACGAAACAAATGGATAAAGCCATCAAAGCAGAACAAAAAGATGGAACGATTAAACGACTTTCAATGAAATATTTTGGTAAAGATCTTACTCATGAATAGAGGATAAATGTATGTTTGATTATAAAAAACAAAATGACTGGCAACCGGATGGAAATTATCTTCAATCACCAGTTGATATTAAAGATGATAATGTGAAGATTTTGCATCAATTAATTCCATTTGCGATTGTTGATCAAATTGAAATAACTAAGATTGAAAATACTGGAAATAACATTAAATATTCTGGAATTGGAAAGGCCATGATTTTTGGTCATAAATATAATTTTCAACAATTACATTTTCATCATCCAGCAGAACATTTAATTAATGGGAAAGCTGCTGACTTTGAAATTCACTTCGTATTTACGAATGAAATTGGTCAGATGATTGTAGTTGCAATCCTATTAAACGTCGGGGAAGATAGTCCATTTGTGCAACAATTAATTGAACAAAAACTCTTTAATCCACAGTTAAAGATTCCCACGGCCGTTAGTGGATACCATTATTTGGGTTCACTAACTAATCCACCATTGATTCCAGGGGTAGAGTGGTTAATTGTGACAGATCCAATTTTATCGATTGGAAAAGAGCAATTAGAGTGGTTTAAACAACATTTTGCGGAGAACGCTCGTGATGTTCAACCAATGCAAAATCGAACCATTGAAAAATTTGAATAAAAAATTGAAGGAACCCAGCCATGGCGGCGGGTTCCTTTTTTGCTGATTATTTTTTTAGAGAAGGAGGGTTTACAAAAAACGAAACTATGATAATCTATATATACGAACAAATGTTCGCATATCGATTATTTACCGTTTTATCAGAAAGAAGGAATATATGATGAAGAATGATAAAAAAATATTAGCAATTTTGTTGCTCATTTTTGCTTTATTTATCTCTAATAACAGTTCGTTATTCTGGGTTCAAATTACCAAACTTATTTATTCAGCTTTTCTCCTTGTATACGTATTAGTTTTTATCTCCCGTGTTTTTAATAAAGAAAACAATTAAATAAAGAAAGCTCCTAACTTGATGATAAGTTAGGAGCTTTTAATTTAAAATTAGACAATAAAGGAGAATGACGGCGGCAGGGTCGTCACTCTCCAATATATAATTAATGATGGTTGAAGGATTTAACTCCACCAACACCTTTATTTTAGCACATTATGGTAATAAAACAATAATAATTACAACTAAACAAAATTATTTATTAATAATGATACTTATATATTTTTGAATGAGAATATGTAACGAGATAGTGCTTAAAAAAACGCTACCTCAGGGTGAATTATACCTAGTACACAACAACATCGATGTTGCGATATAACTCAATTACATGATAACACAATTAATCTATGACGTAATGTAATTAGTTTATAAGCGTTCTAATTAGTGACTTCCTTGGTTCTTTCAATCAAATCATCGTAGATTCGTTTGACATCCCGATCAGTACCACGAAGTTCAAAATCAGCCAAAAATGGAACATTAAACTGCTTAGAATAACGTTTAGCAGTTAGACAGTATTGAGCATTGAAGTTCTTATTACCACTGCCAATAATCCCTAGACAAGCTTTAGCATTGTCCTTATAACCAATATATTCTCCTAGTGTATTAGTCATTAGTTCGGTTACCCCAGAACCAATTCCATCACCACCATCAAGGTAAGTAGGGACTGAAGCAAAATAGGGTTCTGTTTCATTAGCAAAATCAGTTTGATCACTAATTTCAGTAATGTTAACTAAAGGTAGATTAGCATCTTGAGCATGTTGTTCTTTAGCGTAGTCAGCTAAATTTTCTGCAAAATTTCGAGTGTTACCGGCAATTGATATGTATAAAAATCTAATTGGTTTCATAATATTCTCCTAATCGTTTTCTTCTAGTTTACTCGTTTAAAAATTTAAATTCACTGGCATTTTGGTAAGTGAATCCAATAAAAAAGCGGCCTATTGGGCATAGGTCGCTAAAAATTATTTTTTATCTTTTTTGAAATACCAAAGAATCAGACTCGTAATTAAAATTATAAACAAACTAAGCATACTAATGATTTTTCCAAGCATTAATCCAGGAGTCTGGTAGTTTAACTTGATGTGGTGTTTACCAGCAGGAATTACTGCCCCTACAAACGCTTTGTTTACGCTTTGAGTTGGAGCTGCTTTTCCATCGATGGTTAACTTCCAACCAGCAGAATAAGGAATTGAAGTAGTTAAAATGGACTTCTTTTCATTATGGCTGGTTCCAGTAATCTGGTTTGCCTTAGTTTTAATGTTAGTTAAACCATTTTGTTGGTTTTGTTTGATAGTGGCATCATATTTAGCATCAAACGGAACGGCAATTACACGGGCGTGTTTGAAATGAAGGGCATCAACACCACTGTATTTTAATTCAATCTGCTTACGGGCATTTTTAGAATAACCTAAGTTAATCAATGCATGCTGCTTAGGAAGATAGTTGGATAGCTCATCCGTTCCTAATTGCGTAACCGCATTACTCATTCCTTTTGCATTAGCTTGTAAAATGAAACTACCGTTGTTATAAGTGGAGATGTTTTTTCGGAAGAGATTGAGTTTTTCAAACTTAGTTTCAGATTTGTTAGTTAACTCATTGTTGTTCGCTTTGATTTGATTGAGGCTGTTTTTTGAAGCATAACTACCCTTAATTCCATCTAACTCTAGGTATAACTCAGCGTTTTTGGTTTTGGCAGGGTTAGCAATTTTGATGGTCGTTGGAATTGGTTTTCCCAATGCATCTTTAGTTAGATAGTGAAGGCCATCATGATTTTGTTTTTGCAATTTAGTAACAATTTTTTGATTTTGTTGCAAGATATTTTGAATTTGCGTTTCTGAAGCATAGTGGAAATTAGGGGAAGTTGCATGATTAGTTTTATCCGCAAAGTCAGATTTATCAAGCATCTTTTGGTTTGTAATAAGTTGCTTCGTATCGAATTTAACCTTGTAATTGAGATGCTTAAGTTGACTGTGATAGTTTAAATTTGAAATTCCTGAAATAGATTTAGCTACATTAGCAGCTTGAAGCATCACTTGTTCCTTATTGTTAGCTGATAACTTGGTAAATGCCTTATCATTGATGATTTTAGTTTGCGTAAACATCAATGGAAGGGCGTTTTTGTTTTTTGCTAAGACAGTTCCAACCGCGTATTTATCACTGGGAACGTTACTAGCGTTTTTAAATAGTTTGGGATCATGATGATCACGAACGAGTTTAAATCCGTAGGGTAAGTCTTTATGTGCTTTGTCAGAGCGGACAAACATATACTTAACTCCAAAGAAACTTTCAAGGGTTGAGCGGTAGTCGTTTTGGGCAACCGGATCATTTTGAGTGAATTGGTTATTTTGCACTAAGCGTTCTAAATTACCGACAAAACCGTTTTCAACCGTTAGATATGAAGCAATATCATGAGTTCCTAAAATCATTGGTAGATTTGAAGCCGCATTGAAAAAGTCCGTGTTGATGAAATTATCACGGGTATCAGGGAAGTAATGGTATTTAGGACCAATGGTGGTTCGATAATGACCTAGTTTAGGTTTTACAAATTTTTCCGCCCCATTGTAGTAATTCTGGGTATAATTTTGGGCGACATCTTTGTTTAACATGCCCTTAGAATAACCACTGCTATCCGGACTATAGAATCCAATTCCAAGCGAAATTAAGTTCAATGTCACTAGTAATAAGACACTACTAATTAAAGTTTGCGTTTTCCAATGGTAGAACTTAGCGATAAATAGTACGCCTAGTAAGATAAATAACAGCATGTATTCTGCAAAGTCATGCCGATGAACTTTGAAAATGAACCCATTACAGAGCCAAATTAAGCTAACTAAGCCAACGGAACTAATGGCAAAAATACCTAAGTCACGTTTAGTTAGGTCAGTTAAATGATCTGACAAAATAGCCGTTGCTAAACCGATGGGTAATAAAATTAAGGAAGCCCAACGGTTAGAAGGAGCAGCCATGGCATTGAAAACGGAACTAAAAGCAGGAATTAAAATTCCAATCATGGCAATGATTAGCCCGGTATTTAAAGCCTGATACCGTTTGAAATGAGTAAACGTATAAATAACGGCTAAGAAACTAAACCCGCTAATTCCAATTAAGAGCCAGAAATTAAAAGCACCACCAAGACCAAGGATTTTACCTGGAAGGTTTAAATAATAACTAACTGGATAAGTGAGGTAGCCATTAGCAAACGTATTAGTTATTCTGGTTGATTTAATGGCATATAGGACCGTTGGAATTAGAAGAATGGCAGATAGAGTGATTCCACCAAGAATGGCTGTTAACAAACGAATAAAGCTCTTTTTTAGATTAAACAAACTTGCGTTACGCACAGAAAAATAACGAATGATGACATAAATTAAACAACCTAAGCCTAAGATATAGGCAAAATAAAAGTTACTTAAAAAAGTAATGAGGGTTGCTAAAAGAAGGGGGACAATGGATTGATTATGAATGATTTTTTCAATTCCTAAGGCCAATAAAGGAAAGAAAATTAATGGCAAAATGAAGAAAGCATGATGGAGGCCAGCATATAAAGCATAGCTACCAAAAGTATACGTTAATGCACTAATGACTAAACTGTACTTTTTAAAATGGAATTGTTTGGCAAATAGCATAAAAGCTAGTCCAGCACAGTAAAGCCGTAAAAGCACTAACAAACCATAGCCTAATTCAATTTGATTTTTAGGAAAGAAAACAATTAAATAGTTGAATAAATCACCCACTACATAATAAGAAAAACTAGTTAATTGATCTGCACCCATTCCAATGTTCCATGACCAGTGGGTAAATCCTTGAAGCGGATGTTGCACAAAGTGAATTAACATATCGTGGAAACTAACTAAGATGGGATAATGTTGCGCAATTCCATCCAAACTCCAAATCAATGAAGTATTAGTCAAAGAAAACATAAAAGCAAAAGTTGAGGTAATTACAGCAAACAAAATGGTGTAACCCAGCCAGGCTGGTATTTTTTTAATTGCGTTCATTATGTACAAAACTCCTTAAATAAAAAAACGAGGCCAAGCCTCGTTTTTCTTTAATATTATTAATCTTTATCTTTTTCATCGTCGTCATCTTCATCGGGAAGAGGATCGACTTTTTTAACTTCGAACCAGTCAATAAATGAGTTTTCGTAGGTAAGTACTTTAAATTCAAAGTCACCTAATCTAACGACATCTCCAACTTTGATGTGCGGATTATGTTCAATGATAAATCCTGAAAGGGTAACGATATCAGAACCTTCAAAGGGTTTAATATCAACGTCAAAGAATTTTTCAAAGTCATAAGTATTAAGTTTACCGCTGATTTTGTAAGTGCCATTAGGCTGACGGAAAATTGAAGCGTGGTTTGCTGGATCAATTTCGTCTCGAACAGTTCCAAATAATTCTTCGTAGATATCTTTATCAGTAATAATTCCTGAAGTACCACCATATTCGTCAATTACCACAACGATTGGTTGGTGGTTGGTGATCATTTGTTGAAGCACCATAGCGATTGGGGTAGTTTCAGAAGTGGTACTGATATCACGAATCAAACTCTTGATTGGCTTATCAGGGTTAACTTGTGATTGTTGAATTAAATCGTAGATATATACATATCCCAGAATGTCATCTTTATCGTTATCTTTAACAACGGGAAGACGACTAAACTTAGTGTTTAAGTAAGTTTCGATAGCTTCAGCATCAGTTGAAGTGATATCAATTGTTTTAAGTTGAGTTCGGTCAATCATCACGTCTCGAGCAGTTTTATCATTTAATTCAAAGGCCCGACGCATGTATAAGTAATCGTCTTTTTCCAAATCACCGTTTTTAACGGCTGCTTTAGAAACACTAAGAATTTCTGATTGTGATAACGCCTCGTCGTTTTCGTTGGCAACGGGAAGCCCTAACATTTTGACTACTCCAGAAGCAGAAACGTTAAGTAGCCAAACAAATGGGTAAAACATAACGTGGAAGTAGTGAAGTGGACCACTTACAGCGTTTAACACTTTGAGTGGCATATCAATACTTAAGTTTTTAGGTAAAATTTCAGTGAAGACCACTTCAAGGTAAGTTAATAGTAAAACACCAATGGCAACTCCTAAACCGTGAGCTGCAGCAGCGTTCATTCCAAGACCTGAAGCACCAAATAAATCAACGAAAACCTCAACGGCAAAAGATTCACCAATCCAACCTAAAATGATTCCGGCAAGTGAAACCCCTACTTGAGTAGTAGATAGGTATTCGTTAAGGTTTCTCACCATCTTTAATTCAAGCTTGATTTTACGTTTACGTTTTTTACTAGTGTTCTCGTCTTCAAGTTCCTCTTCCAGAGCAGTCGGCCGTGATTGCACAAGGGCAAATTCACAAGCAACGAAGTATCCGGCAAAGAAGAACATGACTAATATAATAACTAAGTCGAGTAATATCGATCCAGTAACCAAAAAGCATTCCTCTTTTCATTTTAATAAAGTGTGATTAATTCTAACTGGAAAATTCCAGCGATATATGTTTCTAATTTTACCATAATATAGAAAGAAACACGATTTGTTGTCTAAACCGGTAAAAATTTACTTAAGTTAACAGATGAAAACTGAAAAATAAAATCGGCTTAGCTATAATTAATGAAAAGAGGTGGCAAAATGACACAAAATTTAATGGGTTTGAATACCGCTCAAGTCAAAGACCGTATGGCAGCGGGAGAGAAAAATACTGCTCCAGAAAAATTAACTAAGAGTATTAAACAAATTATTATTGAAAATACATTTACGTTATTTAATTTAATCAACCTATTCCTAGGCTTCTTGGTCTTTCTAACCGGTAGTTACAAAAATATGCTGTTCTTGTTTGTTGCAGTAATGAATACTTCAATTGGAATTTTTCAAGAAATTAGAGCTAAACGGCAAGTTGATAAGATGGCGTTATTATCTCAATCAAAGGTTAAAGTAATCCGAAACGGACAAGAAACGGAAATTGAACCAGATCAGATTGTATTAGATGATTTAATCGTTTTACAACTCGGCGATCAGGTTCCAGTTGATGGACTTGTAAAAGCCACGAAAGAACTAGAAATTGATGAATCGCAAATTACAGGGGAATCTGATGTAATCGTTAAAAAAGACGGACAAACATTAATTTCCGGCAGCTTTGTGGTAAGCGGGCATGCAATTATGCAAGCTACCAAAGTTGGTAGTGCCACTTTTGTTAATTCATTGACAGAAAAAGTTAGTAAAACGGCGAAGAAAAATAGTGTCTTGTTGAATTTAATTAATAAGATTATTCGGATTTTAACCGTGATTATTATTCCTTTAGGCTTATTATTATTTGTCTCACGGTTGTTCCACGGAGTGTCATTGAATCATGCTATTTTGGGAACGGTGGCAGCGATGATTGGGATGATTCCAGAAGGGTTAGTTTTACTTTCATCAGTGACACTTGCCATTTCTGCTTATCATTTAGCCAGGAAACGGGTATTGGTCCGTGATTTAGCATCCATTGAAACATTAGCCCGAGTAGATACCTTATGTTTAGACAAGACTGGAACGATTACCAATGGGAAACTAAAGTTTAAAGAATTAGTGTTAGCAGATGATGCAAAACAAGCTGACGCAGCAGCTATTTTAGGGTCATTAGTCCATGAAGTTAATGATACTAACGAAACGGCGGATGCAATTAAAGCTGCTTTTTCGCAACACCCATACCAAGCTCAAGAGATTGTCCCATTTTCTTCCGCCCGAAAATGGAGTGGAGTTAAATTATCACAGGGAAATTTTGTGTTAGGCGCACCCCAGTTTGTATTGCAATTAACGGATGCACAAAAACAACAAGTCCACGATTTTGCGGCTGCAGGGAATCGCGTTTTAGCTTTAGTCAGCGCAACTGATATTAGTCGAGAAGGCTTACAAAACACTAAACTGATGGCCTATATTTTGATTACTGATGTGATTCGAGAAGATGCTCCCAGTACGTTACATTATTTTGCTGACCAAGGTGTGACAGTCAAAGTTATTTCTGGAGATGATCCCACTACAGTTGCTGCAATTGCCAAACGAACGGGGATTAAAAATGCAGATCGGTTAGTTGATATGACAACCGTTGCGGATGACGCCGATTATCATAAATTAGTAGCTCAGACCACTGTTTTTGGTCGCGTGAAGCCAGAACAAAAGGAACGCCTTGTAAAAGCTATGCAAGATAATGGGCATACCGTTGCGATGACGGGAGACGGAGTCAATGATATTTTAGCATTGCGTCAGTCCAATTGTGGAATTGCTATGGCATCGGGAAATGAAAGTACGAAGAGTATTGCTGACTTTGTTTTGATTGACTCTAATTTTTCTGCTTTAATCAACGTGTTAAATGAAGGACGACGAGTAATTAATAATATTGATACGATTGCAGCTCTTTACTTAATTAAGACCATGTTTTCCATTATGTTGAGCTTGATTTTCATTTTTATTGCCAAAAGTTATCCGTTCCAACCGATTCAACTTACGCCGATTAATAGTTTGATGGTGGGAATTCCATCATTCTTATTAGCATTATCGCCAGAATTTCATCCAATTCGTAACCGCTTCTTTACTGGAATTGTTGAAATTGCGTTGCCATCGGCACTTTGTGTGGTGTTGTATATCATGATGATTGGTGGAATTGGAAGTTTATTGTCATTCAATGTGACCACTACGGATACTTTAAATGTTTTACTAACTGGTTTGATTGGGTGGCAAGCTTTGATTCTGGTTAGTCGTCCATTTAATCGTTACAAATTGATGATTATTACCTTTAGTATCTCGGCATTTATGCTGTTATTTATTTGTTTTGGTAAATTCTTTTATCTTACCAATCTCTTTACTTGGCAAGTTGGGGGAATCGGATTATTGTTAATTCTAACGATTAATCCAGTTTTTATAGTGATTCAAAAAATAGTTAATCATTTTTACCAAAAACGTCTAGGTTAGCCTACAGACGTTTTTGTTTTAACTACCATTGTTATTAATTTAACAATTTCTTTATAATCATTATAAATAACGCTTATAAGCTGATAAAACGGCGTTCTCAAGAAAAATAAACAAAAAGATTGCAATAAAAAACTGATGTGATA
The DNA here is from genome assembly GCF_050500285.1 of Fructilactobacillus sp. Tb1. Lineage (GTDB taxonomy): Bacteria > Bacillota > Bacilli > Lactobacillales > Lactobacillaceae > Fructilactobacillus. The sequence continues at coordinate 511,079 of NZ_CP191377.1, read as the reverse complement.
TTATGAACTTGTGAAATAAATAACAAAACATTTATGAACCGGAGGGTAAGTTTATGGTAGACAAAAAAGAACCAGATGTAGTAGCAATCAAGAAGAATATCGATGATATGGTTGCTAAAGCACATGTTGCCTTAGATGAAATGAGTAACTTCGATCAAGAAAAAGTTGATAAAATTACTCATGCAATGGTGATTGCTGGAGTTAATGCACACCAAATGCTCGGTAAAATGGCTTACGAAGAAACTGGACGTGGAGTAGCTGAAGATAAGGCAATTAAGAATTTATTTGCCACTGAAGAAATTTGGCACCACATCCGCAATGATAAAACTGTTGGAATTATTTCAGAAGACTCAGAACAAGACTTAATCAAAGTTGCTGAACCACTTGGTGTATTAGCTGGAATTACTCCAGTAACTAACCCAACTTCAACAACATTATTTAAAGCAATTATTTCAATGAAAACTAGAAATGCAATTATCTTTAGTTTCCATCCACAAGCAATTAAATCATCAATCAAAGCTGCCGAAATTTTACGTGATGCAGCCGTTAAGGCCGGTGCTCCTAAAGACGCAATTCAATGGATTACCACTCCTAGTCGTGAAGCAACGAATGCCTTAATTCAAAACCCAGGGATCGATTGTACTTTAGCAACTGGTGGTCCTGGTTTAGTTAAAGCAGCTTACTCAGCTGGAAAACCAGCTTTAGGTGTTGGTCCTGGTAATGGTCCTGTATACATCGAAGAAACTGCTAACATCCCACGTGCCGTTAACGATTTAGTATTATCAAAGACTTTTGATAACGGAATGATTTGTGCCACTGAAAACAGTGCAGTTATTGATGCTTCAATCTACAACGATGTTAAAGAACAACTTTCTTTAAACCGTGTTTACTTTGTTCCAGAAAGCGAAAAAGCTCAATTAACTGACGCAATGTTTGATAGCAAACGCCTTAGCGTTAAAGGACCAGTGGCTGGTGCTACTGCTCAACAAATCGCTGACATGGCTGGAATTAAAATTCCTAAGGATACTCAAGTACTTGCCGTTGAAATGACAGGAATTGGTCCTAAATACCCAATGTCAGGGGAAAAATTATCACCAGTTATTTCAGTATACAAATCAAAAGATCATAAAGATGCTTTCAGAATTGTATCTGAACTATTAAACTACGGTGGTTTAGGTCATACTGCTGGAATCCAAACTTCAAATGACCAATTAGCCGTTGATTTTGGAATCGCAGTTAAAGCTTCACGTGTCATTGTTAATTCACCAGCTGGACTTGGTGGAATTGGTAACTTATACAACAACATGACTCCTTCATTAACTTTAGGTACTGGATCATGGGGTCAAAACTCAATTTCTCATAACGTTACTGACTACGACTTATTGAACATTAAGACAATCGCAAAGAGAAGAAATAATATGCAATGGATTAAATTACCTAAGATTTACTTTGAAAAGAATTCTGTTCGTTACCTTAAAGATATGCCTGGTATCAAGAAAGCCTTTATCGTAACTAGTCCATCAATGGTTAAATACCACTACGTTGATAAAGTATTAGACGAATTAAATGCTAGAGATGATGGAGTGCAATACTACATCTTTGATGACATCCATGGTGAACCAACTACTGATACTGTTAACGCTGGGGTAACGCAAATGCGTGGCTTCAAACCAGATACTATCATCGCTTTAGGTGGTGGATCACCACTTGATGCTGCTAAGATGATGTGGTTAATCTACGAAAACCCAGAAACTGATTTCTTTGGTGCTAAACAAAAATTCTTGGATATCAGAAAACGTGCTTATCGTTTTGAAAAACCAGCTAAATCACAAATGGTTGCTATCCCAAGTACTTCAGGTACTGGATCAGAAGTAACTCCATTCTCAGTTATTACTGATGCTAAATTACACATCAAATACCCACTAGCTGATTACGCTTTAACTCCTGATGTTGCTATCATTGACCCACAATTTGTTGCAACTGTGCCAAAATCAACTATCGCTGCTTCTGGACTTGATGCCTTAACTCATGGGATTGAATCATACGTTTCAACCATGGCTTCTGATTACACTCGTCCATTATCACTACAAGCAATTAAGATGATTTTTGAAAACTTAACTGATTCATACAACGGTAACATGGAAGCTAGAGATAAAATGCATACTGCTTCAACTATTGCCGGAATGGCCTTTGCTAACGCATTCTTAGGAATTACTCACTCAATCGCTCACAAGATTGGGGGACAATTCGGAATTACTCACGGTATTGCAATCGCAATTACTTTGCCACATGTAATCCGTTACAACTTCGAAAAACCTAAGAAGATTGCTACATGGCCTAAATACGAATCATTCAGAGCTGACCAAGATTACGCAGCAATTGCTCGTTACTTAGGTCTTCCAGGTTCAACTGATGAAGAACTTAAAGAAGCTTTAGTTCACAAATTTATCGAATTAGCTCACTCTGTTGGTGTAACTTTGAGTTTGAAAGCTCAAGGAGTTAACAAGAAGGACTTAGAAGCTGCCGCAGATCACCTTGCTGAATTAGCATATGCTGACCAATGTACAACTGCTAACCCTAAAGAACCACTCTTTGCCGATCTCAAGAAGATGATTCTTGAAGAATATGATGGTGTTGGAGTTGAAACTGACACTGATAAAGAAGTTTAGAGTAGCAAAAAAGAGTCGTCTGATGACGACTCTTTTTGTTTAGTTATTTTCGATAGGGGTTGATATTGAACTGGTAAGCAAATCAACTAATTGATGTTCTTTTGGTGAAAGGACGTGGGTTTTACGATACGTTAAGGAAACGTAGAAATGATCTAAATCTTTATCATCAATTGGAATTGCCACGAGGTTATCTTTAGGACCGATGGCTTGTTCGGTTAAGAAAGATACCCCTAAATCTTCAGAAACTAGTTGCTTTAATAATTCAATATCTTGCGTATGGTAACGTACGTGTACGCTAATACTATGTTCATTACACAATTTATTGAATGTGTTATGGTGCACGAAATCATCGGAAAGAGAAATAAAGTTTATACCATTAAGATCTTTAATTTTAATTTTGTCGCGTTTAGCTAATGGAGAGTCAGGTGAAACGATAATTCTGAACTCACTTTTAGTTAACAATTTGGCATTAATGGCATGACTTTCGATGGGTTCGTTGGAACCAAGAAGGGCGATATCAATTTCCCCAGAACGGAGTTGGTCTAGTAATTTACCAGATCCAGCTTCAATGTTATCGAGGTCATCTAAAATGTCAGCTTTGCTAAGTTCTAAAGCTAAACTAGGGAAATAATAATTTCCAATGATAGGGGGGAGACCAAAGCGAATTGGTTCTTTAAAATTATGATGCATATCTTCTTTTAAAGATTCCACTTCACGATTAATAATCTCGGTATGTTTATGTAAAACTTTACCATGGGGGCTTACTTTGATTTTGTGATGGGCTTGGTTTCGGTTGATAAGTTCAACGTTAAATTCTTTTTCTAGCCGTTGAATCGCCATTGAAATTGTTGGCTGACTAACACCAAAGTATTCGGAAACAGTCGTATAACTCTTTAGTTCCACTAGTTTGTTAAAGTAAATCAAGTCTTGTAGTTTGATAAAATCACCTCATATAAGTATTGCTTATGTAAATTATGTGTTTGACAATTATTTTCTCTGTGAACTAATATACAGGATGTTTATTAATATAATGATACTACAAAAAGGAGCCTTATCTATGTCAAGAGGACAAGAAATTGTAAATAATCCCTTTTTAAATAAAGGTACTGCATTTACTGAAGAAGAACGTAAGACATTAAATCTTCAAGGTATGTTACCTCCACGTGTACAAACTTTGAAAGAACAAACTGCTCGTGTATACAAAGAATATTTAACTAAAAGTAATGATTTAGAAAAACGTGTTTACTTAATGAGCATCTTCAACGAAAACCGCGTACTTTTCTACGCTACTTTTGCTGAACATGTTAGTGAATTCATGCCAATCGTTTACGATCCAACTATCGCCGATTCAATTGAAAACTACAGTCGTATGTACGTTAACCCACAAAACGCTGCTTTCTTATCAATCAACGATGATGATCAAGAAACTATTCGTCAAAGCTTAATCAATGCTGCTGAAGGCCGTAACATCAGATTATTAGTTGTAACTGATGGTGAAGGTATTCTTGGTATTGGTGACTGGGGTACTCAAGGTATCGACATTCCCGTTGGTAAATTGATGGTTTATAGTGCAGCCGCAGGAATTGATCCTTCTGAAGTATTAGCTGTTGTGCTTGATGCAGGTACTACTAGAAAAGAATTGCTTGAAGATCCATTGTACTTAGGTAATGACCAAGAACGTGATTATTCTGACAAATACTACAACTTCGTTGACACATTCGTTAAAGAAGCTGAAGATCTTTTCCCTAACTTATACCTACATTTCGAAGACTTTGGTCGTGCTAACGCTGCCAACATCCTTGAAAAATACAAAGATCAATACTTGGTATTCAACGATGATATCCAAGGTACTGGTATCATTGTATTAGCTGGTGTATTAGGTGGTCTTAACATTTCTGGTGGTAAGATGACTGAACAAAAATACATTTGTTTCGGTGCGGGTACTGCCGGTGTTGGTATTGCTCAACGTGTTGCTGAAGAAATGGTTCAAGCTGGTTTAACTGAAGAAGAAGCTAAAAAACGTTTCTACATGGTTGACAAACAAGGTCTATTATTCGATGACATGACTGACTTAACTCCTGGTCAAAAAGAATTTGCTAGAAGTCGTTCAGAATTTGACAACTCAGAAGATTTAACTAACTTACTTGCTGTTGTTAAAACTGTCCATCCTACTATCATGTTTGGTACTTCAACTGTTCATGGTGCATTTACTGAAGATGTTATCAAAGAAATGGCTGCTCATTGTGAACGTCCAATCATCATGCCTATCTCAAACCCAACTAAGTTAACTGAAGCTACTGCTGCTGATGTTATCAAGTGGTCAGATGGTCGTGCTTTAGTTGCTACTGGTGTTCCAAGTGCTCCTGTTGAATACAACGGTGTTACTTACGAAATCGGTCAAGCTAACAATGCTCTTGTTTACCCTGGTATTGGTTTAGGTGCTATCGCCGCAACTGCTACTAACTTAAGTGACAAGATGATTTCAGCTGCTGCTCACTCATTGGGTGGTATTGTTGACCCAACTCAACCAGGTGCACCTATCTTGCCACCAGTTGACAGATTAACTGAATTCTCACAAACTGTTGCCAACTCTGTTGCTCAAACTGCTGTTGATGAAGGTATTACTCGTGAAAAAGTTACCGACGTTAAAGCTGCCGTTGAAGCAGAAAAATGGTACCCAGTATACAAAGAAGTTAAATAATATAGCGTAACTTGAAAAAAGCGTTCGTATTTAATTACGGGCGCTTTTTTTGTGTCGTTTAGACAAAATTGGATATTTACGAAAAATTAGGAGAAAAAATTTAATATGACTGCATTCTTAACCTCATTATCAAGTGTGGGTGAAATTGTTTTAGTAATTGCACTTGGTTTCTGGCTACGTAATTCCGGCCGCCTTGGTGATACCTTCAAAAGCAACATCGCTTTTATCATTATGGATATCGCTTTACCTGTTTCAATCTTCATGTCAGTGGTGACAAGATTAAACCGCGATAAGCTGATCGGTTTATCAGGAAGTTTATTCTACCTGTTCCTTAGTTTCCTACTAGGCTACCTGGTAGCCATCGCGTTAGTAAAGATTTTTAAGATTCGTAAAGGTCGTCGCGGTGCATTTATCAATATGTTTGTAAATGCTAATACCATCTTTATCGGAATGCCCTTAAACGTGGCGTTGTTTGGTGACAAAGTGTTGCCATTCTTCTTGCTTTACTACTTGATGAATACCATTTCGACTTGGGCAATTGGAATCTTCTTTATTTCTGCAGATGATCCAACCAAAAAGAAGGGTGAAAAAACTGATGCGAACTTTAACTGGAAGAAATTACTTCCAGCTCCATTAATTGGATTTATTGTGGCATTAGTTTGGCTTAGCTTGAATTTACCAGTCACATTTATTGTGCAACCAAAGGCTTTCCCAATGCTTGGGAATACTTTTGAAATGATTGGTGGTCTAGTAACACCATTGTCATTGATTTATATCGGAATTATTTTAGCGGATGCAGGATTAGATTCAATTCACTTTGATCGTGATTCGATTTTGGCTTTAATGGGACGTTTTGTAATTGCACCAGCAATTATGATTGCTGTACTGTGTTTCTTTATGCATCAAGGGATCAGTTTGCCAAAATTAGAAATCTCAACTTTCGTAGTTCAATCTGCTGCCCCAGGTTTAGCAGTTCTTCCAATTTTAGTGGGTCGCTCACATGGGGATGTGGCTTATGCAACAAATATTGTTGTAACCAGTACAGTTTTATTTGTATTCGTGGTTCCAATTGTTATGCAAATTGTTAATTTCTTATAAGACACAAAAAAGCATCCAGTGATGGATGCTTTTTAGTTGGGAAAAATTCCGGTGGTATAGATTTCGTCGAGTTCCTGATAGTCGTTGATTAGATCATAATTTTGATTGGTCATTTCATTCCAGATGAAAATGGCGGCAATTTTACCAATGACCCAAAAAATATCGCGATGATCACTTTTTTTGGTAATTGAGCTAAGTAAGACGTTATTGGTCGTATGACGGAAATCTTCGTCATTCGCTTGGCGGTCTAAAATTTTTGGATAGTTGGTCATTAAAGCTTGGTCAATCGTAGTGAATGGCTTAACTTTAAATTCCTCGATTGAGAAATCAGAATCGTTGACCATATTGGCGATACAAGAACGGAGTAAATCGTATTTATCGTCGTAATGTTGGTAAAAAGTATTTCGATGAATCATGGCTTTTTTGACAATTTCTGCGACGGTAATTTTAGAAAATGGTTGTTCGGTGAGTAATTGATTAAAACTTTCCCGGATAAATTTATTGGTTCTTTCCTTACGTAGATCAGTCATTTATAGACACTTCCTTAACAATGCACATTTAATGTGCATTGTAACATGATTGTCCGTTTCTTTTTAAGCAAAATGCATTGATAATGGGGACATTGATGATTTTAGGGAGGAAAAACGATGAAGAAATTTTTAAATCAACTCGGACAATGGGTTTTCAAGAATAAATGGAAAACTTTATTGGGCTGGGTTGTCATGCTCGGAGTCATGATTGGTTTTGCTGCAACTTTGGGTTCTAATTTTAATCAGAACTTGAAGATTTCAGGAATTCCATCAACTGATATCCAAAGTACAATTAAGAAAGAGTTCCATCAAAATTTAGATGCTGGAACGATGAAAGTGGTTGTGCAAGCTAAAAATGGGGACTTAACTACTGAGAAGAATAAAGCTAAGTTAGAAAAACAAATTAGCGAGATTAAGAATAAAGATGGTATCAAGAGTGTTCAAGATCCATACCAAGCACAAGCAGTTAGTAAAGATAAAACAACTGCCTACGTTAGCATCACGTTCAAAAAAGACGCACGGTTAGTTTCTGATAAGCAAATTAACGACGTTAAGCATCACTTCAATACATTGAAGCATGATGACATGAAAGTTGCTTACAATGGAACTGTGAACGTTACAAAGACTGAAGTAGGTGGGTTATCTGAATTAATTGGAATTGCCCTTGGATTTATCTTGTTATTGATTTTGTTCCGTTCATTTGTCTCAGCTGGACTTCCAATTGTGAGTGCTGTGGTTGGATTAGTATCTGGAATTTTAATCATTACAATTGGAACCAACATCTTCTCAATTAGTAATGTGGCCCAAACTTTAGCGGTGATGATTAGTTTGGCAGTTGGAATTGATTACGCGTTATTCATTGTGCATCGATACCGCAGTGAATTAAACGAAACTGATAATAAACAAGCTGTGATGGGTGCTACCATCGAGAGTGCCGGAGCTTCAGTTTTATTTGCTGGGGTAACTGTGATGATTGCCGTTGCTGGCCTAAGTGTGGTTGGCATTGATTTCTTAACTCAAATGGGACTTGCGGCCGCAGCTAGTGTCTTCTTTGCCATTCTTTCAGCTTTAACGTTATTGCCAGCTTTGATGTCTTTAGGTAAAAATCATATTAGTGCAAGTCATGAAAAAGAAGATGACGTAAAACCAGATGGAATCTTTACTAAAATGATTGTCGGTCACCCGGTAATTTCAATTTTAATTTCTGTTATTATTTTAGCTGGATTTGCCTTTCCAGCATCTCATATGCGTTTAGGAATGCCATCTGATGGTCAATTAGCGCAAAATAACACTAAACGACAAGCCTACGATATGATGACGGATAAATTTGGGGCTGGTTCAGATGCTAACTTAGTGGGAGTGATTAAACTTGATAGCCATGCATCTGCTGCTGAAAAGCAAAAGACGATTGATAAAATTACGACTAAGTTAGCTCATACAAAAGACGTAGAAAAATTAGTGCAAATGCCAGATCAAAAGAAACTCAAGCAAGCCCAATCTCCTGAATTCCAGGCTCAAGCTAAGGAACAAGGTGCAGCGTACGTCAAACAACAAATGATGGCAGCAATGATGAAAAATCCTAGTATGAATGCTACGCAACAACAAGCTGTGGTAAAGAAAGCCACCGCTGATTTCCAAGCCCAAATGCAGGCTAAGATGCAAAAAGAAGTGATGTCGTCAGCAATGCTAAGTGATGATGGTAAATATGCCATGTTTATCGTGGTGCCAAAGACTGGTTCTCAATCAGCAAAGACTGAAACATTAGCTAATAAAATTAACGACATGGGCAAACACTATCAAAAATATGACAATACTGACATTATTTTGACAGGGACAAACGCCGTTAATATTGATATTACTAAGAAATTGAACGCTGCCATTCCTGAATTAATTGGGTTAGTCATGTTGCTAGCATTTATTCTCTTGATGTTAGTTTTCAAATCAGTCTTAATTCCATTGTTTGCGATGATTGGATTTGGAATGTCAATCTTTGCTTCATTTGGTTTAACGACCTTAGTAATGCAAGATGGTTTCATGAATGGACTATTAAATATCCATACTAGTGCACCCGTATTGGCATTCTTACCAGTAATTGCGATTGGAATTTTGTTCGGATTAGCGATGGATTATGAAGTGTTTATGGTTTCGCGGATTCATGAAGAATACGCCAAAACTGGTGATAACGATCAAGCCGTTCGAACTGGAATTAAGAAAAGTGGACCGGTCATTGTAACTGCTGCGATTATTATGATTGCCGTATTTGGTAGTTTCATTATCGCAGTTGATCCAACGGTTAAATCAATTGGAATTGTGTTGGCTTTCGGAGTCTTTTTCGATGCCTTCCTAGTTCGTTTGATTTTTGTCCCAGCCATGATTAAACTTTGTGGTAAGTACAACTGGAAGATTCCGTTTATCGGGAAAAAATAAATTTAACAAAAGCATTCGTAATTATTTACGGATGTTTTTTTGTGCTTTAAAATAGTTCTATACAAACAATATGGAAAAGGTGAATCAAATGAACGAAAAATTAAACCAAGTACGTGCGTATTCACAAAAAATGATGGCTGGAGATAACTCCGGTCACGGATTTGATCATATTGAACGAGTTACAAATATGGTATTGAAATTATTAACCGATGAACCAGCAAACGGTGAAATTGCGTTAACTGCCGCTTATTTACACGATGTTTTTGATGATAAATTAACTGATGACGTTGCAGGCCGGAAAGCTGACGTACGGCAAAAACTAGCTGAATTTGGTTATTCAGAGGATGAAATTGAAAAAGTTTTTGCGATTATTGAACACATGTCCTTTGCTGATAATTTGGAAGGCAAACAAGAACTTTCCAAAGAAGGTAAAATTGTGCAAGATGCTGATCGGTTAGATGCCATTGGTGCAATTGGAATTGCCCGGACTTTTGCTTATGGAGCAGTGCATGGCAATAAAATGTATGATCCCAAAATTCATCCCCGTCGTAAGATGACCCGGGATAACTATCGGGATGAAAGTACCACAATTAATCATTTCTACGAAAAACTCTTTAAAGTAGCGGATGAAATGAATACAAGAACCGCCCAAAATATTGCTTACCAACGGAAAGTTTATATGCAACGTTTTGTGGATGAATTTAAGTCTGAATGGGACGAATTATAAGATTGAGAGCTTGCTGCAGGTGAGCTCTTTTTATTTCAGGAGGAATTATCATGAGGCGAATTGATCAGGTACATAATTTTGCAGTTACCATGATGAGTGGTGATAAAACCGGACATGGATTTGATCATGTTCAGCGGGTGGTGAACAATGCTCGTAAAATTTTACAAAGTGAAACGGCCAATTCAGAGTTAGTTTTAACGGCTACCTACTTGCATGATGTTTTTGATGATAAACTCACTGATAATCCGGAAAAACGGAAATTAGAAACCCAACATTTTTTAACCAGTGTCGGATATTCTGAAAACGAAATTAAAGAAATCTTCCATATAATTGAACACATGTCATTCTCAGCTAATCTGGAACATCATTATGAGCTCTCAATTGAGGGCCAGATTGTGCAAGATGCGGACCGTTTAGATGCTTTAGGGGCGTTAGGAATTGCGCGGCTCTTTTCGTTTGGTGGGGTACATAACTATCAGATGTATGATCCAACTGAAACTCAAGTTAGTCATACCAAAGCTGAATATCGGAAACAACGGGCGACAATTAATCACTATGAGGAACGGATGAATGAAATGATTAAACGCTTTAATACAGAAACGGGAAAACAGTTTGCTCAGCACCGGTTTGACGTTGCAAATGAGTTTGTACAACGATTCAAATCTGAATGGAATCAGAAATCTTAAAAAAATGTTAAAAACGCTTGAATTTAGGTATGATAAGTTTCAAAATGTAGCGAGTAAGCAACAAATAAATATGGAAAAATAATCTTTGATTTAGGAGAAACATCTTGAAAAAAACAAATAAGATTTCTCTCGCCGGCATGATTATTGCCATCGGGATTGTATACGGTGATATTGGAACATCACCTCTATATGTAATGAACGCGATTATCAATGATGCTAAATCACCAATGAACATTACACCAGCCTATGTAACTGGAGCGATTTCATTAATTTTTTGGACGCTGATGATCATTACCACCTTTAAATATGTGGTGTTAGCCATGAATGCTGATAACCACGGTGAAGGTGGAATTTTTTCACTGTATGCCCTGGTAAAAAAGAACGCTAAATGGTTGATTATTCCTGCTTTAGTCGGGGGTGCTTCAATTCTAGCTGATGGAACTTTGACGCCAGCTGTGACGGTTACTTCTGCGGTTGAAGGATTGAAAACTCAAAACTTTGGGATTGATCAGCATATGGTCTTAGTAATTACGACCATTATTTTGATTATTGTTTTTATGGCCCAACATTTTGGAACAGCTATAATTGGTAAGTTACTTGGGCCAATCATGGTAGTTTGGTTTGCTTTTTTAGGCATTTTTGGGATTATTAACATTTTTAGCTATCCACAAATTATCGCAGCCTTAAATCCAGTTAATGCGATTGAAACTCTATTTAGTCCAGCCAACAAATCTGGAATTTTTATTCTTGGGAGTGTGTTCTTGGCCACAACTGGTGCTGAGGCCTTGTATTCAGACATGGGGCACGTTGGTCGAGGCAATATCCGAATGACTTGGCCAATTGTTTATACGGCTTTGACATTAAATTATCTAGGTCAAGGAGCTTGGATTATTAATCATTATCAAAGCAAGATGTTTGCGGAACACTTTACAAGCATGAATCCGTTCTATGGAATGCTTCCAGGAAGCTGGATGATTTTTGGGACTGTAATTGCCACTTTAGCCGCGATTATTGCTTCACAAGCCTTGATTACCGGATCATTTACGCTAGTTTCAGAAGCGATCGGACTTAAATTGTTGCCACGAATGATTATCAAACATACTGGTAATACAAAGAGTCAAATTTATGTTCCCATGGTAAATTGGCTACTTTGTGCAATTACTTTAAGTGTCGTGTGGTACTTTGGAAGCTCTGAAAAAATGGAAGCCGCCTATGGACTTGCCATCACAGTAACCATGTTGATGACCACCATCTTGCTTGGTGATTACATGAAACATCGTTATGGACGAAAAGTGGCAATTCCAGTTGTACTTTTCTTTGGGATGATTGAAGTAGTCTTCTTTATTGCAAGTATGATTAAGTTTGTCCACGGTGGATACGTAACCTTGTTAATCATGATGATTATTTTATACGTTATGTGGGTTTGGTATTTTGGAAACAAAGCCCGGGAGCGTTATGATCGGGAAAGTGAATACATTGAAGTTACCAAGTATCGTGATCAGTTAGAAAATTTGAGTAAAGATGAAAGCATTCCAATGTACTCAACTAACCTGGTTTATATGACTAAGATGCATGATGGTTATCGAATTAAACGAAACGTTATGTATTCCATTTTGGATGAAGATCCGAAGCGGGCCCAAGTATACTGGTTTGTTTCAGTTAACGAAACCGACGTACCCTATGAAAGTAATTACACGGTTGATATGATGGGAACAGACAACATGGTAAACGTACAACTTTACCTTGGATTTAAGAAAAATCAACATATCAGTGCTTACTTACATCAAATTGTTGATAACTTATTGAAACAAGGAATTTTACAAAACCAAGTACCGAAATACAGTACTGAAAAGGGACGTAAAATTGGAAACTTTAAGTTTATTATTATTAAGGAAAAACCAAATGATTTGGCCTTTAATAGTGATATTAAACCATTTGATCGTCATATGATTCGGGAACGAATTTACATGCAAAACCTTACGGCCTCACCAATTAGTTGGTTTGGGTTGGAATTTAGTGATGTTATTCAAGAAGTTTCACCACTCTTTATTTACAAGAGCGTCGATAACTATCTAGTTCAACGTAAGATTGTGAACCGTCCCAAACCAACTGTTTATCAAATTAAACCGTTAAATCCGGATGACAAAGATTTCTAACAATAAAAGCAGAAATTAAAGTTTCTGCTTTTATTGTTAAAAACATATGTTATATTTTACATATAACATATGTGGGGGAGCAAATTATGAATTTTTCTGTGTTAACCTTAACTTTTATCGCAATTAACTTGGATTTCTTTATCATGTTAATTTTTTTATTGAAGAAATACAGTACTATTAAAGTGATGATTGGCTATGCTTTAGCCGTTTTGGCATTACTAATTGTTGGTTATTTGGTTGGTGATGTTTTAGGTAAGTTTCTTCCAGAATGGGGACTAGGAGTTTTAGGATTCCTGCCAATTTACATGGCATTAAAAGACGATGACGAAGAAGTGACCGAAAATGTACATCAATCTGGAATTTATATGACTTTTATTACTTATCTATCAGTTTGTACTGGATGTGTGCTTTCAATTTTTGTTCCGGTACTACTTGGCAAAAGTTGGTCACAATTTGGTATAGCTACTGGATATTTAATTTGTTTGACTTTAATAATTGTGTTAGTCGCTAAATTAGTAGAAAATAACAGTATGGTACAAAATCTGATTGAAAAGCATGGCGAAATTTTGATGAAAGCCTGTTATATTTTAATCGGAATCTATGTGTTGTTTGATAGTGGTTTCATCAACCGCATAATTAAGTTATTTTAGGATGATTAACTGTGAAAACAAATTTTGACGAACAATTATTACCAGAAATGAATAAAATTTATAAGGTGTTAAGTAATCCGACCCGAGTGAAGTTACTTTATCTCTTAGAAGATAATGAAATGACCGTGAATGAGATTGCGGAAAAACTTGATTTAGCCCAATCCGTGGTTTCACATCAATTAGCGATTTTACGAGAACATCAATTAATCTCGTTTCATAAAAAAGGGAAGTATGTAAGCTATAGCTTAGATGATCCCCACATTTTGTGTATTCTGGACTGTACTTATGATCATGTTAGACATGTGGTCAAAGGTGAACCACACCAATATGAATTAGAAATAAAAAAGCTCTGATATCACACGATATCAGAGCTTTTATTGTTTAATCGTAAACTTCAGTAATGTCGGCAAATTTACCGTGAACTAATTTAGCCATTGCTTCCGCATTAACTAAAACGGAACGGCCAATTTGACCAGAAGAGACAATGACGTCGCCTTGTTCCTTGGCACTGTTGTCAAAGAAAATCGGGTAACCTTTCTTTTCGTAAATCCCAATTGGAGTATTAGCACCATGTTCATAAGTGGTTGCTTTTACCAAATCTTTTAACGGAATCATCCCAACTTTTTTGTTACCAGATGCTTTAGCTAATTTTTTATAACTTAAGCGGGCATCTAAAGGAACAACTCCAACTAAGGGGCCGTTTTCTTTAGAAGTTAAAGCTAAGGTTTTGTAAATTTGATGTTTGGGATAATCGCCTTCATCAGCGTTGATTTGTTCAACGTCGCCATCTTTGTAGGTAGGAAAGATGATTTGCTTATATGGGATCTTATGTTGATCCAAAATTTGTTCAACTAATGTTTTATGAATTTTATTTTTTTTATGTGACATTCGTTTACACCTCTTATTGACAATTCTAACATATTAAAATTTCCTAATGACAAATTATGATATGTAATGTACAATATGGATGAATTTAATATAGGTTTTATAGGAAAAGGAGATTTTGCGGATGGCAGAAGCTAAAAAGAAGCACCGTTTAATTGAATATGCTAATGGTAAATCATTAGACGAAATTAACGGTACTGTTGAAGTTCCAAAGAACATTGGATTTTGGAAAACATTATTTATGTACTCAGGTCCTGGTGCACTAGTTGCGGTTGGATACATGGATCCAGGTAACTGGGCAACATCTATCACTGGGGGACAAAACTTCCAATACATGTTAATGTCTATCATCTTGATTTCAAGTTTGATTGCGATGTTATTGCAATACATGGCAGCTAAACTTGGTATCGTGACACAAATGGACTTGGCACAAGCCATCAGAGCCCGTACTAGTAAAGGTTTAGGAATTATCCTTTGGTTAACGACTGAACTTGCTATTATGGCCACTGATATTGCCGAAGTTATCGGGGGAGCTATCGCTCTTTACTTACTATTCGGTATTCCAATTGTTATCGCCGTTTTAATTACGGTTCTTGATGTTTTAGTATTACTTTTACTTACATCAATCGGTTTCCGTAAGATTGAAGCCTTAGTTGTTGCTTTAATCTTAGTTATCTTCTTCGTATTCGCTTACGAAGTTGCTCTTTCAAACCCTGACTGGTTAGGTGTTATGAAAGGTTTAGTACCAAGTATTGACACAGTTAAAGAAACTCCCGTTGTTAACGGTATGTCACCATTAACTGGTTCACTTGGTATTATCGGGGCTACTGTTATGCCTCATAACTTGTACCTTCACTCAGCTATCTCACAAACACGTAAAGTTGACCATAGCGATGATGAAGATGTTGCACGTGCCGTTAAATTCTCAGCTCTCGACTCAAACATTCAATTAACAATGGCATTCTTCGTTAATGCATTACTATTGATCATGGGTGTGGCTGTGTTTAAATCAGGTGTTGTTCAAGATACTTCATTCTTCGGTTTATACCAAGCTCTTAAAGATCCTGTCTTCATGAGTAATGGTTTATTAGCTAGTGTTGCTAAAACTGGTATCCTTTCTACATTGTTCGCTGTTGCGTTATTAGCTTCAGGTCAAAACTCAACTATTACCGGTACTTTAACTGGTCAAGTTGTTATGGAAGGTTTCATCCACATGAGAATGCCACTTTGGGCTCGTCGTTTAGTAACTCGTTTACTATCAATCATCCCAGTTCTTCTCTGTGTTATGATGACTGCCGGTGATTCAAAACTTGCTCAACATGCTGCAATGAACGAATTAATGGAAAACTCACAAGTATTCCTTGCCTTTGCGCTTCCATTCTCAATGCTTCCACTTCTATTATTTACTAACAGTAAATTAGAAATGCGTGGTAAGAGATTTGCTAACGCAATCTGGGTTCAAGTTGCCGGTTGGGTTTCAGTTATTACTCTTATCTTCTTGAACCTTTACAACATGCCAAATGCTGTTCAAGGATTCTTCGGAGATGATTTAACAGCTGCTCAAACTAACCTTGCTAACGGAATTGCTTACGTTACTGATTTCTTAGTATTAGCTTTACTTTTCTGGGTTCTTTACGACCTTTACAAGTCAAACAAAGCCTTTACTGAAGAAGAAAAAACTGGTAAAAAAGCTGACTAAGCTGAATAATAATTAAATATTAAATTAAAGGATTTCCAATTCGATTGGGAATCCTTTTTTTGATTCTGCTATACTTTAAGTATTAATTAAGAACGAGGTAAAAGTTCATTGGCTGATTTAGTTTATAAAAAAGTAATGCAAAATTTAAAAGATCGAATTCGAGCAAATGATTTTAAAGATAATCGTTTGCCGGATGAACGAACTTTAAGTGAAGAATTAAAAGTTAGCCGAAGCTCAATTAAAAGAGCTTTGGGAATTTTAGCTGAAGAGGGGGTTATCTTCAAAAAACGGGGATCAGGAACATTTGTTAATCCATTGTATTTGAAAAACAAATCAATTTTTCGTTATGAAGGATCTAACTTAGGGATTACTAATAATCTGAAAACAGAAGGGTATAATCCTAGTATTAAAGTGCTGGATTTCAAAGTGATTCCAGCTCCTCAAGAAGTAAAAGATAGTTTATTTTTACAAAACGAAGAGTTTGTTTATGAAATTAAACGGCTTCGTTTGTTAGATGAACAAGGCATCATTATTGAAACTAGTTACATTCCCATTAAAATTGCTCCAGCATTAACTAAAGAGATTGTGAGTCATTCTTTATTTGATTATTTTGCCAAAGAATTACATCACACGGGAACTAAATCATTCATGTCAATTGAAACGCAACCTTCCAATGAAGATGATCAAGCCTTATTAAAATTAAAACCAACGGAACCGGTTGGAATTATGGAAGGGGTTTTCTTCCTAGATGATGGGACTCCATTTGAAGTTTCAACGATGAGAATTCATTACAAATATTTCAGTTATAATACATTTGTGAATTTGTCTGATTAAATTTTAAGAAAGCGTATCCAAAGTCTGACGCGGTGCGGAAAAGAATTGGTACGTATCAATTACTAAAAAGTTTGACTTTTTTGTAAAAATTGTTAATATAGGGTGTGTAGTTGAGTCATTAAATTGACTCATTCATATTTATAATTCAGCCATTTGGTTGATGATTATCAAAAGGAGTGTTATTGCATGTCAGTAGATTACAATTCGAAAGAATATTTTGACAAAATGAAGCAATACTGGAACACTGCCAACTACCTTTCAGTTGGTCAATTGTTCTTACGTGCCAATCCTTTATTGAAGAAGCCTTTGACTTCTGAAGACGTAAAGGTTAAACCAATCGGACATTGGGGTACTATTTCATCACAAAACTTTATTTACACTCATTTAAACCGTGTAATTAACAAGTATGACTTAAACATGTTCTATGTTGAAGGTTCAGGTCATGGTGGACAAGTTATGGTTTCTAATTCATACATGGATGGAAGCTACTCAGACATTTACCCAGAAATTACTGCTGATGAAGCAGGTATGGCTAAATTGTTCAAACAATTCTCATTCCCAGGTGGTATCGCATCTCATGCTGCCCCTGAAACACCAGGTTCAATCCACGAAGGTGGAGAATTAGGTTACTCACTTTCTCACGGTGTTGGTGCTATCTTAGATAACCCTGACGTTATTGCCGCTGTTGAAATTGGTGATGGTGAAGCCGAAACTGGTCCTTTAGCTGGATCATGGTTCTCAAGCTCATTCATCAACCCTGTTACTGATGGTGCTGCACTTCCAATCATTAACTTAAATGGTTTCAAGATTGCTAACCCAACTATTTTCAACCGTACTTCTGACGAAGACTTACGTAAGTACTTCGAAGGTTTAGGTTGGAAACCTTACTTTGTAGAAACTAACGAACCTCATGGTACTGATGTTGACGAAACTAACGTTAACTTAGCAAAAGCTATGGATTCAGCTATTGAAGACATCTTAGCAATTCAAAAGAACGCTCGTGAAAACGAAACTGCTGAAACTGCTACTCGTCCACAATGGCCAATGATTATCTTCCGTTCACCAAAAGGTTGGACTGGTCCAGAAAAGAACGCTAAGGGTCTTCCTATCGAAGGTTCATTCCGTGCTCACCAAGTTCCACTTCCTCTATCAGCTGATGATATGGGTACTGCTGATGAATTTGTTAAATGGATGGAAAGCTACAAGCCAGAAGAATCATTTAACGAAGATGGTTCTCTTAAAGATTACCTTAAAGAAATGGCTCCTAAGGGTGACCACCGTATGTCAGTTAACCCTGTTACAAATGGTGGATTAGATCCTAAACCTTTAGACTTACCTGACTACCGCGATTACGCTGTTGATGTTAAGACTCCTGGTCAAATCGAAGCTATGGACATGGTTGTATGGTCAAACTGGGTACGTGATACTATGATCAAGAACCCAACTAACTTCCGTGCATTCGGTCCTGATGAAACATGGTCAAACCGTCTTTGGGGAATTTTCGAAACTACTAACCGTCAATGGGAACGTAAGATCGACGAACCATTTGATGCTCACATGGCTCACTATGGTCGTGTTATTGACTCACAATTATCAGAACATGATGATGAAGGTTGGTTAGAAGGTTACGTATTAACTGGTCGTCACGGTTTCTTCGCAACTTACGAAGCATTCGGTCGTGTAGTTGATTCTATGCTTACTCAACACTTCAAGTGGTTAAGAAAAGCTTCAGAAATGGAATGGAGAAAACAATATCCTTCATTGAACTTTATTGATTCTTCAACTGTATTCCAACAAGATCACAATGGTTACACTCACCAAGATCCAGGTCTTATCAACCATCTTGCTGAAAAGAAACCAGAATTCATCCGTGAATACTTCCCAGCTGATGCTAACACATTACTTGCTGTTGCTGATGTAGCATTCTCAAGTTACGAAAAGATTAACTTGATTACTACTTCAAAACACCCACGTCCACAATGGTTCAACATTGATGAAGCTTCAAACCTTGTTAAAAATGGTTTAGGTTACGTTGATTGGGCTTCTACAGACCAAGGTGCAAAACCTGATATCGTTATCGCTACTGCTGGTGTTGAACCAACACTTGAAGCATTAGCTGCTGTATCAATCTTACACAAACGTTTCCCTGAAATGAAGATTCGTTTCATCAACGTTGTTGACTTGTTGAGATTACGTAATCCTAAGTTTGATCCTCGTGGTTTAACTGACGAAGACTTCAACAACTTGTTCACAACTGATACTCCAATCTTGTTCGCATTCCACGGTTTCGAAGATATCATCAGAACTATCTTCTTCGATCGTGACAACAAGAATGTTGACGTTCACGGTTACCGTGAAAATGGTGATATCACTACTCCATTCGACATGCGTGTCCTTAACCAATTAGATCGTTTCGACTTGGCTAAAGATGTTGTTAAAGATATCCCTGGTTTAGCTGAAAACAACATGGACTTCATTCAAGAAATGAACGACATGATTGACAAGCACAACCATTACATTAGAACTGAAGGTACTGATTTACCAGAAGTTACTAACTGGAAATGGGAACCACTTAACAAATAATTTAATTGTTTGTTAAAAATAAAAAGAGACCTCTTCGGGGGTCTCTTTTTTTATACTCATTTTTTCATTTCAGGTGGTAAAGATGCAGTTACGGTAATTAATTGATGATAAAAAGGGGTTGGCATTTCAACTTTCCAAGAATGTAATAACATCGGCTGTGCTAGATTAGCTGTTGAATCGTACAATGGATCATTGATAATCGGGTGTTTAAGATAGGCCAAGTGAACGCGAATTTGGTGGGTACGTCCAGTCTCTAATTGAACTTGGAGTAAGGAATTCCCAGCAACTTCTTTAATAACTTGGTAATGAGTAACAGCGTGTTGTGCTTTTTCACCATTAATTTTGCGTTTGCGTTGATCATGCAGATCTCGTCCAATTGGTAGGTCAATTGTTCCGTGTGCATCCTTAAACGTCCCATGCACCCAAACTAGATAGGTACGCTTAATAGTCTTATCTTTGATTAAGCGGGTTAGGATGGGAACGACAGCTGGTGTTTTAGCAATGATTAAGGCACCACTGGTTTGTTGGTCAAGCCGATGAATAATATATGGCTGGTTGGGGGCTAAATAACCTGCAGCGTAGTTTAAAGTCGCGTGACTTTCACCAGGTTGATTGGCATGGGTTTTATCGCCGCGGACTTTATTAACAATCATAAAGTCATCATTTTCCCAAATTACATTTAATGGTTTTGATTTATCAACAATTACTGGTTGATTGGGGGTGAAGTCCGAATCTTCAAAAGTTAAACTAACTTCATCACCTGTTTGGATTTTAAAATTCATGGGCAAATATTTTTGGTTAACTGTAACCCTATAATGCGTTCTAAGCGAAAAAATAAGGTGTTTTGGAAGTAATAGGTAAGTACTGAGATAATTACGAATGGTTTGATTATTATAGCTGTTAGGGACATTTAGATGGTATTGATACGTTGACATAAATTACCTCCGTAGTTAAATTTTGTTTTATGGTGCTAGATTAGAATAGAAAACTCTAATTAAAAATAAGCAACTGAAAATCCTTATTTTATCAAATATGGAAGATATTATAATGATTATCATTTTATAATTAAAAATCATTGAATATTAGCTGGAATAATTGTGGTTGAATCCCTATTTAATAACCGGTTATAATGGTTTATTGTGGTTATAGATGATATTTATCTTAATTTATTTCAAATTGTGAATAAAGTCGAAATCGATTACCAAACTTTTAAAAAGGGAGCATAAGATGGAAACAGACAAATTATTTGAAGGAAAATGTTTTAATCGCGATTTGAGTTGGTTATTGTTTAACCGCCGGGTGATTGATCTAGCAAATGAGAATACGACTCCGTTTAATAATAAACTAATGTTTTTAGCCATTGCCGCTAATAACTTAGATGAATTTTATAGTATCCGAGTTCCTAGTTTGCAAAGTCAGGAAGAATTGACCCACGACGGGGAAGAACACAAATCAGGGGAACATTATTCTAAAATATTAAAGCAGTTGCATAAACGGAATGAGAAGAACTTTGAAATTCAATACAGTTCTTATTCACAACTAGATAGTCAATTGGTGGGAAATGGATTTTGCAATTTAACGACTTATAAAGCTTTAAACGCAAGTCAAATGGCGAAAGCTAACCAGATTTTTGATCAACGAATTTTACCGTTTTTAAGTTTTACGACTTATGATGATAATTATAATTTAGATTTTCTGAAAAATAAACGCATGGCACTAGGTGTAAGCTTAAAAATCAACGGTAAACACAAAATTAGAATTGTACCGATTCCAACGGATATTGATCGTTTAGTTAAAATTAAAGGTGCCAATATTGATACCTATATTATGATTGAAGATCTTATTCGCAACAATCTTTCGAACCTCTTTGATGATGGTGAAATTGACAATATTATTACGTTTAGAATTATCAGAGATT
Source organism: Fructilactobacillus sp. Tb1 (assembly GCF_050500285.1). GTDB lineage: Bacteria > Bacillota > Bacilli > Lactobacillales > Lactobacillaceae > Fructilactobacillus. The sequence continues at coordinate 489,516 of NZ_CP191377.1, read as the reverse complement.
TAGATGCATCCCTTGATGTGGAAAAAGACGATGATAATGATGATACAATTAACAACTTGAGACATTATCTTGCGGACCGTGAAAAGGGTCGAATTACGATGTTTGAAGTTGAAAATAAATCTCAACTAGACACTGATTTTGTTAAATCATTTATGAAGAAATTCAAGATTAATAAGCATAACCTTTATAAGGTGAATGGACCAGTCGATCTAACGTTTTTATTTAAAATCGTTAAATTACTATCCAAAGAGTATCCTAATCTAAGTTATCCTAAATTTGAACCAGCGCAGTGGAATGATGATCATTCCATGCTAAATTATTTGAACCATCACGATATGTTGTTGCAATATCCGTATGACTCATTTAATCAATATCTAGAATTTTTAGATGAAGCAATTAATAATCCGAATACAGTTGCGATTAAACAAACGATTTATCGTGTGGCTCACAACTCTAAGGTAATTGAATTACTTAAAAAAGCAGCGCAAAAAGGGATTAAAGTAACTGTGATGGTTGAATTACGGGCTCGTTTTGACGAAGCTAACAACCTTAAAGTTACCACTGAATTAGAAGATGCCGGATGTAACATTGTGTTTGGTAAGAAATTCATGAAAGTCCACAGTAAGACTTGTTTGGTTTTAACTGAAGCCGGGATGGATCCTAAGGGTTATGTGCAAATTGGAACGGGTAATTATAATGAATCTACTGCAAGCCAATTTGTAGATTTAAGTCTTTTTTCAAGTAAAGCCAGTTACGTTAAAGATTTAGCAGCCTTCTTCAACTACTTGGAGCAACCAATCGTTGATCCACCAAAATATGAAGTTTTAACTGCTTCACCACATCGAATTGAAGATATGGTTATTCAAAACATTGAACAAGTGAAAAAGTACTACTTAGAAACCGGAAAGGGACATGTATTCCTCAAAGTTAATTCATTAACTGATGTTGATGTGATTTCCGCAATCTATGATGCTGCCACTGTTGGGGTGCCATTTAGACTGATTGTACGAGGAGCTTGTTGTTTAGAACTTGGAGTTTGTGGACCAAAAGAAAACATTGTAATTTCTAGCATTTTTGGAGAATTATTAGAACATAGTCGGATTTATGCTTTTTATGATGAAACTGAATCAGTTTGGATTTCATCAGCTGATTTGATGACCAGAAATATGGATAATCGGGTGGAATTAGCAGCTCCAATTCATGATCCAGATTTAATGGCACAAATTCAATCAATTATTAGTACTTATGCTAATGATGATGTAGATGGATGTTTTATGAATTTAGCGGGTGATTACTTTAAATATGAAAATCCAAAGGGCGCTTCAGCCCAACAAACCTTTATTAAAGAAATTGGGAAATACAGTCCCAAATTTGATAATAGTTGGATTGATCGTTTGAATAATAAAGTTCGAAAAATTTTAAAATTTAGTTAATTTTATGTAGCTTTTTCATATAGTTGTAGGTTATAATATGTATATTGAATGCACGGTAACAGGGGCTATCCAGTAGATATTCTGTTGTTGGAAAAGATTACATTAATCATGTATTCAAAAAATGCCAATCACAATTTGTGATTGGCATTTTTTAGTTTAATTAAAATAAAAAAGCTCATCAAACGATGAGCTTTTTTGCTGTGATTATTTAACGATTAATACATCTGGTTTAGCAGTTCTAATTACATAGTTAGTAACAGAACCAACTACTAATTGTTCAACAGCTGAAAGACCAGTAGCACCAATTACGATTAAATCATCTTTGTGATCATTAGGGAATTCTTGGGCAATAATCTTTTTAGGGTTACCAAAACGCATATGAATTGAAACATCGTTCAATCCTTGTTTAATAGCAGTTTGTTTTAATGTTTCAAGAATTTCTTTAGTTTGATCAGTTAATTTGTAAACGGTGTCAGCTGAAACTGCATTACCATAGTTACGGTTAAATTGGGTAACTTGGATAACATTTAAAATGTCCAAATGAGCACCATTTTGTTTTGCAAGTTCAATCGCTCTATCAAGTACAGGCATAGTATCTTCTCCGCCATCAACGGGAGCTAAAATACGTTCATATTTCTTTGCCATTTCGATCACCTCATAATTTCTATTTTCTTAATTATAGCATTTTCCCGGATATTCGATAAGAATTTTTACTTTAAATATCTAAGATTTTCTTAAAAGTAGCTAAATACGAATAATAGTTTTAAATTTAAACAATTTTTAAGTTTTTTATTGACTTTTTTGAATTCTAATGATTAAATGATAACAACATAAAAAGAAAGGAATTCGGATGATGAAAAAATATATCTCACTAAGAGCGATTAACATTTTAGTCTTTGCGGTCATTAAGTAGCCATTCGCATTGGGTTTTGATGCGGGTGGTATAACTCGTATCTAAGCAGAGGTAAGTTAATAACTCAGCTGGATACATTGACAATTCAATGTTTGTTTAACTGGGTGATTAATTATTCGAATTTTTTAGATAATCGAATTTTAAATAAAAAGCTCATTAAACATTTATTGTTGATGAGCTTTTTTTAATTAATGTGTAACTTAGGAGGAAATGTTATGAAATATGGAATTATTGGCGCTGGAGCGATGGGATATCGTTACGGAGTATTATTACAAGAAAACGCTGGCGTAGACGTAGATTTTATCGACACTTGGAAACCAAACGTTGAAAAAGTTAAGGAACAAGGCGGAGTATACGTATCACGGGATCACAAAGATAAGCACTTAGTTCCAATTAACATGTACTATCCAGAAGAATATAAAGGTCACCCAGATGTTTGGATTATCTTCAAAAAGCAAATGCAACTTGCTGAAGAATTGAAACGGGACGACAAAGCTGGATTATTCCATCCTGATCAATATGCGTTCTCAGCTATGAATGGTTTAGGCCATTTTGAAAAAATTGAACAATACTTTGATAAAGATAAAATGGTAGCTGGTACAGCAATGATTGCCACTGTTCTTAATGGGCCTGGAGATGTAGATTTCATGGGACCTAAGAATGGTGAAGCAATGCATATGGCACCATATAATGATAAAAAACCAGATGCTGTAATGGAACAAATGTATAATGATTTTAAGAAAGCCACACTTGGACCAGAAATGTCATCAAACTGGCTTGGCATGTGTATGACAAAAGTTTCCTTTAACGCCGTATGTAATACTCTTTGTACGATGTTTGAAATCAACATGGGACAATTTGGTGAATACAAAGGTGCTGAAGCAATGTCAAAACAATTATTTAACGAAGCTCACGATGCTTGTGATCGAGCCGGAATTAAAATGATTGAAGATCGCCAACAACAAGTCCAAAGTGTGCTTGATTCATGTGTTAAATTGAAATTCCATTATCCTTCAATGTACCAAGACTTTTCTAAGGGTCGTGCTACAGAAGTTGATTATATTAATGGATACATTGCTAAAGTTGGTCGCGAAAACGATTACGTTTGTCGCACCCATGAATTTGTTACACACGAAGTTCATTTAGCTGAACAAATGCGAAAATACCACAAACGTTAGAAAGAGGAAATTAAAATGACATTTAGATATTCAAATAGTGTACCAAAAGTTAATGATAACGCCACTGCTGAAATCATGAAAGCCGCTGCTAATCCAGAAGTAATTTCATTTGCTGGTGGTTTACCTGCTCCAGAATTATTCCCTGTGAAACAAATGAAAGAAGCTACTGACAAAGTGTTTGACCTCTATGGCGAAAAGGTGTTACAGTACGCAGGGACACTGGGTTATCCAGGTCTTCGTGAACAAATTGTGGACATCATGAAGGATCGAGACGTTGATTCAACAGTGGAGAACATTGCGGTTTCAACTGGATCACAACAAGCTATTGATTTAGTAGCTCGAATGTTGATCAATCCTGGTGACGTTGTTATTACTGAAGACCCTACATATTTAGCTGCTATTGACGTATTTAAGTCATACGGAGCTAAGATGGTCGGTGTACCTATGGATGAAGACGGAATTAAAACAGATGCTTTAGAAGCTGTGATTAAGGAATATCCAGAAGCTAAGTTCATCTATACCATTCCTAACTTCCAAAATCCCACTGGTAGAACAATGGCGGTCGAACGTCGGAAAGAATTAGTACGGATTGCTAATGAAGCTGACCTTCCAGTCGTTGAAGATGATCCTTACGGAGCAATCAGATATGCTGGTGAGTTCTTACCGTCATTGAAACATTTTGACACTGAGGACCGAGTTGTTTATTTAAGCTCATTCTCTAAAGTATTAGCACCCGGCATGCGTCTTGGCTGGATTGTTGCTAATAGAGAGTTTATGGCTAAGTTTATGTTATTAAAACAAAATGCAGATTTGCATACAGATAACTTAACGCAATACATTGTTTCTCAATTCCTTAAAGATAATGATTTGAAAGAACACATCAAAACTATTACTGATGCATATGAACATCGTGCTAATTTGATGCTTAAAGAAATTGATGAACAATTTCCGAAAAATGTTAAACACAGTATTCCAGAAGGTGGAATGTTTATTTGGGTAGAAGTTCCTGGAGTTGATACCAACAAGTTATTTGACGAATGTCTTAAGCACAACGTAGCGTTCGTTCCTGGTTCAGCTTTCTATGCCAACGATGTCAAACAAGGAACTTTCCGCATGAACTTTTCTAACATGACCGACGAAAAGATCGTCGAAGGGGTTAAGAGAATGTCTGCGGCAATTGAAGCAGTTACTAAATAAATGATTAATTCAACAAAATATAAATAACAATATGGCTGACGTAAAAAAATCTGATAGCTTGTTCATAAAGAATGCAAAAAAATGCTTCTTAAGTTATCGTAATTGTTATTGAAGACAAAAAGGAGAACTCGATTGAGTTCTCCCTTTTTGATTAAATATTTTCTTAGTAGTTAAGAATCCGGTCTTTGTCGACTTTGCTAAGGTTATAGAATGAATTAATTCCATCAAATCTAGCAGTTTTACCAAGTTCATCTTCGATGCGCATGAGTTGATTGTATTTGGCAATTCTTTCGCTACGACTCATTGAACCAGTCTTAATTTGACCAGTATTAAAGGCGACTGATAAATCAGCAATGGTTGTATCTTCAGTTTCACCAGAACGATGTGAAATTACTGGAGTATAGCCAGCTTCTTTGGTCATTTCAATGGCACGGGCAGTTTCAGTTAATGTACCAATTTGGTTTAATTTGATAAGAATTGAGTTGGCGATATCCATATCGAAAGCTTTTTGAATGTAAATAGGATTTGTAACTACTAAATCATCAGCGATAATTTGAACTTTATCAGACAATTTCTTAGTGTATTCAGCCCAATCATCCCATGAATCTTCATCCAAAGGATCTTCAACTGAAATTACGGGATATTTATCAACGATATCTGAGATAAGATCAACAAGTTCTGGAGCAGTGTATGATTTACCATCACCAACTAAGTTATATTTCTTAGTCTTTTTATCGTAAAATTCTGAAGCAGCTGCATCAAAAGCAATGGCAACATCTTTACCAGGTTGGTAACCAGCTCGTTTAATGGCTTCGAGTAAAATTTCAAATGGTTCTTCATTATTCTTCAAATCAGGAGCAAAACCACCTTCATCACCTTTAGCAGTTGAATAACCCTTTTCGTTTAAGAGGGCTTCAAGGCTATGGAAAGTTTCAGATCCCATCCGCACAGCTTCTCTAAATGTGGTTGCACCAACTGGAATAATTAAGAATTCTTGGAAATCTACTTTGTTATTAGCATGCTTACCACCGTTAATGACATTCATCATTGGGGTAGGTAATAGATGGGCATCAAAACCACCTAAGTAGTTGTAAAGTGGGGTACCTAATTCATCAGCCGCAGCTCTAGCAACAGCTAAAGAAACACCGAGAATTGCGTTAGCACCTAATTTTGATTTATTAGGAGTTCCATCTAGTTTAATCATGGTTTCATCAATGAGTAATTGATCAGTAACATCTAATCCAATTACGGCATCTGCAATGGGACCATTGACGTTAGCGACAGCCTTAAGCACGCCTTTGCCACCAAATCGTGAACTATCTCCGTCACGCAATTCTACAGCTTCACGATCACCGGTGGAGGCACCTGAAGGCACAATTCCACGACCCATAGCACCGTCTTCGGTATAAACTTCTACTTCAACAGTAGGGTTTCCTCTTGAATCTAATACTTCTCGAGCTAAAACATCTGAGATTAATGACATAATACAAACTTCTTTCTCTAATAAATTTAAATTATGCTCCGACAAAAGTGCTAGTCATAATTTATGACAAAACAATAACATTATTTTTTTCGCTTGTGCAACGATTGATACTTCTCGAATTGCAATTTTAATTTATTTTTCTTGCTGAAATGCTGATGTTTAGTGACAGTAAGAGAATTTGAAAATATTTTTAGTCTGCAAAAATTAAAGGTTATTCATTGCTTTGAATTTTGAAATATTATATGATAAAGAAAATTAAGAGTGCGATGACGTTCGCAATAATCAGTGTAAAAGCTTAATGACGTCTACTAATTGACCTATCTGGGTTTATTAGTAGACGTCATTTTTTTATAAAAGCAATTGGGGTGATCATGATGATTGAAAAACAAGGTCTAACTGAAACACAGGTTAAAACATTATTAAAAGAATACGGGAGTAATGATGTTAGTGAACCTAATTTTAGTTTCAGTAAGGAAGTAGCTAAACGACTTTGGGGCTTATCGGCCTGGATTTTAGAAGGAGCGTTACTCTTAGAACTTATTCTGGGAAAAGATATTCAAGCTTTATTTATTATTATCATGCTCTTATTTGCTGCGGTTGACGGGGCCATTCAAAGTAAACGAGCAAATAAAGTTTTGAATTCCATTTCGAATCAGTTAACCCCAACGGTTTCGGTTAAACGGTCCGGAAAATGGATTGAAACTAGTTCTAAAAATCTGGTTCCGGGTGATTTGATTGCTTTGAAACCTGGAGATGTGGTGCCAGCGGATGCTAAAATTTTAGATAATGATTTAGAGGTTAATGAAAGTTCTATTACGGGAGAATCGAAATCAATTTTAAAGGTTACTGATCAAACAGTGCTTTCAGGGACCTCGGTAATATCTGGAAGCGCCCTTGCTGAGGTTATTCGAACCGGGAAAAATAGTCGAATGGGGAAAACCATTAATTTAATTCACACTTCCAAAGCCCCTGGACAATTACAAAAAATTCTCAGTCAGATAATTAAATACTTAGCTATTTTCGATGCTGGATTAGTCGTGATTTTATTAGGGTTATCTGTAATTCGACATGAAAATTTGATTAGTATGTTGCCTTTTATAGCAATGTTGTTTATCGCTACAATTCCGATTGCAATGCCATCCAGCTTTGCCGTTGCTAATTCAGTTGAAGCAAATGTATTGAGTAAACAAGGCGTTTTAGTTGGTGATTTAACGGGAATTCAAGATGCAGCTAATTTAGATTTGTTGTTTTTGGATAAAACGGGGACAATCACAGCTAACAATCCCGCTATTACGCACTTTTATAACTTATCTAACCAAAATAATGATTTTGTCTTTAAAGTAGTTTTATCTGTTCTCGATGCTAAATATCCGACTGAAATTGATAAAGCACTGCAAAAATATATTAATAATCATAGTGACAATCAAACCACATTTAAAATAACTGATTTTTTACCTTTTGATTCATCAATTGGCTATTCTCAAGCTGATATCTATTTGGATGATGTTAGTTATGAGGTACGTCTAGGTTCACTGAAAGTTTTAAATGACGAAAGTACCGATCCAGTCAATGTTGCTAAACTTAATCTTGCACCGGGCAGAACAGTAGCTGTTTCCATTAATCAAAAAATAGCTGGCATCTTTGTGATGGAAGATCAGCCAAGAAAGAATAGTGCTAAAATAATTGCTGATTTAAAACAACGTAAAATTAGACCATTCATGATTACTGGTGATAATACCATTACTGCTAATGCGATTGCTAAAGTAGTTGGTCTTGACCATCCAATAATTCCAATCTCTGAAATGGAAAAAATTGAGGACTACAGTCAGATTTCTGGTTTTTCTAATGTTAAGCCAGAAGATAAACTCAAAATTGTAAAGTTATTTCAGGCAAAAGGATATATTGTTGGGATGACCGGAGATGGTGTTAATGATGCACCAGCGTTGAAACAAGCTAATGTTGGAATGGCAATGAAAAATGCAGTCTACCTTGCTAAACGAGCTGCTAAAATGGTTTTGTTGAAACCAGGATTGACTGAAATTCCTAACATCATTGATAGTGGTCATCGAGTTTATCAAAGAATGATTACTTGGGCTTTAACCAAACTTTCTCGGACAGCAGAATTAACCTCATTAATTACCTTTGGATATATTTTTTATCGGTTTATTCCATTGTCATTAAATGCCATGATTTTAGTGGCTATTTTAAATGATATTGTGACGCTGGTATTAGGAACCGATAATACACATATTTCAAAATATCCGGAAAAATGGAATTTGAAACGGATGAGTGTCCTTGGATTTATCCTGGCAGTTGGTTGGACGCTTCCGGGATTATTAATTTTAAGAACGTTAATTGTTCAAGGGATTGCTAATAATCAAATTAGTACGATGTTATTTCTATATCTAATGTTTAGTGCGATGATGACAATTTTAATTACCAGAACTAAAAAAATGTTTTGGCAAAGTCGACCTAGTAATGCTTTAATTTTAGCCATAATATTTAACGTTATTTTGTCAGTTTTGCTTGCTAAATTTGGCATTGGTTTAACCGTAATTGCATGGTCTGAAATTTGGATAATCTTACTATTAACGATTATGATTGGAATCATTTTGGACTTTGTTTATTTAAGCTTAGCTAAACTGATTTCTCAAAAATAATGTATTTATAGTAGAAAAAAGCTACAATCACAAAATTTTGTGACTGTAGCTTTTTAGTTTATAAGTTTATTTGACCATTTTTAAGAACATTTCATGCATTCTTGTATCATTAGTCAATTCAGGATGAAAAGCCGTGACTAACACACTATTTTTACGGGCAGCCACAATTTTATCATCAGTAGTTGCTAATACTTCAACATCATCATTAACTGATTCTAAGTAGGGGGCCCGAATAAAGACAGCGTTAAACGGAGCATCTAATCCAGTAACATTAATTAGTTCTTCACAGCTTTGTTTTTGACGACCGAAGCCATTTCGAACAACTACACCATCAATCATATTAAAACTTTCTGGAAGAGATAGGAGCGCCATTCCAGCACAAGTTCCAAAAGTGGGAAGTCCAGCTTGAATTAGTTCTTTGAGTGGTGCAAATAAGTGGTTTTGCACTAATAGTTTCCGCATCACGGTACTTTCGCCACCAGGTAAAACTAAGCCATCGATTCCTGCCAGATCAGATGGATTTTTAATTAAGGTAGTTTCCACACTAAGTTGTTGCAGCATAGCTTGATGTTCTGAAACTGCCCCTTGCAGGTTTAAGATTCCAATTTTCATGTTAGTTCATACCTCGAGGAGCCATTTTTTCTTTTTCATCCAGGCTCTTAGTGTCGATTCCTTTCATGGGGTTACCAAGATTTTTAGATACTTCAGCGATTAAATGGTAGTCAGTCGGGTTAGCAGTAGCGGCAACGATTGCTTCAGCAAATTTCTTGGGATTCTCTGATTTGAAGATTCCGGAACCGACAAACACTCCGTCAGCACCTAAATTCATCATTAAAGCGGCGTCAGCCGGAGTTGAAACCCCACCAGCAGCAAAGTTAACGACTGGTAATTTACCAGTTTCGTGGATTTCTTGCACTAGGTCGTAAGGGGCTTGTAAGTCACGGGCAATGGCCATTAATTGCTCCGGACGAGCAGCTACAACTTCGCCAATTTCTTTGTTGACCTGTTGCATATGACGAACAGCTTCGATGATATCACCAGTTCCAGGTTCACCTTTAGTACGTAACATTGAGGCACCTTCACCAATCCGACGTAAAGCTTCACCTAAATTACGGCAACCACAAACGAATGGAACAGTGTAGTCAGTTTTAGCTAAATGATATTCATCATCAGCGGGCGTTAAAACTTCACTTTCATCAATGTAATCAACGCCAATTGCTTCTAACACTTTTGCTTCAGCAATATGACCGATACGAGCTTTAGCCATGACGGGAATTGAGACAGCGTTCATAATTTCTTCAATCATAGCTGGATCTGACATCCGAGCCACGCCACCTTGAGCACGAATATCTGATGGTACCCATTCTAGTGCCATTACAGCGGTTGCTCCAGCAGCTTCGGCAATTTTAGCTTGTTCAACATTAGCAACGTCCATAATTACGCCACCTTTTTGCATTTGCGCCATTCCTTGTTTCACTAAATCTGATCCAGTTTTTTTCATGATTAAATCTCCTTTTTGGTAAAATACATATACAGTTAGGTCTATTTTAGGTATATTAAGGGGTAAGTAAAGCTGAAAAATAGAAACTGTACCAGTACAGTTGGGGAAAGATATGAAATATCAACGAGTAGAACAGTTAATTAAACATAAAATGCAACATTTGAAATCGGGTGCTAAACTGCCATCAATCCGTGGATTAGAACAAGAAACTGGCTTCAGTAAAGCTACGGTAATTAAGGCTTTGTCAGAATTAGAACAAAAACATTTGATTTACTCGGTACCTCAAAAAGGTTACTTTGTGACGGGTCAGACAGATGCACATCAAAAACAGGAACACCAATTTGATTTCTTAGCAGCTAATCCAGAAGCAAGTTTATTTGATTTTGATCAGATTCATAGTTGCTTGGATCAAGTTTTTCAAAATTTTCACAGTGAGATTGTGTCATACGGATATCCAGATGGCTTACGATCTCTTCGTAAACAAATTTTGCGTTTATTAGGAGATCAACAAATTTTTGCATCCGTTGAGCGAACTTTTATTACATCTGGAGTCCAACAAGCGATTAACATTTTGTTGAATGTTCCGTTTCCTAATCAACGGAAAAATATTCTAATTGAACAACCCACGTATGCGGGACTTTATAAGGCTGCTAAAATAGCTGGCAATCATGTCTTTGGAATTGATGTGAGTAGTGGTCAAATTGATTTGAATCAGCTAGAATCGATTTTTCAAAATAACGAAATTAAATTTTTTTATGTGATGCCTAGTTTTCAAAATCCGACGGGACATCGTTATTCAGTGGTCGAAAAACAACATATCTTAGCATTAGCCCAACGATATGATGTTTATATTGTGGAAGATGATTTCTTAGGTGATTTAGGGAAACAGGATGAACCAAATTCATTCTTTGCTTTAGATGAGCATCAACGGGTAATTTATTTGAAGAGTTTTTCGAAGATTTTCTTACCCAGTTTGCGATTAGCTGGGGCCATTTTGCCCCAAGTGTTAGTGGATGACTTTTTGGCATATAAAAAAATCTATGATTTATCCTCATCAAATATTTCCCAAGAAATTTTAGCCACTTTTATTGAAAATGGCATGTTTGAACTTCACATTAAGAAGTTACGAAATCATTATCAAAAGAAAATGGCAGAACTAATTCGTTGTTGTGAATTGTATTTGCCAACGGATGTTAAAGTATTTCAGCCCGAATCAGGTTTTTATACTTGTTTACAATTACCTGATCAGCTAAATTCGACTAAATTAACTCAGCAATTAGTGCAGCATGATATTCTGGTTCAAGATGTGGCGAGCATGTTTTTATCTTATTATCGTAAGCATACGCTGATTAGATTGAGTATTGCTGAAATTGCATTTGATCGAATTGAACCAGGAATAAAACAGTTAGCAGAAGTGATTAAACATTATAATCGCCACCAAAATTCAATTTTTAGTGATCAATTTTTTATTTGATATTGGTCTTACCCCAATATTTTCGCTATACTAAAATAAAGGATGAATATTTATGAAAACAATTAAACTAACAATTTGGTCATTAGTCTCATTGCTAATGTTTTTAGCTTTGAACTATATCATGCATCTACCCGCAATTGGTATGCATGCGGATGATCTGTCAAGAACTAATATCATGGCTTTGGTTTTATTCGGAGTGCCACTTTTTTTGACGGTTTTTCGTTTAAGAATTGGTTTTTATTTACTATCATTAGTTCAATTGATTTATTCAGTTGGCTATCTTAGTGCAATGTATCAAGTGGTAATGATTAGTCATGCAAACTGGCTAAGTAAAATTATGGTGGTACTAGTAGCGATTATTGCCCTTGGTATTAACCTTTATTGGTTTACATTAGCGTGGAGATTTAGAAAAGCGACTGCTCAAGAACGAGCAAAACGTTATATGAAATTTAGAGAATAGATAGGTGAAAAAATGAAGATTGATGAAGCAGATTTTATTACTGAAGCTGAAGCAACTGCATACGCAATTAAAAACTTTGAAACTACTTTAGCTGAATTAAAAAAAGATCCAGCCAAGGTTTTAAAACCCATGGTAGATTTTATTGAAGCTGGATTAAATTCTGATAAGATTTCAAGTGCAGAATTATTTTTACCCAAGAGTGATATTACTATCAAACTCCAAACTTCAATTATTAATTTGCCCCTTGAATACGGTAAGAATATTAATAAGATTATGGTTGGTGATGGGGTAGTTGATGTGAATGTGTACATGATTATTGCTTCACCCGAAATTAATAAATCTAAAATGCGGATTGACGAAGTAGCTACATCAGATGAATTTGTGAATAATACTCCTGACATGGTTACTCAATTTACTGATTGGACTAAACTTCAATTAGATCAAATTGAATCCAATGAAGCTGAAGCAGCGGATGAAAAAGAGGAAGACTAGCTATTTATTTTGTTTCGTGATATAATGATTACATGCGAAGAGCCGAATAAGCAATAGCTTATATTAATTTGCTAGGGACCATGTTTTCCACCGTATTGTGGTTGGTTTGGTTAGTAAGGTGATGTGAACACCTCTAATCCTTTTGAATTTATTCAAATGCCTAAAGGGGAGGACTGATATTTATGTTGGTCCTCTTTTTTCTTACATAAAAATAAAAAAATGGAGTGAATTTTCGAATTCACTCCATTTTTAACTTTACTATTTATTTTCGTAACTACTACGAGTGAGTCCCATGTAATAAGCATCATGGTAACTACCCATTGAATAGAATTGGTCTTTGATAGTTCCCTCAGTTTCAAAACCAAGCTTCTTGTAGATATGAACGGCTGGTGCATTTTCCACATCTACGTAAAGGTAAAGCTTGTGCATGTTGTAAGTCTTAAACATCAAATCAATCATTTGTTGGAAAGCAATTTGGGCATATCCGTGACCTTGTTGGCGATCTAATAAAGTGATTTCAATTTCACCGCAACGAGCGATTTGATCAATATCAATCACTTCAACTAAACCAACTTTGATTTGGCGTTCTGCCATCCCAGATTCGGTAACGTTAATTGTCATACTAACAACATCATCAGCCTTAATATGGGTATCAATAAATTGAGTTAGTTCATCTTCATTAGCAAACGGTGGTTGGAACCAGTAACGTAAAGTTGAGGGTTGTAAAAAGAGACTTTTTACTAAAGTTTCATCTTCCGTATCTTTGCTTAAAGGTAATAAGCTTACTTGTTCGTTGTTCATTTTTTCTCCTATTTAACTAAATAAACGTGATCTTGAATTAGATCAAAGTGAGGATAATATTGATTTAATTTATCAATCCCTGAATTTTTAACGAATTCAGCATTTTGCCAGAATTTTTTGGAATTAGTGGCACCGTCTTTTTCACCAATTACAATTAATTGCACTTTGTTGCCATCTTTTCGGATAGCTTCAAGTAACTCGTTGTCGATGGGAACCCCATCTGGTGACCAAGACATAATAATGTAATCAACTTGATCTTTGTATTTTTCATAGGCATCCATGGCTGAAAGCTTTTCAATTGGAACAAGTTGGTGTTTGCCAGTTTCATTTTCTTTTTGCCAGGCAAGACTATCAGTGGTGATGATGTTGGCATCATGGTCTTTCAAACCTTTCGAAATATAACCATTACCAGCCATAACTTCCAAAGCTGGTTTACCAGCTAAAAACTTCGCTAATTGATTAGTGAATGAAGATGAAATATAAGCCCACATTCCGTATTGTTCTTCTAAATAATCGCGGAAGCCACGTAATTGTTGATCTAACTTAGGCAAGTCGTTTGAGAGTTTATCCCATTCAGCATCACCCTTTGGATCTCCAAAAGCATATTTCTCGTTAATCTTTTTATACATTTTATCTTGAATATCATCAGGCAACTGCAAGTTGGGAATATCTTGGGGAAGTTGTTTTAATGAAAGTAAATGATCAGCCATTAGGGCATGATTAAGTAAAAATTTAACTTCGGGATAATCATTAAATTCAGTTCGGTAATGGTTAAGGCTTTCAATGTAAGCAGGAGTGGCTTTTTTAATCTGCTTATTTTTCTTCATTTTTTTAAGAAATTTTCTACGATCCATAACTTAACTCCTAATAACCGAGATCCAATTCTTCTTGGTGATCAAGGCCATTGTTTTTGCGTTCTTTTTTACCATGAAGGTAGCCATCGATTAATTGATAAATTTCATAACGATCAGTTCCGCTAATGGGTTGTTCGTTGAAATATAATTCAGTTCCAGAAATGAATAGTTTGGAGATATCAGTGTTTTCGTTGTCAACTCGACCACTAATGTAATCCATAGAAACATTGAAGTACGTAGCAAGCTTGCGAACTTCGATGTATGATGGATTTCGAATTCCGCGTTCCCAATTTCCAATTTGGGAAGCGGTATTTTCATGGTCTTCATCAGTTGCAAACATTTTATTTAATTCATCAGCCAATTCTGCTAAGGTGATGTGTCGACCACTCCGCAAGGCTTTTAATCGTTCTGGAAACATACCTAGATCTCCTTAATAATCTGCATTTTCATATACTTTCATTATAACCTAAATAACCACAGAAAGTGAGTGTCTGTCTCGTTTAAAAATAACGATTTAAATGGTATGATTAATGTAATTGAAAAAATCACTCAAAGTTAGAGAGGAGGGCGCTTAATGCAAGTCCTTTTAATTGCCAGTATTTGTTTATTGGTCAGTGGAATTAGTGGTTATGTAATTCAAAATAAGAAATTAAACCATAATCTTTCTGATGCAGAAAAACATGCTGAAAAAATTGAAGAAAACAATCAAACCAAAATTAAAGATAGTGTTGCTGAAATTAATGATGCCGTTAAAGACGACGTCGAACAGCTACAAGATGAAGAAGAATCAGATATTGAGGAACAACAAACGGAAAACAATTCCCGCAGTGATCGCCTTGATTTCCGAGAAAAAAGTTTAGAAAATTCCGAAACACGGTTAAATAAAAATCATCAATTAGTATTGGATCATCAAACTGAACTTGAAGATTTACGTAATCATGTTTCTGAAACTAAGCACCAAGCACGTGAGTTACACGAAGAACGGAATAATACGGTTTATGAAAAGAGTAAGTTGACGGAAGATCAAGCCAAACAATTAGTTTTGACTAATACCGAAACAACTTTGAATCGGGATTATGAAGTTACAGTTCGTGAAAATCATGATGATATGGTGCTAAATGCAGCTAAAGATGCCCGCAATTTAATGATGGAAGCCATTCAAAGTGGAGTCCAAGATGTACCGCGTGACCACATTGAACGCAACATTATGATTCCTGACGCTGGAATTCGCAATAAAATTACAGGTCGTGATGAACAACGACTTCGGTTAATTGAATCACTTACTGGAGTTGACTTGATTTTCCATCCGGAACATGAAGAAACCTTAATTATCAGCACTAATGATCCTGTCCGGCGTGAAATTGTGCGAAATGCAATTAATGAATTGATTGCTGCCCGTTCATTAAATAATGGTGTAATCGAAAATACAGTAGCTGATTCAGAACGCAAAGTAATGGATAACCTTCGGATTTTTGGAGAAGAAACGTGTGCTAAATTACATCTTGGTTGGGTTCACCCTGATATGATGAAAATTTTAGGACGGTTAAAATACCGGACTAGTTATGGCCAAAATGTCTTACAACATTCCGTGGAAGTAGCCGAATTGTGTGGAATTATGGCTGCTGAGTTAGGTTTGAATGTTCGTTTAGCTAAACGGGCTGGTATGTTTCATGATATTGGGAAAGCCCTTGACCGAGAAGTTAATGGCACCCACGTTGAAATTGGAGTTAAAATTGCCGAAGCATATGGTGAAGATCCCATTGTCATTAATGCCATTGCGGCTTCTCATGGTGATACCGAAACTGATAATTTAATTTCAATTCTAGTTAAAGTAGCTGATTCAATGTCTGGTGCTCGTCCAGGTGCCCGTAGTGAATCAGTCGAAGAATACATTAACCGTTTGAAAGGATTAGAACGAATTGCTAATTCGCATGCCGGGGTAACTGATAGCTATGCTATTCAAGCTGGCCGTGAAATTCGAATTATCGTTAATCCGAAAGAAGTTAATGACGAAATGAGTCAAAAAATTACCGAAGAGGTCGCTCGTCAAGTTGAAGATGAACTTACTTATCCTGGTAAGATTAAGATTACTACGATTAGAAAATTAGCTGCCGTTGAGTATGTTGGTGGCAAACCAGCACCAAAGAAAAAACACGTGAGTTAGCAAAAAAGGAATTCCAAAATTTGGAATTCCTTTTTTAGTTTATTTAATTACTTTGAAATTGCGAGTTTTATCGGCTTTAACTTCTGGATGATGTTTAAGGTAACTAGCAATTAAGTTACTCATCGTTACGGTATTGTATTTGATGACTTTGTCTTCGTTGTACATTGGGTAATGACCACCACCGACAGCTCGATATGCATTTAACGCAATTTTTAATTTCATTTTATTAGTGATTGGCTTACCATGATAAGTTGGATTAAGGACCCGATGACCAATTGGATTAGAGACTTTAATGGTGTAATCGATTCCAGCGTACATATCATAGTTATAATCACGAATTTTAGGATGATGATACTTAGGATCAACGATGATTTGATCATTCTTAATCATAAAGTATTCAGCTGTTTTTTCTAAGGCAGCTTTTAAATCAGCACCACTAATTTCAACTAATGCTAGGGTATTAGGATAAACGTAGTTAGTGATGATATTTCGCATCGTAATTGGGTTTTCAAAACCACGGGCTTCGTTAGAAAAGAGTGCAGTTGCTGAAATGTCACAACCCATGGTTTCCATTTGTACTTTTTGGATAAAGTTCACAAAAGCTGATCCGTGAGTTCGCACTTGGAAGGGATCATCATAATGCATTGATCCTTCAATGTGAGCAAGGGGTTCAGCTAACCATTTTTCTACTTGATCTTCAACTGGTTGAATTGCTTTTTTGACAGTTTTGTCAGCTTTTTCGTCACCGGTTTTAATAATTGTTTGATTACTATGTGTAACGACGTATTTGCCATTTTCTTTTTCAACGTTCAGTTGAATTTTACCGACATAATTGCCACGATGTCCGGGTTGAACATATGGAATACCAAAAAGTTTTCCCGCTAAAGCACGATGTTGGTGACCAGTGGCCATCACGTCGATACCAGGAACTTTTTGCATAATTTCATATGCTTCGTTTTCACCATCAATTTTATCGTTGGGATTTCCAGTACTTAAGTCTCTTTCGAAACCACCATGATAGAGAACTACCACGATGTCAGCTTCTTTACGCATTTCTGGAATCCATTTTTGGGCTGCTGATAAGGCAGAAATGAATTTCAATCCAGCGACGCTTGCTTTATTTTCCCAGGCATCAACTGATTGAGTGGTTAAACCAATTACACCCACTTTTAAATCACCATATTGTTTAATTTCATATGGTTTACCAAATGCAGAATTACCATCTTGATCCAAAATGTTAGCTGAAACAAAATGGCGTTTGGCATTTTTAATGGCATTGCGTAAGTAAGCTTGACCATAATTGAATTCATGATTTCCAATTGTGCCGAAATCATAGTCAACAGTGTTAAAAGCATCAGTAATGGCACTAGGTTGGTCATTATTTTCTACTTCAGCTTGGTAATAAGCTAAAGGAGAACCCTCGAGAAAATCACCGTCATCTAAAATAAGGGTGTTTTCGGCTTTCGCTTGTTCTTTGCGAATAGTTGAGGCTGCCTTTTCAAAACCAAATGGCATATTAGCATTCGGCTTCACGTAATTGGTTGGAGCTAAATAGCCATGGGTGTCACTGGTAGTTAAAATTGTTAGTTTCATATGCAGCCTCCGTCGTTAGTATAATGTATAAATTATAATATTAATCGTACCTGGTGTAAATTTATTCTTAATATTTGTAACAGAATGTTAAATTTGCTAATAATTCATTAAATCTTGTAAAGTTTATTGACGAAAAATGTAGTTATGATATTATAAAGTTGTTAGATAAATAGTCAAATTTATCAGACAAACTTAACGTCTCAAAAATTGAGGAGGTTGTTTTAATATGTTGAACTTATATGTTGCACCTAGTAGTGCATCAAGCCGTAAAGCTCGTACTTGGTTAAAAGATCACGATATTTCATTCAAAGAAAGAAATATTAATTCAAAACCATTAAATGCTGATGAAGTTAAACACATCTTACGTTTAACTGAAAATGGTAGTGAAGATATTATTTCAACTAGATCTAACATTTTCAAGAAACTTCATCTTGATTTAGATGATCTTTCATTAGGTCAATTAGTTGATTTGTTAGTAAAATACCCTGATCTTATCAAACGTCCAATCATCTTTGATGATAAACGTCTTGAAGTCGGATACAACGAAGAAGAAATCAGAAGATTCTTACCTCGTGATATCAGACAAGCCGAACTTAAACAATTAGAAGAAAAACTTAGAGCTTAAAAAATTAAACGTCCTTGTAGGGCGTTTTTTTGATATGGAGAATTAATTATGATAAAGATGATTGCACTAGATTTAGATCATACCTTGTTAACTTCTGATAAAACGATTAGTAAAGTTAATGAAACTGAATTAAAGAAACTACATGAACAAGGAATTAAAGTTGTGTTATGTACTGGACGTCCCATTAATGCCATTTGGAAGTTTATTGAACAATTAGGCCTTGATGATCCAGAAGATTATACAATTACTTTTAATGGGGGACTAGTTGTTCGGAATAACGATAAGGCTGAATTATCCAAGACTGGGATGACCAAGGCACAATTGAAACCAATTTTTGAATATGATAAAGAACATGGTTATCCATTAGATATTCTTGATTTTAAACAAGTTTATCCGATGTCAGAACTCGTTCCTTCAATTTATCGGGAAATGTTATCAGCAAAAATGGACTTTGTCCCATCAACTTACGATGCGTTGCCTGATGAACTCTTTTCTAAGGGAATTATGGCTACTGAACCAGTTATTTTGGATCAAGTCGTTGCTGAAATGCCAACATCTGTTTCAGAAAATTATCATATTGTGAGATCACAACCACAAATTTTGGAATTTTTACCAGTCAATAGTGACAAAGCAGCTGGATTGGAAAAATTACTTCACCACTTTGGTTGGGACTTTTCGAACTTAATGGCTTTTGGTGACGCAGAAAATGATTCTGGCATGTTGGAACATGCAGCGGTCGGAGTTGCGATGGAAAATGCTACTCCTGCTATCAAAAAGATAGCTAATGCAGAGACTTTAACGAATGATGAAGATGGGGTAGCCGTCTTTTTACAAAAATATTTCAAATAAATTTTATGAAGCAAAACTTAACATTGCCAACGTTTTTGACGGTAATTTAAAATAAAATCCAAACTATTTTGAAAAAAGTTGTTGACACAAGATTAGATTACTTGATAATATTACTTCAACAAATGACGGGCATCACAATGTGTCTCGAAATTGTTCTTAATTTTTATTTTCTAAGTAAAACAAAATTCTAATTTATAAAAAATCGAAGGAGGAAGATCACATGCTGTGTGTAAAGTTAAATAATCTAGTACAAGTAAATATTATTATTATCTTAGTGATTATTATTATGCATGCGTGTGTGATCTAATTTCTGGGATATTTTGAGATATCTTCAAACCAGAAGCTCACCACGCAACCAAAATTGCGGTGAGTTTGCTGGAGTAAAAGGCATTCACCGACTCGGTGGATGCCTTTTATTTTTTTATAAAATTAAGGGAGGTGATGTAAATCACAAAGCACAGTTAATTAATTCAAAAAAAGGAGGATTTATATCTTGAGACAACAAGAGGTAGCGGAATTAACTAATTCCGAAACACGGACAGGATCAGAAATTGTATTAGATGAATTGAAACGTCAAGGAGTCAAAATGATTTTTGGTTATCCAGGTGGTTCTGTTTTACCACTATACGATTCAATTTATCAAAAAAATTTCAATCACGTTTTAGTTCGGCATGAACAATCAGCTGCCCATGCAGCAGAAGGATACGCAAAAAGTAGTGGTAATCCTGGCGTTGTGGTAGTTACTTCGGGTCCAGGGGCAACTAACACAGTAACTGGAATTGCCGATGCAGCGAAAGATTCAGTACCAATGGTTGTTATCACTGGTCAAGTTTCTACTAAAGCTATAGGGACAGACGCTTTTCAAGAAACTGATATCGTTTCAGTTGCAGAACCAATTGCAAAAGCCTGTTATCGAATTCATGACGTAACCAAAGTTGCTAGTACCTTGAATGAAGCATTCAAGACTGCAACAAGTGGAAGACAAGGTCCGGTTGTTGTCGAAATTCCTACTGATATTTTAAAAGAAACTGCTAATCAAGCAGAACGAGATGTTAGGGGAAATCAACTACCAGAGTTAAGTCAATTAGCCCTGGAACTATTAAACGAAAAATTAGCCAAAGCTAAACGACCACTTTTGTTAATCGGTGGGGGGATCATTTCCGCTAATGCAACTAAACTGGTTCGAGAATTCGTTGCTAAATATCAAATTCCAGTCGTTAGTAGTTTGCTAGGACTAGGAGTGCTTCCAAAAGATAATCCGTTATTGATTGGAATGGGTGGAATGCATGGCTGTTATGCCGCTAACATGGCACTGCAAGAATGTGACTTTTTACTAAATATTGGCTCACGGTTTGATGATCGGCTAGTAACTAAGCCAGATGAATTTGCCCCAAAAGCTTGGAAAGCCCATTTTGATGTCGATCCACATGAACTAAATAAAGTGGTGAATGTTGATTTAGCTGAAGTAGCAGATGCCAAAGCGGTTTTTACTCAGTTATTGAATGAAAATTTCCAAGTCACTGATCTAAGTAAATGGAAAAAGTATTTAGACAAATGTGAACAAAAACATCCCTCAAGCTTCAAAGAAGCAACGGATGTGATTAAGCCGCAAGCTCTCGTACAGGAAATTGGTAGATTAACTGATGGAGATGCAATCGTGGTCACGGATGTCGGCCAACATCAAATGTGGGCAGCCCAATATTATCCATTTAAACATCCGCATCAGTTCGTAACCAGCGGTGGTCTAGGAACGATGGGATATGGTTTGCCAGCTGCCTTGGGTGCAGCGTTAGCCAATCCAGATAAAACCGTGGTTTTATTTGTTGGCGACGGTGGCATTCAAATGAATATTCAAGAGTTAGCGGTATTAAAACAAACACAGCCTAACTTAAAAATTATCCTTTTGAATAACAACGTGCTCGGCATGGTATATCAATGGCAAAATATTCTGTATGAAAAAAGAAACTCACAAACAGTTTTTCAATCTAATCCAGAATTTACAACAATTGCTCAAGCTTATGGAATTAAAGCAAGAAAACTAGCATCACGAAACTGGAAGAAGACATTGGTAGATGTCTTTTCCCAACCAGATTGTACTTTGGTAGAAGTACCAATCGCAGCTGATGAAGAAGTAACCCCGATGATTTTACCGGGATCACCTAATCATCACATGATTAAGTTAAATTAAGCAACATTGAAAATCGAATCTGATTTCAAAATGTCTATGGGCTTCAACTGCCTATTATACATTAATTTATTGAAATCAGAATTTAAAAACACTGAAAATATAAAAAATTATTGTTTACCTAATAGGAGGAAATTATTATGAGTTTTGATATGTTATACGACAAGGATGTTACAACTAACTATTTACAAGGAATGACTGTTGCTTTTGTAGGATACGGTGCTCAAGGACACGCCCAAGCAAACAACTTACGTGATTCAGGTTTTCATGTCATCGTAGGAGTTCGTCCAGGACCTTCATTTGAAGCAGCCAAAAAAGACGGCTTTGAAGTTTATTCAGTTGCCGAAGCAGCCCAAAAAGCTGATTGGGTACAAATGTTAACTCCAGATGAATTAATGGCCGATGTTTACAATAAAGACGTTGCGCCTAACTTAGAAACTGGTAACGTATTAGGTTTCTCACATGGATTCAACGTTCATTACAAAGAAATCGTTGCTCCTAAAGACGTTGATGTTGTTATGATGGCACCTAAAGGTCCAGGTAACTTATGTCGTCGAACTTATAAAGAAGGTTTTGGGGTTCCTGCATTATACGCAACTTACCAAGACTTCTCAGGTCATGCTGAAGATTTAGCAAAAGAATTTGCCAAAGCCAATGGTGCTGCCCGTGCCGGATTATTAAAGACAACTTTCAAAGAAGAAACTGATGAAGATCTCTTCGGTGAACAAAATGTCTTAATGGGTGGAGTAACTGCCTTAATCGAAACTGGTTTTGAAGTATTAGTTGAAGCTGGGTACTCTCCAGAATTAGCTTACTTTGAATGTGAACATGAAATGAAATTAATCTGTGACCTTATCTACGAAGGTGGATTTGCTAAGATGTACAAAGATTGTTCAAATACATCAGAATACGGATCATACGTACAAGGTCCTAAGGTGGTTAATGAATCTTCTAAAGAAGCCATGCGTCAGGGATTACGTGATATCCAAGATGGTACTTTTGCTAAAGAATTTATGGCAGATTATCGTAATGGATTTAAGAAATTATATGCATATCGTGAAGAAATGGAACAATCACAACTTCAAAAGGTTGGAGACCAACTTCGTGAAAAAATGCCATTCGTAAAATCAGCTGATAAATACAGCGATTAATATAGTCCTTAGTTTTAATAGAGAACAACGTCATGTTGTTCTCTATTTTACATAAAGGCGTTAATTGAAAGGAAATGACCATGGATGCCCTAACAAATGAAAAATTATTAACTCAAGCAGATGTTGAAGATGCAGCGGATGTCTTAAAAGATGTTGTCACACATACGCCACTCCAATACGATGCCTATCTCTCTCAAAAATATAACTGCAATGTTTACCTCAAACGAGAAGACTTACAAGTAATTCGTTCTTTCAAACTTCGGGGAGCTTATTATGCGATTCAACAAACTCCTAAAGATGTCAGAGCAAAAGGAATTGTTTGTGCCAGTGCCGGTAATCATGCCCAAGGAGTAGCATGGACGTGTCACAAATTAGATATTCCAGCTACGATCTTTATGCCAACTACGACGCCCAAACAAAAGATTGACCAGGTAAAATTCTTTGGTCAAGAGCAAACGACCATTAAATTAATGGGAGATACTTTTGATGACGCAGCGAAAGCTGCTGCTGAATACTGTGAAGCTCATCAAATGACATTTATTGCTCCGTTTGATGATCTGCGGACAATGGCAGGACAAGGGAGTGCAGCAGTTGAGATTTTTGCGGATGCGAAAAAAGACCATCTCAAAGTTGATTATTTATTCAGTGCTATTGGGGGTGGAGGATTAATCAGTGGTTTATCAGCTTACACCAAAGCAGTTAGTCCAGGCACAACTGTTGTTGGGGTTGAACCGAGTGGAGCCGCTTCGATGCAAGCAGCTTTCAAAGTTGGCCATCCAGTTTCATTAACCGCCTTAGATAAATTTGTCGACGGAGCGGCCGTTAAGACAGTAGGAGAACTGACTTATGTCAATGCCCACCAGTTCGTCGATGAATTAATGACAGTTCCAGAAGGGCATGTATGCACAACCATCTTGGACTTATATGGAAAAGAAGCGATTGTTGCTGAACCTGCCGGAGCGTTAAGCGTCTCAGCTTTAGATATGTATGATGGTGATTTAACTGGTAAAACAGTAGTTTGTGTAGTTAGTGGGGGAAACAACGACATCGAAAGAATGCAAGAAATCAAAGAACGTTCATTATTATATGAGGGAAAACAACTTTATTTCTTGGTCAATTTTCCCCAACGTTCCGGTGCTTTACGTGAATTTGTTAATCATGTGTTACAACCAAATGATGATATTACCCGCTTTGAATATACGAAAAAAGTTAATCGTGGGAAAGGCCCAGTGTTAATTGGAGTGCTATTAGGAAATGCTGAGAATCAGCCCAAATTAATGGAAAATCTAAGTAATTTTGATCCTAATTATTTGAATTTAAAAGATAATGCATCATTGTATGCCATGCTTGTATAGGTGATTAAGATGAATAATTTATTAAATTTTGAAGATGTTAGCTATGAACGAGCTGATAAACAAATTTTGACAGATATCAATTGGAAAGTGGCTGCTAAAGAGAATTGGGCCATTTTAGGCCTTAATGGAGCAGGAAAAACAACGCTTTTGAAAATGATTCATGGAGATATTTGGCCCACTACTGGGAAAATCAGTGTGTTAGGCCATAAGTTTGGCGAAACTAATATTCCGGCTTTACAACGGAAAATTGGGTGGGTCAGTACAGCATTGCAAGATGTGATTAATGTCGGTGATAAAGTGGACGATATTGTTTTATCCGGAAAGTTTGCCAGTATTGGTATTTATCAAGAGTTCACACAGGCGGATGTTGCTGAGGCTAAACAGATGTTAATTCGGGTTGGTGGAGAAAAATTGATTGGCAAAACGTATCGAGTGCTATCACAAGGGGAACGCCAGTTGGTATTAATCGCCCGCGCATTGATGGCTAAACCAGAATTATTGATTTTGGATGAACCGTGTAATGGATTAGATTTATTAGCCAGAGAAAAATTATTACAACGAATTGCCATGATTAATGATTTACCTGATAGTCCTGCAATGTTGATGGTTTCTCATCATACAGAAGAACTATTGCCGTGTTTTGATCATTTATTATTGTTGAAACAAGGGCAAATTTATCAAAAAGGAACTCGGAAAGATTTACTTAATGAAGGAGCTTTAAGTGACTTTTATGGTACCCCGGTCACTATGATTAAACACAAAGAAAAAGTAATCGTATATCCAAAATAAAGGAGAATTGAAATATGTTAGAAGCAGTTGCAACTGAAAAAGCACCAAAAGCCTTAGGTCCATACTCACAAGCCGTTAAAAAGGGAAATAGTTTATATTGTTCTGGTCAAATTGGTTTGAATCCAGAAACAAATAAATTAGCCGAGGGAGTCGAAGGACAAGCTGCCCAGGCTTTAAATAATTTAGCAGCAGTTTTACAACAAGCTAAGTTTGCCAAAAATGACGTGGTTAAAATGACCGTTTTTATGACTGATATGAGTAATTTTCAGTCAGTTAATCAAGTTTATGCTGATTTTTTTAAAGATAATGAAGTTTTACCTGCACGATCTGCAGTCGCAGTTCGCGAACTTCCAGCTAATGCTTTAGTAGAAATGGAAGCTGTAGCCCAAAAATAACGAATGATCCTCTCACATTGAGAGGGTCTTTTTCATTTAAACAAGAACTATAAATATGCATATAGCTTTTATTTCCATTTAAATCTTAACTTTATTTAAAAAAAGTGTTGACTTTATCTTAAAATCCGGCATAATAGTAAAAAAAAGGAAACGGAGGCACGTTATGAATAACTCAATGATGAACAGAAAAAACAAAATTGTCTTGATCGCTATTAACTTAATTATTATTAAGTAAAGCGGTCGAGCACTTTGTGTCGGCCAAACAAAATGGCCGACCAGAGTTCATCACTGAATTTTACATTCGTGTACACGCTGGTTAGAGCCAAACTCTAACTGGCGTTTTTTTTATAAATTTTTAGTTACACACATACAAGGAGGAATCATCATGACAACAGAAACACAAACTAAGAACAAATTCGTTCCAGAAAAGACACCCACAACTTGGCAAGGTTGGGTATATCAAGTAGCAGCAGGGGTATCAAATACCATTTTAGCCGTGTTAGGAATGGGATTATTGTTAAGTACCTTAGGAACCATGTTACATTTCCAAGCTCTTGGCGAGTGTGGATTATTGGCCCAACGTTTAATGGCACCCGCGTTAGGGATGGCCGTTGCCGTGATGCTTCGTACTACTACTTTAGTTACCGGAGCAACTATGATTGCTGCCACAGTTGGTGCCAACGGAGTTTACTTCTCAGCTGCTCCAATCGCTAAAGCAGTTACTGCTACTGGCTGGATGGCTCCCCAAGCTGCTGGTTCAGCCGTTATGACTATCGGTCAACCCGTTTCAGCAGTTATGGCCGCTGTCTTAGCTGCTTTGCTTGGTAAATGGATGACTGGTAAAACACCATTAGATTTGGTATTAGTTCCATTCTCAGTAGCCATCGTTGGTTCGCTTGCTGGACTTGCTTTTGGTTACGTAACTACTCCAGCATTGAACTGGGTAAGTGAAAGACTTGCTGACACAATGCAAGTTAACCCTGTATTAGGATCTGCAGTTGTTGCCGGTGCATGGTTCTTATTCCTAATGACGCCTGCTTCATCAGCTGCGCTTGCAATCGCTGTTCAACTGGATCCAATGTCAGCTGGGGCCGCTTTAATCGGAACTACTGTAGGATTCGCTGTATTTACTGCAATG
Organism: Fructilactobacillus sp. Tb1; assembly: GCF_050500285.1. Classification (GTDB taxonomy): domain Bacteria; phylum Bacillota; class Bacilli; order Lactobacillales; family Lactobacillaceae; genus Fructilactobacillus. The sequence continues at coordinate 462,826 of NZ_CP191377.1, read as the reverse complement.
TCATTTAACCAAAACAACTTGGGTGGAAACATCGCTCAATCATTTGTTACTCCTAAAGTTCAATTTGCGAACTTGCTTAAGAGTCCACTCTTAGCTGTTGGTCCTTTGGTAATCTCAATGGTTATGGCTCCAATCGCTGTTGTAGGATTTGGTTTGAAAGTTCCATTCCTAATCGCTGGTCTTGGACTTAACTCATTCATCGCACCAATCTGGCTCTGGGCAAACAACAAAAAAGCTTTCTTCGTTGTTATGGCCTTTGGAGTGGTTCTTCCAGCCGTACTTGGTTGGTTATACTACCGCTTCCTTAAGCTTGCTGGTAAAACCAGAGCAAATGATCTTTATCTTGAAGAAGTTTAATCACAGACAAAAAACCTATCTCGTTTGAGATAGGTTTTTTCATTTGGCTTTATTTGTGGGCAATTGCTTCAATTTCAACGAGCGCATTCCCAGGCAAGGTTTTGACCCCAACTAAAGAACGGGCTGGAAGGGTATAGGAATCTGAAAAGAAATGATTATAAACATTGTTAATCCGTTGGAAATCATCTTCGTGTTCCACAGCAACAAAAATTGTTGCTTTTACAATTTGATTTTTATCCATATTAGTTTTAGCTAATACAGCTTGTAAATTATAAAGGGCTTGTTCAAACTGGTTCTCTAAACCAGCAACTAATTGTCCAGTCGCTGGTTCAATCCCAATTTGACCGGAACAATAGATGGTTAAACCACATTTAATGGCCTGTGAGTACATGCCTAAGGGTTTTGGTGCATTTTCGGTATAAATTGCTCTTCCCATATTAATTCTCCTTAACTGTGTGCAACTTCATAGACTTGTGAACGTTCTTTAATTTCTTGAATCCGGTTAATATCATTGTTTCCGCCACTGATGACACAAACAACGGTTTTACCAGCAATGATTGGTGCTAATTGATCTAATGCAGATACACTTAAAGCCCCAGCTGGTTCAGAAACAATCGCTTCGTGGTTATATAAATCAATAATCGTGGTACTAACGTGACCTTCAGCAACCGTCATCAAATGGTCTACATATTTTCGGTTACTAGCATAAGTTAGTTTACCGACACGACCAACGGCACAACCATCCACAAAGGTATCCATGTCAGCTAGTGAAACTGGATGACCTAGATCAAATGCTGCTTGCATGGAAGCAGCTCCCGTAGGTTCAACGCCAATCACGGCCGTTTTTGGACTAACTGCTTTAGTATAAGTAGCTAAGCCGCTCATTAAGCCACCACCGCCAATTGGGCTAAGCAAATAGTCAATTTTCAGATCTTTAGCCTTAGCGTCTTCAAATAACTCGACTGCGGCAGTTCCTTGACCAGCCATCGTAGATAAATTATCGAAAGGAGCAATAAACGTTAAATCATGACTGTCACAGAATGCGTTAGCGGCAGCAACTGCTTCATCAAAAGTATGACCAACTAATTTAATTTCAATAGCGTCTTTACCAAAGAAATTAACTTGATCAATTTTTTGTTGTGGTGTGTTAACTGGCATAAAAATGGTTCCCGGAATGCCAAAATCATGGCATGTCCAGGCCACACCTTGGGCATGATTACCGGCACTAGCACAAACGACACCTTTTTCCCGTAATTCTGCTGGTGTATTGTAAATTGCATAATAAGCACCACGTAATTTGAAAGATCTAACTTTTTGTAAATCTTCTCGTTTTAAATACACCTGACATTTAAATTTTTCAGAAAGATAATCATCAAACTGAAGCGGAGTATGGGTAACAACTCCATCTAAAATTTTGGCTGCAGCATCAATATCTTGTTTGGTTAATAATCTATCGTTTGGCAAGTTAGTCATGAGAATTCCTTTCGTAGTTGAATGGCTGGGTTAATGTAACTAAACGTGACGCTGATCAAACCTCCTTAAAATATTTAATAAATTATTTTATAATTTAGACCTTTCTAAAATTGATGTATATATTCCATGTCGGTAATTAGAACATCAAAACGAAAAAAGTTTAAAAAAATAGAATTGAACGAATTCAATTCCATTAAATAAATTATTTAATTAGACCAATACTGTTAAACATTTGTAAGACTGCAATCCAAATCGGCATCATAATTACTGCCATAATCGTTGAAATTAATGATGAACTTGAAGTCAGCAGTGCGTAACGATTAAAGCTAATTGAATAAGCTGAAATAACTGCTGCAGTTGGGGTCGCCATTAAGATGGTAATAGTGGCAATGGCTGTAAAACTCATTGGCATAATTCCGGTTACTGATAGTAATGTGATGACAAGTAAGGTTGCAAGAGGAACTAAAATAACTTTATTAAAACCATAGTACCAAGCAATTGGGCTTGAAGTAGCTTGCTTAAAAGAAAGGGAACCTAAAGTACATCCGATTGATAACCAAGCTAAAGGTGAAGCTAATTGAGCTAAGTAATTAAATGGAGTCCAAAGCCAGAGGGCAGTTTGATCGATTCTAAAGAAAGCGACCGCATGGAGTCCAGCTGTAGGTTGAATGACTCCTTTAATGAAAGTTGGAACCGTTACTTGCGGGGCATACGGTTGAACCAGCCATAAAAAGAGTCCCAAAATAGTTGAAATTACGATGGGATTAACGAAAATCTTTTTTAAATTATCAATTTCCATTTTTAAGCCAGACATTTTGATGTAGGCATAAGAATAGATTAGGACGTGATAACCAATGGTAAAGATTGAGCTATACATGATTCCTTTGGGCCCAAAAACTGCCCCAACGATGGGAATACCGAAAAATGATGTTGATCCAAAGGTGGTCATGATGCCTAAAACTTCCCGTTCATTGTGATTAACTTTGGGGTAAAGAAGTGGTCCAATGAACATTAAGACAATTAAAATGACAAAACCTAAAATTAAAACACTTAAGCTTTCTGAGATAACTTTTTTGTCGATCGAGGTCATAAAAGCATTAAAGTTCATTGCAGGCAAAGCAACTACTAATGTAACTTTGGATAAATTCTTACCAAATTTTTCGGTAAAAATATTGCGTTTTCTTAAATAAAAACCTAATAAAATGATGAAAATGGTGGATGTGATTGCACTAATGATACTGTAGTTCGTTAGTGTTTTCATGAATGCATCGGCAACTGACATAGTTTACCTCCTAATATAATGGTTAATGACGGACATCGTATTAAAAGATTAACTAAACTTACGTAAAATAGATAGTGTTGATGTAGGGTTTTATATCATCAGAAAAAAATCAAACAAATGTCGTTAAATACTACACAAGTGCTTTACAATAATAGAATTGTTCGTGTATTATGTGAAAACACCCATAAATTCACTTGTATAGTTAGGAGATGACGGATATGAATTCATTATTTAGAAAGAAAAGCATTGATGAATTGATGGCAACTGCAACACCACTTAAAAGAACGTTAAAAACAAAAGATTTAACGTTTTTAGGAATCGGAGCCATTATTGGAACGGGAATTTTTGTATTAACTGGAAAAGGTGCTTTAACCGCGGGACCTGGTTTAGCACTATCATTCTTAATTGCAGCCATTTGTTGTGGTTTTGCAGGATTATGTTACGCCGAGTTTGCTTCAATGGCTCCCGTAGCCGGGTCAGCTTATACATATGCCTATATGGCTTTTGGAGAATTAGTCGCTTTTATTATTGGATGGGACTTAATTCTAGAATACGCATTGGGATCAGCAACCGTTTCTGTTGGTTGGTCAGGATACATTGTTAATTTACTTGATAATATTGGAATTCATATTCCAACAGTCCTAACGGCCGCTGCTGGCACGACTCCCGGGGTAACAACTATTTTTAATTTACCAGCGTTTTTTATCGTAATGTTGATTACAGGAATTGTTTCAATGGGTGTTAATCAAACGAAACGATTAAATGACATCATGGTAATGATTAAATTAGCCGTAATTATTTTATTTATTCTCTTTACATTTAAATTTGTTGATCCAAGCAACTGGAAGCCCTTTAGTCCTTATGGTTGGTACTCAACTCATGATGGGGTTGCTTCAGGAATTATTCCAGCAGCTTCAATCGTATTCTTCTCATTTATTGGATTTGATGCTGTATCATCAAGTGCTGAAGAAACAATTAACCCTAGTAAGACTTTGCCACGGGGGATCTTACTTTCACTTTTGATTTCAACAATTCTCTACATCATCATGACGATGATTATGACTGGGGTAGTTAAATATACTGCTTTTGCTAACTACCTAAATGCTCCAGTATTGGCAGTTCTCGCTAAAACGGGACAAACTTGGCTATCAATTATCGTTAGTTTAGGTGCAATCATCGGAATGACAACTGTGCTGTTAGTTATGATTTATGGTCAATCAAGAATTTTGTACTCAATGTCACGTGATGGACTCTTTCCTAAATTCTTTGGTGAAGTTAGTAAGAAAACGCAAACTCCGTTCAAAGGAACTTGGTTCATTGGTACTTTAACAGCAATTGCTGGGGGACTAATCAACTTAAACATCTTAGCTGAATTGGTAAATGTCGGAACTCTAACAGCCTTTATCTTAGTATCAGCTGGTACATTAGTAATGAGATACACTCATCCTGAAATTCATCGTGGTTTCAAGGCTCCTGGATTACCAGTTGTGCCAATCATTTCAATCTTATTCTGTTTGACTTTGATTGCTGGACTAAATTGGGAAACTTGGGTTAGATTTGTAATCTGGTTGCTCTTAGGATTTATTGTATTCTTTGGCTACAGTCGTAAACACTCAGCTATGAATAAATTATAATTAATGAATTTATAAACAAACATTTTAATTTTTAACCAAAAATAGGATTAGAAAAAAATTTCTGATTCTATTTTTTTGTGCAGTTAAGTGAAAATGGCGTGAAATTGAGCTATAGAAGCAGATGATTATTGCTAGGCTTGGTTACAACTTAATTGAAATCATTGTAGCACGAATTTTTAGAAAAAATAACGTAAAAATTTCTTTTTTATGTTTCACACACCATATGTAGCGTGTTTCTCAAATTCAAAACGCTATATGTGGTGTTTTGCGGTTTGAAAGATTTGATTATCAGCGTAGACTTAAATCATTCATCGATTAATTAAGGAGTGATTTTAGTGCAAGATTACAATAATGTTTTAACTAAAAAGACCGTTATCAAGAGTGATGGAGAAAAAACAGAGTTTTATCTTTATAAAGTAAATCTAGTGTTAGATTTACTTACTGATGATAGTGAAATCAAACACAATGTTAGGAATATCTTATTGGGAAAACTTATAAATACATATGCAGAAGCAGAAATCAGTACAACGCAAATTAGAAAATACTTTGAAGAGGCTTTAAAAGATGCCGGACACTTTGATTTGTTAGATAAATATATCCAATATCGCATTCAGGATTTGAAAAAGTGGAATGAAGTTACCGATCCTAAATATAAATTGAAGCAACTATTTGAAGGAAAAGATGCTGTTATTCACGAAAATGCTAATAAAGATAGTAATATTTTTAGTACCAGACGTGATTTAACTGCTGGAATGATTGGAAAATCGATGGGGTTAACGATGATGCCCCAAACCGTTGCTAAAGCACATCTACGTGGCGATATTCATTTTCATGATTTAGATTATTCGCCCTTAACTGCGATGACAAATTGTTGTTTGATCGATTTTAAAAATATGTTGCAATCTGGTTTTAAAATTGGAAATGCAAATGTTGAATCACCCAAATCAATTCAAACTGCAACCGCCCAAATGTCACAAATTATTGCGAATGTGGCATCCAGTCAATATGGGGGCTGTTCTTCTGATCGAACTGATGAGCTATTAGCACCATATGCTAATCTAAATTATCAAAAACATTTAGCTGAGGCAGAGAAATGGATTGAACCCGAAAAAAGGGAAGCCTATGCCAAAACCAAAACATGTAAAGATATTTACGATGCCATGCAGGCGTTGGAATATGAAGTTAATACGTTGTTTTCATCTAATGGGCAAACTCCATTTACGACCGTTGGATTTGGTTTGGGGACTTCGTGGATTGAACGGGAAATTCAAAAAGCTATTCTTAAAGTCAGAATTAAGGGCTTGGGTAAACAACATCGGACGGCAATTTTTCCTAAATTAATTTTCACTTTGAAAAAGGGAGTTAATTTAACAAAGCAAGACCCTAATTATGATGTAAAAGAACTAGCAGTTGAATGTTCAACGAAGCGGATGTATCCCGATATTTTAATGTATGACAAAATCATTGAATTAACTGGGAGTTTTAAGTGCCCAATGGGTTGTAGAAGTTTTTTACAAGGCTGGAGAGATCCGGAAACTGGCGAGTTAGTAAATAGTGGTCGAATGAATTTAGGGGTAGTAACGCTTAACTTACCTAGAATTGCAATTGAGTCCCATGGAGATAAAAAAGTATTTTGGGAAATTATGTCAGATCGTATTGAGTTAATGAAAAAAGCCTTATTGTTTAGAATTAGACGTTGTAAAGAAGCAAGCCCTGAGAATGCTCCAATTCTCTATGAAAATGGTGCCTTTGGGAAACGATTGAAGAAATCTGATTCTGTCGATGAATTATATCGAAATGGTAGAGCAACGGTCTCGCTAGGCTATATCGGACTTTATGAAGTAGGAACTGAATTTTATGGTCCAACTTGGGAACATGACCAATCAGCACATGATTTTACGGTTGAAATTGTTAAATATTTAGCTGATCACTGTTCTGATTGGGAAAAAGAAACTGGTTATCACTTTAGCGTTTATTCCACTCCAGCTGAATCATTAACGGATACTTTCTGTGAAGATGATATTGCTAAATTTGGGAAGATTAAGGATATTACGGACAAGGAATACTATACGAATAGTTTTCATTATGACGTTCGTAAGAATCCAACTCCGTTTGAAAAATTAACGTTTGAAGAAGCATATCCAAAATACGCATCCGGTGGGTTTATTCATTATTGCGAATATCCTAATTTAAAACAAAATCCAGCTGCTTTAGAGGCAGTTTGGGATTGGGCCTATGATCATGTGGGCTATTTAGGAACGAATGCTTCAATTGATCACTGTTTTAAATGTGGTTTTGATGGTGATTTTAAGCCAACTGCCAAGGGATTTGAATGTCCCCAATGTGGGAACCGAGATCCTAAAACCTGTGATGTGGTCAAAAGAACTTGTGGCTATTTAGGTAATCCGATGATTAGACCGATGGTTCATGGACGACATAAAGAAATTTCTTCAAGAGTGAAAAATTTAAATTCAGGTGAAATTAATAATGAATAAAAAAGTGAGATTACCTAATAATCCACAACCAAAGCAATGGTTAGCTTCAGAACGAAGCAGGCAATACATTGCCAGTTATAAACCATTTAACATGGTTGATGGTGAAGGAATTAGATGCAGTTTATATGTATCAGGATGTATGTTTAATTGTCCTGGTTGTTACAATCGGGCAGCCCAAAACTTCCATTATGGGAAACCGTATTCTGATGAGCTAGAAGATCAAATTATTACTGATATGTCTAAAAGTTATGTTCAAGGATTAACGTTACTCGGTGGTGAACCATTTTTAAATACGCAGGTTTGTCTCAGACTGTGTAAACGGATTCGAAAAGAGTTTGGTCATGCAAAAGATATCTGGTCTTGGACGGGTTATACCTGGGATGAATTACAAAAAGAATCATATGACAAAATTAGACTTTTGAGTATGTTAGATATTTTAGTTGATGGGCGATTTTTAGAAGCACAAAAGGATCTAACTTTACAATTTCGGGGAAGCGCTAATCAAAGAATTATTGATGTGCCAAAGTCATTGGCATCTAACGAAGTAGTGATTTGGGATAAATTAATTAAATAAGATTGTAGATAATAAAAGACCACATTCGTAAATTGAATGTGGTCTTTTATTATGTTTGATTTATTGTTCAACTAATTGAGCGATTTGATCAACTACGAGAGCTAATTCAAAACGATCAAGTGATTCTAAATGTTCGTTTAAAACTTTTGGATCGTTTAACTGAGCATCAGTTAATTTCTTTTCTGGTGTGAATGCCCAAGTATTTTTATATGCTTTGGCAAGGTAAGGAGCAGCAATTTTATCAAGCTTTGCTACAACGGCCTTAATATCCACTGGTTTGGCTGCATCATTGAGTTCGTCAGTGATGTCTTTGAATTCTGTTGGTGTTTGTTTTTCTGTCATAACTAATAACCTCCTCTTTCAAAATTAGAATACTCCATTTATTGTGAAAAAGTAATCAATATGACTTGTAAAATTACAGTTGTTTTAGAAAGTCATTAAATAGACGGTGAACCATTTCAGGCTGGTCAATCGATAGGTTATGACCAGCGTCATTAATAACAATACATTCGGCATTTTGGTTATTTTTAGCGAAGTTAATTTGGTCTTGATAACCAACAATTTGATCATATTTTCCAGCAATGATCAAAATATGTACATCTCCAGTTTCATTTTTTAAATTATCTTCATTATTTAATGAATAATTCTTTTGTAAGTGATTGATAAAATCAAAGTTTGCATTTAATAATCCAGGTATGATTGATTTTTGATATGTTTTCCATCGATTACTATCAACCATGACATCCATAGATAGGAAACTAGTAAAGAATTGTTGGTTATCATTTGGAGTTATTTCTTCAATGATTTTATTAATATGGTGTGCAACATTTCGATGATTATGATTGGCTATAACAACGGGGGACGAGGCGAAACAACCTAAAACTTGTGACTTTAAGCTAGCTGTAATTGCTAATGCTAAATAGCCACCAAAAGAATGCCCATAAACAATAAATTTTTTGTTTCCAATTAAATCGTGGATGAATTTGAGCAATTCTTTTAAAATCTCATCACTTGAAGCAGATGAAACTGGACTACTTTGTCCCATACCGGGAAGATCAATGTAAATTCTTTGATAATTACTATTAGAAAAAGGTTCAAAAAAATTCATGGTTGAGTGAGAATCAAGTGAAAGACCATGAAGAAAGATAATTGGAGTTCCGTCCCCAACTGAGGTATAAGAAATATTATTATCCATAATTAAATCCTCTATATTATTAAATTATTTAGCATTATTAAATTATTTAGCGTAATTGTAACACTAGTTTATATGGAGTGTATATGGTTAAAAAATAAGTTAATTTATCGCAATTATTTTACGAGTGTTTATATTTGATTTGTTGTGAAAAGATTAGTTTAATAAAGACAGATAGTTTATTTAGACTATCTAATAAAAATCATTATAATATGTTGGAGGGGTTTGAAAATGGATATTAAGAAAGACTGGAACAATTTAACTGCCGCAGAAGCTAAGGGTATTGAATTAGCTTTAGATAATTTAATGAGAGCTTTATACAGCTCAATTAAAGAAAACCAAGTTGGAAATGTAGATGATCCCCGTGTTGATTTGCTTAGACATATTGATGCTTCTTCAGATGCATATAAAGAAGACGTTGATAAATTATTAAAATAATTTATTAGGTTATTCGATTGATTAGATAATTATTATAGGAGGCTCTATCATGGCTTTAATTCCATTAACAACAGGTAATGTTACAACAAATACTGAATTAGCTGACAAGTTAGCTACTAAGTTAAATGTTTCTGTTGATGACGCTACAACTACATTAGCTGCAGTTGCAGAAGTAGTAAAAGATTCACTAGTAGATCGTAAAGGTGTTGAATTTAATGATTTAGCTACTTTTAGATTAGAAGTTGAACCAGAACGTGACGTTCGTATTGTAAATACTGGTAAGTTGGAAACAGTTCCAGCACGTATTTACCCACACGTTGATCTTGCTAGAAAGATTAAATCAGCTGTTGAAGATTTGAAGGTAACTCCTGAAGAATTAAAATTAGCAGAAAATGTTCGTGAACATAACCACGAAACTCATCGCAACTAAAAACGATCAGTTATTAAAATAATACTTAGAAGTCACGTTAATAGCGTGGCTTCTTTTTATCTATGGGTGAACTAATATGGAACGAGAATTTAATTTATATACTATAAGGAAGAATTCGACCTTTAATATAGAACAAAAGGGATCAAAATTTATTGCTTTATCGTTTAATATCTCTTCAGTTGAAGATGCTGACAAGATTATTGCGGATGTCAAAAAGGAATATCCTAATTGTGATCATGATGCATATGCTTTTGTAGCTCATGAAGATAACAAAAACGAAATTATTCATTATAATACGGGTGGTGAACCAGCTAAAAGTGCCGGATATACGATTTTTGAAGTTATCAAAGATAATGATTTAACGAATACACTGGTTATTATAATTAGATATTTTAGTGGGATTTTGTTAGGTTATGAAAACTTAAAAGCGGTTTATCGTAATTGCACCGAAGAAGTGTTGAAACTATCTGGTGCTAAGTTATTAAAATTTAAAACTAACTATCAGGACAAGTATACGTTAATGTCATTTACGCCTAAGTATGCGGATGCAATTGCTTCTGGAGAAAAGACGGTAGATTATCGTCATCATATCTTTAAAAATGAAGCAGCTAGTCGCATATACATTTATGAATGTCGTCCAATTAGTTCTGTAATTGGTTATTTTACGATTGATAAAATTATTAGTGGAACTCCGGAAGAGGTTTGGCAACAAACTAGTAACATGGGTTTTATGAATAAAGATGAATTCTTTAATAGTTACTTTGTTAATTGTTATATTGCTTATGCGGTTTTTATTAAAGATGTATATTTATTCGACAAACCAAAATCACTAAAGGAATTCAATGGTGATACTCGTCCACCAATTTCGTTTAAGTATAATGTTAAAAAAGATTACTAATAGTCAAATTGTTTTAACATTATATGGTAGATTTAATTAATTAACTAATGAAAACTGAGACTGATTATGATACTCATTAATAGATCATAGTTAGTCTTTTGTTTACAATTTTATTAGTATTATATATAAAAATAAAAAAGTTTGACTTTTTTTGACCAAACTGTTGACATGCGGGTTTGAGGGGTATATAGTTAATATTGTTGAAAAGGGAATGACCTGATTTGATGATTTTAATTGAGTTTAAAAATCATTGATCAAAATGTTTGACCTTTCTTGACCAATGTGTTATATTAATAAAGTACCAGTTGAGGTACTTGTCAGTATGATCTTTGAAAACTGAATAAGATTTTGATTACAATAATAAAGTGTAAGGATAACTTTTGAACTTAGTTCAAGAGTTAAACAATTGCAATGTCAATTTGCTAATAAATATAAATTAATTTGAGCTAGTAAAGTTCTCATTATAAAATGAGAGTTTGATCCTGGCTCAGGACGAACGTTGGCGGCGTGCCTAATACATGCAAGTCGAACGAAGTCGCCTAATTGAAATGAGATGCTTGCATCGATTTGATTTTAGATCCGACTGAGTGGCGAACTGGTGAGTAACACGTGGGTAACTTGCCCAGAAGAAGGGGATAACACCTGGAAACAGATGCTAATACCGTATAACAACAAGAACCGCATGGTTCTTGTTTGAAAGCTGGCCTTTGTGCTAGTGCTTCTGGATGGACCCGCGGCGTATTAGCTAGTTGGTGAGATAATAGCTCACCAAGGCGATGATACGTAGCAGACCTGAGAGGGTAATCTGCCACAATGGGACTGAGACACGGCCCATACTCCTACGGGAGGCAGCAGTAGGGAATCTTCCACAATGGACGAAAGTCTGATGGAGCAACGCCGCGTGAGTGAAGAAGGGTTTCGGCTCGTAAAACTCTGTTGTTAGAGAAGAACGGCCGTGAGAGTAACTGCTCACGGTGTGACGGTATCTAACCAGAAAGTCACGGCTAACTACGTGCCAGCAGCCGCGGTAATACGTAGGTGGCAAACGTTGTCCGGATTTATTGGGCGTAAAGGGAGCGCAGGCGGTTTATTAAGTCTGATGTGAAAGCCTTCGGCTTAACCGAAGAAGTGCATCGGAAACTGATAAACTTGAGTGCAGAAAAGGATAGTGGAACTTCATGTGTAGCGGTGAAATGCGTAGATATATGAAGGAACACCAGTGGCGAAGGCGGCTATCTGGTCTGTAACTGACGCTGAGGCTCGAAAGCATGGGTAGCAAACAGGATTAGATACCCTGGTAGTCCATGCCGTAAACGATGAATGCTAGGTGTTGGGAGGTTTCCGCCTCTCAGTGCCGGAGCTAACGCATTAAGCATTCCGCCTGGGGAGTACGACCGCAAGGTTGAAACTCAAAGGAATTGACGGGGACCCGCACAAGCGGTGGAGCATGTGGTTTAATTCGATGCTACGCGAAGAACCTTACCAGGACTTGACATCTTCTGCCAATCTAAGAGATTAGACGTTCCCTTCGGGGACAGAATGACAGGTGGTGCATGGTTGTCGTCAGCTCGTGTCGTGAGATGTTGGGTTAAGTCCCGCAACGAGCGCAACCCTTGTCTTTAGTTGCCAGCATTAAGTTGGGCACTCTAGAGAGACTGCCGGTGATAAACCGGAGGAAGGTGGGGACGACGTCAAATCATCATGCCCCTTATGTCCTGGGCTACACACGTGCTACAATGGGCGATACAACGAGTTGCGAAACCGCGAGGTCAAGCTAATCTCTTAAAGTCGTTCTCAGTTCGGATTGCAGGCTGCAACTCGCCTGCATGAAGTTGGAATCGCTAGTAATCGTGGATCAGCATGCCACGGTGAATACGTTCCCGGGTCTTGTACACACCGCCCGTCACACCATGAGAGTTTGTAACACCCAAAGTCGGTTGGATAACCTTTTTAGGAGTCCGCCGCCTAAGGTGGGACAGATGATTAGGGTGAAGTCGTAACAAGGTAGCCGTAGGAGAACCTGCGGCTGGATCACCTCCTTTCTAAGGAATAATTCGGAACCTTACATGATCTAAATCTTATTCAGTTTTGAGAGATTTTACTCTCAGAACTTTGTTCTTTGAAAACTAGATAATATTATTTTCTGTAATAATTATATTTTTATATAATTGAACCGAGAAATAACCATTGTGTTATTTTTGAGTTTTTAATTAGTTTTAATCGCTAAAACTCAATATAATTTATAATCCGTAGGATTATAGGTTAAGTTAATAAGGGCGCATGGTGAATGCCTTGGTACTAGGAGCCGATGAAGGACGCAACTAACTGCGATAAGCTTCGGGGAGCTGTACGTAAGCTTTGATCCGGAGATTTCCGAATGAGGAAACTCGGCCAGTGTAATGACTGGTCATTGCATAGTGAATACATAGCTATGCAAAGGTAAACGAGGGGAACTGAAACATCTAAGTACCCTCAGGAATATAAAGAAATTTCGATTCCCTAAGTAGCGGCGAGCGAACGGGGAACAGCCCAAACCGAACCCTTGTGGTTCGGGGTTGTAGGACTGAACATTTGAGTTACAAAAGTATTTGATAATTGAATTAGTTGGGAAACTAAGCCAAAGAGAGTGATAGCCTCGTAAATGAAATCAAATACCCTCAGTTCAGGATCCTGAGTACGGCGACACACGTGAAACGTCGTCGGAATCCGGGAGGACCATCTCCCAAGGCTAAATACTTCCTAGTGACCGATAGTGAACCAGTACCGTGAGGGAAAGGTGAAAAGCACCCCGGAAGGGGAGTGAAATAGTTCCTGCAACCATGTGCCTACAAGCAGTCAGAGTCCGTTAATGGATGATGGCATGCCTTTTGTAGAATGAACCGGCGAGTTACAGTTGCATGCAAGGTTAAGCCGAAAAAGCGGAGCCGTAGCGAAAGCGAGTCTTAATAGGGCGTCTTAGTATGTTGCCGTAGACCCGAAACCAGGTGATCTACCCATGTCCAGGATGAAAGTGCGGTAATACGCACCGGAGGTCCGAACCCGTGTACGTTGAAAAGTGCTGGGATGAGGTGTGGGTAGCGGTGAAATTCCAAACGAACTTGGAGATAGCTGGTTCTCTCCGAAATAGCTTTAGGGCTAGCCTTGGATTTAGAATCATGGAGGTAGAGCAACTGTTTGAGCAAGGGGTCCATCTAGGATTACTGAGTTCAGATAAACTCCGAATACCATTGATTTATGTCCAGGAGTCAGACGATGAGTGATAAGATCCATCGTCGAAAGGGGAACAGCCCAGACCGTCAGTTAAGGTCCCTAAATATATGCTAAGTGGAAAAGGAAGTGGAGTTGCCTAGACAACTAGGATGTTGGCTCAGAAGCAGCCACCATTTAAAGAGTGCGTAATAGCTCACTAGTCGAGTGATTCTGCGCCGAAAATTTACCGGGGCTAAGCATATTACCAAAACTACGGACGCAACTTAGGTTGCGTGATAGGAGAGCGTTCTAAGGGCAATGAAGGTAGACCGTAAGGACTACTGGAGCGCTTAGAAGTGAGAATGCCGGTATGAGTAGCGAAAGATCAGTGAGAATCTGATCCACCGTATGACTAAGGTTTCCTGGGGAAGGCTCGTCCACCCAGGGTTAGTCGGGACCTAAGCCGAGGCTGAGAAGCGTAGGCGATGGATAACAGGTTGAGATTCCTGTACTAGTTAATTATGTTTGAACAACGGAGGGACGCAGTAGGCTAAGATATGCGCACGGTTGGATATGTGCGTTTAAATTGTAAGTCAGTTTGAGAGTTAAATGCTTTCAAGCGAGTTGACAAGCAATGATGAGGATCGAAATTTAAGTAGAGAAGTATCTGATGTCACACTGCCGAGAAAAGCTTCTAGTTAGTAATTAATTACCCGTACCGCAAACCGACACAGGTAGTCGAGGAGAGTATCCTCAGGTGAGCGAGAGAACTATTGTTAAGGAACTCGGCAAAATGACCCCGTAACTTCGGAAGAAGGGGTGCTGACCGCAAGGTCAGCCGCAGTGAAAAGACTCAAACGACTGTTTATCAAAAACACAGGTTTATGCAAAATCGTAAGATGAAGTATATGGGCTGACGCCTGCCCGGTGCTGGAAGGTTAAGTGGAAGTGTTAGCTTTGGCAAAGCACTGAAATGAAGCCCCAGTAAACGGCGGCCGTAACTATAACGGTCCTAAGGTAGCGAAATTCCTTGTCGGGTAAGTTCCGACCCGCACGAAAGGCGTAACGATTTGAGTACTGTCTCAACAATAGACTCGGTGAAATTAAGATACCTGTGAAGAAGCAGGTTACCCGCGACAGGACGGAAAGACCCCATGGAGCTTTACTGTAGCTTGATATTGGGTGTTTACATAACTTGTACAGGATAGGTAGGAGCCATAGAAGCCGGGACGCTAGTCTCGGTGGAGGCGTTAGTGGGATACTACCCTTGTTATGTGAACACTCTAACCCTGCGCACTGATCGTGCGCGGAGACAGTGTCTGGTTGGCAGTTTGACTGGGGCGGTCGCCTCCTAAATAGTAACGGAGGCGCTCAAAGGTTTGCTTAGAATGGTTGGAAATCATTCCTAAAGTGTAAAGGCAAAAGCAAGCTTGACTGCGAGACATACAGGTCGAGCAGGGACGAAAGTCGGACTTAGTGATCCGGTGGTACCATATGGAAGGGCCATCGCTCAACGGATAAAAGCTACCCTGGGGATAACAGGCTTATCTCCCCCAAGAGTTCACATCGACGGGGAGGTTTGGCACCTCGATGTCGGCTCATCGCATCCTGGAGCTGTAGTTGGTTCCAAGGGTTGGGCTGTTCGCCCATTAAAGCGGTACGCGAGCTGGGTTCAGAACGTCGTGAGACAGTTCGGTCCCTATCCGTCGCGGGCGCAGGAAATTTGAGAGGAGCTGTCCCTAGTACGAGAGGACCGGGATGGACATACCGCTGGTGTATCAGTTGCGCCGCCAGGCGCATTGCTGAGTAGCTATGTATGGATGAGATAAACGCTGAAAGCATCTAAGTGTGAAACTCGCCTCAAGATGAGATTTCCCATTCCTATATGGAAGTAAGACCCCTGAAAGATGATTAGGTAGATAGGTTAGAAGTGGAAGCACAGTGATGTGTGAAGCGGACTAATACTAATCGGTCGAGGACTTAACCAAGAAAAATAAATAATAGAATGGTAATCGGAAGAAAATAATATTGTCTAGTTTTGAGAGAGCAAAGCTCTTAAAAAAATAGTGTGATGGTAATAGCCTGAAGGATACACCTGTTCCCATGCCGAACACAGAAGTTAAGCTTCAGCACGCCAAAAGTAGTTGGGGGATCGCCCCCTGCGAGGATAGGACATCGTCACGCAACCTAAAAAAGTTCAGTAATAGATTTAAATATCTGTTACTGAACTTTTTTTGTTTACCGTTATATCAACAAGGCAACGCCTAAGTGACACAATGCAATTTAAATTTGCGTCTTGTATTTAAATAAAACGTGTAAATTTATGAGTTATGGATAATAATATTAATAACTTATAAAGGTGGTGTAACTATGAAAGTGATATTTGCGCAACAATTAAAAAAATTTAGACAAAAAAACAATTTATCTCAAGAGGCATTAGCTAATCAGTTGTTTTTATCCAGACAAGCTATCTCAAAATGGGAGGCGGGCGATACAACTCCAGATTTGAATACTTTAATTAAGCTAACTAAAATATTTAATTGTTCATTGGATGAATTGGTTTTTGGACAAGCTTCTAATAAAGAACAAATAATTAAAGAACACCATACAAACTTTTGGGATTTTGCTGCCAGATATTGGTGGTTATTCTTTCCGTTTGTAGGAACAATTTCATATGCGATTACAGAAATTATTAAAGCTTTAAAATAACTAAAAAACATCAACTTATCTTTTTATTGGTAAGTTGGTGTTTTTTAGTTTGAATGTTTTATTTTATATAGTTAGATAATATTTTAATCTTAAATTTATCTAGTCTATTAGCGTGATCTGAAAATCCAAGTTCTCTAAATGTAGCTATGCTTTTCATAAGTTTATTTTCTTGAATTGTTATTTGATGTAATAGTTCTTTGTAGTAATTACACATTAATTTGTCATATGTTTTTCTGGGAGAACCATTGGAAATATCAGAAAGAGAATTAATATATGTGTTTGCATCGTTTAATTCATTTCTTTCAAATGAAAGAATAATACAGTTATTGATGAATATTGATACATCGTTTTTATATGAATCTATTTGACTTAGATTTTTTGTTTTTTTAAATAATATTTTAAAAGTTGCACGTATATAATCACTATTAAAAATATATAAACAATTTGAAAATAAAGAAATTTCGAAATGACCCCATTGCTGAATGCTATTTAAATAATTTTTTATGATTTCAGTATCTTCTTTTACATCAAAAACATTATCTTCTTGTGATTTATTTAAAAATAATTTCAGTTCAATTGATAAACAGCAAAAAAAGAAATCATTATAATCTTTGTATTTTTTTTGATAATTATGAATGCGCTGTCTTATTTCGTATTCTTTTGCTTTATAAATATTTTCATTAAAGTATTGTAAGGCGTATTCTTTTTCTGATTTTGAGTCATTATTAAGATAAAATGAATATTCTTCTGGTGAAATATTCATTCGTTTGAGGTATTCAAATAAAATATCACTAGGAATTTTGGATTTTTTGTTTTCAAAAGAAGAAAGTGTTGTTCTAGTTGAGATACCATTTGAAAGTTGTGCTTGTGATATTCCACGTTCTTTCCGTAATTTTTTAATTAATTGTCCATTATCCATACAAATCACCTTCAATTTAATTAATATTAGTAATTATGACGAAAAACTTTACATAATGATACTCCTTTACTTTGGTCAATGTAAACTTGGTTCAAATATAAGTAAGGGGGAATGAAGTTTTGAATAATGGAAAAGTAATATTAATTGAATCATCTAGTAGAAATAAATCTAATTCAAATTATTTAGCAAATCTTGTTTTAAAAAACATAAAACATGAACTGATAAATTTAAATGAAATAAAAATAGATAAAATTAGAGATCATAGATTTGATGGTAATTGGGACGATAGTAAAGATGATTTTTATAAATATATTAAAAAGTTAGAAAAATCAGAATATGTCATTATAGCTTCTCCTGTATACTGGTATTCATTTTCTACGAATTTGAAAATATTTATTGATAGATGGTCGGAATCTCTGAAAAAGGATAATCAATTTAAGAATAGTATGAAGGATAAAAAAATAATTTTGGTGTTAGTTGGGGGAGATAATCCCCGAATCAAAGCCTTACCAATTATTAATCAAATGCAATATATATGTGATTTCCTAAATATGAATTTTTTTGATTATGTAATTGGATTTGGGAATCATTTTGGAGATATAAAAAAAGATAAAGAAGCCATAGAAAAAGGGAATTGTATAAATTATAGATTGGTAAATAAGGGAGAAGAATGAAAATGAAATCATTATTAAGCTACAAACAGTTTAGAAATTTCTTTTTTGCTGATATTATATCTGGTTTTGGGGTAGGGTTAACTACAGTTGGAGCAAATTGGTATGTATTACAAAATACAAGTTCAAATGCATCAGTAGGAACATTTTTAGCAATTAATGTGTGTGCAGGTTTTTTAATATCGTCATTTGCGGGTTATATTACTGATAAGTATCGAAGGAGAAATGTTGTTATAGCTACTTTTATATTTAGAGCTTTTCCAATTGCGGTTATAGCATTATGGTTATATTTTTTTAAATTTAATTTGATTACTATGTACTTACTTGCGATTATAACTGGATTTGGATGGGTAACTTATATGGCTTCCTCTAGAAGCTACATTCAATCTGTAATTTCAGATAAATTATTTGGTAAAGCCAATTCGTTTATTGAAGTTTCTTTGCAAGTTGGAATGTTTATGGCGGGTGGTTTGTCTGGTATTTTATTGAAATACATCGGATTTGTTTCAATTCTTTGGATTAATGTCATATTATTTTTAATTGGAAATTTTTTAATGTTTAATGCACCAATTGATAAGATTAATGATACTAACATACACGAAGTAACAGAGAGTAATTCAGTAATACACTATTTAAGAATAAATAAGTTAATTTCAGGAATAGGATTACTATCTATTCTCCCGCTAATCGTTACCCAATTGTTTAATGTATCAATGCCTGGATATGTGGATACAATTCTTAAATCTACGAGTATTACATATGGTATTACAGATATGTGTTATGGAATTGGTGGATTAACTGCTGGAATAATTATAAGTATTTTAATTGATAAATTTAATGATGAAAATTTACTTTTGGATTTTTTTGCATTAGCAAGCATAGCTTTATTAGGTCTATTTATCTTTAACTTTGTTTCAATTACATTTATTGCTACATTTTTAATTGGATTATCTAATTCTTCATTGAGAGTTATAATTAATACAATTTTAATGAATCTTGTGGATAAAAAATACATGGGGAGAACAACTGCAATTTGGACGGGGATGGCACAATTCGTTGAAATATTTGCATCAACATATATTGGAAAAATGAATGATCATTTAGGATCAAATTACGGATTTTTGTTTATGTTTGTAATAATGTTAATTGGATTTATTAGCAGTTTTGTAATTAAAATTGAAAATAAATGATGAAAAAAGAACCTATCTCAAACGAGATAAGTTCTTTTTAATTTATACTATTTAAGTTTGTTAAATAATTCCAAGAAGAGATTCATAAATACTTCAAGGTAACGTTCTTTATCAACATCAACGGCTACACGAACATTAGTAGTAGGATCGTTAAGACGAGCTTTGTCACCAATGGTTCTAGCGTAGTAAGCATCATGTTCAGTAGTAACTTTCATGTTCATGTGCAATAAAGTTACAAAAGTAGGGTCAATAGCAACTCCCACAGCTAATGGATCATGAAGTGAACAACCACCAAGTTCTGGATAAATATCAGCATATACGTCAATGTAGTAATCAACGATATCAGCCATCTTGATACCAGCTTCGGAACCAGTTTCACGCCATAGTTTAGTTTCTTTCTTAGTAAGAAGAGTACGATAAGTAACATCAAGACCAACCATCGTAACTGTAAGGTCACTTGTAAATAGTTCATTAGCGGCAACTGGATCTTGTTCAATGTTTGCTTCAGCACATGGAGTAACGTTACCAGGAACAGTTAAAGCACCACCCATGATAGTAATATCACCAATCATTTTCATGGCATCGTGATCTTTTTCAATGGCAGCAGCCAGATTAGTCATGGGACCAGTAGCAACAACAGTTAAATCTTTACCATATTTTTTAGCAGATTCGATTAAGAAATCAACACCGTCTTCGTTTTCAACTGGACGAGTAACTTCTTCTAATTCAACATCACCAATTCCATTTTCACCATGAATTTGGGCATTAATATCAATTCTTTGATATTTGTGGTCAACAGGGTCAGTTTCACCAAGGAAAACGGGAACATCGTCTTCGTGGAGTAAATGTAATAGTTTAAGGGCATTGTCAGCAGCACGGTCGGCTTCAATGTTACCGTATGAAGAAAGAATACCAATCAATTCCACAGCGGGATCAGCAATGGCGTAGGCAATTGCCATTGCGTCATCAACACCGGTATCTACATCTAGGATCATTTTCTTAACACTCATGAGTCTTCCTCCGTTAATTGTTAGTTTATTTTCTCTATAATACTGGAAAAAGAAATACATTTCAATACTTTTAGAATAAAAAACGAACAAATCTCAGTAATTCAACTGAAAAATGTTCGTCTTTTGGTTATTTATACATATATTGCGCAATAATTTTGTTAATCGCAGGGTTTTCGTGAAGCATTGAATGTTGTGCTTGTTGAGGGTCACCATGGTAAACCATGAATTTATAACTCTTAACGTGCCCTTTAACCAGTTTTCCAAATGGTTTAACATCTCGAGTTGGAATTAAACCATCACTTCCTGTGTGGTCAATGTCACCACAGAAGTTTAAGATTTCCAAGTTCTTTGGAAGATTACTAATGTTTTTATCATGAAGAGGGTAAGTGTTAGCCATTGAAACGAAGTGATCAACTTGAGGAAGATCTTTAGCAGGATATTTATTTAAACCGCCTTTGTTAGTAAGGTAGTTATAAATGATTTCTCCACCAGAAGAATGTCCAATTAAGTTAACATGTTCAATACCATATTTATCATGAAGGTATTTCATCAATTGTGGCATTAAACGAGCTTCTTGAGCAGGTTTGTTGTTAGTTTGAAAATTGGCTTGGATAACTGGATTGTTTTTGCCAACTTTAGCAAATTGCTTAGTGGTTTCAACTTTACCATCATTTTTTACGTACACTTGTAGGGCACGTGTTGCTACCCCATCCTTGTCCCAAGATGATACCATATAGTCAGAGGTAATAAAATTACCACCTAGACCAGGGATGAATACAGTAGCGGTTCTAGTTTGCTTAACGGTATATGATGATTCTTTATGGGCATTGTAATACCATCCACCAAAGCCAACGGCTAGAATTAATAGGAAAATGCTAAAAATAAATGTTTTCTTGTATTTCATAATGGTAAAATTTCCTTTGTAAATAAATTTTTTATAGATTAGAGTTGATTTTGAAATGTCGCACAAATTATATGATATCACAATTATTGGTGGTGGCCCTATAGGAATGTTCGCTGGATTTTATGCGGGGCTACGGAATGCTAAGGTTCAAGTTATTGAAAGCTTAGCCGAACTTGGTGGACAAGTTAATGCTTTATATCCAGAAAAGACCATTCTTGATGTAGCAGGGTTTGCTGGCCTAACTGGAGCCGAGTTAGTTAATAACCTACAAGCACAATTGGACACGATGCCTGAAGTGGAACAACGAGTAGGAACTAAGGTTATGAATGTTGTTCGCCAAGATGATCATTTTGACATCGAAACGGATGGTAAAACTTACCAAAGTAAGGCAGTCATTCTTGCTACCGGAAACGGATCTTTTAAACCACGTGAATTACGAGCAGAAAATGCTGATGTTCTTGCTGACAAGTTTATTTCTTACAGCGTGAGAAATTTACAAAAGTTTGCTGGTAAAGATGTCATGGTCGCTGGTGGGGGAGATTCAGCTGTTGATATGGCTTTGATGCTTGAAACGGTTGCTAACAAAGTCTCATTACTCCATCGACGCAATGAATTTCGTGGCTTGGAACACATGATTGATAAGTTAAATACTTCGTCTGTTGAAATTTTAACCCCTTATTTAATCAAACGTCTTGATGATAAAGATGGTCGTTTACAAGTTACAGCCAAAAAAGTTAAAACTGATGATGAAGAAACCTTTGTCGTTGATGATTTAGTGGTTAACTATGGTTTTATCTCAAACAACAAGGATTTACAAAGTTGGCAAATTCAACCAGCTTTGAATCATCATTTGGTTGAGGTTAATCAAGAGATGGAAACATCAGAACCAAACGTCTTTAGTATTGGTGATCAAGCTACGTATCTTGGTAAAGATACTTTGATTACAACGGGATTTGGTGAAGCCCCATTAGCAGTTAATGCGATTATGAAGCGTCTTTATCCTGACCGTCATACGCCAATTCATAGTACCTCATTACACAAATAAGTTTGTAAATAAAAATTCCAGATCATTTGATCTGGAATTTTTTTGTTTATTGATTGTTTGAATCCGCATTAGTGATTTGAATTTTATTCGTGTCACTCCGTGGTTCGGTTGCTTCGGGAGCATCAGTTTGATAAGTTTTACTAGTATCTTTTTGTCCATTAGTATCAAAGACACTTGATGATTTATCACCTAATTGTTTTTCAATTTTTTGTTCTCGCTTAAGTCCATTTGAATAGTTGTAATCAGATGGGTTAACCGCTTTGAAACCTTTAGGATGATAGAAACGAAGTAAGTTTTGTGAATTAAGCGTATCTGAGAGACTTAATTCAGTATTAACTTGTTTCTGCATAGCATCAATTTTCTTTTGTAACTTTTTATCAGGTTTGATAACTTTACCAGTCTTAGAATTGTAGATAGTACCACCAATACAAGTGTATTTAGGTGAAACCCAATCTTGATTTCTAAAGGCGACGACTTGATCATGTTTATCTGAGAAGAGATCAGTTCCGAATTGAATGTATTTCTTAGAACTAATTCCCATTAAATGCATCAAAGTTGGCAAGACATCAATTTCACCACCGTAAGTATGATCAATATAACCGTGATTAAATGATTGTGAATTAATCATAAATGGAACTCGTTGTACTTTAGCGTTATCAAAATCATTCCAGTCCTCAGATTTAACCCCAAGAAGTGGGGCTAAACTAGTATTTTCTGAATTTGAAATTCCGTAATGATCACCATAAAGCACTACAACTGAATTCTTGATTAGTCCAGTATCGTTTAGATATTGATAGAATTCTTTTACTGATTGGTCAAGGTAATGAGCAGTCACAAAGTAATTATTTACGGCATTATCATCAGTATCAGGTGGTGTAATTGGATCATCTTTTTGATCTTTAGCGTCTAAATCATATGGGAAATGATTTGTAACCGTAATGTATTTAGCGTAGAAAGGTTGTTGTAAGTTTTGAAGATACTTAGTGGAGTCCTTGAATAAGAGTTTATCTTTCAAACCATAGCCGGATGCTTTATCACCAGAAGTATCGTAATAACTAGCATCGAAGAAATATTGATAACCAAGGTTCTTGTAAGTGTTATTTCGGTTCCAGAAACTCGCCACATTACCATGGAAGACAGCCGTTGAATAACCTTGCTGATCAAAAATAGCAGGAGCACCTTGGAAAGTATTGTCACTTCCTAATTGGGCAAATAATGATCCTTGAGGAAGTCCATATGTACTAGTTTCAAGCATATTTTCAGCATCAGAAGTTTTACCCTGGCCAACTTGGTTAAAGAAATTGTCAAAGGCATAAGTATGGTTACTGTTATAAATTGAATTTAAGAACGGAGTAACTTCTTTTCCGTTGATTTTTTTGTTGATTAAAAATTGTTGGAAACTTTCCAAATGAATAATAATGACGTTTTTACCCTTTAAAGAGCCATACATGCTTTCGTTAGGAGCGGCATAATGTGCGTCAGTAAAATCTTTAACCTTGTAGATTTCAGACTTATTAGCATTTGAACGTAATTCGTTGGATTTGTGTGTTTGAAAACCATCGTAGGTAGTGAAAACGTCTAATCCGAGGTATTTAACTACATAACTTCGATCAAAAGTTCTCGTTAATAGTTGAGGACGATCCATGTCGGCCAACGTGATGTTAGCAGTCAAAAATAGTGCTCCAACTGAAAAAATTGCAAATGCAAATTTGGAACTAAGTTGATGTTTATCAATTTTAATTACTTTAAATAGTAGAAGTAAAATTAAAATGGGAATATCAATCCAGTAAAAAATATCATGAGGAGCAGTTAATGCTAACGATGCTCCACTTAGACCTTGATCAACTTTGGAATAACCAGTCATAGTTGAAACGGTCATAAAATCGGTAAATTCTCGGAAATAAATGACGTTTAAATAAAGTAAAACGGTATTGAGAAAATCGAGTAGTAGAATTGCAGGATAAAATAGCTTAGCTGGTTTTAAATAAAAAGCTAGCCCGAATAAAATAATCGAGGTTGCAATCGGATTAGCAAATAACAAGATTTGCTGTAAGAAATCCGATGTGGTGAGGTGGAAATCAATGAGATAAGCGTAAATGGTTTTGGCCCAGAATAAAAATATTAATAGGACAAAAAATCCAAACCGCGTATTGATTTTTGCCAATAGTTTTTTGATGAATTTCACAGTGATAACTCCTTATTAAATAAGATAGTACATATCCTACATGATAGCAGACTTTATAGGTAAAAAAAACTAAACAAAGTATAAGAATTAGTGCCTAACTCTTTGCGTGGTATACTGGTTTAAAAGGGGAGAAATAGACATTATGGCAAAATTCACTTTATATGTTGTTCGTCATGGACAAACGTATTTTAATATTTTTAATAAACTTCAGGGTTGGAGCAATTCACCGCTAACTCAAAAAGGAATTGATGGGGCAGTTGAAACAGGAAAACGTTTGGCTGATATTGACTTCAAGGCTACTTATTGTAGTGATATGCCACGTGCTTGTAAGACATTGTCAATTATTGATGATCAAAACAAAGCATTTAATGTTCGTCCCCCAATGGTATCACCATTTTTCCGTGAACAATTTTATGGTTATTTTGAAGGCTTAAATATGGATGAAGCTTGGTATGAAACCGGTGCACCTCATGACGCACCAACTTTCAAAGATATCATTACTAAGTATGATATGAATAAGGCCAAAGACTTTATGAAAGCAGCCGATCCTTTCCATTTAGCTGAGAATGCCGAAGAATATTGGAAACGATTAGATCAAGGTTTGAATTTGATTACTAATAATCCTGATATTGAAGACGGCGACAATGTGTTACTTGTTAGTCATGGGAACACGCTGTTAAGTTTAGTTGACCGTTTTTCAGAACCAGGTCAATTTGATTTGAGTGTTCGTCCTGCTAATGGAAGTATTACAAAAATGGCCGTTGATGGTGACCAAATTAAAGTTACTGAGTATAATAAGTAAGTTAAGTTTAAATTAGAGAAGAGGAACCAGAACGTGAAAGATCCTAAATTTTTAAAGAATTTTAATGAAAAAAATTATATCTTTCGAATTGGTGAAGTTAGTAAGATGACCGGTGTTTCACCAAGACAACTTCGTTACTGGGAACAAAAAGGATACATCCACAGCGTTCGTAATGAAAAAATGGCCTCACGAGTTTTTGATCACCGAAACTTTGTGATGGTTCGTTTGATTAAGTATTATCTTGATGATGGTAATCCACTTAGTGCTGCGATTGAAAAATCACAGAAGCGGATGCAAGCTGTGAAGGATACTCATGAAATCATTGTAGAAATGCATCACGGTTTTGTTGAACGTGCTGGCCGGACAATGATGGATATGGGATACTTTGACGAAGCTCATACTAAACGACTTTATAGTTATCTTAATGATAAGCATGAAGTTGTGTACAAAGTAGAAGACGTTAAAGATTAATTCCTAGTAAATGTTTCGGTAAAAGACTTCTGAAAAGAAGTCTTTTTTTGTTGGCTTGTAAAATAACTGGAAACAAAAATTGAAAAATAAGCATAAAAGTTACTACTGCCAAACCAAGTGGTTGTAATGAGGCCACTAACAACAGTGGAATTATTACTAGCGGACTAGTTAGCATTGTGAGTTTAGCTGAACAAGTTAGTGTAATTAAACTGGCAATCAAATATAAATAACCTAATAGATAAATTGAACTAAGCGTGAATTGGTAAGTAGTTAAGTAGGCCAGCATGCCTAAACTAGCACTAAGCGAAATTATGATAGCCATTAAGATAATTATTCCTAGTGAAAGTGATTTAAACCGGAAACTAATAAATAACAATAAGATTAATCCCATTCCAATTAAATAAATGGGAAATCGTTGTTGAAATTGATAGCGTTGATTAGCTTCATTGATTGCAACCCCAGTCATGCCAATTTTTACATTTGCTAGGGGAGTTCCTGCTAGTTTATTTTTAATTTGCGTCGGTAAATTGTGTAGTTGACCATCTCGAAGTGTGATATTAATCCGGGTAGCTGTTTGCGAATGGTTATTGTAGTTGTAACAGGTTTGATTAAAATCTGAATCTACAGCATCTTGTTTGGTAAGGAAAAAGTGTTTGCCAAGTTGCTGGTTAAGCTCAGTTAATGAATATAATTCATCATCAGGATTAGTTTCAGTCAGTTTATTTTGAATTTGCGTTAGGTGCTCGGTATGGGACTTAAATTGATCATCTAAATCATGATTAGCATTTTGTAAACTTTGTTTTAGTTTCTCCTGGTCTTTAATTTGATTAAGTTGTGTAGCTTGATCATGTAGGTTAGTTGCAATTTGTGGTTCATCAGTGAGATTTTTAATTTCAGTAGTTGAACTTTGCAACTGGTTTTGTTGTTGCTCAAGCTTAGTTATGGTTTCTCCTAATATGGTTTTTAATTGGTATTTAGAAATGTTGTAACCACCTGGCTGCGTTACAGACGTAACTTGACTGACATTGGGTAACCGTTTGATTTCATTGGTTAAATTATTAATGATACTGAGATTTTTATTAGAAATCAGTGATTGCTGGTTTGCTAAATAAAGCGTTACGGTTTGTTTTTTCTGTGGTTCTTGTAACTGAATTTGGCAGTTGGAGAAGAGTGGAAAAATTAAACAAATTAGCAGAAAAATGGTGATTAACGGATGCCAATTTTGCATGGGATTATGGCATTTCTTCAGCCAATTTGGAATATGATGTCTAATAGTGCAAGCTGAAATGATCACGCTGGTAGCCAAGACAATAGCCAACGGGGTATAAAAGAAATTGATAGAAAAATGAGTACTTAAATTTAAAATTATTAGATCTAATTCCAAATTAAATAAACTCAGCAGAAGGGATTTCGTAAAATTAGTCATCACTAGTAATAAAATGAAATTAATAATTAAAACCCAAACACAAGCAATTTTTTGTTTAAACCATTGATTGGTAATCTTTTGATATGCTTCGTTAGATGGATTATTCCAATTAGATTTAATGCCAGCTAAACTACTGAAATGGCGCAGTTTAGTTTGATAATCAGGACTGTTAATTAAGTTAGCTGGAATCCAAAACTGTAAGGTTAACCAATTTTTTCCTTGAAATTGATTTTTAGCATGTGGACTCGTATTAGCGGACGTGATTTTATAAATTTGCAAATCACGTTTATGTTCAATTAGCCAGCGTTCTTTGGTTGCTAACCGAATTTTTTGACTATCAGAAAATTCCGTAGGGACTTGATAAGTAATTGATACTGGAAGCGCATCGGATTGATTATTTCCCCAGTGTTTCGTAATTTGTTGCGCATTTTTAGTTAATTGATTTGGTGGGGTAATCGCTTGAAATGCAATCCCACTTAAATTCGGTAACGTAACTAAGGCAATCGTAGCGATAATGCCGCTAATAATGAAACTGATGATCCAATGATGGTTAATTAAAGCTTTAAATTTAGACATAAAAAAAATCCCCTTACAGAAATGTAAAGGGATTTGGTAGTTTTAACGGTTAAAGAAATCACTGAATTTCATGATCAATAAGACAATACCAATCAAAATAAAACTAATTAAAACGGTTATTTGCCAAGCCATCGTATGATTCATAAATGGTAAATTAACGTTTTCACCATAAAAACCAAACACAATATTTGGCACAGATAACACAATTGAGAAAACAGTCAAAAATTTCATCGTACTATTCAAGTTACTATCTAGTAAGTTTGAATAGGCATAAGCTACCTGTTGAGCTGCTTGATTGGCCATTTGCGCCATGGATAGACCTTGCTGAATTTCGACAATGACATCATCAAGAACGTCATTATCATCATCAGATAAAGTTTTTCCTAGTTTACGTTTGACCATCATCAACATATCGTTATTAGCAGAAAGCGAAGTAAGGAAATAAACCAAGTCAGTTTGTAAATTCAAAAGTTGGTTAATTGAGCCTTTTTTAGCTTTGCCACGTAAATTACGTTGAATGCTAGTCCGCACACTGTTGATATTATTGATGTAATCGAAATATTGGATAGCTAATTGATAGAGTGTTTTGAACACAATATCAAGTGTTGAAGCAGTATCCCGTTTCATAGCTGGTAATTTGTTAACGACATCGCGAAGTAGTGGATTAACAAAGTTTGTCTGATTGGCGGTGAAAGTAAATAATCGATCCCCAGTCATGATTAAACCAATTGGTTCTGCAGAAATATCACCATTAAATCGTGAAGGTTCAGCCACGTCAAAAATGATTAGGAGTAGTTGTTCATCGTCATAATATTCCATTCTAGGACGTTCATGATGATCAAGTACATAGTAAAGCATTTCGGCAGTAAGATGGTATTTATCTTTTAAAGCTTGTTTTTCGACTGGGAGACAATCAGTTACTTGAATCCATTCAATGTTTTGGTTAATTTTTTCTTTTTTAATCAACGCAACTGCCTCCTTTATAGCAATGTTGTTAATTATATTCTAAAATACGAAAAAAGTTTAGAATATAATTGCAAAAAATCGTATTTATTTGAAATAAGATATTAATCAAAAATTAAATCTGATAGGGTATAATGAAATTATTAAAGGGGTGTCATACATGAAAAAATTTAAATTTAAAATTAAAACGGATGAAAATGGTAATAGTATTTGGTATCCAGTTATCGCATTCGTAATTGTTTTTGGAACATTTGGTTTATTATTTGGTACTTATAAAATCCGCCAACATATTAACCAACAAAACTTAATCAAATCTGAATTAGCATATCAACGTGCCCATGATCCAGTTTTGAAACAACACAACAAGTTTATTAAACAAGTTGCAACACCATCTGTTGCACTGTATAAAGAAAATAAACAAGTTTTGCCTAGTATTGTTATTGCTCAAGCAATCCTGGAATCTGATTGGGGTAAATCAAAACTCTATACCAATGCTTATAATCCATTTGGAATTAAGGGAACTTACCAAGGACAATCTATTTCATATGACACTGGAGAATATATCAACGGTAAAAATGTTACCCAGGTTGGTCAATTTAGAAAGTACCCAAGTCTTCAAGCCGCAATTGAAGATCATAACCAAGCTTTGTATAAAGAATTTATCCATAAAACTGGCATGACTAGTTACAAGGAACAAGCTAAATTACTTCAAAAGAACACTTACGCTACTGATCCTAACTATGCTAAGAAAATTATTAAAGTAATTGAAACTCACAAACTTGCAAAATACGATAAACAAGCAATGAATAACTAAAGGAGAATCTTGATTGTTCGCACTAATTCAACAGCTTTACGGACCATTTTTTGATTTAAATAACTGGAGAACGGTAATCACTTCTGGTGATGATTGGCTAATTATTTTTTCATTAGTCATTTTAGAATGTGTGATGTCAGTAGATAATGCCATTGTGTTAGCTACGCAAACGCAGGTCTTACCAACCAAAAAACTACAAGAGGAATCACTTTTCTATGGCCTTTGGGGCGCTTATTTGTTCCGTTTCTTAGTCATTGGAGCAGGGGTTTACCTAATTAATTTTTGGGAAATTAAAATTATTGGGGCAATCTATTTAATTTATTTAGCAGTTAAATATTTTGTTCCTGGTAAAAGTAAAAAGACCAAGGGACCGATTAAAGAAAAGGGTAATCCATATAGCCGCAAATTTTTTTGGTGGGTAGTTATTCAAATTGAAATGATGGATATTCTTTTCTCAGTTGATTCTGTCTTAGCATCTTTGGCTGTGTCTTCAAATCCAGTAGTGGTCTTAATTGGTGGTATGGTTGGTATTTTGGCAATGCGTGGAATTGCTGAATTTGTCATGTCATTAATGAAGAAAATTCCGGAACTAAAGACAATGGCTTATGTATTGGTGTTTGTGATTGGAATAAAGCTCTTGCTATCAATTCCAGCAATTGATATTGAAATTCCATCAGCGCTGTTCGGTGGGTTCGTGATTTGTTCAATCATGGTAACAATCGTGATTCATTTTATTAGAAAGAAAAGGTAATTATGGCAGTTGAATTAAATAAGGATAATTTTAAAGCGGAAGTCCAAGGTCCAGTTACGTTGGTTGATTTTTGGGCTCCTTGGTGTGGACCATGTAAAATTATGGATCCCGTTTTAGCCAAATTAGAACAACAATTCGCTGGTAAAGTTAAATTTGCCAAAGTAAATGTTGATAAACAACAAGAGATTGCGAAAGAATATTCAGTTTATGGATTACCTACTTTTGTGTTATTTAAAGATGGCAAAGGAGTGGAAAAAGTTACTGGAGTTTATCCAGTTGAAAAACTTGCTCACTACTTAAACCGTAAATTAGCTGAATAGGAGAACTTAATGTCGGAAGCAAAGATTAAACCCAAATTATGGGAAGCTGTGACCATTTTACTAATTATGTTAGTAATTATGGGGATTGGAATTATCGGGTTGCATTTAACTCCGGTAGTCCCAATTTTGAGTGTTATTTTATTATTAATTCTTTGGGGTCGTTTTCGCGGATACTCGTGGGATGATATCAATGATAGTTTTGTAGTAGGGGTGAAAAACGGAATCATTCCGTTATTTATTTTTCTTTTGATTGGGTCTTTGATTGGGGTCTGGATCATGTCAGGGGTTATCCCTACGTTAATGGTTTATGGATTTCATATCTTAAGTATTCGTTGGTTTTTACCATCAGTATTCTTAATGTGTGCCTTTGTCGGATGTTTTATTGGAAGTGCCTTTACCATTATTTCTACAGTTGGAATTGCAGCTATGGGAATTGGAATTACGATGGGGATTAATCCCGCAATGATTGCTGGTGCTGTGGTTTCTGGGGCAGTTTTTAGTGATAAAATGTCACCACTTTCTGCAACGACTAACTTAGCTTCAGCAATTGCTGGAGATGATTTATATGACCATATCAAGAATATGATGTGGTCAACCGTTCCCGCATTCGTTATTTCATTGATTTTATTTGCCATTATTGGTGGGACTCATAAAGCTGCTAGTTTAGCTAAAATTACCAGTACAGCGCATGTCTTAACGAGTAATTTTACGGTTTCAGCATGGATGTTAATTCCAGTTTTACTATTATTAGTGTGTGCCTGGACCAAGATTCCTACGATTCCAACTTTGTTTATCAATATTTTAGTAACCATTTGTATGACATTAGTTAATCCGCATAATCATTATTCGTTTGCTAAGATTGCGGATGTTATGCAAAATGGGTTCAAAATCCATACGACTAGTGCAGAAGTAAATCAAATTTTAAATCGTGGTGGAATTATTTCGATGACAGGGACGATGACTTTAATCATCATTGCATTAGCACTCGGTGGTTTATTAATTAACCTCGGAGTCATTAATGTAGTAATGGATCGTTTTTCTGCTCACATTAAATCAACGGGAATGCTAATTTTGAGTACGGTACTTGCCGCAATTGGGGTTAACATTTTTATTGGGGAACAATATTTATCAATTATTCTTCCAGGAACCGCTTTTAAAGCCGACTACAAGAAAGCTGGATTAGCTCCCGAAGCCCTTGGACGTGCTTTGGAAGATGGTGGGGCAGTAATTAATTATCTTGTCCCTTGGGGAGTTGCTGGAGTTTTTGTGGCTAACACATTAAACGTGCCAACTTTACAATATTTACCATTTGTCTTCTTCAGTTTACTTTGTCCAGTCTTTTCAGTTTTAAGTGGTTTTACTGGAATCGGAGTTAAAAAACTAACTAAAAAATAAAGCTTAATTTGATAGAAAATCCAAATTCACTGGATTTTCTATCTTTTTTTATAAAAAAATAAATAAATTTTAAAATTTGTTAACTAATTTGACATAGTAATATTACAAAATATGACATTTTGTAACGTTAAGACGGGGATTTGTAACGAATATTACAAGAACTATAACAGAATATGTCATTAATATTTCAATATTACAAAGAGATGATGTGCAAGTAACATTTGTGTAATGTGTTTGTAACATTGCCTCTATAATCTTATAGATGTTAACTGATACAAGTCGTTAACCAAAATCTAGATGAAGAATCTAATAATCGTTACATATATAAGGAGAGAATTTTCTATATGAAGTTCACTAAATCACTCGCAGCAATGGCTGCAATTTCAGCTGGTATGATGTTTGCTGGTGCAGCGCACGTTGATGCCAATTCAACAGTTAAACACACAGTTCAAACTGGAGACACTATCAGTGGTCTTTCAAAACAATACAAAGTTTCACAAAAGAAACTTAGCAAAGCTAACAAAAACAAAGATATTAACACAATTTACGTTGGTGAAATTTTTGTCTTTGATGGTAAAGGTAACGTTAAAGTAGATAAGAAGAGTGCTAAAGCACCAGTTAAATCTGCTCAAAACAATACTGCAGCATCAAACGATAACAACACACCAGCAACTAACAACAATGATGCACAAGCTGCTACTTCAACTAACAACGCTGCTAGTCAAAGCAAAGCTGTAGCATCAACTACTACTAGTTCAGCTGCTACAACTCAAAAAGCAGCCCCAGTTGCTAAGGCTGCCGTAGCTGCTCCAGTACAACAAGCTGCTACTTACTCAGCTCCTGCAGCTTCATCAGCACCCGTAGCATCAAATGCTTCACTAGCTGGTATTGCTCAAGGTGAATCAGGAAATGATTACAATGCTCGTAATGGTCAATACATTGGTAAATACCAATTATCAGCATCTTACTTAAACGGTGATTACTCACCAGCTAACCAAGAACGTGTTGCTCAACAATACGCTGTTAGCCGTTATGGTTCAGTTGCTGCCGCAGCTGCATACCACGCTGCACATGGTTCATGGTAAAAATTAACTAGAGTTGCCTTCGGGTGACTCTTTTTTTATAGTGATTATAAATCTTTCTTGACATTTATAATTATGACAAGTAAGATTATGAAAAAGAAATAGTGTGATAATTTTAAGAACATCCCGTGAGATGTGAAAATTATGCGACAAACACTACACATATATTCAATTTAAAGTTTCCTGTGAGGAACCAATTGTAATCTAATACTGATAATCAATTTGGCTACTAACTAGGAAACTAGTTAGTAGCTTTTTATTTGCACAAAATTTGGAGGATGGCATGAAGAAACGATACTTAGTGTTAGAAGATGGCAATATTTATACCGGTGAGGCTTTCGGTGGTGACAAAGAAACTGTTGGAGAATTAGTTTTCTCAACTGGAATGTCAGGTTACCAACAATCAATTTCAGATCAATCATACAATGGTGAAATCTTGATGTTCACTTATCCTTTGATTGGTAACTACGGAATTAACCGTGACAACTTAGAATCAACCACGCCTACTTGTAAGGGGGTCGTTGTAAGTGAAGTTGCTCGTCGGACAGCAAACTGGCGTATGACAATGTCACTTCCTGAATATTTAAAACAAGAAGATATTCCTGGAATCAGTGGAATTGATACTCGTGCCATTACCAAACACATTCGTGAACATGGTGCCATGAAAGCGGCCATTTTAAATAAAGTTGAACCTGATAGTGTTGAAAAATTAAAGAACACTGAATTAAGCCATAACGAAATCCCAGAGAGTGCTACTAGCAATGCTTATCCTGCACCTGCTATGGGACGCCGTGTCGTTGTAATTGATTTTGGACTTAAATATTCAATTCTTCGTGAACTTGCTAAACGTGATTGTGACGTTGTGGTGCTTCCTCCAACTGCAACCTTACAAGATGTCGAAAACTTTAATCCAGATGGTGTCATGCTTACTAACGGACCTGGTGATCCAATGGACGTTCCAGAATCAACCCTTGAAATGATTCGCCAAGTGGAACAAAAATACCCACTTTTCGGAATTTGTATGGGTAATCAATTATTCGCCTTAGCCAATGGTGCTAAAACTGAAAAGATGAAATTTGGGCATCGTGGATTTAATCATCCGGTTCGTAATTTAGAAACTGGCCGGATTGACTTTACTTCACAAAACCACGGTTACACAGTTGATCGTGATTCAGTGAACGATACTGACTTAAAAGTTTTACTAGAAGAAATTAACGATGGAACCGTGGAAGGTTTACAACACACTAAGTTGCCGGCTTTCTCAGCTCAATTCCATCCAGATGCTGCTCCTGGTCCTCATGACGCCGATTACCTATTCGACGTCTTTATGAACATGATGGATGACAAGAAACTCGATTGGACAAGAAAGGTGAATGAATAATGCCAAAAAGAACAGATGTTAAAAAAATTATGGTAATTGGTTCTGGTCCAATTATTATTGGTCAAGCCGCTGAATTTGATTATTCAGGAACTCAAGCTTGTCTTGCTTTAAAAGAACTCGACTACGAAGTTGTTTTGGTTAACTCAAACCCCGCAACTATCATGACTGATAAAGAAGTTGCTGATAAAGTTTACATCGAACCCTTGACGCTCGACTTTGTCTCACAGGTGCTTCGGAAAGAACGTCCTGATGCCATCTTGCCAACGCTTGGTGGTCAACAAGGTTTGAACATGGCCAAAGAATTATCTGACTCAGGGATTCTTGACGAAATGGGGATCAAGTTACTTGGTACTGATTTGAAAGCCATCAACGAAGCTGAAGACCGGGAACAATTCCGTCAATTAATGCGCGATTTAAAACAACCAGTTCCTGAATCTGCGATTGCTAATACAGTTGATCAAGCGGTTGCCTTTGCTGACAAACACGGCTATCCCGTAATTGTGCGTCCTGCCTTTACGATGGGTGGAACTGGTGGTGGTATCGCTGATGACGAAGCTCAACTTCGTGAAATCTGTGAAAATGGTTTATACCTTTCACCAGTAACTCAAGTTCTAATCGAACAAAGTATTGCTGGATACAAAGAAATTGAATTTGAAGTTATGCGTGATGCTGCTGATAACGCCATGGTCGTATGTAACATGGAAAACTTTGATCCAGTTGGTATTCATACCGGGGACTCAATCGTGTTTGCTCCAATTCAAACTTTATCTGATGATGAAGTACAAATGCTTCGTGATGCCGCATTGAAGATTATTCGAGCTTTGAAAATTGAAGGTGGATGTAACGTCCAATTAGCTTTGAATCCAGACAGTATGAAATACTACGTCATCGAAGTTAATCCTCGTGTTAGTCGTTCAAGTGCTTTAGCTTCAAAAGCCACTGGTTACCCAATTGCCAGAGTTGCTGCTAAAATTGCGGTTGGTTTAAACCTTGATGAAATCATGAATCCAGTTACTGGAACTACTTATGCAGAATTCGAACCAGCTTTGGATTACGTCGTATGTAAAATTCCCCGTTGGCCATTTGATAAGTTCACTAAAGCAGATCGTACTTTAGGAACCCAAATGAAAGCCACAGGGGAAGTTATGGCCATTGACCGTAACATTGAAGGTTCAATCTTAAAAGCCGTTAGATCACTTGATATTGACCTTACAGATTTGGATGACCCAGAATTAACTGATTTAACTGACGAAGAATTAAATCAAGGAATTATTAAGGCTCAAGATGATCGTTTATTCTATCTA
This sequence comes from Fructilactobacillus sp. Tb1, assembly GCF_050500285.1. Taxonomy (GTDB): domain Bacteria; phylum Bacillota; class Bacilli; order Lactobacillales; family Lactobacillaceae; genus Fructilactobacillus. The sequence goes on along the minus strand of NZ_CP191377.1, from coordinate 426,946 downwards.
TATGAAGCTATCAAACGAGGATATTCAATCGAAACCTTAGCTAAGATGACGAAGATTCACATCTTCTTCCTAGATAAATTACTTCACATCTACGAAATTACCGAAGCATTACGCGAAAGCATCAATGATGTTGATACTTTGAAGATTGCTAAACGCAATGGGTTCTCAGACGAAAACATCGCTAAGTTATGGAACCAAACTGCAGATGAAGTTCGTGCTTTCCGAGTTAAAAACGACATTATCCCAGTTTACAAAATGGTTGATACCTGTGCCGGAGAATTTGAATCTGAAACTCCATACTTCTACAGTACTTACGAACTCGAAAATGAAAGTGAAAAGACTGATAAAGAATCAGTCTTAGTCTTAGGTTCAGGTCCAATCAGAATTGGACAAGGGGTCGAATTTGATTACGCTACTGTTCATTCAGTCGAAGCCATCAAAAAAGCTGGCTATGAAGCTATCATCATGAACAATAACCCTGAAACGGTTTCAACTGACTCTTCAATCTCTGACAAACTTTACTTCGAACCACTAACTGTGGAAGAAGTTATGAACGTCATTGACTTAGAAAAGCCAAAGGGTGTTGTGGTTCAATTTGGTGGTCAAACTGCGATTAACTTAGCAGAACCATTAGCTGAACGCGGTGTTAAAATTCTTGGAACTTCAGTTGAAGATTTAAACCGTGCTGAAGACCGTGATGAATTTGATAAAGTAATTAAGAAGTTGGGCATTCCTCAACCAACTGGTGGAATTGCCAGCACAGTCGCTGAAGCCATTAAATGTGCGGATGAAATTGGTTACCCAATCGTGGTTCGTCCTAGTTATGTTCTTGGTGGACGTGCAATGGAAATCGTTAACAAACGTGCTGACATGGAAAACTACATGCGCAATGCGGTTAAGGTATCAAATGATCATCCAGTTTTAATTGATCAATACCTAACTGGTAAAGAATGTGAAGTTGATGCCATTAGTGACGGAACAGATGTCTTAATTCCAGGTATCATGGAACATATTGAACGTGCCGGAGTTCACTCTGGTGATTCAATGGCTGTTTATCCATCACAAACACTTTCACAAGACGTTAAAGATCAAATCATTAAATACACGAAAGAATTATCCCTTGAACTTGGTTGTATCGGTTTAATGAACATTCAATTCATCGTGCATAACGAACAAGTTTACGTGATCGAAGTTAACCCACGTGCTAGTCGGACAGTTCCGTTCTTGAGTAAGGTTACCGGAATTCCAATGGCGCAAGTTGCAACTAACATCATCTTAGGTAAATCACTTAAAGAACAAGGCTATAAGACTGGTCTTGCTCCTGAAAGTAAACTCATCCACGTTAAGGCACCAGTCTTCTCATTCTCTAAATTGAATGATGTTGACAGTTTGCTTGGACCTGAAATGAAGTCAACCGGTGAAGTTATGGGATCTGATGTTACTTTATCAAAAGCTTTATACAAAGCCTTTGAAGCTGCTAAACTCCACGTGCCAGATCACGGACGGATCTTGTTTACAGTTAAAGATGGTGACAAAGCAGAAACTAGTGCTTTAGCTAAACGTTTCTGGAACTTGGGTTACCAAATCTTAGCTACTGAAGGAACTGCCAAAGCTTTTGAAAAGGCCGGAATTCCTGTAACGACCGTTGGTAAACTAGGCGAAGAAGACAGTTTATTACAACAAATGATGGATAAGAAAATTCAAATGGTCGTTAACACGATTTCAAATGAAAAAGAAAGTGAAGAAGACGGTGCTAAGATTCGTAGTGCTGCCATCTCACACGATATTCCATTATTCACAGCTTTAGACACTGTGGAAGCTATTCTCCAAGTATTAGAATCACAATCATTTACTACTCAAAGTTTATAAAATAACGTTAAAAGACCAACTCGAATTGAGCTGGTCTTTTTTTGTTACATGAAAATTTCAGTTATGTTGCAAAAATGTTACAAAATGTTTGACTTACAATTTAAGAAGCGGTTTAATAATAACAACATAACTTTGATAGGAGTGACACTAATGAAAAAGAAAGTTTTTACAGTTAAATACACAACGGTGGGTCAGCAACCAATTACGGTGTCACCCATTATTGAAGAAAGCGACACAATGGTACTTCACCAAGCTGGTGTAATGGTAAATAAGAAACCTGATATGGTAGAGTGGCGCGTGGACGACTTTCTTAGAAATAATAGTTCAATTGAATTGATTAACTTGTCTAAGAAAGTTCGTCGGATTTTAGGCAACATTCCATTATTGATGACCCTCAGAACTAGTGAAGAAGGCGGAATGAAAGATGTTACGCCACAATTGTATCGTAAATTATTAGTATTTTTCATTGAAAACCAATTGGCAGATGTAATTGATATTGAATGTAACACAATTGGCGATCAAGCTGCTGAAGTTGTTAAATTTGCTCATGAAAATGGCATTAAAACAATCATGACACATCATGATTTCGATGAAACTCCTAGCAATGCTGTAATGGAAGATTCATTACGGCAAATGGCCGCTACAAACGCGGATGTCGTTAAACTATCTGTTATGCCAAACTCAGCGGTAGATGTAATTAATTTGATGCTAGTTACCAATAAAATGAACGATGAACTAGAAGTTCCAGTTGCTACCACAGCAATGGGACAAATTGGAAAAATGTCACGAATTGGTGGTCTCCTAACTGGATCAATGCTAACATATGCTTCTGTTGGAAAGGAATCAACTCCTGGACAAATCAATCTTGATCAAACTAAACAATTAATTAAAGCTTTTAGTATTTAAAAAACAAAATCCCTTAACGATGATTTTTCGTTAGGGGATTTTTTAGTTGGTTTTAAAAGTCAGTCGCGATTTTAGGAAATTTAATTTCTTTAGCATTACGGTCTTCCGTAGCTTGAACGTACAATTTTGCAACATTATCAGGGGCCATTTCAGCGCTACTATTAGCTAGAGCTTGAATTGTAATCAAACCAACGTAAACGTTAGTCGCTTGTAGTGAATCAGCTAATGAGAAGACATAGTTATGAAGGGCCGCTTTAGTAGCTGAAAGAGTCACATTACCAGCCTGTGGAGCAAAAGCTGCGCCACCACCGGTAACTAACACATTATGGGGTTGTGACTTATCAGCAATCATATTTACGTAACTTCGAGTGGCGTTAATGGCACCGAAAACATTGGCTGCATAAGTAAGTTCAATTTGATCCATGGTTTCTGAGAATGGGGTATCTAGTTTCTTGATACCAACGTTATAAACTAGCGTTTCAGGAACCCCAAATTTAGCTTGAATATCTTTTAATACTTGTTCGATATTAGCAAACTTAGTCACATCACCAATCATGTATTCAGATGGTAAATTTTCAGCTTTTAAAGTAGCTTGAAACCCCTTTAAAGCATTTTCTTTCCGGGCAACCATAATTGGCGTTTTACCAGCTTTAGCAAATCGACGCGCAATTGAGAGCCCAAATCCAGGTCCAACGCCAATAATTACTACATATTGATTCATAATTACATCTCACTTTCTGTTTAATTAAAGTATATCGAGATTAAAATCTGAGTACAAAAAAGAAGCCTGAAAAGGCTTCTTTAAGTTGTTTTATTTAACTTTGGCTAAGAAATGTTTCTTCTTACCACGACGAACGATGACATATTTACCATCAAAATTATCAGCAGGGTTGATAGTAGCATCAACATCGGTAACTTTGACACCATTAATAGTAATTGCACCATTAGTAACGTCTTCTCGTGCCTGACGTTTTGATTTATCAGCACCAACGGCCATGATTAAATCAACTACGTTTACTGGTTCAGCCGCAATTTCTGAGGTTGGCACACCGTTAAAGGCTTGGGCAACTTCTTCAGTAGAAAGTTTTTGCACGTCACCTTTGAAGAGAATTGCTGATATACGTTCAGCATTTTCCACCGCAGCTTTACCGTGGACAAATTCAGTAACTTGTTCAGCAAGGACTTTTTGTGCTTCACGTTTCCAAGGTTCAGTTTCAACTTTTTCCGCTAAAGCATCAATTTGGTCTTTGTCTAAGAAAGTGAAGTATTTCAAGTATTTAACGACATCGCGGTCATCTTGGTTAAACCAGAATTGGTAGAATTCGTAAGGTGAAGTTTTTTCTGGATCAAGCCAGACGGCACCACCAGCAGTTTTACCAAACTTAGTACCGTCAGCTTTAACCATTAGTGGGATAGTTAAACCAAAGACTTTGGCATCCGCACCAGCTAACTTATGAATTAAATCAGTCCCGGTAGTGATGTTACCCCATTGGTCAGAACCACCAATTTGTAATTGAACATCGTGATCCTTGTATAAATGGTAGAAATCAAAGGCTTGTAAAATTTGGTAAGTAAATTCAGTAAATGAAATTCCTTGATCCAAACGACTAGCAACCACGTCTTTAGCCAACATTGTGTTAACGTTAAATAATTTTCCGTAATCACGTAAGAAGTCTAGCAAACTAACGTCTTTAGTCCAGTCGTAGTTATTTACGATGGTAATATCAGAATTTTTACCAAATAAATGTTTCATTTGTTTAGTTAAAGCAGCTTCGTTGTGATGAACTTGGTCCATGGTTTGAAGTTGACGTTCTGATTTACGACCACTAGGATCACCGATTGAACCAGTTGCACCACCAATTAAAATGTAGGGATGGTGACCGTATCTAGCAAAACGTTCCAAAATCATAAAGGGAATTAAGTGACCAATGTGCATACTGTCACCAGTAGGGTCAGTCCCACAGTAAAGGGCGATTTTGTGATCAGCAATTTCTTTAGCTAATCCTTCAGCATCGGTTTGTTGGTTAATGGCGCCACGCCATTGTAAATCTTCAAGAATATCCATGTTGTCCTCCAAATTTAAGTGTAAAAAAAGTCCCCATAGCAATTAAGCTACAGGGACGCATTTATGCGCGGTACCACCCACGTTTAGACCGAAGTCTACACTTTTAATATTTAAATTTTAGTTGTTAGGTAATTCATTTTATTTCCTGCATGGCTCGCAGCAACCGCCAATTTTCTGACATCACAGAAATAAAACTATTTGTAGTTATGGTATCATAACCTGCTAAATTCGACAAATTTAATCGAGATATAATTGTTTTAACTCATCGATATTAGCTTCAGTTAAATCTAATCCATCATGTAAGAAGTTTTGCATGGTACCATAATTTTTATCGATTTCCTCTAAAGCAGCATCTAGAAACTTCATGTTAACACTATAAAGGACCCGTAAGTTTTCAGCGGCATGGTCAGAAAAACCAGCAGTTCGAACTTCTTGGACTTTCTTTTCAATAATATCTTTAACCACTTCGTTAGTCATGATGTAGTCTTTACGGATGGTTTCCATATCCACACCCAAGGCTGCGAGAATAAAGACAGCTGACATTCCGGTCCGATCTTTTCCTGCGGTACAGTGGAAGAGGACAGATTGGTCATTATCTTTATTTTCTAATAGAATCATGAACAATTCATGAAAAGCATTTCGACAAGGAGCCTGCGTAATCATTTGGCGGTAAACATCTTCCATATGATCCAATCCATACTTAGGATTTTCTTCGACAATTTTACGGAATTCTTTGGGATCTTGAGAGTTATCAGTACGATCCTCATTAAAAACAGGGTCGAAGATGTAGTGTAATTTGCTCCCATCAACTAAGTCCTTAATGTCTTTAACTTCTTGGCCAGAACGAAGATCAACATCATATCTGACACCATAATTTTCTAAAAATTTGAGATCTTTTTCATTAATAAAACCTAAGCTACCAGAACGAAGTAATTTATGCCATTTGACGTGATGCCCGTCCATAGTTTGGTATCCACCTAATTCACGGACATTTTCCGCTGAATCAAGTTTAATTACACGTTTATTTTCCATTATTTCACGTCCTTTATCAATGTAGTCATTAATCCCATTATATCACTGTTTCAATCCGCTTTTATTTGTAAGATATTTTTGTTTACAAATTGAATTAATAAGACTATTGTTAGGGTTAGAAATTATCTAAGGGGATACATAATTATGGAAATGACAGAACGCCAAATGATTCAAGAAATTTTGAACACAGTAGATGTACTTTACGATTTTGAAAATGTTGATGAAGATACTAGTGAATACACACTATTAATCAACCGTCAAAAAGGTGATGTCCGTGATTTAAACATCATCAATGATGAAATGAAAAAATACTTTAAAGAAGCTAACTTCGACTACAAAGAAGAAGTTGAACCAGTTGAAATTGATGCTGATATTCGAGTACAAATCAAACGTTAATTAACTGCTGAAAAGGAGTGACAATTATTGTCGCTCCTTTTTTGTTTTAATATAATTATGGTATGATTAATCGAATTAACCTCAGAAAGGAGGGAGACTTAGTGGAAAACGATGAAACTAAGTATGTCCTTGCCATTGACCAAGGCTCAACGAGTACCCGGGCGGTATTTTATGACCATAGTGGTCGAAAGGTCATTGAAAGTACCAAACCGCTTCCCCAAATATGTGACAAAAACGGCTGGGTGGAACAGGATCCTGATACAATTTGGAGTTCTGTTTTATCTGCTATTTCGAGTGCGATGATTGATGCGCGTATTCATCCCGAAAGCATTAAAGCTATTGGAATTACCAATCAACGTGAAACCACCGTCGTGTGGGATAAAAATACTGGTAAACCAATTTACAATGCGATTGGGTGGCTTTCAAAGCAGACTTCCGGCATCGCTAATGAACTCCGTGACAATGGTTACGGTCCTATGATTCATGAAAAAACCGGTTTAGTTTTGAACGCTTATTTTTCTGCGACTAAAGTTCGCTGGATTTTAGACCATGTTGCAGGCGCACAGACGCGTGCGGAACAAGGTGAGTTATTGTTTGGAACAATCGATAGTTGGTTAGTATGGAAACTTTCAGATGGAAAATATCATATTACCGATTACAGTAATGCTAGTCGAACGATGCTTTACAATATTCACGAATTAAAATGGGATCAAGAAATTTTGGACATTTTACATATTCCAGTGCAAATGTTGCCAGAAGTTCACGCTTCCGATGAAGTTTATGGAACCACTGAAAACTATCAATTCTATGGGGTCCAAGTTCCCATTGCTGGTATTGCTGGTGATCAACAAGCAGCTTTAATCGGATCAATGGGCTTTGAACCAGGAATGGTAGAAACGACTTACGGTGATGGGGCTTTCATTATGATGAATACTGGTGATCAACCAGAAATATCTGATGAGAAGTTATTAACGACCATTGCTTATGGAATGAACGGGAAGGTGTGTTATGCGCTGGAAGGTTCAATCTTTACCGCTGGAAACGCCTTGAAATGGCTGCGTGATCAATTAGGCTTAATTAGCAGCATTCCAGCCTCTCGAATTGCCGCTAAACGTTCAACGAACAATAATGAAGTCTATGTAGTGCCAGCCTTTACTGGACTGGGAGCACCATATTGGGATTCAACGGTTCGTGGAGCAATTTTTGGCATTACCCGTGGTACCAATGATGATGATATTGTCAAAGCTACTTTACAATCAATTGCTTATAGTACTAAAGATGTTATTGATACAATGGAAGCGGATGCTAATATTCAGATTCCCCAATTAGGGGCTGATGGGGGAGCTAGTCGGAATAGTTATTTGATGCAATTTCAGGCTGATATCCTAAATAAACCAGTGGAACGTTCAGCGGATGAAGAAACAACGGCGTTCGGTGCGGCTGTATTAGCTGGACTGGCAACTTGTTATTGGAAAGATATTGATGAAGTGAAATCGATTCATGAACCGGGGAAAATGTTTGAACCAAATATGGAAAAAACAGAACGTGAAAAACTGTACAACGGTTGGCAGCGTGCGGTTTCAGCTGCCCGAACTTTTAAACCGGAAATTAATTAAAAAAAGTGAATGAAATCGCTTTCATATAAATAGACACTGCGTTATAATAAATATGTTAAATAAATAAACAAAAATATTTAATAAATATTGGAGGATATAATTATGTTAGCTTTATTAATCGGACTTATTCCAGTTATCGGTTGGGGGCTTTTCCCAACTGTCTCATCAAAAATCGGTGGTAAACCTTCAAACCAAATTCTAGGTGCTACTATTGGTGCCGTTATTGTTGCCTTTGTCGTATTTATCGTTACTGGTTGTGGTTTCCCAACTGGTTGGAACTTAGTATTCGGAATTCTTTCTGGACTAGGTTGGGGCTTTGGTCAAATCATGGCCTTCAAGGGTTACACTCTTGTAGGTTCATCACGTGTTATGCCTATTACAACTGCATTCCAATTAATCGTTACTGCATTATGGGGTGCCTTTGCGTTAAGTAGTTGGCCAGGTGCAATGCACAAGTTCATCGGAATTATTGCCTTAATCGTAATTATTCTTGGTGCAACTCTTACTACTTGGAGCTCAAACAAAGAAAACACTGATACAGCAGCTTTGAAGAAAGCTACTATTTACCAATTAATTGGTGTTATCGGTTACTGGTTATACTCAGCTGCACCACAAGCTGAAAACTTAACTTGGGCTAAAGGATTCATTCCTAGAACTGCTGCTATGAGCGGTTTGGAAGCATTCTTACCACAAACAATCGGTATGTTATTAATGGCTGTTATTTATGGGTTGATGAACATCAAATCAGAAAACGTCTTTAAAGAAGCTGTTTCATACAAACAAATCGTTGGTGGTTTCTTCTTTGGTATCGCCGCATTAGCTTACTTAGTTGCTGCTCAACCAGCATTCTTAGGTATGTCTACTGCCTTCGTAGTATCACAAGTTAGTGTAGTTGTTGCTACTCTTACTGGTATCTACATGCTTCACCAAAAGAAAACCAGCAAAGAAATGGTTGCTACTCTTACAGGTTTAGCTTTAATCATTGTTGCTGCAACAGTTACTGCATTCTTATAAAATAGAATAAACAAAAAATCCTCTTCAAACGAAGAGGATTTTTTTATTTGGTTATTTTTTTGAAATAATGATTTTTAAATAATAAGTTTTTAGAATTTTCATTTTCTGGAATGTAGCCTTTGTTTTGAAGATGTCTAAAATACATTAAATTGTAGATGGCACCCCAAAGAATTTCAAAGAATAATCCTAGTGATTTAAATGAAGCTGATAAGTCCATTCCAGTTATATAGGTTAATAACATGGCAAAAAATGATTCAACTCCTACCATACAAGCCAGATTATACCAATCAGCTCGCATAATTGCAGGTAGAATTCCAAAGAAGAGGGAAGTATAAGAAAATCCCACTTTGTTAATCTTTACATTTCCTTGTGCGTTTACAACTACAGCATAGTTAGGTGGCAAAAACGGAAAGATTTGATTTTGTTGATCTTCGTCTTTATCTTTATCATCATTATTCCCGTTGAAAAATGGATTCATAAAATGTCTCTCCTATTTTTTAAGGGTGAATTTAACGACAACTTCGACATGCGGTGTTTGTGGCATCATATCAACCGGTTGTAAATAATCAACGTTGTAAGACTTAGTTAATTGAACTAAGTTTTGCGCTAAAGTTGATTGGTTACATGATACGTAAACGAATTTTTCAGGACGAGTTTGTAGGATAGTATCGATTAACGCTTGATCGAGACCAACACGAGGTGGATCAACTACCAAAGCAGTTGGACGCCAACCAGATGCCATCCATTGGGGAAGAATATCTTCTGCTTTACCGTAGAAATATTCTGCATTATCAATGTGATTGATTTTAGCGTTTTCGTTAGCATCAGCAATTGCTTCTTCAACTGTATCCATCCCACGAACTTCAGCGACTTGATCAGCTAAAGTTAATCCAATAGTTCCAACCCCTGAATAAGCATCAACTAAGTAGTCATCTGCATCAAGGTCTAGGGCTTCACCAGCTAAATGATAAAGTTTTGGAGTCATGATTGAATTTAATTGTAAGAAGGCACGAGGTGATAAATCAAATGCTAAGCCATCAATTTTTTCGGTAATGGTTTCGTTACCAGCCAAATGAACTGTCTTTTCTCCCCAAATAAGGGGAGTGTCACCGGGATTGATGTTTTGCATAATTGAAGTAACTTCTGGAAGTTCTTCGGCAATTCGCATAATTAATTTTTGTTTCTTTAATAATTTAGGTGAATTGGTAATGAAGACAACTTGCACGTCGTTAGTGTTTAAAGCAGCACGCACAACGATGGTTTTCAAAATACCAGAATGAGTCTTTTCATCATAAGTTGGAATTTCAAAATCTTCAACCATGTCAACTACGGCCCGCATAACTTTCATTGTAATAGGGTATTGAACGGAACAAGTTTGCATATTAACAACTTCATGTGTTCCTTCTTTATAGAGTCCGGCGATTACATAGCCGTCTTCATTAGTTCGAACTTGGAAAGCAGCCTTATTACGGTATTCATATGGGTTTTCCATTCCAATTGTAGGACGAACATCATATTTTTCGTAACCACGGGGGTGGAAGCGGCTGAGGGCTTGTTTGACTAAGTCACGTTTGAATTTGAGTTGTTGACTGTATTCCAAGTCTTCCAGTTCAAAGCCACCAACTTCACCAGCGTAGGCATCACGTGGTTCAACTCTGAATTTACTCTTCTTATCGATTTGAACGACCTTAGCCCGAAGAAATTTAGGTTGAATATCAGTGATATCAGCTTGGACTACTTCGGTTGGAAGAGCACCTGGAATAAAGATTAATTTACGACGGTAATATCCAACCCCTTCACCGTTAATTCCAAGGCGTTTGATTGTAACTGTAACCCGTTGATTTAATTCAACGTGCACATTATTATTTTTGCGATTGTTGCTAAAATTACGTCGGTTAGGACGATAATTGTTTTTTTCGTTTCTCATTGGAGCTCCTTTACTTGCTTCTATTAGTATAATTATAGCATGATAACAGCAAACCCCGTTAATTCAAGATTTCACCTAGGCAAATCGGGAAAATTTTTACAGATTTCAAATATAGCGTATAATCATATTGTGATTATAGATAGGAGAAGATAAATGCCACAGTTAGAAACTAAAAAACTTTGCTACGATATCGATCAACGTCAGATTTTAAAAGACATTGATTTTGCTATCGAGAAAGCTGATATTGTTACCATTACTGGACCTTCAGGTAGTGGTAAATCAACTTTTGTGAAGCTCTTAGCTTCATTGCTTACCCCAACTTCTGGTGCAGTGTACTTTGAAGGAAAAAACGTTAAGGACCTTAATGCGGTTTCATACCGGAGAAAAGTTTCTTATGCCGTTCAACAACCAACGTTATTTGGTGATACTGTGCGAGAAAACTTGGAGTTTCCGTACCAAATTCGGAAGAAACCATTTGATGAACAACATGCGATTAAGGCGCTTCAAACAGTCGACTTAGGTGCAGCTGATTTAGATCGCCAAGTAACTAGTTTGTCAGGGGGAGAAAAACAACGGGTTGCTTTATTACGTAACGTAATGTTCGTTCCAGATGTGCTCATTCTTGATGAAGTTACCACTGGTTTGGATCCTGCTAGTAAGGAAAGTGTTCATAAAATGATTGATTACTTTAATGCCAAACACGATGTAACAGTTATTATGATTACTCATGATGAAGAAGAGATTCGTTTATCTAAACATCTTTATAATATTACTGCTGGACAAATGACGGAGGTACGCGACGATGCATAATTTAATCGTTTCTAATACGGCTTTAGCTCTTACAGGAGTATTTGTACTATTTGCGCTTTGGATTGGATATAAACAAGATTTAGGAATTGCTAAATCATTAATTATTGCGACGATTCGTTGTGTGGTTCAACTTTTCATTGTTGGATATGTTTTGAAATATGTGTTCAAAGTCGATAACTGGTTCTTAACAATTGCTTTGATTGCTATCATTATCTTTAATGGTGCTTACAATGCCAAAGGAAGAAGTAATGGACTTGCTCATGCATTCCAAATTTCATTAACAGCGATTGCCACTAGTACAATTGTAATTTTACTAGTGCTAGTGCTTGATGGTTCCGTTAAATTTATTCCATCACAAATTATTCCATTGACCGGGATGATTGTTAGTAATTCGATGGTTGCGATGGGTCTTTGTTTTAGAACTATGACCTCAATGTTTAAAGATCGTCGGAGTCAAGTGATGGAAATGCTTGCTTTAGGAGCAACTCCCATGATGGCAAGTAAGAATATCATCCGTGATTCAATTAAAACTGGTTTACAACCAACCATTGATACTGCGAAGACAGTTGGATTGGTGGCTTTACCTGGTATGATGTCAGGAATGATTTTTGCTGGGGCAGATCCAGTATTAGCTATTAAATATCAAATTATGGTAACTTTTATGTTACTAGGGATTACTTCAATCAGTTCAATTATTGGCTGTTACATGGGCTATAAGAGTTTCTTTAATCGCTATGCTCAATTAGTTAGATAAAATAAAATGACATCCGTTAAAAAGCGGATGTCATTTTTAGTAGTTATTTTTTAAGCAATTTAAACAGTTCGACAGAGGTCCCTGGTTTAGTGAAGAAACCGTGACGAACTTCAGTGTTTAAGTATGATTTGATGAATAATGCTAGTCTCATAATCGGACCTCCTAAATGATTTAATTGCAGCTATTTCTTTCTGCAACAGTATATTAACACCTAATGTAACCGTTTACAATGGTTTGAATCGCTTTTTTGGGGATATGTTAAAATTGATAAAATAATATTGTTTTATCAATTTAGGAGAAATTTATGTTAAAGAATTTATCAATTGTTTCAATTTTAGTAACTATTGGATGTTGGTCAACTGCTATTTATACTTTTTGGAAAGCTGCTACAGATGATAAGTTGACTTCATTATTACCAGTTGTCGCTTATAACAGTCCACAGGGAATATTTGGTTGGTCAATCTCATTAGCTTTTATTTTATCTGGTGTAAGTTTGGCACTAGTGATTGTTGCAAAAATTAAATAAAACAAAAACAGCAAATCTTATTGGATTTGCTGTTTTTTCTTAATCTCTTTTACTAGATATAAAAGCAAATATCATATTAATAACTGACCAAATTACTAGAATTGCAATGGTAATATTTGTTGATAAACTTTGACCAGATTTAGTATCAATTAAATAAGATCCTTGAATAGTTCTAGTGTAGATTGCAAATATTAGAATGATAAAAATCAAACTAAAAATGGACCAATTAACTGCGGTTTTATTTCTTTTAAAAATGAAAAAGTAGATTAAATATCCTAGTAAGCACATTGATAATATAGTGATTCCAGTCATACCAGTTAATCTAAAAATTAAATATGTATGAATATGTGTTAATAATATAATGGTTGGAAAAACTATTATTGCCATTTCAATTAATAAAGTTGAAATATGAAGCATTGATGCTATGGTGCTAATTTTTTTAATGATTAGTATTCTGGATGTGATGAAAAACAAAATAACGCCAGTAACAACAGTAATTAATATTGTACCCACATCAATTGGTTTATTATAGTTAACCACTGATGGAAGAAGAAACATAAAAAGAAAAATTGATAGGTAATAAAGAGCACCTTTTACAGTTGTCATAATACTAATATTATTTTCTTTTAAAATCCTATTACCGACCATTTGTGGATTTTCTCCAAAATATGTCTTGGCGCTAATTCCATCATTTTGTGCATCGATAATATCCTGTAAAATATTCAATAACATAGATTCACCATCATGTTCATTAACGGAAAAACTTCTAAGTCGAATATATACTAATAATTCTGTGTAATATTTATTATTTTCCGGATTGAGCTGCTTGCGTAGTTGATTGTTGAGTTGGATAATTTCGTTAGTTTTCATTATTCTGCCCTTCGTCAATTAGTTTAGTAACTGTATTCTGTAAAATGTGCCATTGATCAATAAACTCTGATTTAGATTTAGTTCCTTCAGGTGTTACATAATAGTACTTTCGGTCAGGTCCTTTCTCAGAAATTTTCAGTTTGCTTTTTATCAATCCTTGTCTTTCCATCGTGGCTAATAGGGGATAGATAGTTCCTTTAGGTATGGTTTCTAATCCATATTTATTCATCTCCTGGCTAATTCCATAACCATAGTTAGGTTTCTTTTCTAAAATCATCAACATGATTCCTTTGAGAATTCCCTTTAACATCTGGCTAGAAACGTCTGATGCCATGCAATCACCACCTTCATCTAGTTTGTTTTGCATATTAGTAGTATAAAGCAAACCCACTAGCTTGTAAAACATAATAGTGGAACATAAAAAATACCCACCAGCTAATGCTAGTAGGTATTTTTTATATATTATTGGTCCACCACAAACCGGTAATATAATTGCCTTTATAATGTTAGTCCTAGTTCCAGTGCTTATCAATAGATTAAGTCACAAGTTCATTATAATTATTTTTACTTACTAAAGTCAACAATCAACTTACCAACTGCGTGATGTGATTGACTAGTTTCGATGGCTTCACGCACACCGTCCACAGAGAATGGAAAGGTTTTATCAATCACAACTTTAGTTTTACCAAGGGCGATACTATCAACCATTGGTTGTAAATCAAGGTGATTAAAATCAGCACTTTCGTCCATCACACGAAGGTGTTTTTCTTTTGCTAATTCATTAGGTTGAGCACCAAGGACAGAGACTAAACGACCGTAAGGTTTCAAAACTTCAAAGTCTTCAGCCACAGTATCGCCACCAATGGTATCAAACACAACGTCCATATCTGATAAGACATCCGTAATCTTAGTTGTATGGTAGTCGATTACTTCATCAGCACCTAAAGATTTAAGTAAGTCAGCGTTTTTAGCGCTAGCAGTGGTATAAACTTTTGCACCAATTTGATGAAGAATTTGAATTCCAAAAGTACCGAGGCCACCAGCACCACCTTGAATTAAGACTTTTTCGTTAGGTTGAACGTGGGCATGATTAAAGATTCCTTGCCAAATGGTCATAGAAGCTTCTGGAACCCCAGCAGCTGTAGTGAAATCAACATTATCAGGTAATAAAGCCATTTTCTTGGGATCTGCGGCAATGTATTCAGCAGAAGCACCAGTTAATGTAAAACCAACTACACGATCACCAGCGGCAAATTCTTGCACATTAGCACCAACTGCAACGACGACACCTGCGAAGTCAGAATCCATAATGATTGGTAACTTGAGTTTGAGCCATGCTTTAACAGAACCAGTCGCAATTTTCCAATCAAATGGATTAATTCCAACCGCTTTAGTTTCCACTAAAACTTGATCATCATTAATTTGGGGTTTAGTTGCATCTAATTCAACGATGTTTTCTGGACCACCATATTCTTTAATACCAATTGCTTTCATTATAATAATCTCCTTTATATTTTATTGATTAAGGCAATTCTACAATAAAAAAAGCCGAGATTCTAAAATCTCGACTTAAAACTAATTTAGTTTTTGAATGATGCAGCAGTAGCTTCATCACAGTATAAGAAGTGTCCGGGAAGTACTTCTCGAAGAGCTTCTCCTTCTTTGAAAGGGTTACTGTGATCAAAAGTTTTAATTTTGTGGTTTCTTTCCAAATCAGGATCAGGAATCGGAACAGCTGAAAGTAAACTTTGAGTATAAGGGTGAAGAGGGTTGTTATAAACTTCTTCAGTGTCTGATAATTCAACAATTTTACCCTTATAAAGAACAGCAATTCGATCACTAATGTATTTAACCATTGATAAATCATGGGCAATAAATAGGTAAGTGAGTCCTTTTTCTTCTTGGATATCTTGTAATAAGTTAACCACTTGGGCTTGAATAGAAACATCAAGGGCAGAAATAGGTTCATCAGCAATGATAAATGAAGGTTGAACAGCTAACGCACGGGCAATCCCAATCCGTTGACGTTGTCCACCAGAGAATTCGTGAGGGTAACGGTTCGCAAATTCAGGGTTTAAGTTAACTTGCTTAAGTAATGAGCGGACTTGACGGTCACGGTCTTCACTATTTTTAGCTAAACCATGAATGTCAATTCCTTCAGCAATGATATCTTTAACCTTCATCCGAGGGTCTAATGAGGCATAAGGATCTTGGAAGATCATTTGCATGTTCTTTCTAAAGTCCTTTAATTCGTTCTTTTTAAGCTTGGCAACGTTCTTACCTTCGAAGTCAATTTCTCCGCTGGTAGGATCGTAAAGACGAATGATACTGCGTCCAGTAGTAGTTTTACCAGAACCAGATTCACCAACTAAACCTAAAGTTTCACCTTCATAAATATCGAATGAGATGTCATCAACAGCTTTAACTTCATCTTTTTTACCAACGTTAAAGTATTGTTTTAGGTTACGAACCTTAACTGCTACTTTACGGGGTTCTTTTTCATTAGCCATCGTTTTCACCTCCTGCTGGTTTGTATTTCTTTTGACGATTTTGAATTGATAGGGGAGGCACAACTTCTGGTGCACGAGGGTCTAATAACCAAGTTGCAGCATAATGTGTGTCAGTAACCTTAAAGTAAGGTGGTTGTAAACGAGTATCAATTGCCATTGCGTATTCGTTACGTGGAGCAAATGCATCACCCTTAGGTGGGTTGATTAAGTTTGCTGGGGTACCAGGAATAGCTTTGAGTCGTTTACCTTTAATGTCTAAAGTAGGCATTGAATCCAATAATCCCCAAGTGTATGGGTGTTTTGGATCGTAGTAAATTTCATCAGTAGTTCCGTATTCAATAATCTTACCGGCATACATAACCGCAACCCGGTCAGCAATCCCAGCCACAACACCTAAGTCATGAGTAATGAAGATGATTGAAGTACCAATTTTCTTTTGTAAATCTTTTAATAAAGCGATGATTTGAGCTTGAACAGTAACATCCAAAGCAGTAGTAGGTTCATCAGCAATTAAAATTTCTGGGTTATCGATGATTGCCATCGCAATAACGATCCGTTGACGTTGTCCACCAGAGAATTGGTGAGGGTAGTCGCCCAGCCGGTTTTTAGCGTTTGGAATACCTACTAATTCAAGTACTTCTTGAGCACGTTTCATAGCTTCAGCGTGATCAGCATCTTTATGCACGAGTAATGGTTCAGCAACTTGTTTTCCAATTGGCATAGTAGGATCAAGTGAAGTCATCGGATCTTGGAAAATCATAGAGATATCTTTTCCACGAATTTGATCCATGTCTTTCGGGGCTAATTTAAGTAAATCTTGACCACGAAATTTAATGGTACCACCAGTTACAATAGCGTTTTTAGCGTAAAGTTGGATCACGCTACGGACAGTAACTGATTTACCAGAACCAGATTCACCAACAAGGGCTAAAGTTTCACCTTTGTATAGGTCAAAACTTACGTCACGAATGGCATGAACGGTTCCGTTTAAGGTTGTAAAATCGACACGTAAATCTTTAACTTCTAAAACTTTATCTGTCATCATGGTCCTCCTTTCTAATCAGATTGGGGATCGAATGCATCGCGCATTCCATCACCGACTAAGTTGGTAGTAATCATAATCAAACTCAAGATGAGAGCTGGAATCCACATTTGGTAAGGCAAGAAGTGGAAAGCTTTTTGACCATCGTTCATCAAAGTACCAAGTGAAGCATTTGGTGCAGGAATACCAATCCCGATGAAACTTAAGAAAGCTTCAAAGAAGATTGCAGTAGGGATTGAGAACATTGTTTGAATAATGATAGTTGAACTAAGGTTAGGAATTAAATGCTTTGTAGCAATCTTCCATTTTGATTCACCTAAAGTTTCTGAAGCAAGGACGTATTCGTTTTCTTTAAGTTTGAATACTTGAGCTCTAATCAAACGAGCCATTGTGATCCATCCAGTGAAGGCGATGGCAATGATGATTGATGTCAAACCTGGTTTCAAAACAACAAGAAGAAGGATAACGATGATTAGATCAGGAACAGATGAGATGATTTCGATGATACGTTGTAAGAAAGTATCAGTTCTTTCACTAGCTAAACCTGAAACTAGACCATAAGGAACCCCGATTAATAAATCAAGTAAGGTGGCAACCATGGCAACGATGATTGATAAACGAGTTCCAGAAAGGATTCTTGAGAACAAGTCACGACCAAGGTAATCAGTACCAAAGACATAGTAAGTACCATCTGGAACGTGAGCAGCCTTGTAAGCATCAATGGTATGACCACCAACGTGTTGGATTCCATTCATACCAGGAATGTTTAAGGTACCTAGTTTAGGGGGGAGGTTAGCAAATAATACGTGTTGAGCATTAGGATCAGTTGGAACGAATGCTGGGCCAAGGAAGGCAACCAGAATGATGAAAATTAAGATGATGGCAGAGACCATCGCAATTTTATTGTGGAAGAAACGCCGTCTAACATCTTGGAAGTAAGTTCTTGAAGTACCAAAGGCCTCAGTCGGGATATTTGATAAATCATTACTGAGATATTGGAACTCTGTTTCTTGAGCTGGTAACTTATCACTCATTATGCTTTTCCTCCTTTTCCTAATCTAATTCGTGGATCGATAACCCCATAAAGAATATCGACTACCAAGATGATAACAACCATCAAGAGTGAATAGAATAAAGTTAATCCCATGATGGTAGGGTAATCATTAGTTAAAATTGATTGAACGAATTGATCACCAATTCCAGGAATTGAGAAGATTGATTCGACCACCATTGAACCAGTCATGATTGAAACAGCCATTGGACCAACAACTGTGATGATTGGAATTAATGAGTTACGTAGCGCATGTTTAGTGATTACTTGCCAAGTGGCGTCACCTTTAGCTTTCGCTAATTCGATGTAATCACTACTTAATACATCAACCATTTCAGTTCTCATGTAACGTGCAATACTTGCGAGTGGGAAAGCTGTCAACGCTATGGTTGGCAAGATTGATGAACTAAATCCGTGCCATAAAGCAACGGGGAACCATTGAAGTTTGTATCCCAAGTAGTATTGAAGCAAGATTGCTAACACGAAACTGGGGATTGAGATTCCTAAAATTGAAACGATAGTTGCTAAAGCATCTACCCAGGTATTTTTCTTAATGGCAGCGATACTACCAAGAATAATTCCAAGTAAACTACCAAGTATCATGGCTTGTAACCCAAGTTGCATTGATGGTCCGATATGGTCACCAATTAATTGAGTAACGGGTTGATTGTTAAATTGGAAAGATGTGCCTAAGTCACCGTGAAGTAGGCCACCTAGGTATTTGAAGTATTGAACGTATTCTGGTTTATCAAAACCATACTTATGATTCATTACGGTTAATTGTGCTGGACTCATCTTGGCTTGGTTAGTGTAAGGAGTACCAGGTAAGGCCTTCATCATGAAGAATGTAATAGAGGCGATAATCAATAATGTTAAAAATAAGTAGCATAGACGTTTAAGAATATATTTTGTCATTATTTGCCTCCGTTATTTGTTAGTTTTGTAAACAGCGCCCATGTCGTACATACCAGTTGGGGTACTAGTGAACCCTTTAACGTCTGGTTTAGTTAAAGCAGCGCTGTTGTCTTGGTAAGTAGTGATAACACCTTGTTCTTTAGTAAGAATGTCTTGAGCTTGAATCATATCTTGCCAACGAGCTTGAGGATCATTAGCATCAGTAGTTTCTGCCTTCTTGACTAACGCATCATATTGCTTGTTTGACCAACTCCCATCATTGTTGGAGTTACCAGTAGTAAACAAATCTAAGAAGTTAGTTGGATCAGGATAGTCAGCCATCCAAGAACCTGTAATCATATCAAATGATTTGTTGGCTTGTCTTTGCATACGGGTCTTAAATGGCACACTACTAATTGTCATATGGAACCCAGGTAAGTCTTTTTCCATGTTACTTTGGAGGTATTCGGCCACTTTCTTAGTAGTATCAGTGTTATCAGCGGTAAGCGTGACATTGATTTCCTTTTGCCCAGTTTCTTTCAAACCTTCAAGCCAAATTTGTTTAGCTTTTTCGGGATTGTATTCGGTGTATTTACGATCAGCTACAATAGCAGGTTCGTTAGTGAAGTCTGTTCCAGTAGTTGGGTTTTTACTCATATTAGAAGGAGTTAGTTGATGAGCTGGAAGACCAGTTTTACCCAAAATATTATTGCTTGTTTCATTACGGTTTATTGTTAATGACAACGCTTGACGAAGTTTTGCATTCTTGAAGTAAGGGTGTGTTTTTTCATTCATTTCCAAGAAAGAAGTTGAATTTTGTGGAGTAGTTTTGAAATCCTTGTTGTGTGAAAGCTGACGAGCAGAGTCACCACTTAAGTCTTGATAACGATCAAGTACCTTAGTGTCATACAAATTCAATCCCGTATTGGGATCAGCAATGTAATAGTACTTAAGTTGGTTAAGCTTCACGTTCTTAGCGTTCCAGTATGAGTTATTTTTAACTTCATGCCATTCCGTATCTCCAACTTTCCAGTTTTCGAGTTTGAAGGGTCCGTTAAAGATCATACCTTTACTTGTAAGACCATATTTATCGCCTAAAGTAGCGACGGTCTTTTGGTTGATTGGGAGAAATTGACTACCAGTAACCAAAGTATTGAAGTAAGGAATAGGGTGTTCCAATGTAATTTGAAGTTTGTATTTTCCTAAGGCTTTAATGCCCAGAGTATCGGGAGCTTTTTTACCAGCTACGATGGCATCAGCATTTTTAATCCCACTGTATATGTATGAATATTGAGAACCAGTCTTAGGATCGACAATCCGACGCCAAGCATACACGAAATCATTAGCAGTCACAGGATCGCCGTTCGACCATTTGGTGTGTTTCAAAGCAATCGTGTATTTTTTACCGCCATCGGTTGGCTTAGCGATACTTTTGGCAACCCCAGGTTCGAGCTTCTTGCCAGTAAAACGATAAAGACCTTCCATGGTATTGAACAAGTTTTGGGCACCGTACATATCAGTGTTTAAACTTGAATCCATGGTATTGATAGTTGAACCAGCACTAACAGATACAGTCTTGTCTTTTTGAGCACTACTATCGTGCTTTTGGGCTCCACACCCAGTTAGTACGAGGGCAGATACCCCAATAATTGCAAATGAAAGTAACTTGCTATGACGTAAGTTTTTCATTGGGACACCTCCATAAAATTTAAAAACTTAAGTTTTTTATAATGATAATCTTTATTTTTTATAAAGTAAATAACAAATCTTAATAATTTAGTAGTTTTATTAGTACTTCTTAGCAGAAAAGTGAACGTGTCAGATAACATTACACCAAACATTCACTTTAAATACGAACAATACTATAATGGTAAATTTATAAGAATAAAAAAAGAACTAGATCAATTTGATCTAATCCTTTTACATAATTTATTTGTTTAAAACTGAGTGTTTCCGGCTGTAACCAAAGTATAAGGTCATTCCTAGTGCTAACCAGATGATGAAACGAACCCAAGTTTCCCAGTTCAATCCAGCTACTAAAGTTAAACAAAAGAGAATTGCCATAATTGGTGTGAATGGTACCAGTGGGGCTTTGAAGCCACGTTTAGCTTTCGGTTGAGTGTATCTCATTACTAAGATTCCCAATGCCACTAATATAAAGGCAGAAAGCGTACCAATGTTTACTAATTCTGACAGAATGTTCAAGTTAATAAATCCACCAGCTAATGCAGTAATAATTCCAAAGAACCAAGTTCCAAGGACTGGAGTTTGACTTTTTTTGTTAACTTTACTGAACATTTTAGGAAATAATCCATCACGTGCCATTGAGTAACTGGTCCGTGATTGACCATAAAGCATAACGAGAATAACTGTTGTCATTCCTACTACAGCACCTAAAGCAACAATTGCTGATAACCAACCTTGACCAGTAGCAGCTAAAACAGCTAGCACTGGAGCATTAAGGTATTGAGCGAAAACAGTATATTTAACAACTCCGGTCATAATCAAAGTCATGATTACATAAAGAATGGTAGAGATGAATAATGATAGTAAGATTCCCCGGGGTAATGTTTTACTAGGATTGATTGTTTCTTCAGCACTTGATGAAACTGAATCAAAGCCGATGAAGGCGAAGAAGACGATTGAAGCAGCAGGGATAATTCCAGCTGCAGAACCATTGTGTGATGAGTACCAGTCAAATGGGCTGAATGGTTTCCAGTTACCAACTTTGACAAACCAAACTGTGAAAATGATAAACAAGATGATAACCGCTAGCTTGATAATTACCATGATACTGTTCAAACGTTTAGTTTCGTTGATTCCTAATGAAATAACCCATGTAATGATAATTACGATTAAGAATGCCGGAAGGTTAAAAATAGTGTGCACGCCAGGAGTAGTTCCTGCGGCAGCCGTTAGCACCGTTGGAATATGAATCCCGATATTCTCTAGGATACTAACAAAATACCCGGACCAACCAACAGAAACGGTAGCAGCAGCTAATGCATATTCCAAGATTAAATCCCAGCCGATGATGAAAGCAACAAACTCTCCAAAGGCAATGAATGAATATGTGTATGCAGATCCTGCTACTGGAGCCATTGATGCAAATTCAGCATAACAGAGCCCGGCAAATCCACAACAGATAGCTGCAATTAAGAATGAGATTGCAAGGGCAGGGCCAGCAGTTAAAGCTCCCTTACCAGTTAAAACAAAGATCCCAGTACCAATAATGGCACCGATTCCTAAAAATGTGAGATCCCAAGTTTTTAAAGTTCTCTTTAAAGGTGTGGCTTGATCTAAAAGACCACTAATATCTTTCTTTCTAAATAAAGATTTCATTTTTATTCCTCCTTTGTTTTCTAAAAATAAAATTTTTAAAAATATACCATGGATAAATAATAAGTGTCAACATACCTTATACGAATGTTCATGTTACAAAAACAGACATCCTAGGAACTTAAAACTCAGTCTTTATATAGAAGAAAAAAATAGAACGTAACTCGTAAAAGTTACGTTCTATCGAATAATATTAATTATTTGTTTGCATCACGTTCAGCATCTTTAGCTTTAATATCTTCATCAATATCTTCAGATACGTTTGAACCATCACTGCTAGCAGTTTCTGGTGTAACGTCTAAAGCTTGATGTTTCAATTTAGGAAAGACAACTTTATCAGATGCTCCAGTAATTCCACCTTGGAATAAGAAAGCAAAGATAGTTCCTAATCCGTAGTTAGTAAATTGACGAGTAATAGCTAATGCAATCACACCCATGATGGTAGGTGGAATGTATGAAAGCCACATCGCTTTGTTAGCATTACCTTTACAGTATTTGAAACGAAGGATTTGCATTAAATCATCAGCAGGGTGCAATAC
Organism: Fructilactobacillus sp. Tb1; assembly: GCF_050500285.1. Classification (GTDB taxonomy): domain Bacteria; phylum Bacillota; class Bacilli; order Lactobacillales; family Lactobacillaceae; genus Fructilactobacillus. The sequence continues at coordinate 403,786 of NZ_CP191377.1, read as the reverse complement.
AAGATTTACACGTTGGTAAATTGAGATGGCAACAGCGATGAAAGCAACTCCAAGGAAGTTAAGAAGAACATAGAAGATAATCATCATCCAGTTATGAGCAACTGGAAGGTTAATGATTGGGTTCATTGCAATTCCGAAAATCTTACCTGGAATGAATAAGTTATTGAAGAATTGAATCAAGAATGAGAAAGGTACCATGAAAATTAAGTTTCCAATGGCACGACCCCAATCCCAATGACCCAATAAGATTGCGTTAAGAATTGTGATAGCAACCCCGGCGCCTAAGAAGATTGTAAATAGGTCAACATGTAATGCAATACCTAAGTTAGCTTCTGCGGCAGTCCAATAAGCGGAACCTAAGAATGAAGATCCAACTTTAACACTTGTAACAAGTGTTAGAACGTTACCTAACGCATTGATAAGTAATGAAAATACAAAGTATGCGATAGAAACTTTCATTGAAATAGTACGAGGTGTTTTTTTTGTTTTAGTAGCCAATAAAAAATTTCTCCTCGTTTAAAGCTTATTTAAGGTCAGGGTTAACAGCAACAACTGTTTTACCTACTTTAGGAGTAGTGTGGTTAAGAACACCTTCAACTTCATCAAGGCTGATAACATTTGCTTGGAATGGTGTGATATCTACGGCACCAGATTCTAATAATGCAAGTGTATCTTCGAAAGAATTAGGGTTAATCATTGAACCTTTAACAGTTAATTGTTTCTTGAAGATTTCGTAAGTGTTCATTGAGAAAGTTTGACCAGGTGCACCAACACCAAACATCATAACTTGAGCACCCTTGTTAGTGTGTTTAACAGCAGCTTCTTGTGTTTCAGGAGTACCAACAGCTTCGATAACGATATCGTAGTTGCTAGGAATTTCTTCTTTAGTTGTGTTAACAACGTGGTTTAAGTTTAATTGTTTTTGTTCTTGGGCAAGTAAGTCATCATGACGACCAGTCATAGTGATATCTTGAACACCGTAAGCTCTTAATAATTGAGCAAAGATCTTAGCCATGTAACCATCACCAATGATAAGTGCATTCATATGTGGTTGGATGTTATCCATGATGTGCATAGTGTGAACACCACATGAGATTGGTTCCATTGAACAAGCTTCTTTAAGTGATACTGAATCAGGAATATGGTATACAACAGTGTCAGGAGCAGTGAAGTATTGTTCTAGACCACCATCACGAGTAACACCAACAGCTGATAAGTTATCACATTCTTCAAATAAACCGATGTGACAGTAGAAACATTTACCACAGTAGATGTTAGGGTCAACAGAAACACGGTCGCCTTCTTTGAAGTTAGTTACATCTTTACCAACAGCTTTAACAACACCTGAGTTTTCGTGTCCTAAAACGATTGGAGGAACAGCATCTGCTGAACCTGGAAGTCCATTGAATAATGCGTTATCAGTACCACAGATACCTGCGTATGCAGTTTCAATTAATACTTCGTTGTCTTTTGGAGTTGGAATTTCGCGTTCTTCCATCTTCATTTCTTGCTTGCCAGTCATTACTAAAGCTTTCATTTTATCAGCCATAATAAATCTCCTTTATAATTTATAGTTACGGTTGTAACAAGTTGAAACAAAACAATGAAACCTATGTATGACACTTTTTCGTTTTGCATTTCTTGTCGTCTACATGTACTAATGTAAGCGATTTACATCACTATTGCAAGGGGTTTAGCTCAATTAATATTTATTTCACAAACTGGCATTCGGTGGGTTTTATGTTAAAAGCCTATCCTAGCAGCAAATAAATCAATTATATAATGTACAAACTTAATTTATTTTTTCACAATCTTTAATGAATTTAAAAAAAGCGAGCATGTAATCGCTTACATATCGGATTGAAAGAGTTATAATGTAATTGTAAATGAGGAGGTAATAATTATGACCAAAAAAATTGTTGTAGTTGGATCTACTAATGTAGATAAAGTTTTAAATGTTGAAAAATATGCTCTACCCGGTGAAACATTGGCAATTAATACATACCAACAATCACATGGTGGTGGTAAAGGTGCAAACCAAGCAATTGCGGCAGCTCGTTCTGGAGCTGATACAACCTTTATTACCAAACTAGGTAATGATGATGATGCCAAAATGATGGTTCAAGGATTTAAAGACGATGGAATGCATGTCGATGACTTGATCACTACTAATGATCAAGAAACTGGTAAAGCTTACATCACCGTTGACAAATCTGGACAAAATTCAATTTACGTATATGGTGGCGCTAATATGTCTATGACACCAGAAGATGTTGATGCCCATAAAGACGCTATCGTTAATGCTGATCGTATAATTGCACAATTGGAAATTCCAATTCCAGCTATCATTGAAGCCTTTAAAATTGCAAAAGCTAATGGTGTTCAAACTATTTTAAACCCAGCTCCTGCAAAACAACTCCCTGAAGAATTATTAAAATTAACTGATATTATTACACCAAATGAATCTGAAGCTGCTACTTTAACTGATATTGAGGTTAAAAGTGAAGTTTCAATGCTTGATAATGCCATGTACTTCTTTAAAAAAGGCATTAAGATGGTCATTATTACAGTTGGTGGACGTGGTGCATTCTTTGCTACTCCAAGTGATCATGCCTTAATTCCACCATTCCCAGCAAAAGTTGTTGATACGACTGCCGCTGGTGATACATTCATTGGTTCATTAGCATCACAACTTGACCTTGATTTATCAAATATTCGTCAAGCTATGTTATATGCTAGCCATGCATCATCATTGACGATTCAAGTAGCTGGAGCTCAAAATTCAATTCCAACACGTGAAGAAATCTTGAACGTCATTCATAAAGATAGTATCACTAAAGAAGAAATTGAAAAACAAAAAGCTCAAGCAGCTGCTTATGCTGCAACACTTGTTCCTGATCACATTGTATTAGGACTTGGTTCTGGAACTACTTCTGCCTACTTTGTTAAAGCTATTAACAAACGAATTAATGAAGAAAAGTTAGATATTCAATGTGTGGCAACCTCAGTTGGAACCGAAAAGTTAGCTGAAAGCTTAGGCATGAAGATGCTCGATGTTAATACCATTGACCAAGTTGATTTAACTGTTGATGGTGCTGACGTGGTTGATAAGAAGCTTAACGGGATTAAAGGTGGGGGAGCTGCCTTACTCTTTGAAAAACTAGTTGCCGATATGTCTAAGAAGAATATTTGGATTGTTGATCAAAGCAAGTACACAGATTCCTTAGGTGGTCACATTGTACCAGTTGAAGTTATTCCGTTTGGTGGAATGGGTGTCTTCCGTTACTTGAAAGACAATGGTTACAAACCAGAATTTAGATTCAAAGATAATGGTGACATTCTTGAAACAGATTCTGGTAACTACTTAATTAATATGACAATTCCGAAAGACGCTAATTTGGAAAAATTATCAGAAGACTTGAAGAAACGTACCGGAGTAGTCGAACACGGATTATTCCTTAACGTTTGTGACGAATTAATTATTGGTGGAGACAAAATTAAGACAATTAAGAGATCAGAACTTAAGGATAATGAATAAAGTTGTGGTACAGTAAAAGAAAACATTGGAGGTAATTATTATGGAAAAAGTTGCAATTAAACGTATCGTGGTTGGATTAATTCCTTTCACAGTTGATAATTCAGAAGTAGTTTACGAAAATGGTCAAGGTGTCTTAGATTCAAACGATGATATTCTTATGGGATACATTCGTGATAGTAAAAAGATTTACGTAGTTAAGGATAACGACGAACAAGTTAAACTTGATTACAAAGTTGATGTTGCTGGCAAACGTGTTTTAATTAACAATCCAGCTTCTGAATTAGCTTAATTAATAATTAGAAAAAATCGTATTTTCTTCGGAAAATGCGATTTTTTTAGTTCATGTAACAATAACTAACATCAAACCTACACAACTAAAAAAGAGACGCCTATACTTGCTACATTAATTGATTAAGGGGAGATTTTCATGGCAACTAACATCGCGTTTGTATTTATTTGTGCAGTACTAGTGTTCTTTATGACACCAGGGTTATCATTCTTTTATGGAGGAATGGTCCCAAAGAAACAAGTTAACAATACTTTAATGTCAGTATTCATCATGTGTAGTATTCCAGTCTTACTTTGGGTGATTTGTGGTTATTCACTTTCATTCTCAGGAAACAACTGGAACTTAATTGGGGACTTCCATAACTTTATGTTACATAACATTAACATGGGAGCTGCTTCATCATTAACTGATGGAAAAATTAACAATGTCACGTTTGTTATTTTCCAAATGATGTTTGCCATCATTACACCAGCTTTGTTCGTTGGAGCAATTGTTGGGCGGATGGACTTTAAATTCTTGATTTCATTTGTTGTTCTTTGGTCAATCTTCGTTTACTACCCAATGGTTCACATGGTTTGGGGTGGTGGATTCTTACAAGGACTTGGTGCTTTAGATTTCGCCGGTGGATTAGTAGTTCACATTAACTCAGGGGTGACAGCTTTAGTATTAGCCTGGTTCCTTGGACCTCGTTTGGTAAAAGAAAACGCTAGTCCAGCTAACCTAAGTTGGGTTGTACTTGGTACATCAATGCTTTGGGTTGGTTGGTACGGATTTAACGCTGGATCAGCACTTGGAATTAACACAATTGCTATGACAGCAATGCTTACAACTACAATTGCAACCGCAACTGCTATGTTAGTTTGGATTGTACTTGATGTAATCTTTAAAAAGAATGCTTCATTATTAGGAATCTGTTCTGGTGCTGTTTGTGGATTAGTTGCCATTACTCCAGCTTGTGGATACGTAACAGTTGGTGGATCAATGATCATCGGATTAGTTGCAACCCTTGCAAGTTACCTCTTTATTAACAAAATCAAACCAATTATTAAAATTGATGATACTTTAGATGCCTTTGGATGTCACGGGGTTGCCGGAATCGTTGGTAGTATTCTAACCGGATTATTTGCTAGTAAGGCAGTTAACCCAACTATCAGTGAAAGTGGACTCTTTGAAGGTGGTTCATGGCACTTATTAGGCGTTCAACTGGGTGCAACGTTATTCACAGTTATCTTTACGGTAGTTGTTGTATCAATCATCATCATTGTACTTAAGAGTGTGATGAGAATGAGAATTTCAAAAGCAGAAGAAAAACTTCGTGAAATTGTGGAGGACTAAGATGACCGAATTCGAATTAGCAAGTGAAATGGATTTACCACGAATCGTGGATATTTATAATCAAGCAATTCCAGGTCGATTAGCTACGGCTGATACAGAACCAATTACGGTAGCAAGCCGTGAAGAATGGTTTCAAGCTTTTACCCCAGATCATTATCCAATTTGGTTAATGAAAATCAATGGAAAAATTGCAGGTTGGGTATCATTAGAAGCTTTTTATGGTCGTCCGGCTTATGGAAAAACTGCTGAGATTTCAATTTATATTGATAGTAATTTTCAACATCAAGGATTAGGGCAACAAGCGTTAACCTTCGTTGAATCACAGTTACCAAAAATTGGAATTACGACCATTGTGGCCTTCATCTTTGCCCATAATGTGCCTAGTCAAGGACTATTTAAGAAAAATGGTTTCCAAAAGTGGGCGCATTTACCTGACGTTGCCATTATGGATGGTAATTCATATAGTTTAGATATTCTCGGTAAAAAATATTAGTTAACAAAAAAGAGTTCGATGAATTTTTCATCGAGCTCTTTTAATTTGGTTATTTATTTAAATATTTAGCGTCTGCTTCAGGATCTTGAGAAGTTAAAATCTTAGGACCATCGTTAGTGATTGCTAAAGTATGTTCATATTGAGCTGAAAGAGAACCGTCAGCTGTAACATAATATGTCCAGTCATCTTTTTTATCGTAACGATCTTTGATTTCCCAAGTACCAAGGGTAACCATTGGTTCAATGGTAATTGTCATACCAGGACGTAAACGAAGTCCTTGACCTTTTTCACCATAAGCAGGAACTGCTGGATCCTCATGAATAGAAGGTTGGATACCATGTCCGATTAAATCACGAACGTCACCCATCCCGTTTTCATCTTCAACGTATTCTTGAATAGCAGCACCAATATCACCAATACGGTTACCAACTTGGGCTTGTTCAATACCTTTGTAAAGAGCTTTCTTAGTAACTTCCATTAACTTTTTAGCTTCTGGTGAAACTTCACCAACCGCATAAGTCCAACAAGAATCACTTTCGAAACCGTCTTTGTTAACACACATGTCAACTTTAACGACGTCACCTTTTTTAAGCTTTAAGCCTTTACGAGGAATTCCGTGGGCAACTTCGTCGTTAATTGAGATACAAGTCCCAAATTTGTAGCCATCGAATCCTTTTTCGGATGGGGTAGCACCATGATCAGTAATGTATTTGTCAGCATATTCTTCAATTTTCCAAGTATCAAGACCTGGTTTGATAAGGTCGCGTAAACCTTTGTGAACTCCAGCTAAAATAGCGCCAGATTCAGCCATCATTTTAATTTCACGATCTGATTTTAATGTAATCAAGTGAATTTCTCCTTTAAATAATGATTTGTTTCTTATATACCTAATATATCACTATTTAAGGGGTAAACGACCATTAAACGACTCTAAATTAATATTGATCGTTGTAGATAATTGCGAAACCAGCAGGACCAGCATGGGGCATCAAAGAAGGGCTAGCATAACTGATAACCGTGTTGATATCTGGACGGGCTTCGAGAATTTCAGCTGAGATGCGGTGAACTTCGGTATCATCATCAACGAAGGGTAATCCAACATCTTTGATATTCGGATTAGCAATGATATCCGCAACTACTTGATCTTCTACTTTACGCATTTGTTTTTTACCACGACATTTGTGTTTAAATTGTAAATCGTTGTTTTCCAAAAGGAGAACGGGTTTTAATTTAATGACGGATGCGATGAAACCACTTGCTTTGCTAGCACGTCCACCTTTAACTAAATAATCTAAATTGTTAATAAAAAGAAACAACTTAGTGTTTTTAGCTAACTCTGTGATACGTTGTTCGATAGTTTCGATATCAGCGCCAGCTTCAGCGAGTTGGGCAGCTTTTAAAACTAGGAAAGCAGTTCCACGGACAGCTGAGCCACCATTAATAGCAACGATTTTGTTAGGAAATTGTTGCGCAGCGACTGCAGCAGTACTGCTAGTTCCACTTAAGACACTTCCAATATGGATTGAAACAATTTGAGCATCTGGATCTTCATCAATAATTGATTGATAAGTATTAACAAAATCACCCATGGTAGGTTGACTAGTAGTAGGAAACTCTTTTTTAGTGGCCAAAATTTCAGAAAATTCTTTTGAACTCATATCAATTTGATCTTTGTAAGTCTTTCCTTCAAAAAGGACTTGTAAAGAAACTGGATGGATATGATGTTGTTGGATTTCTTCTGGAGTTAATTGCGTAGTTGTATCAGTAACGATGTGGATCATAAAAAGTCTCCTTAATTAGACATGATTAGTTAATTCTAATTATATAGGTTGAATTGAAAAAATTATGTAACAATTTAGTAGTATCAATAAAAATCCAACTATAAAGGCATTCTGAAAGATATTTCAACGTTACAAATTTGAAAATTTGTAAAATAAAAAGAAGCACTAGTCTTCTTCTGATTTATTATTTGGGTTTAAATGTTTAGTTAAACCCTTGATAAAACGAACTTTGTGTTTATCACTACAAAGATAATCTACGTAACGGTTACCAGTGAAAAAGACAATTGCAACAATTAGTAAAGTTGCCCAACCAGCTAAATGGTCTAATTCGAATTTTTCACAGATTTCATAGGTTGAAGTAATCGCATGCAAAAATCCAGCGTAAGAAACAAAATACCATGCAAAAGCTTTATTGTAAAAACTATAGAAATTATTGATATCAACTTCATTGGCTGATAAACGTTCAAATTGCTTGTGAGCAGTTACTTTGTAGTGGTGAAACAAAAGTGGTGGAAATAACCAATAGAAGAACGGAACTTTCTTCTTTTTACTAGTGCTACTTTGATATTTAGCAAAGATCGTACTGGATTCCATTAATTCCATTTTTCCTTGATAAAGGGGGAAAATAAAAAGTAACCAATCAGCAAAAAAAGCACATAAGATCGTGAATTTTTCCATAACGCAAACTCCTTTAAATTGTTTTATACCTTTATTAAAGTTGATTTTTCCTTGAAATGCAATTAAGTTTTCGTTAATCAGTTCACTATCAATTGGTTTAGATATGGTATGATAGAAGCTGACGAAGTCTCTAAAACAAACTTAAAAAGGTGATAATTAATTGAGTAAAATATTTAACAAAAAGGATTTTTTTGTCCTAATTGTCGGAATTTTGGCTGTAATTATCGGATTCGTTTACATACAATTTGGTGTCGGTGATGGCCATGAAATTGGAAGTGGTAATTCACAACAACCAATAATCTTTGTTTCCGATCAAAATAAGACCTCAAGTGCGGCCCAGCACTTAGTAACTACCACTAGTCGTTCTGGTGGATCAGTTGCAATGCATGTTGATGTATACAATGATGGCACGATTAAATATCTTGCTAACAAAAACGTCAAACGTGCTAAGCAACCAATTATTGAAGTTAGTTTTAGTGATCGTACTAATACTACTAAGCAACAAGCAGCAAAACTACAAGAAGTATTTTCTCATTTGAATCATAAATATGGTTATACAACATATGATGCTATTGGATTTGGATCTGGTGCTTTGGCTGTTTATTATAATGCCATTAATTATGGTGTGAAGAAAAATAAAATGACTATGAGCCACTTTATTTCGATTGCAGGACCATATAAAGGGGTTATGCCAGATAATCATAACAATAATGATCGACGTCCTGGACAACCCGCAGATCGTCCGCAAGGGCAACAGCCAAATACGCAGAATGGTGCCCCAGTTCATCAACCTGGGCAAATGCAACATCAAGCCATGACAAATCAACAACTTACGAATAGTCGTTTTCCTAGCTTTAGTGATTATCAGAAAAAAGCCAGTAATTTAGACGAAAATACTAAAGTGCTTAATATCTATGGTGTTTTGAATGCTAATGATAAATCAGATGGTCGTGTGACTGAACAATCAGCCACTGCTATCAAGAGTTTAGTTAAGTCAGGTAATTACCAATCACTTCGTTTGAGTGGTCCGTTTGCTTTACATTCTAATATTTTAGATAATCAAATTGCAGAACGACTAGTTAACCGTTTCTTATTCAATGATTAAAGCAAAAAACTCCCCATCATTATGATGAGGAGTTTTTGTTTACCAGATTTTTACTCGTTTAGCAGGGGCTAAATACATTTTGTCATTTTCAGTAACAGCAAAAGTTGAGTAGAAATCATCTAAGTTTTTCACTTGAACATTAGCACGTAATGGGGCAGGGGCATGAACATCAATTGATAATAATAGTTGTTGATATTCGGGAGTGGCTTTCATTCGCCAAATGCGTGACCAATTGATGAAGAAAGCAGCAAGGTCGACATCATCTTCCTTTTTAGCGGCTGCCTCAGCACAACTAAGTCCACCAGCATCAGCAATATTTTCAGAAACAGTCAATTTACCGTTTACTTTACCACCAGCAAATGGAAGATCATTAAATTCAGCAATCATTTGATCAGCAAGTTTTTGGAAGTGTTCATGATCGGCTTTAGTCCACCAGTTGTTAAGGTTCCCGAATTCATCAAACAATGATCCGTTGTTATCAAAGGCATGGGAAATTTCATGAGCAATGACTGCTCCAATTCCACCGTAATTAGCGCTAGAGCCTTGTTCTAAGCTATAAAATGGAGCTTGCAAGATAGCAGCAGGGAACACAATAATATTCTTAAATGGATGGTAATAGGCGTTTACAGTAGCTGCGCTCATTTCCCAACGTTCTCGTTCTACGGGTTTGTTCCATTTAGAAAAGGTGTCTTGGGTAGCGATTTTATCAAAATTCATGATATTTGCGACTAAAGATAAGTTTTCATCAACGTGAAATTTACTGTAAAGTGGATCAATCTTATCAGGGTAACCAACTTGGATCCCTAAACTAGTTAATTTCTTCACGGCCATTACTTTGGTTTCTTCACTAAGCCAATCGTTATTTTCTAACCGATCTTTGTAAACATCAATCATGGTTTCAACCATGTGATGAACATCAGCTTTGGCTTTTTCACCAAAGTATTTGTGGCCGTAATAGTCACCGACAACTTGATTAAAGGTGCCAGAAGCTAAGTAATAAGCAGCTTTAGTTTGGTTAGTAGCTTCTTTCTTTCCAGATAAAGCCCGACTATAGGTTCCCCCAACTTGACGGAATTCTTCACTAAGAACTGAAGAATAACCCTTAACTGTTTTAACTAACATCCAAGCCTTCATTAAATCAAAGTTTTCAGGGGTCATTAATTCACCTAAATGTTCGAAGTATTTAGGTTCTGTCACAATAATGGTATTTGGAACAGCACCAACGACTTGGTTAATGGCAGCTTTAAGATTAACCGCATGAGTTGAACTAGCTACTTCATCGGTCGTTTGTGGATTGTACATTTTACTGTAATCAGCTGATTCTTCAGCTGACTTAACGTTTGGCACGATTAACGCATCGAATTGCTTAGCTTGATCAACTGTTTTAACAGCTTTGTCATGATCATAACCAATCATTTCCAATAATTTAACGTTCATGTCAGTGAAAATTGGCATTAATTGGGCATAGGCTGGATTGTCTTTTTCGTAGTAAGTCTTGTCAGGCATAAAGAGGGCTGGACTACCAGCAAATAAAGCATTGAGTTTGGCATTCTTCATATCAGGATCAATATCAAAATTAAATGGAAGAGGTAGTCCACTTAACATCCAATCAGGAAGTTGATCATTTAAATCGTTGTAGTTGTGTAAGTTTTCAATACGTTCAACTAATGGCATCAAGGGTTTAGCACCATCAGCGTCTCGTTTCGCGAAGTCTTCAGCCATTTTGTAGAACTTAACGTATTCCTTTAATTCAGGGGTGTTGGCTGGCAAATCGCCGTCAGCTAACGCAGCTGAATCAGCCATCAAAGTTTTATCAATATCATCAACTAAATCCATAAAGCCACCTACGGAAGAATGGTCTCCAGGAATTGTAGCTTGTTTAATCCAAGCGCCATTAACGGCGTCGTATAAATCTTGTTTAATTTCATTGTGATTAACGGGAAATTTATCTTGTGTCATTACATTAATTCCTTTCATTTATTGTATTCAATAGTAACAAAAAAACCACGTCAAAGTAACTTAGACGCAGTTTTAAAGTGAATTTAATGGTTTTAGAAAAAGTGACCAAAGATGATACCTACGAAATAATGAATAAACATGGTTAAAATACCAACAATCACGTTTCGAATAATTGCAATTTTAACCAATCCGTTACCTAATAAAGCACTAAAGTAACCAGTTAAACCAACCGCAATTACAACGGCTACGATAGTTCCCGGCCATTTTAAATCGTTTGGTAATAAAGTCATGGCTAAAAGGGGTAATGTACCACCTAAAGCAGCAGATACTAATGAAGAAAAAGCGGCTGACCAAGGGCTCATGTAGCGACCGATTTCCATATCGTATTTAACAGAAACCATTGTTTGTAATGGATTCTTACTCAATAAATCATCAGCGATTTCGTCAGCAGTTTCTTCTGAAATTCCGCGTTCCATGTAATAATCAACGACATCTTGACGTTCACCAGTAAAGTTTGTGTCGAGCAGTTTTTCTTCTTCACGCACGGCAGATTCTTCGGTATCCCGTTGTGAACTAACAGAAGCGTATTCACCACCAGCCATTGAAAAGGCACATGCAAGCAAATCAGCAAGTCCAGCAATAAAGATGGTATAGATATCACTAGTGGCAACCCCAACTGAGAATAGCACACCAACAACAGTTAAAATTCCGTCATTAGAACCAAGCACTCCGGCACGAAGGTTGTTTAACTTTTCATCCATCGTTAATTTTTGATGTTTTTTGTGAAATAATTTCATCATTAATTCCTCCTAAGCTAACATTCCAATTAACAAACCGACTGAATAAGTAACTGTCATAGTAATTACCCCAGAGATAACGTTTCGCATCACTGAATGGAATCTGTCAGCTTTACTTAAAATCGCAGCTAAGTAACCAGTGATTGCCAAAGCAATAATCACAGCAGTAAAAGTTGTTACAATATGCCATTTTTCCGGGCCAACAAAGATTGAAATTAATGGAAGAAGTGACCCTAAAGGAAATGAAATTAATGAGGCAATCGCAGCCGCATATGGACTAGTGAATTTACTAGGATCAAATGAGTAGCGTTCCCGGACGGCAGTTATAAGCGGATCCTTTTTCATCATTTCTGAAGTAGCTTTGTGAGCTAAGGCTTGCGCCATTCCGGTTGCTACGTATTTTTGTTCAACAAAATCAAATTCCTTTTGATAATTGTCGTCTAAAGCCTTTTTCTCAGTAGCAACGGCATTTCGTTCAGAGTCTTTTTGACTGTTAACTGATACATATTCACCCATTGCCATGGAAACACTTCCGGCTAGCATCCCAGCTAAACCAGATACCAAAATTGCCCAGTTACTGGTAGAGGCCCCTGCAACCCCTAAAACAATCCCGGCGATTGATAAGATACCATCATTGGCACCCATAACACTGGCACGTAAAACGTTAATTTTTTGTGCTAGTGACATTTTGCGTTTCTTTTTCATAATCGAAACCCCTTATTTAGAATTATTATAATGTAGAATACATATAATATTTTACATTAAAATTCAATTGTAGTAAATACTAAAAATGAATTAAGAAATGAAAAAAAGGCGCAGAAACATAGTATTCATGCGTCTTAGTTTATAATTGAAATTTTTATTTATTGGTTAAAAAAGGTAATAAAAAATCCCACGATGACAGGTCGTGGGAACTTTTTTATTTGCTAGCTAATGCTAATTTTTCTTGACATTCTTTACAAATACCATGAATAGAAACACTTGAAACAGATGGTTTAAAACCAACTGAACGAGTTTCGTTCTTAAGTGTTTCGTCAATACCTACAAACTCCGGATCGTCGATGTCGATTATTTTGTTGCAGTTATCGCAGGTAGCATGTAAATGTGGATGGTCATAAAAATCATAACGGTATCCACCGTCAACACTAGGTAACTCAATGATAAGATTCATCTTTTTGAAAAGTCGCAAGTTGTTGTAAACAGTTGCCATACTTAAGTTTGGAAAAGTCTTGTCTAACACATGGAAAATAGTTTCCACAGTTGGATGACTATCATCGTCAATTAAGTACTTCAAAATGATTTGTCTTTGTGGTGTAATACGAACGTTGTTTTCTTTCAAACGTTCCATTGCTTGATCATAACGCTTATCAGTCATACACTGCCTCGTTTCTTAAATACGAATGTTACTGAAACTTTACTAAATGTATTGAGGCACCAGAAAGAATCTGTGGCTAGTTTGAATTCCAAAAATTCTTAACTGAATAAATTAATTCATTTAGATTGTGTACTATATTGAAAGTGTACCACGATTTGGGGAAAAAAGCATTATAACGAGATGAAATAAACCTGTTGTCCATTAATAATATGACACCCTTATCTTTTGTCCCTCTAATTAAACGACCAGCAGCTTGAAAGACGTTATTTAAACCAGGTAACTGATAGGCATATTCAAAGCCATGCCCGTTTTTAGCGTCAAAATAATCACGGATTAAATTGGTTTCGTGATTTAATCCTGGCAAACCAACACTCACAATTCCAACTCCAATTAGTTTATCGCCAACTAAATCAATTCCTTCCGAGAAAATTCCTCCGAGAAGGGCAAAGCCTAAGACTGGATCAGTTTCTGGATTCTCAAAGGCCATTAGCCAATCAGTTCTGGCATCATCATCCATGGCGGATTCTTGTTTGACTAACTTTACGTTGGGATACTTTTCGTGAAAAGCATCAAAAATGTTACTGAGATATTGGTTAGAAGGGGCAAATACTAAATAGTTTCCTTTTTTTCCATCAATTAAAGCTTTAATTGAATCTACAATTTTAGGAATACTTTGAGCTCTGTTATTGTAACGAGTATCAATATATGAAGTGGCTAAAATCTTTTGGTTTTTCGAGTCGAATGGTGAATCTAATTTATACTTTAAGCTATCATCTTCGTCTCCTAAAACGGAACTGTAATAATCCATGGGTGAGAGAGTAGCAGAAAATAAGACAGCACCACCACCTAAATTTAAGGTATCAGCGAGAAAGGGGCTCGGATCCATGCAAAATAAACGAACTGTAATCCCATTATCATCAATGAGAACCCGTAATTTGTAGTTTGGACCAAAATATTCATTAATTTTAATGTAACTAATTAATTGAAAAAAGTAGTCCAAAACTTGGTCTGTGGTTTTAGAGGGCTTGGTTTTGGCTAACCATTTGCGTAAAACTTTAATTAAATTGCTAACTGACTTAGTTAATTTTTCGTTTTCATCAGTATATTCAGCTGACGTTTTGTGTTCGTCTTTTAAAGGTTTAGCAATCGCATTAAAAGCACGTTTTAAACTGCGAAGCTTAGTGAGAATATTTTTATTTTTTTCTTTATCTTCACTAAAAATATCAATTAAACTTTTAATTGGACCAGAGGTTAAGTCTGTTGAATACATGTCCCGGGAACGGTCGACTAAGTTGTGAGCTTCATCAATCAAGAAAAAGTTATTCGGATTTTCGACTTCAAAGTAGCGGGTTAAATGAACACGTGGGTCAAAAAGATAGTTATAGTCGCCAATAATTACATCACAAAACATGCTAGTATCAAGTGAAAATTCAAACGGATCTAACGTATATTTTCGGACATATTTTTCAATGGTTGGTCGGGTAATTTGATGTTCATGCGTCAAAATATCTTTTAAAGCTGGTTTAAGACGATCATAGTAACCAACCATGTAAGGATTTTGTTCAGGACGGAGATCTGCTTCTTCAGGAAATTTAATCTTATCTTTGGCAGTTAGCGTAATGCTATGAATACTTAAGCCGGTTTTACTCATCATGGTAATTGCTTCTTCAGCAACCCGACGAGTGGATTGTTTGGCAGTTAGATAAAAGACCCGTTCTGTGAGTTGGGATCCCATGGCTTTAATAACTGGGAATAGGGTAGAAATCGTTTTACCAGTTCCCGTTGGTGCTTCTGCGAACAGATGCTTATGATATAAAACTGATTTATAAACGACAGAAGCTAATTCGCGTTGTCCCGTCCGGTAGGCACCAAACGGAAATTGCGCAGCTTGAGCCGATTCAACTTTTTCTAGATATAAACTATCTTGAAGTCGAATCCATTCTTCGTATTCTTCAATTAAATCGTCAAAGAACTCCGCGGCGTCTTGTTTGGAAATCGTTTGTTCGGTTTGCGTGATAATTTCATCAGGAGTTTGTACGTAAGTTAATTTCAAAGTTACGTTTTCTAATCTCGGATTAGCTTCCATTAATAGATGTGCGTAAGCTTTAGCTTGGCCCCAGTACAAAGTTAATTTATTTTTGGGAAGTTCTTTAAATTCAATATCTGAGGTTTTAATTTCTTCAATTTCAGCAGTAGTTTCGTGCATAATGACACCATCAGCACGTCCATCAACCGTGAATTCATGACCATTGATTTGTTCCGTTTGAGACATGTAGTATTCTGCCTGATAATCTTCAGGACGGTCTCTTTGTAATTTTTGATGAATGCGAGTTCCGGCTTGTGCCGTATTAGTACTATTCATCGCTGAATTTAAATCACCACTACGTAAAATAAACCCCACAAGGTCGCGTACTCCAATTTTATTCATAAGATTCACCTTCTTTCTAGCCAAACAAAAAAAGCAACCATGCAGCAGTTGCTTTTATGCTTCAGCCCAACGATTAAATTTTTCGGTATGTTTACCGAGGTAATGCATTGCTTCATGAGCTAACTTATCAGCGTCAACCTTAGCTTTCGCTGGATCAATGTGGTAAAAGTCGCAAATAAAGCCCTGTGCAATTGCTTCATATTTTTGTTTTCGTCCGTATCCAGCGTCGTTAAAGAGTTTGTCTAACCCATCGACGTCGTTTTTACCAGCTTCGTAAACTTTTTGTGCTAAGTCTGGTTTAGGACCTAAAATACTTTTAGCATATGTAATTAAAAAATCATTCATATCAATAATAATATTTTGGCGCGCTTGTTTTTCTAATTTCTTTTCTGACATCATTAATCACCTCAGTATTATCATATCCTACCTGGTGCACAATTGGAAATATGATAACTAATGCCGACTACTTCTCAGATTATTGTTACCTTTTACCTTAATTTCATGTCGTTTATAACGTAAAATATCGTTATTTGATACGAATTTAAAGTGGCGCATTTCACCGTTAAAGTCTTTTCCAGCAATTCTGGTTTTTAACCACGTTTCCATCACGGAAATAATGCTCTTAGCGGCTTTGATTCGTTCAGGAATTTGTTCATTTTCTGCCACGGATAATACATTTGTTTTAACTTGGTTAAGCAACTTAAAGTGGTATTGGATTAATTCGTTGGTAAGTGGGGCATGACAGTAACTGTTAAACAGTTTTTGAATTTTACGCATGGCGTCTTTGGAATTAGTTGGTTGATAATAACGGTCAGAATTAGTCATGAAAAATCTCCTTCATTCTATTATAGATTTAAATTAAAATAATTACACGTAGCAGAAGCTAGAAAGCCTGCTATGTGTTAATATTAGGGTTATAAATTAAGTACGAGTAGGAGTATTTCGCATGAAAAATATTTTAGCAATTCATACCGGTGGAACTATTTCAATGTCACAAGATGAAATGGGTGGCGTAGTTCAAAATGATGAAAATCCAATTGATAATAATGACATTTTAGGTTTACCTGATATTAATATTATTAATGACGAATTATTAAATTTACCATCACCACAAATGACACCAGAAACGATGTTAAAAATTACTAATCGCATCAAAAAAGCGGTGGCTGAAGAAAATATTGATGGAGTCGTAGTTACTCACGGAACTGATACTTTGGAAGAAACAGCTTACTTTTTAGATTTAACGTTACCAAATACTGTCCCAGTCGTAGTTACAGGAGCAATGCGTTCTTCAAACGAAATTGGAGCGGATGGAGTTTTTAACTTTAAGTCAGCGATTCAAGTTGCTGCTTCTGATGAAGCTAAAAATAAAGGTGTCTTAGTGGTATTCAATACTGGAATTTATGCTGCTCGCTTTGTAACCAAAACCCATACTACTAGTGTGGATACTTTTAAAGATCCCATTTATGGAACTTTAGGAACAGTTGATCATGATCAAGTTATTTTTGCCCAACAATTAATTGGAAGTGAATACACTGATATTAATCATGTGAAAGATCATGTGTACTTATTGAAGGCCTATGCCGGAATGACGGATGTTTTGTTTAACGCTATCGATAATGATGAAACCAACGGAGTGGTAATTGAAGCAATGGGAGCCGGGAATATGCCAGCACCAACTTTAAAAGCAATTGAACGCTTAATTAAACGCAACATTCCAATTGTACTGGTATCACGTTGTTTTAGTGGCTCTGCCCAAGCAATTTACGCCTACGAAGGTGGGGGAATTGAACTTAAAGACATGGGATTGATTTTCTGTACCCAACTAAATGGACAAAAAGCACGAATGAAATTAATTGTTGGCCTTAGTAGTGGCAAAGCAGGAAAAGATTTGGAAGAGTATATGGCCAACGCTCTTTCTTAGAAGAAGAGGTTTAGATTGGAAAACTCACAATTAACACAAATTATTAAAAATCTTCGCTATTCAATGGATAATCATACTTTAGTAAATGTGATTCAAACTGGATCCTCGATTTTTTATACTGGTTCGGTAGTAGGAATTGACAAGACGGGAACCATCTTGAGTACGTACACTGAAGATGGCCTTAGTAATGGATTTGTTTACATTGATTATAATGATATTTTTGATGTGGATTTTTATAGTGATGACTTAACAAAAATGGATGCTCGCCTCAAGATGGCAAAAAATTTGCATCTTCTTTCAGCTAATCAACCAGAATTACGGCTGAACGAAAAAGTTGATTTATTAACGCAAGTATTAGGAAATTCGTTTGTTTATCAACGACCCATCTTGTTAATTAAAGATGATGGAACGATGATGGAAGGTTTTGTTTCTTCAATTTCAGATTATGAAGTTGAGTTAACGACTTTTGATAAGTTTGATAGTAGTTCGGTTTATCATGAAAGAATGCCAAAAACTTCAATTAAATTAGTTGAATTTCTCGGTCGAGAATTAAATTTATTAGGGGAATCAAAGAAACTATTGATGACTGGACACGTTGCATCCCAAGATATTTCCGGTAACTTAGAAATTTTTGCAGCTTTACATCGTGCCTTGGAAAGCGGTCGTCGGATTATTATGATTCCAAAGATTAATCCGGAATTGTTCTTTATTGGACAAGTACGCGCTGTCAGTGCGGATGCCGTTGTTTTTGCGGTGGTGGATATGAATGGTCAATTTGGCGGTTATGAATTGATCAGACTATCAGAAATTGATCATCTTGAGATTAAAAGTGATTATTTACGGTTAATTAATCACTTTGTGTCTTTGAATATGTCACAGGATACTTTTGTTCAACCTTTATTGAATAACGAACGGAGTTTTGATTCAACTGTTGATATGTTTCCAGTCATCATTAATCAAGCGATTAAGTTCAAACGTTTTCTTCGAATCAAATCTAACGAAGGAGAAACGTATTTTGGGGTTCCTTTTAAAATTGAACAAGGAGTAGTCTCAATTAGATATATTTCTAAGGATAAACCAACCACACCACAATTAATTGAATTAGCAATTAGCGATATTGATGAGGTTGCTTTTGATTATTTGGATGCATTTTTAGAGAAAAAACGAATTATGGATATGGACTAAAAAAATACCAGCGACTTTGAAGTCGTTGGTATTTTTATTAGTTACTAATTTGTTGATTTTTTAAATTAGTTCTGACAATCAAAACGTCACACATCGCATGACTATTTACGTAACTAGCTGTAGAACCAACTAAAAGACGTTCAGTCGCGTTCTTACCAGTGGCACCCATCACGATTAAATCAGTATGGTAGTCTTTTGTAAAATCATAGCAAATAACGTTTTTAGGATTACCAAAACGAACGTGCATATGAATATTTTTAATTCCAGTTTTATCTTGTACTTTTTTAACTAGTGCTTTGAGGTAGTCAATTTGGCCATCAACCATTTGAGTAATGGCATCACCACTTAAAACACCGTAAGTGAAACCAAATGCAGTGGTATTAATGACGTTTAGGACATCTAAACGGGCTTCGTTTCTAATTGCAATTTCAGCCGCCTTATTTAAAGCAGCTTCAGAATATTTAGAACCATCAACGGGAACTAAAATGCTTTTATATTCATTGTTCATAATTTTTCCTCCAATTAATTTTTAACTGGTAAGATGGCGTTAGCCGTAGCTAAAACGTGATCTTTGCTAGCTGCTTGTAATTCGTTTAACCAGAAGCCATTAGCCAAATCTAATTTTTGATCTAGGGCATACATAGTTAAATTGTAATAGTGGGTGCTGTTTGGGGGAGTAGGACCAACGTAGTGTTCATTTACAATTGGGTCTTGGACATCGACCAATTTTCCTGCCGTACTATTATGACCAAGTGTCATTGGAATTAGGTTTTCATGACTGGCATTTTCAGGAATTAAAGTTGTTTTTGGATCAATATTAGCAGCAACCCAGTGAATATATGTAAATCCACAAACGGGAATGGCATCATTATCAATCAATACTAATGCTAAAGATTTAGCATTAGTAGGGACATCCGCAATATTAATTGGAAATGAAATGAAGGGACGACCATCAATTTTTTCATTATCGTTAGCGTGTTTAGTGTATCGATCAGGTAAATATCCATTTTGTAAGGGAACATTAATTTTCATGGTGAGATTCCTCCTCATCTATATTATAAACTAACCAAAAATTAACATATAAAAAGAAGCCCCAAAAAGGGCTTCTTTTTTGATTATTTTGTGAATACCAGAACGTAAAATCCCTGGCTGTTTGGATTAACAGTCCAGTAATTATAACCTTCTTTAATCCATTCAGGTCTAGTAGCATTAGCCCAATTCTTGGCATCCTGAACTGAATTGAACGTATGGGGTTGAGCAAACTCAGAACCACCACTGCTGCTATCAGTATTACTGACATTTTTAGCTGATGACATTGTTGAGGTATTACTAGTAGATGGGGAAGTAGCTTTGCTGGAACTACTAGATGAATTGTTAACATTGATAGTAGTTGTGGTTTGTGTAGAAGTATTAGTAGCTTTTTTATTACTAGTACTACTTAGAGCGAATTGGATTCCAAAAGTTAATATGAGAACAATGATAATTAATCCTAAAACCCATGGCCAAATATGTGGCTTGTGTTGCCGTTTGTGTTGGTCACGTTTAGGGGTGAAATCATATTTTTGGAATCTAGTATCTTGATCTTGATTATTCATAATGACCTCGATTCCCAGATAGGATATAGATATATGATTATTCAATTATATATCTATTCTAATCGTTTTTCACTTTATTGTTAACTTCTTTAGCATTTTTCATTTCATCAGTTTCCTGATAACTGTTAATTCCCCAGTAATAGAAGCCTAATGAAACCACGATAATTACGATGAAATCATAAGGATAGTGAATCCAGTTTTGCCCACCAAATGGGGCAGAACCAATGTATGAAAAGGCGGACATGAATGCTAGATATACTAACATCCAAAGACTACCTTTGAATTTTTTCTGAAAGTTTTTCCAATTCATACGATCTTCGTAGAAGAAATAGAATGGTAAACCTAACGCAATTACGATAATAACTTCGATAGTGGTTGGCCACATTGCCCAGTAGATTGCTAGACTAGCAAGAACGAAGGCCAAGGGAGCAAATACTTTGGCAAAACTAATGGTAACGGGGCGTTTGAATTCTGGAGCGTGTTTTCTTAATGCCATCAAAGTCACAGGACCAGTAGCATAGGCAATCAACGTTGAAGTTGAAATAACACTAGCTAAAACGGCCCAATTCTTGAAGATTGACACTAAGATACAACTAATCAACCAGTTAGCAACCATCGCAATTCGAGGAGTTCCCCATTTAGCGTTGATTTTACCGAGAATTTTAGGCATATGCCCATTTTGCGTCATGGCAGCTAAAGTACGACTAGTAGATGCCACAAATGAAACACCAGTTCCAAATGGTGACACAAAGGCATCTAAATAAAGCAAGATAACTAACCAGTTGATGTTCAACATGATTGCTAAGTCAGCGAATGGTGATTCAAAGTTGACACCGTGCCAACCGTATTTAGCTAAAGTAGCTGGATTGATAGCACCAATAAAGGTGAATTGTAACATGATGTAGATAACGATACTTGCGAATAAGGCAATTACGATACCACGCCAGATATTTTTCTTTGGATTAGTAATTTCGTCACCAACGTTGATAACCGTTTGGAAAGCATTATAAGAAAAAATGATTCCAGAAACGGTGGTAGCGGCGAAAATAGGAGCTGTTCCGTATGGTAAGAAACCACCAAAGTTAGGATTGGTAAAGTTTCCAGGGTGGAAACCAGTGGCAATCAACATAATGATAGTTACTGATGGAACAACTAATTTAAAAATTGAAGTTAAACTAGTGAATCGCGTTAATAAGTTAACGGACCAGTAGTTTAATAATGTGAAGATTAAAATGAATAGAAATACGACCATTAAACCTTCGTTGGTCACAGTTCCATGAGCGACAAATTGGTGAGTCCAACTTGCCCAGCCCCAAGGCCAGGAACTCATGTATTGTACTGCAGCAACAGCTTCGATGGGGAGCAATGTTACTAGTGATACCCAGTTTGCCCATGAGGCGATGAACCCTAACAAGGGTCCGTGTGTGTATCCAGCATATTTACTCATCCCACCACTTTCGGGAAACATAGTCCCGAGTTCGATGTAGATGTAGGCAATGATTCCGATAACGACGGCTCCAATTACCCACGAAATGATGGCTGCTGGTCCTGAGATTTTTGAAGCCTCCCAAGAACCGAACAACCAACCTGATCCGATGATTGAACTTAAAGCTAACATTACGACACTGAACAAAGACATTTTTGGCTTTGTTACTTCGGTATTGTTATTTTGAGTCATATATAAAAGATAGTCCTTCCTTAAATCCTAAGTGTATTCTACTTGTGATATTCGCGAATTTCTATTAAGTTTCCTGCTGGGTCATTAATATAAAGTGATGTCATTTTTTTGTTAGTGAAATCACTCTCAACAGGTCCAGCGACAATATCAATAAAATAATTTGCAAGATGTTTTTCAATTGTTGCCAATGAGTCTTTAGCTAAGATGCTAAAGGTAGTTGATCCCACGGCTGGGTGTAGAGCTGATAAACTTGGATCAGCTAACGTACGACAAATTAATTTTTGTTTTCCCAATTGAAAAACCATTTCAGTTTCGCTTTCCGAAAGGATTGGGAGGTCAAGAACCTCACGATAAAAACGCATGGCTTGTTCCAAATCATCAACGGTTAATTCGATATGATCAATATCTTGTACTCTCATGTATTCCAACTCCTTTTCAAAAAGATACATACCATTGTAACATTAAACCAAAATAGACTGCAAAAGTTGCGCTGATATGTTACTGTAATACTTAGTGATTGAAAGGTTTAAAGGTGAACAAATGGCTCTTTTAGAAGTATCAGATTTGAGCATGAGCTTTGCAGATAAAAAGCTCTATTCAGATGCTAGTTTCCAATTGAATAAAGGCGAACACATGGGAATCGTTGGTCAAAATGGAGTTGGTAAATCAACTTTAATTAACATTTTGATTGGTAAAGAACTCCCTGTGACCGGCTCAATTAACTGGCAAAAAGGAACAACCATTGGTTATTTGGATCAATACGTTGATATTCCAGATGGAATGACATTAATTGATTTCTTACACACTGCGTTTGCAGAGTTGTACAAATTAAATGACCAAATGGCAAAATTATATGAAGAATATGCCGAAACAATGGATGACAAGTTGCTCGAGCGGGCAGGTCGGATTTCAGAACAACTAGAAGCTAAAGATTTCTATGATGTTGAAACCCAAATCGAACAAGTTATTACCGGTTTAGGTCTAGATGATATTGGTCGGGATCACGAAATCTCACACATGAGTGGTGGTCAACGTTCAAAAATTATTCTTGCTAAATTAATCTTGGAAAATCCAGACGTCTTACTTTTGGATGAACCAACCAACTATTTGGATACAACTCACATTAAGTGGCTTGAAGATTACCTAAATAGTTTTGAAGGGGCCTTTATTGTAATCTCTCATGATTATGATTTCTTGGAACCCGTAACTAACTGTATCATTAACGTTGCTTTCGGTAAGATTACTAAATACCGTGGTGATTTCAAGTCAGCCATGCGTCAACGGGCTGAAAAAGAAATGACGCAACAGCGTGAATTTGAAAAGCAACAAGTTACGATTGAAAAAGCGAAGAAATTCATTCAAAAGAACAAAGCAGGTAGTCATTCTAATATGGCTAAGTCTCGTGAAAAGATGTTGGACAGAATGGATATTATCGAGCCACCTAAGAGCAATGTGAAAGCTAACTTTAGCTTCCCATACGATGAAACTGGCTCACAAAATGCTTTAGTAGTGAAAGATTTATCAGTTGGTTACGAAAAACCACTGTTAAGTCCCGTTACTTTCTCAGTTGATACTGACCAAAAAGTTGGTCTTCAAGGTTTCAACGGGGTTGGTAAATCTACTTTAATCAAGAGTATCTTGAAGATTATCCCAGCTTTGGGTGGAACTGCCGAGTTCTCACCATCAGCTAAGATTAACTACTTCAGTCAAGATTTGGTTTGGGATGATAAAACGCAAACTCCAATGCAAATCATTCAAGACAAGTATCCTAAGTTAACTCAAAGAGATATCAGAACGAAACTTGCTCGTTCTGGGATGAATGCTTCGAATGCATTTAAGGAAATTGGTAAGCTCTCTGGGGGAGAACAAGTTAAGGTTAAATTGACTTTAATGGAATTTGTCCCAAGTAATTTCTTGATTCTTGATGAACCATCTAACCATTTGGATGATGAAACTAAAGCATCATTAAAACAAGCTATTAATGATTTCCCCGGTAACGCTATCGTGGTTAGTCATGAGGCTAGTTTCTATGAAGGCTTAGTTGACAAAAAGATTGATGTTGAAAAGCTTAGTCTTAAAGAAGACGAATAAAAGTAAAGCGGACCTTTTAAAGGGTTCGCTTTTTATTTTGGATAAATTTAGAAAAAGTCCTTGCAAAGACATGTAATATTCGGTAACATAATAACAATTTAAACTGAAAAAGAAAGCGGGAGGAAGAAATAATGTTAACAAGAGCAGAGATTCAAAGATTCCCAAAAGCCGAACTACATTGTCATTTAGATGGTTCAATTAGACCACACACTTTACGTGAAATTGCCAGAGGACAAGGTGAAATGATTCATGCTAACCTGATGGAATTAACGCGTAAGATGGTAATTTCTACCAACGCTAAAAATTTAGCTGATTGTTTGAAACCATTCGATTTTGTTTTACCATATCTTCAAACTGAAGGAGCCCTTGAACGTGCTGCCTATGACGTGATGGAACAAGCTGCTCAAGATGGCGTGAAATACATCGAAATTCGGTTTGCCCCAAGTCTTTCAATGGAAAAAGGCTTAACAGTTGCTCAAACAATTAACGCTGTCGCTCATGGAATTGCCCATGGTGAAAAAGTATATGGAATTGA
Source organism: Fructilactobacillus sp. Tb1 (assembly GCF_050500285.1). Classification (GTDB taxonomy): domain Bacteria; phylum Bacillota; class Bacilli; order Lactobacillales; family Lactobacillaceae; genus Fructilactobacillus. The sequence continues at coordinate 379,000 of NZ_CP191377.1, read as the reverse complement.
CGGTAACTTATTAGTTTGTGGGATGCGGACTGAACAAGAACATGAAGTTGCGAAAGTCTTTGCGGAATCAAAGAACGTTAACTCTAAATTAGTTGGAGTTGATTTAGCCGGTCCTGAACCAGATGGATTCGTGGATAAATATAAAGCTGCTTTTCCAATTATCGTGGATGGTGAAACCGTTCAATTAACTTTACATGCCGGCGAATGCGGATGTGCTCAAAATATCGTCGATGCAATCCATGCTGGTAGTAAACGAGTTGGTCATGGAATTGCCGCAGCCGGTAACGAAGCAGTTGAAAAGTTAATGTTAGAAAATAAAACATGTATCGAAGGTTGTCCTACTAGTAACGTGCAAACCCATGCCGTTGCTAGTCACGAGGCTTATCCATTCCAACGCTGGATGAAACAAGGTCAACAATTGTGTATCAATACTGATAACCGTACTGTTTCAGACACAACTTTGACGGAAGAATACTTCCAAATGGCACATCATTGTGGCATGACCAAAGATCAAATGCGTCAAGCTAACTTAAATGCCATTAACAACTCATTTGCAACCCAAGCAGTGAAAGATAAAGTTGCTAAGATTATTACTGAATTTGAAGCTGAATAAACAAAAAATCCTCTATCGATTGATAGGGGATTTTTATTTGGTTATTTATTTGTTAAAAGTACCATTTTCAACTTCACGAATGAAAGTTGCTAAATGATCATAGTAAACGGGGGCGTTATCAATCATATGGTGATGTCCACCTTTAGGAGTTGAAACAAACTTAGCGTTTGGAATCATTTCTGCCATTCGTTTACCAGTTTCCATTGGCATAGTTTCGTGTTCACCAAAGGTAACTAAAGTAGGAACTTTAATATCTTTTAGATGATCAGTAAAGTTCCAGTCTTTCAATTTACCAGTGATAACGAATTCGTTGTCACCTTGGAATGCGTTGTATAAAGGAACACTCATAGTGCTTACTAAGTGAGAAATAGCGGCTGGCTTTTTACGGTCAACGTATTGGTCATTAAGTTTTTCAACTAGTTCTTGGTAACGGTCGTTATCGTAATCGTTGGTAGCTTCACAATGCTTCATGTAAGCTAATTCATCAGGAGTTAAAGCTTCTTCTCTGATTTTAGCTAAATGATCAGTGTAATCACCAATCCGGTCAACCATTGATGAGATAATGGCACCTTTCAAATGATCACCGTATTTAGCAGCGTACATTTGAACTAAAGCACCACCCCAAGATTGACCAATGAGGTAGAAGTTATCAAGTCCAAGTTTTTGCCGGACTTCTTCAACTTCATCAACGAAGTATTCGTAAGTTTCGATGTTGTTAGCAACGGCAGGATCATCCCAATCAGGAGTATCTGAGTACCATGAACCAAGCTGATCATACATATGTACTTGAACATCAAGTCCTTGTTTCTTTAATTGTTTAGCAGTGTCTTCCCAGTATTCATGAGTTCCACCAGGTCCACCATGTAAGGCTAATAGATGAATTTTTCCTTCACCTTGAGTATTAGTCCATAAATGGTAACCGTTATCTAATGTTAAAATTTTTGTTCCTTGTTTCATAACCTTCACCTACTTATTGAATTTACCTTAATGATACCACTAACTCAGGCGTGGTATCATTAAATTAGATTAATGCGGGGAATTATGAAAGCGCTATTAATATAGTAGAAAAAAGTTTTTTTGAGGAGAAATATGAATTATTTAACTGAAATTATTGTTGTTTTAGTGGCAGCTATGGTTGGTGGAGAAATCGCAATTCGAATTAATTTACCACGGGTAGTTGGCCAAATTGCTGCTGGAATCATTGTTGGTCCGCTGCTGTTGAATTTGGTCCACTTGAATAGTCTTATTTCAACTCTTGCTGATTTAGGAATTATTCTTTTAATGGTGATAGCAGGATTAGAATGTGACTTTGATGAAGTAAAAAAACACCTTAAAACATCAACGGTTGTAGCGATTAGTGGAGTGGTTTTACCCTTAATTGGCTTTTATGGTTTGGGCTTTTTATTACACCAAAGTATGATGGAATCGATTTTGTGGGGTGTAATCTTCTCAGCTACGTCCGTGTCAATTACCGTAGCGGTACTACAAGAAATGGGTAAATTAAAAACCACTGCTGGAGCCATCATTTTAGGAGCCGCAGTGGTTGACGATGTGATTTCAATTTTATTGTTAAGCATTTTTTCAAGTGTTTTTACTGCTAAGGCAACTAGTTTTAGTGTAATTATTGGATTACAAATTGCTTATGTTGCATTTGTTTACATCATGACAAGGTGGCTAATTCCAGAATTAATTAAATTAGTTATGAAATTGGAAAATACCGCCTTGAACATTTCCACAGCTTTAATAATTTGTTTTACAATGGCTGAATTGGCGGAAATTTGTCATTTGAGTGCGGTACTGGGGGCTTTTTGTGCCGGAATTACATTAGCCATGACACCATTAAAATTAGAAATTACGCACAATATTGATATTTTAGGTTCGTCATTTTTAGTTCCATTTTTCTTTGTATCAATTGGCCTAGAACTAAAAATGGTTTCTAGCTGGCATGGCATACTAATTGTGCTGGCAATGACCATTTTGGCGGTCTTAACGAAATGGTTAGGTTGTGGCATTGGAGCCCAGTTGTGCGGAACGAGTTTTAAAGATGCTAATATAATTGGGACTGGGATGGTTTCACGGGGTGAAATGGCGCTGATTGTGGCCCAAGTTGCCATTAGTAGTCATTTACTTTCAACTAGTTTATATTCTGAAATTATTCTAGTAATTATTCTATCAACCATTATTTCACCAATCTTATTAAAATTTGTACTTGTGAAGTGGTAAAGACGGATAAATAAGTTACAATAAAGAGAAAAGGTCATGAATTTTCATGGGTGAGGAGTTTTAATTATGAAAGAAGATCAACGAGTTATTGTATTAACTGGTGCAGCTGGAACTGGTAAAACAACAGTGCAGGACTACTTAAAACAGACTTATGATATTCCTCGAATTATTACTCATACCACTCGTGATGCTAGAGCTGGCGAAAAAAATGGGGTTAATTACTATTTTGAAAACCAGGAGAGCTTCGATAAATTGCATTTATTGGAATCGGTTGATTATGCTGGAAAAAAATATGGTTCTTCTTGGGAAGGAATCAACCGCGCTTTAGCAAAACATAAGTTGGCTAGTATCGTATTAGATACCAAGGGAGCCATTACTTACCAAAAGAAATTAGGCAAAAATGCAGTAGTTTTGTTTCTTAACGTTGATAATCAGAATGAGTTAAAAAAACGGATGCTTAATCGCGGAGATAAATTGGCTGAAGTTGAAAAACGAATTCAGAGTAAAGAAACGAATCGGGATTTTAGTTTGCCAAGCGAACTAGCTGAAACTGCTACTGTATTAAAAAATGAAAATTTGCCTGCTACCAAACAAAAAATTGATGATATTATTAAAAATTTAATGATTGATTAATCTTTATTTAACTTTAATGGTTGATAATAGATTAACTAATTGAAAGGGGATAAATAGTAATGAAAAGAGTTCCACCTTTAGTAACACCATTTGCTATTTTGACAATTTGTTTAGCTTTAGGGGCTACAAACGTTGTGACAAATACTGTGACGCATACTCAAGAAGGAGCAAAGGTCACTAAAACTGATACACCAGCGAAGACCACACCAACTAATAATCAAGATCCAAGTAAAGCCGTTGATAAGACAACTACTGATGACAGTAATAAGAAAACGGATACCACTGGTTCAAATGATACTAATAGCACCAACAATACTGATAATAAACCAGCTAATTCAAGTACGAATAGCGACAATAAAACGAATTCAAACACTACCAATGCTAATACTGGAACGAGTGATAGTAGTGCCAATAAAGATAGTAGTAACACTACCAATACTGATAGTAAACCAGCTACCACAACTGATGTAACAACGACACCAACTACAAATTCAACTGCAACAACAGGGGGTAATCACTAATGTTTAGTATTTTAGACGGAGTTAACTCTTGGTTATCTTATATTAGTATTGAAGCCAAAACGAAAGCCCGTATTTATACGGTATTAGGGTTCTTTGGTTGGGTTTATATGATTTACATTACTTATCGGTTCTTGATGAATCATGTCTGGACTCGGGGTTTGTTAATGCTTGCAGCAACAATTGGCCTGGGGTACTTTTTATATTTGAACATTATCTATTACTTTACGAAGAAAAGTTCAAAATTGGATATCACACCTATAATTAACAAAATTTTGCATATTCAGCCAAAGGACGATACGCCTAAAACTGATGGAAGATTTCGTGACATTCCTGCTAATGGATTGTTTGATGAACGAAAAACAATGCCAGCCAAACTTAGCTCAACAACGAGTGAACAAACAGCCATTAACGAATTAGCTGTTAGAATGATTCAAGATGGCTTAGTCAAGGATGATTATAATGGGCTTGATAAGCATGAAATTAAAATGGCTCTGAAAGAGAGCAAAAAACCCATTTATGCGATTGGTGAGGGAACGATGATTCCTTATTTTTCCATGAAAAATGTTAATCATGAATATGTAGTTTATGCTGGAATCAATGAACCAAAGGCGAAAGCCGTGGGACATCTAACAGCCGTAGGATTACAAAGCATTTCTAATTTAGATCAAAGTAAAATTAGTTTATATTTATCAGCAGCATACTTAACTGGTGGTAAATATAAGATGAATGGTCGCAGTGGCATTATTGAAACTGATGATAATTACCACGTTGCAGTTCAAGTTGCTTACGATAAAAAATAAAAAACGAAATCGGATAATTCCGGTTTCGTTTTTTATTAACAATTGTTAAATTGTCTGACAATTTGAATTTTATTTTCACTTACTTTTTGTTGCTGATGTTCGGTATATAATTTTAAACCTAAAAGTGCTACAAAGATAAGTATAAAGGCAATCCAAAGGATAATCTTGCGTAATTTTTCCATGAAATAAAATCTCCTTTTTGCTATTGTATCATGTAAAACTGAATGGCAATTAGTTGACTGACAAAAAAATAGTTGTTACTATTGTCGAGATGATATTAAGGATTTTTTAATAAATAAATAATTAATTGTCCCGCCGCCAAACCGACATGATTTGAAGTGAGACATTTTTTATTTGCGAAAGGTGATGTATATGACTGAAAAGAATCAAGCAACTGATAACGATTTATCACGAGGATTAACTTCTCGACACGTTCAGATGATTGCGATTGGGGGAGCCATTGGTACTGGATTGTTCCTGGGCTCTGGTACTGCAATTAAATCAGCTGGTCCAGCGTTGATCCTAGCATACTTGATTACAGGTATCTTTTCATACCTTATGATGCGTGCTGTTGGTGAGTTATTACTATCAAACACTAAGCTCCATTCATTTATCGATTTTGTCCGTGAATACTTAGGAAACAAATGGGAGTTTGCGATTGGTTGGGCTTACTGGTTAAGTTGGGCCAGTTTAGCAATGGCTGATTTAACGGCTTCCGGTATTTACCTTAGATTCTGGTTCCCACAATTACCGCAATGGGTTACACCATTAATCGTAGTTGCAATCCTTGTTGGATTTAACTTGGTTAACGTGGCTTGGTTCGGTGAACTTGAATCAGCATTCTCAAGTATTAAGATTTTTGCAATTATGGCATTAATCGTGGCCGGAATTGGAATGATTGCGGTTGGTTTCCATACACAAGGAAACACAGCTTCACTTACTAATTTAGTAAGTCACGGTGGTTTCTTTGCAACTGGTGGAATTGGTTTCATACTTGCTTTCCCAATGGTTATCTTTGCCTTTACTGGTATTGAAATGGTTGGTTTGACTGCTGGTGAAACTAAGAGTCCTGAAAAGGATATTCCTAAAGCAATTAACTCTGTGCCACTTAGAATTCTCTTGTTCTACGTTGGTTCAATGATTGTAATTATGTCAGTTTACCCTTGGAATGAAATTAATGCTAACCAATCACCATTCGTTCAAGTGTTCTCTGGTTTAGGAATTGGCTATGCAGCTAACATTATTAACTTTGTTGTTTTAACTTCTGCATTGTCAGCTGCCAATTCAGCAATTTTCTCAACTTCAAGAACCTTGTTTATCTTAGGTAAGAGTGGGCATGCACCTAAATCATTTGCTAAACTTTCAAAATCTAACGTGCCTTACGTTGGTATTTTATTCTCAGCAATTGTTTTCTTAGGAATTGTATTGTTAAACTACTTCTACCCAAGTCAGATTTTCGTGCTTGTTACTGGAGTTGCAACTATTAGTTTTATCTTTGTATGGATCATCATTATGTTAACTCATATTAAATACAAGAGAACTAATCCAAACCCTCATGACAAGTTCAAGATGCCGTTATTCCCAGCATCAAGTTACTTAACTATTTTGTTCTATCTAGCTGTCTTAGTTGTATTAATGTTCAATGCTGAAACTCGGGTTTCTGTCATTGCAACTGTCATCTTCTTTGTAGCTATGATTGTGGGTTACGTAATTTACGAACGTAAACGAGAAGCTAAATAATTAATTGAAAATACCACTGATTGAAACCAATCAGTGGTATTTTTTGGCAGTTGCGTTATAATTTTTATTACTAATAGTAAGTGAAAGGCTAACGAAATGAATAATAGAGTAACTGAAATATTAAAAACTAAATATCCTTTAATCCAAGCGCCAATGAATTGGTTAACCGATTCAAAACTAGTTTCTGCAGTTTCGAATGCTGGTGGATTAGGTAGCTTTGGACCTAACGCGGGAAGAGATTCTTTAGAGCAAGATTCAATGACGGTTATGAGAAACCAAATTCGTGAGGCTCAACGATTAACGGATAACCCCTTTGCAATGACAGTGGGGCTTAATCCACAAGGTGAAGATCAAACTTATGCCCATAAAATTTTAACTAATGCTTTAGCAGAGAACGTTAAATATTTCATTGTTGGTGGGGAACCTGATGCTAGTATTTATCGGGAAATCAAGGATACTGGGGCAATTTTGATTGCTAGAAGTTATAATCCCACCCCTAAAGAAGCTAAACTACAAGAACAATTAGGGGCTGATATTATTGTTGCTACTGGATATGATGAAGGTGGAGTAATACCCACTAAAGGGAATGGGACGTTTACAACTATTCCTAGAATTGTAGATGCAGTTTCAGTTCCAGTAATGGCAGCCGGCGGAATTACTGATGTACGAGGCATTCGTGCAGCTGCAGCTCTTGGAGCAGAAGGCTTTTTCATTGGAAGTAGCTTTATTGTGACTAAAGAAAGTCGGGCTGCTATGAATGCTAAACAAAAGATTATTGACTCAACGGTCGAAGATATGGTGTTAGTTGCGCCCCAACAACGTTCAATTAGAAATGCTAAAATGGATGAACTAGCAAAACAATTCTATGATGGAAGTCATGATACTTTTATAAAAACTCGTAAAATGGGTGGCACAAAGACAGCTATGTTAGATGGAAAACTAGCTGATGGTGAAATTTCGATTAATACTGGAATTGATCAAATTACCGATATTCCAAGCGTAAAACAATTAATTCAGCGCTTCATGCAAGATTACCAATAATAACTAGCTTGTTTTATAAGTTATTAGCTCTCTCAGACTAATTAAAAGAGTTAACTGAGTAATTATTCATTAATCAATAAAAATGTCTTATACGTTAATTAAAAACACATATAAACGTTACTTAAATGAAACTAACAAAATACCCCTCAGAATTTTTATTCTGAGGGGTATTTTTAATTATTTACGTTTTTTAGTTTGGTAATAGAAGACTGGCACACCTAATGCAACGATTCCAAGTGAAGTACATACACCAATTGGATCTGACATAACTTCTGAGATTAACACGAAAAGTGAACCTAAGATAGCTACGATAGGAGTGATTGGGAATAGAGGAACTGAGAATTCACGTTTGATACCTGGGTTACGTTTTCTAAGTAAGAAAACTCCAACAAAGGCCATTACATAGAAACAGTAAATCGTGAAGATACAAAGTTCTGATAGACGATCAGCACTACCTAGACAAATCATTACAGCAGCAATGAAGATAACTACGAAGATTGAGAAAATCGGAGTTCTAGTCTTGGGGTTCAAGTATGAAAGGGTCTTTGAGAATGGTAATTGTTTTCTTTCGGCCATAGCGTACATGATACGTGGGAAAGTCATAATCTTACCGTTCATACAACCGATGATGGAAATAATAATTCCGATACTGATGATCTTACCACCAATTTGACCGAAGTCTTTATTAGCAATGTAAGGAATAGCAGCAGTACCTAATTCATGCACTTTTTCAGGTCCGATACTCTTTAAAACCCCGTAAGCAACTAATACATAGATAGCTAATACAGAAAGAATACCAAATGAGATCGCTTGTGGAAGCACTTTACGAGGGTTCTTAACTTCTCCACCCAGGTTAGCAATTAAAATCCAACCATCGAAGGCGAATAAAGTAGCAAGCATGGCAACCCCGAAACCACCAGTAGTTGAGTGAATTCCTTTAATAGTTTGACCTAAAGCATCGGCATGACCGAAGAATAAACCAAAGATAATTAAAGCAGCCACTGGAACTAACTTACAAGCAGTAGTGATTAACGCAAAACTAGCACCGTATTTGTTAGGGAAGATATTTAAAATTCCAACACAGATGATACTTCCTAAAGCCATTGGAATGTTCCACATTGGATCAGTGTGGAAGAAGGCTGAAGTTAAGATTGCTAGGAATGAACCTAAAGCGGCAATCATAGCGGGACCGTACACGATGATTTGTACCCATCCAGAAAGGAAACCCCAAAGTTCATTGTACATTTCTTCCATATAGGCGTATAAACCACCAGTGCTAGGAATTTGTGAAGCAGCTTCAGCAATTGTAAGCCCAGCAGCAAGGGTTAAAATACCACCAGCAATCCATGCTAAGATAGCAGCTTTGGCTGAACCGGCATCGTTAATAACGGCAGCTTGACGAACAAACACACCACCACCAATGATAGTTCCGATAACTAAGGCTAAGGCTGCGGGCAACCCAAGCGCTCGGTTTAAAGTAACGTCGTCTTGATTTTTCATATTCTTTCCTCCTAAAAAATAAAAGCGTCTCTGACAAATTAATGTCAAGGACGCTTTCACGCGGTTCCACCCAGATTCTTCTACAAAACGGGTAGAAGCACTTTTTAATTATTTATAAGTTGATATTTAAAGCGGCTAAATAAGTTGTGACATCCGTATTCCAGAATACAACGGACTCTCTAAGACACATTACTTAAATTTCATCTTTAATTTATGTGTTTATTGTACATTCATAATATACACGTGTCAACTGTAATTGTAACTTTTATACAAGATATTTTTCGTAACGTTTAGCATCTGGTTCAGGAAGTTCCACGGTTAGTTTAGTGCCAGCTTCTGTATAATCCGTAGCCTTAACGTCAAACTTACTGTTAAAAGTTGAAACGACTTCACCTTTATCAAAAGGAATCAAGAATGTTTTTGTAACGTAATTTTTGAAAAGTTTTTCAGTGATTACATCAGTTAATAAATCAATTGATTTAGGATCTAAGGCTGAGATGATTAAGTTGTCACCTTCGCGAGCTGGGTAATTAGCCCCAGCTAAATCAGCTTTGTTGAAAACTTTGATCATTGGAAGATCAGGGACACCGATTTCTTTCAAAGTTTCTTCAGTGGTTTGCATCATTAATTGTTGGTCTGGATCAGAATAATCAATGACTTGGATTAATAAATCAGCCCCAGCAGCTTCAGCTAGAGTCGACTTAAAAGCTTGAACTAGTTGATGGGGAAGTTTGCTAACAAATCCAACTGTATCTGAAAGTAAGAATTGCTTGTTATCAGGTAGGTGTAAATCTCTGACACTGGTATCAAGCGTAGCAAAAAGCATGTTTTTAACAAAAACTTGTTTTTCGTCGTTTTCACCAAATTTAGCAACCATTTGGTTCATGATCGTAGATTTACCGGCATTAGTATAACCAACTAAAGCAACCGTTGGAATTTTATTTTCTTTACGCCGCTTACTTTGAGTTTCATATGATTTATCAATTTCTTTTAATTCACGCCGAACATGATCAATTTGATGTTCGATAGTACGACGGTTTAATTCGATTTTAGTTTCACCGGAACCACGGTTAGCGAGACCACCACCAGCAGATTGTTGGTCAAGTCGTTGACTGGCACTAGTTCTTAAACGGGGAAGTTGATATTTTAGCTTGGCCATTTGGACTTGAAGTTTAGCTTCACGAGTTTGAGCTCGATTAGCGAAAATTTCCAAGATTAAACCAGTACGGTCAATCACAGTGGCACCAGTTGAAGCTTCCATATTACGAATTTGACTAGGACTAAGTTCATCGTTGGCAACAATGACTTCAGCGCCAGTAGTTTCCACTAATTGAGCTAAAAATTCAATTTTTCCTTTACCAAAGTAAGCTCGACCATCAGGATGATCAAGCTTTTGGGTAACTGTTTCGATGTTTTTCATGTTGTTTGCAGCAACTAAGTTTTTTAATTCTTCCATAGAATAATCAAAGTCTTGGTTGTTGATGTTTAAACCAATTGTAATAACTGGGGTTAATTCTTTTTCCATATTGCTCCTTATGAGTCTAAATTATCTACTTGATTGTAGTATTCAACACGGTATTCGCCATCTTCATAGACGAGCTTAGTAATACTACCATTTAAAATACGATCAGTGATGTCAATATCACTGAATTTGCTGACAATACTTCTAATTAAAGTTCCGTGAGCAGCAACTAAAATGTTATCACCAGGTTGTGCCATAGTAACGATTTCATCCATTCCGGGTTGAACACGAGCCCAAAATTCTTGATCATTTTCGGCTTCACCGTAAGGATCAGCATCCGCAATCATATCACGAGTGCGTTCAATCGAAAACATTTTAATCATATCTGAATAATCAGCTGCGCCACTTGGTCCACCAATCATGTTCCAAGCTTGCGAAGCATCGTTACCTTCAAAGTAACCAAAGTTTTCTTCCCGTAATGACATTTTTTGTACTGGTTCGTGAATATCACCCGGATTAGCTTTTAAAATAATCCGAGCAGTACGACTAGCACGCTTAGTATCACTACTATAAGCTTGGTCAAATTTAATCTTTGAAAGAGCTCTTCCTGCTGCTTGAGCATCCATCACACCCTTATCAGTAAGGTCTGAATCAGCCCAACCTTGAATTCGGCGATAGTGGTTAAGATGAGTTTGTCCGTGACGAACAAAATATAAATTAATTCCAGTCATTGTATTTTCCTCCGTACATTGTGCTTTTAGCTAAATTCTACCATATATCGGTCCGTTATTATCGTGTTTACGTTTGGGGTGTGATAGAATTATTAGTCGAGTTAAACGTCCAGGAGGTGCAACATGACTGAGTTAGAAAATATTAAAGCATATGAACAAAAACACCTAAACTTTGTCCGTGAAAAAATCGGAAAAGCGAAGGATAAGTTAACTAAAACAATTGCAAAGGCCAAGAAAGGCCAAAAAAACATTGAAAAAGATTTTTACAATGATGTACGGGTTAAAACCAGTACATACGGTGGTTTAATTGAAACTGGGGTTTCCGTTCGGCAACAACAACAAATGTTGATGCAAAAAGAAAACCGGTGGCAAACTGCTACTCGTGATATGGAAACTTTGGATAAACTAGACAAGAACGCTTATTTTGCCCGCGTTGATATTCAAGAAGCCCAAAATGATCCTGAAAAGATTTATATTGGATTAGCTTCGTTTACCGATCCCGATAACCCTGATGATTATTTAATCTATGATTGGCGTGCTCCGATTAGTAGTGTTTACTATGATAGTGGAGTGGGTGAAATGACTTATGAAGCACCAATGGGTAAGCAAACAGTTGATGTTTCATTAAAACGGGAAATTCAAATCAAAGATGGAATCGTTAAAAATGTGTTAGATACTGATGAAGCCGTTGGTGATCCAGTTTTACTAGAAAACTTAAGTCATCAATCAGCTACCAAAATGAAAAGTATCGTAGCAACCATTCAACAAGAACAAAATGCGATTATTCGTGATACCAAATCAGACTTGCTCTTTGTGCAAGGGGTGGCTGGTTCTGGTAAAACAGCGGCCGTCTTACAACGGGTAGCTTACTTGCTTTACCGTTACCGTGGTAATTTGAATCCAGGACAACTAATCTTATTCTCACCTAACCAATTATTTAATGATTATATTAACCAAGTTTTACCTGAATTAGGGGAACAAAACATGGTGCAAATGACTTATTACCAATTTATGAGTCGACGGGTGCCACATCTTGAAGTGGAAACTTTACAGGAACGGTTTGAAGAAGCTTTAGATCCGAAACAACAAAACGTGAATAACTTTAAGAACAGTCTTGATTTCTTTAATGTCGTAAATAATTACGGAAAGAGCTTGAATAAACATAATATTCAATTTAAGAACATTATGTTTAAAGGCAAAGTCTTCATTTCCAAAGAAAAAATCAAAGAAATTTACTACAGTTTTAACGAAAATTACACTTTGAGAACCAGATTGGAAGCAACCAATGATGCACTCGTTAAGATTTTAAACGGTCACATTGGGAGTGAAATGAAAGAACGTTGGGTCGAAGAAACTATCGAAGGTCTTTCAAAAGAACAACTCAAGTTACTTTATTCTAAATATGGTGACAAGATTGGTGATAGCGATAAAGAATACAAATTCTTAGCAAAACGAATCGTCAAGAGTGCGTTTAAACCCGTCTTAATGCAAATTAAGAAACACCGTTACTTCAGTATTAACCGTCAATTTGCTCATTTCTTACAAAGTGTCCCTAAGATGAATGATCTCAGTAAGTGGGGAATTACAGACGAAGATTGGAAGAAAAATACTGAAACGACTATCGAACGTTTCAAAGATGGCAAGATTAGTATGAGTGATGTTTCAATCTACCTCTACCTCTTTGATTTAGTTACTGGAAAACGTCCTGACTTACAAATGCGTTATCTTTTTGTTGATGAAGTGCAAGATTATACGCCATTCCAATTAGCCTATTTGAAGTGGAATTATCCAAGAGCTAAATTCACTTTATTAGGTGACTTGAATCAAGCAATTTTTACCCGCCAAAACAGTCATACCATCATGGATGACTTGAAGACGATGTTTGATCCCGAAAAGATTAGGGTTATTAAATTATTAAAATCATATCGTTCAACGATGGAAATTACGGACTTTAGTAAGTACTTGATTCCAGATGGAAAAGATATTGAAGCCTTTGCTCGTAAGGGACCCAAACCAGTTATCTCTGAAGTTGCATCTGAAGCTAAAGGAATTGAACTGGTCGAAAAAATTGTGAAGGCTAACAATGCCGCTAACGAAACCACTGCGATTATTGGAAAAACATTAGCAGAGTGTCGAAAAGTCGCTGAGTTATTAAAAGCTAATGATATCAAAGCCACTTTAATTCAAACTGAAAATCAACGCTTGGTTAAAGGGGTAATTGTGGTTCCAGCTTATCTAGCTAAGGGACTTGAATTTGATGCCGTTGTAATGTGGGATGGTTCTGCTAAAAACTACCCAACTGATTTAGATGATAAATTAGTTTACACCATCTGTACTCGGGCTATGCACAGTCTTGATATTGTTTCAATTGGCGAAATGTCTCCAATTTTTGCTAATGAACCTAAGGATGAATACCAACTCGTTAAGGAGTAATTATGAATAACTTTTATTCGTATGATAAAGCTACGTGGGAGCAGTTCTATCCTACTAATTTAAATCCAATTACCTTAGCGGATTTAGAAAATTTAAAAGCCTTTAATGATAAAGTTTCTTTGGATGATGTTACGAAAGTGTACATGCCATTAGTGCATTTAATTAGTGAAGCGATGGAAAGCTATCGGCAATGGCAAGATAAAAAGAGTGATTTTTTACACCGTGAGGCAGTCAAAGTTCCTTTTATTGTGGGGATTTCTGGAAGTGTAGCAGTCGGTAAATCAACTACGGCACGACTTTTGAAGTATCTATTTGATTATTTATTGCCTAATCGGAAGACGCAGTTGATTACGACGGATGGATTTTTGTATTCTACGGCTGAATTAAAAGCAAAGGGCATTCTGGAACGCAAAGGATTTCCTGAAAGTTATGATATGGGCGCCTTGATTAATTTTTTAGTCCAGGTCAAAGAAGGAAAAAGTGGTGTGAAAGCTCCAGTTTATTCGCATCAAGTCTATGATATTGTGCCGGATGATTTTCAAATGATTAATAATCCTGATATTTTGATTATTGAAGGGATTAATGCTTTACAAATTCCTGAAGGACAAAATATCTATATTAGTGATTTTACTGATTTTTCAATCTATATTGATGCGGATGCTAATCTGATTGAAGATTGGTTCCTGAATCGTTTCCAACAATTATTGAAGACGGCATTCAAAGATCCAGATAATTATTTCTATCGTTATACCCAATATACTGATGCAGAAGCATTGGAGATGGCTCGGCATACTTGGGATACGATTAATTTACCAAATCTGAATGAATATATCCTTCCCACTCGAGACCGGGCAAATGTGATTATTCATAAGAGTCAGCAACACATGATTGATCAAATTTATTTACGTAAATATTAAAATGAAGTTCTTAGCCAGTTGGTTAAGAACTTTTTTGATACTTTTTAGTTGTAAAATTTACAACTGTAAATTATAATTAACTTGTATTTACAAATGTAAACGAAAGCGTACATGAAATGGAAAATAACATTGAAATGATTACCGGGGCAGAATGGAATGTGATGCGGATTATTTGGTCACTTGATTCAGCTTCTACTAATACAATTATTGAAAAACTCCAAAATGAGTCAGATTGGAAAGCTTCTACGATTAAAACTTTGCTGGGTCGGTTAGTGAAAAAAGGATTCTTAGCAAGTGATAAAGAAGGACGACAGTTCGTTTATCATGCTTTGATTCCAGAACAAACTGCCATGAATCAAAGCGCCGAAGACTTGTTCAGTCATTTATGTAGTATGAAACGCGGACAAACGTTGATTGATTTGGTTGATAAAACTGAAATGACGAAGCGTGACTTAGCGGAATTACAAAAATTGATTACGGAAAAAATTAAGACAGCACCTGAAAAAGTGGATTGTAACTGTTTACCAGACGGAAATTGTCATTAGGAGGAATGAAAATGGATATGAATGATAAAAATATGAACATGGATCATATGGATATGAGCAAGCATGACCATATGCAAATGGATCATGGAAACATGAATCACGATATGCACATGAAGATGGATCACGGAATGAAAATGAATGATGGGCAAATGATGGATATGGGTGGCGGCCACATGATGCATATGGGTAATTTCAAACGCCGCTTTTGGATTTCTTTAATTTTAGCTTTACCAATTCTCTTACTTTCACCATTTATGGGAATTGTCTTACCATTCCAAATTAGTTTTCCCGGTTCACAATGGGTAGTTTTGATTCTGGCAACCATTTTATTCTTCTATGGTGGGGAACCGTTCTTTAGTGGAGCTAAAATGGAACTCAAAGCTAAGGCACCCGCTATGATGACTTTGATTACCATGGGGATTAGTGTGGCATATGTCTACAGTGTTTATTCATTTATTATGAATACGTTTGTTAATAAACATGGCATGGTAATGAACTTCTTCTGGGAATTAGCTAGTTTGATTGTCATTATGTTGCTCGGTCATTGGATTGAAATGAATGCGGTGATGAGTGCTGGAAATGCCGTTAAGAAAATGGCAGCTTTGTTACCTAATACTGCCCATTTAATTCAAAGCGATGGATCAACCAAAAATGTACCTTTAAGTGATTTAAAGACTGGAGAAGAAGTACTAGTTCAAGCAGGTGAAAAAATCCCCACTGATGGAGTGGTTGTCAAGGGTACAAGTGCCGTCAATGAAGCCTTAGTAACTGGTGAATCAAAAGCGGTCACTAAGACCGTTAACAGTAAAGTGATTGGTGGATCAGTCAACGGTGATGGTGCTTTAACCGTTAAAGTTACTGCTACTGGAAAAGATGGGTACTTAGCTCAAGTAATTAAGCTAGTATCTGATGCGCAAAAAGAAAAATCTAAAGCCGAAACTTTAGCTGATAAAGTGTCACGTTGGTTATTCTATAGTGCCTTAACCATTGGGATTATTGCATTGATTGTTTGGACAATTGTCAGTGGCTTGAGTTATGGACTTGAACGCATGGTAACAGTTTTAGTTATCGCCTGTCCTCATGCTTTAGGATTAGCTATTCCGTTGGTAATTGCTCGGAGTACCTCACTTGCTGCGCAAAACGGATTGTTAATTCGGAATCGTCAAGCAATTGAAAGCGTTAAGAAACTTTCTTATGTCTTTATGGATAAGACTGGTACTTTAACCGAAGGAGTTTTCAACGTTAATGCTTTGGAAACAACCTCTGATTTAGATAAGAATCAAATTTTACAAATTTTGGCTGACTTGGAATTGAATTCTAGTCATCCTTTAGCAGTTGGAATTTTGCACGCTGCTAAAAAAGCTAATTTAACTCCGATGGCTGCTGAAAATGTACAAATTATTCAAGGAGTTGGGTTAAAAGGAACTGTAAACGGCAAAGATTATGAAATTGTAACTGCTAGTTACCTTAAATCTCACAATTTAAATTATGACCAATCTCAATTTGATCAACTCGCTAGCCAAGGAAATTCAATTAGTTACTTGATTAGTGATAACCAAGTGCTAGGTTTAGTTGCTCAAGGGGATGTCATTCGTCCAGAATCATTTAATTTAATTAAACATCTTCGGGCAATGCATATTGAACCAGTCATGCTAACTGGTGATAATGATTTAGCTGCTAAACGAGTAGCACATGAATTAGGCGACATTCAATATCAAGCTCAACTTTTACCTGGTCAAAAAGAAGAAATTATCAAGGAATACCAAGCAAAGGGCGACGTAGTTATGATGGTTGGAGATGGAGTAAATGACGCTCCTAGTCTTTCACGAGCTAATATTGGGGTTGCGATTGGTGCTGGGACTGACGTAGCAATTGACTCTGCAGATGTTGTGCTAGTTAAGAGCGATCCAGAAGATATTGTTGATTTCATCGAACTTGCCAAAGCTACGAACCGTAAGATGGTCCAAAACCTTTGGTGGGGTGCTGGATATAATATTATTGCGATGCCATTAGCTGCTGGAATTTTAGCTCCCGTAGGAATCGTTTTATCACCAGCCGTTGGTGCGATTATCATGTCACTTTCAACAATTATTGTGGCAATTAATGCTTTAACATTGCATATGCGTAAATAATGGTTAAAATTGAGTTATAACAATAATTTAAAACGATAGGTGAATGATTATGACAAACAAAGTATACGAAGAAACATTGAAATTAGCTGAAAATGCTGGACTTGAAGTTAAAAAAGGCAGTAATGACGCTGATGTAATGGGTACCATCGATGATGCTGGTAGCTTACAACAATGTGCTAAAGTTGTTGCTCAAGGTGATGATGCGGTAGCTGTCCGTGCTTTTACTAACTACCTTTCAGATACTGGAATGGTAATTTCAAAAGACTGGAACGATACTAAAGAACACGAATACAAAAAAGCAGACGATGCTTACAACTACTTAATTACTTCTGGTTTAATTAATGACCAAGCTTAATTAGTTTGAATTAACTCTCCAACGGATGTTGGGGAGTTTTTTTATTGGTAAATAACGTTGATATATCAACGTTGGAAACATCTTTCTATTGCTTATTTATCTAAATCCACATAATCTATGAGAATAAAGTAAATGAGAAAGAGAGATGTTATGAATTTTACGGATGTTTTAAAAACTAAACGAACCGATCAAAAATTAACTCAACAACAATTAGCTGATAAAATGATGATTTCTAGTAAAACTATTTCAAATTGGGAAAATGGAAAAACACTACCGGATTTAGATAATTTAATTCAACTTTCTAAGATTTTGAATATATCATTAGATTATTTGTTGAGCGAGGATACAAGGTTGAGTGAAGATATGCGAAAGAGTGCTGAATTAAAGGAAACAAAGAAATTAATTAACTGGACTACGATTACGGATATATTGTTTTTAGCAATTGAAATTAGTTTATATTTTAGCCATGTTGAATCTATAATTGTAATTATACTAACTAATTTAGCATTATTTAGTAATTTGTTTTTGGAAATTTGGCTAGTAAATAAATATAAAAAATTAGAAAATGAATAAATAAAATACCTATCATAAAGATAGGTATTTTTTTATTGCCATAAATTGGTTCTGTTGTGAGGACCCCTGCAGTTTGATAAGATTGAGGTAACAAAAATACATAAACGATGGAGGAAACAATGCGAGTTGAATGGAAAAACGACGATCAAAAACCTTTGTCATTAAAGAAATTAGTGACTAATCATGGAGTTAGTCATCGGATGTACAGTACCTTAAAAGAAACTCCGAATAGTTTCATGGTTAATGGAAAAACGATTGAACCAAGTCGTGAGATTGAAGCTAATGAAACCGTGACCGTGAATTTTCCCCCTGAAGCAGAAGATCCAGCAGTAGCGGTTAGTCATGAGCCACTTGATATTTTGTATGAAGACGATAATTGGCTAGTGGTTAATAAACCAGCTGGATTAACGTCTGTGCCAGGGCCCGCTAATTCGACGGATACCTTAGTTAATCGCATTAAAGGACATTTAATTGATGAACAAGCGATTGATTTGCGTCCGCATATTATTACGCGTTTGGATCGGTTTACAAGTGGAGTAGTCTTAGTGGCCAAAAATCGACTCGCTAATAGTTATGCTAATCAAGCCTTAGCTGATAAAACGATTGATAAACGTTACTTGGCAATTGTTGATGGTCAGCTACCAAATGATCATGTCATGATTGATTTACCCATTGGACGAGTTGATGACCATTTATATCGGGAAGTAACCGAGAGTGGTAAGGCTTCACAAACTGAATATTGGGTTAAAGAACGGTTGACACATGCGACGGTGATTGAAGTGAAATTACATACTGGACGAACTCACCAAATTCGCGTGCATCTGACTCACAGTGGTCATCCACTATTAGGCGATGAACTTTATCATGGGCCAATGCAACTCGGTATTCAACGACAAGCATTGCATGCCTATCGTTTAAGTTTTACTGATCCATTTCAAAATCAAAAATTAAATTTTGTAGCGCCAATTCCAACTGACATGCAAACGGTAATTGAGGAAGGAGAAGCTTAATGGCAATTAATTATAAGAAGACTTGTTATATTGATCATAAAGAATTTCCAATGAATGAAGGAAAATTATTTAAAAACATTGCGTCACCAATTCGTAAAATGATTCGCATAAAGTATCCGAAAATCCAAAATACGGATTTCGTTTGTAATCGTGACATTTTGTACTATGAATTACGACACGTTGATAATTTAATTCAAAATGATGATAAGAAAATCAACAAGCTTGATCGTAAGTTGACCAAGACCATGGATAATAATGAATTTGAAATCACTGATGTGAATGATGTCATGAAACACAGTTTGACGTTTGGTCAACGAGTTTCTGATGGAGTAGCACGTTTTGGTGGTAGTTGGACATTTATTTTTATCTTTGTGGGAATTTTAGTTCTTTGGATGTTACTAAATAGTCTCGAATTATTTGGCATTCACTTTGATAAATACCCATTCATTCTTTTGAATTTATTTCTTAGTTGTGTGGCCGCTATTCAAGCCCCAATCATCATGATGAGTCAAAACCGTTCAGCTGATTTAGATCGCATGAACGCTGAAAATGATTATCACGTTAACTTGAAATCAGAGCAAGAATTACGGATTTTACATGCTAAGCTTGATTTACTGTCTCGTGAACAAGTTCCTCATGATATGGACATTGCTCGTATTCAATTACGAATGATTGGTGAATTGCAACGTGAAGTGAACGGACTTCGTAAAGATATTAGCGAATTAAAAGAAAATCAATCGCATTAATATGCTAAAATAACCTTAATAACTATTTAGGAGGAAACTCAGTGGAAGAAAACATTAAGTTAGGCTCAAAAGCGTTCGACAAAATGATGTTTACCTTGGCAGAACCAGTTACGGAAGCCAATCATGATAAATTTCATTTTGAAGATTATGAAATGATGGAAATTGCTCCCAAAATTTGGGCAATGCCAGTATATATGACTGAAGACGATGATTTTACATTGTTCTTTATCATTACCAAAATTGATACAGGGGAAACTGTGATGGCATTTTCTCAAGGAGTATCAGAACTTGATGGCGATTTTAATCTTAGCCAACCAATGAATACTGGAGCTGGATTAAACCTCTTAGATAAACACGATAATCAACGAGCTAAGGCAGTTTTAAACTACTTAGATCAACTCGAAAAAGATGACAAAGGTGCCTGGCGCATCGTAGCAGATAATAAGGAGAATTAACATGGCTCAAATCTATTTAGCAAGTCCCTTCTTTAGTGAAGAACAAATTACTAGAATTGAAATGGTCGAAAAAGCGTTAACTAATAACAAAACGGTTGCTGATTTTTACTCACCACGGAAACACCAAGAAGCTGAAAATAAAGAATTTACTAAGCCTTGGGCTAAAGAAATTTATCAACGTGATATTGAAAACATTGAAGCAGCAGAAGCCGTTTTAGCAGTTATCGATTTTGATGGTCCAAACGTTGATAGTGGAACTGCCTACGAAATTGGTGCCGCAGTTGCCATGGGTAAACCAGTAGTAGTTTTCCAACAAAAAGACAACACTGTGAACTTAATGATTTCAGAAAGTCTGCATGCTTACCTTAAAACTGGTGAACAAGTAGAAAACTATGATTTTAATAAGATGCCAAGTAACGAATACACTGGTGACTTTATTTAAGCACCAGAGAAGTCGAATGATGAAGGAGACTTTCTATGCACGAACATGAACATAACAATGAATTATCGGGGAAACGTTTCTTTGAAGTGACAGTTTTAAATGCTGTGATTACCATCGTTGAATTTCTCGGGGGAATCTTTTCTGGTAGTTTATCTTTACTATCTGATGCAATTCATAATTTAGGTGATTCATTATCAATCGTCTTTAGTTATGGAGCGCATGTGATTAGTCAACGAAAACAAACAAAGACGAATACCTATGGTTTTAAGCGAGCTCAAATTATATCTGCCTTATTTAACTCCATTTTCTTAGTGATTATTTCAATCTTTTTGATTGTCGAAGCAATTGATCGGATTCAACATCCAGAAAAAGTTGATGGGGTAATTATGCTAATTGTGGCGGTGGTTGGAACATTAGCTAATGTTCTATCAACGATGTTACTTAGTAAAGGTGCCAAAAATAATTTAAATATGAAAGCCACTTATCTACATTTATTGAGTGATGCTTTATCATCGATGGGAATTATCGTTGGAGCTATTTTAATTACTTTCTTTGGCTGGACGATTATTGATCCAATTATTACCATTGTAGTGGCCATTTACATTATGTGGGAAAGCTGGCCTGTTATTCGTAAATCAGTCGGTATCTTAATGGAATGTGCCCCTAATCTTGACTATGATTCAATTCATCAAGATTTATTGGCAATTGATGGAGTAAAATGCGTTCATCATGTCCACGCCTTGATGGTTGATGAAAACAGTATTGTTTTCTCTGCCCACGTTAACATGGAAGATTTACGGTTAAGCGATGTCCAAGTAATCTATGATAAAATTAATCACGTTTTAAAAACCAAATATGGAATTGATCATGTCACGATTCAGCCAGAAACTGTCCGTGGTGAAACTGAAGATTTCTTCTATGATAAAGATAAAGATATTTAAGCAAATTAAAAGCCCGTCACTTCAATGAAGTGGCGGGCTTTTTGGATTTAATGATTAAAGAGTTGCATCTGGGTCAAGCTTGTTAGTTTCTTCAACATACCATTGTGACCAGTCAGTCATTGGGTTACCATTGTCGAAGTAAGTTTGTGGTAATTCGTTTACCAAGTCTTTGATTGCATCAGCATGAAATTTGATAACAAATGCGTACATTTCATCAGTAGTTTTGTTGCTAACATCCTTAAGACTTCTGTTGATATCAGCCATTACGTGGTCAAAATCAAAAGTAGTCATAACGTCTAAGGCGTTTTCACTAAGTAATTTGCCGTAAAATGGCATGAAACCATTGATTGCTTTAGTTTGTGCTTGTTCGTTTAAATCGTTGAATGATAAATTGTCGCTCATGCTAATTCCTCCTGTGTATGAAACCGTAATCCTATACTTCTAATTATAGCGGTAACTGGCACTTACGTAAAATGATTTTTCTTCAACAAACTGGAATTAATTAACAAAACGCCCATTTTTTTGGTATCCTAGTAGGATAGAGAGAAAGTTGGTGGCGAAATGGTAGAGGAAGTTCTTGCGAAAAAATCAAAAGAATATAAAAATAAAGTGGTTCAAACTTGTTTATTGGCCGGAACAATTTTGATTGAAAATGGTTCAGAATTGAACCGAGTATCAGATACGATCAAAAGAATTGCGAAAAATGCTGGTTTGGATGATTTAAATGCTTATGTCACGATTACTGGAATTATGATTTCAGCTAACGATGAAGCAGGGGCACAAATTAAAGAAATTGAAAATCGTAATTTTAATTTGAGAAAAATTGCAGCTGTAAACCGTTTGTCACGGGATTACGCAGCGCATAAAATTACAATTGGACGTTTTTACCAACTTTTGAAGAAAATTAATCGGTTTGGTTTATATTATCCATATTGGTTAATGCTTCTATCAGCTGGGATTATGTCCGGCTGTATTTCAGTGGTTTTCAATAATGATTTACGAGATTTCTGGATTACCTGTATCGTTGGGGGATTAGGTTGGATGATTTTTAATCTAATTGCTAAACGAGTAAATGCTAGTTTTGTAAGTGAATTTATGGCAGCTGCTTCAATTGGAGCAATGGCGATTTTCGCTGTTCGCATCGGTTTGGGCCACAGTGTTGATAATATTATTATTGGATCAGTTATGCCGTTAGTTCCGGGAGTTCAAATTACCAATGCCTTTCGTGATTTGATTTCTGGGAATCTAATTAGTGGACCAGCACGGGGAATTGAAGCTTTGATTTGTGCCTGTGCTTTGGGATTTGGTGTGGCGTTGTCATTAATTTGGTTAGGGTAGGTGAATGAAATGCATTTATTAATCATTATTATTGGAGTTTACGTGGCGACCTTAGGATTTGCCATCTTAATCAATGTTTCACCGAAATATCTTAATATTGGTGGCTTAGTTGGAGTAGCTGGATATCTAGTTTACCTTGCTTACTATACTTATATTGGTGGTTACGTTGGTGGGAATGTCTTTGGAGCCTTCACCATTGGAATTTTAGGAATGATAGCGGCTCGCTGTAAAAAAGCTCCGGTAATTATTTTTAACATTCCAGCTTTAGTTCCACTGGTTCCCGGGGGACAAGCGTATCAGGTCATGAAAAACATTGCGTTGAATAAACCGCGCGTTGCGTTTGGCTTTTTGATGCAAGTTTTGATGATTGCGGGATCACTTGCCATGGGATTTTTAATTGCTGAGTTAGTTATTCAATTATACTTTTATATTTTAAAAATGATCAAAAAAAGAAGCAGAGCTGTTTAAGAGCTCTGCTTCTTTGCTGTTTAAAGGTGAAAAACTAACCCTAAAATAAAACTGAAAATTAGAATACATAATACAAAAGTTGTGATATACACGTAAATCATGTCTTTTTCTTTATAAAATGAGTAAATGGAAACCACTACCCGTAAAACGGGGGTTAGAATTAAAGCAAAAATTCCTAACATCATAATTGAGTAAGGCTTTAGTTCAACGATTCCAGTCCAAAGCTCGTGAAATGATTTAGCGTAATAGCCATTCGGGTAACCTAGTCCATCTTTGACGATAAATAAGATTAAACCAGCAATCATAATCACAGCAGAAATGATAACTCCCCAACGAAGAATTTCACCGATAGTTTGTTCGACACGTTTGATTTCACTTTTAGTTGATTTAGTAGCCATTAGATTGTCACCCCAAAGCCTTTCATAATCATTTGTAGACCAAGATAAAGGAGGATTGGGATGAAAATAATTCGCATCATCCGAGCTGGCATGATTTGCATAACCCGAGAACCAATTGCAGCTCCCACGATAATTCCTAATGCCATTGGGACCGCAATTTGGGGAAGAATAGAACCGTTAAAGAAGTAAATCGTTGCACTTGCAGCCGCGGTAACTCCCATCATTAAATTACTAGTTGAACTAGATGGTTTAAGTGGCATCTTCATAAAAGTATCCATGGCAATCACTTTAAAAGCTCCTGAACCAATGCCTAATAAACCACTGGCAATTCCGGCCCCAAACATTACGGCAATTCCAGAAGGAACATTGGTAACCTTGTAATTAACTTGTTTTTGCAAGTTTTTATCATAGTAAGAACCATTTAGTTTTAATTTTTCGGCAATTTTGTCATCCGTATCTGAATTAGTTTCAACTTGTTTACCCCAGAGTTTCCGTACCATATTAGCTCCAGAGAAAAATAGTAATAATCCAAACAAAATATAAAGAAACATCGGATGCACAATTCCAGTTAATAAAGCCCCTGAAATGGCTCCTATTGAAGTAGCAATTTCGAGAAACATTGCTACTCGCAGGTTCAACACATTATCCTTTAGATAGGCAATCGTGGCCCCAGAACTAGTTGCAATCACAGCAATGATACTAGCCCCAATTGCATATTTGATATCAAGCCCAAAGCCCAAAGTCAGGACAGGGGTAATAATCATTCCACCACCAATTCCTAAAATTGATCCTAAAACACCAACCGTCACCCCAACGAGTAACATCACACTAATACTATCAAGCATAGAGCTGACTCCTTTATTCGTATTTTTAATTAATTTTACGCTAATTATTAATTTTTTTAAATGATGATTGAGAATAACTATATTTTAAATTCATTATGTTATACTGACAATATAATATTGGAGGCAAAAATATGATTATAAAAAAAGATCCCAGTCGTCCTTATAAACTAATCATTTCAATGTTAATTACAATTGTTTTGGCAATTGCCGTTAAAATGAAATTTGGTTTTATCGATTTCTTGGACACGGTTATGATTGGTGGAGTTCAACACGGTCAATCTGGTTTTGAAGATAAATTATTTACGGCAATTAGTTTTCTAGCAAGTCCTAAAATGGATATTATTTGGATGATTTTATTAGCATTCTTCTTATGGGGATGTCGTTATAAGATTCCAGCATTTTGGGCGCTTTGTTTAATTCTAGGTGGAGACGTCTTAGGAACCATTTTGAAAGACATTGTTGCTCGTCCTCGTCCTAGTTTACATTTAGCCGCAGATGATGGTTACAGTTTTCCAAGTGGACACGTTCTAGGAACTTTCCTAGTTGTAAGTGTCATCTGGATTGTCTTAGTACCAGTGGTTAAAAACAACACTAATGCATGGATGATTAAGACTTTACTTGGATTATGGCTATTCTTAGTTATGATTTCTCGAGTTTATTTAAATGCCCATTATCCTTCAGATGTAATTGGTGCCGCCTTCTTTGCATATGCATGGTTACAAATTGCGGAATATCTCTATCTTTGGATTGCACCACAACTTAAAAATATAAAAATTTTCCATCATAGTTTGGATTAATAATAAAAGGTTGAAGCCTAATTGACTTCAACCTTTTTAGTTAGATTAAATTATTTTTTTGTGATTCAACGTACTCAAGAAATCGTTTACTGGCAATCGAAAGGGTAGAAGAATCCTGATAGGCTAAACTAATCTGATGGTTTAGTTTAGGGGCAGTTTCTAAACCCTTAATTTTAAAAGGACAATTTTTTAGCATTAGCTCAGAAACAAAACTAATCCCTAAGCCAGCCTCGACCATGGCCATCACCGTATAGTCATCTTGAATTTTATCTTTAATAGTTGGATAAATATTAAGCTTTTCAAAGGCAGCCATGACGCTACTATGAGAACCTTCAGGAATTAAGATGATATTTTGGGACGTTTCATATAATTGAGTTAAAGTGGCTTTTGATTGAGAAGCTAGCGGATGATCAGTCGGGATAATGGCAAGTAAACGTTCATTTTTTAACGGGCTAACTTTTAGTCCCGTAGTATAGGGTGGCTTTAGAAAGCCTAAATCAATCTTTCCAGATAGCAGATCTTCTCTAATTTCACTATAATCACCTTGGTAAAGAGTGAAATGAATATTAGGATGTAGTTTTTCAAATCCTCGAATTAAACTGGGTAACCAATATCGCGATAAACTATTAATTGCACCAATCTTGACTACGCCCGTTTCTAGGCCATTGATTTGATCTGCGATAACCTTAGTATCGTCATATTGGCGAAGCATAGCTTGAAAATGGGGATAAAGTTTTTCGCCAGCGGGAGTTAAGGAAATACCACTTCGCGAACGTTTTAAGATTTTAACGTTGAATTCATTTTCTAAACTAGTGATGGATTGACTGATGGAAGATTGAGTATATCCCAGAGCTTTAGCTGCTTTAGTAAAACTTCCAGTTTCAATGATTTTTTGTAATGCTAATAATCGATTCATGTTAAATCGTTTCTCCTAATGCGTAGATTAAAAAGATTAATTTTACTTATTAATGTTCTGATTGTAATATTAAAGCTATCAGATTAGTTGCGCAACTTTTCTCGGGAATAACTCAAATTAAATTGGAGAAATATCGTGGGAATTGGAAAACGAATCTTTAGAAAAGAATCAGTCGGACATTATCTTCAAGCTGATTCAAAATTAAAACGAACTTTGAATGCCTGGGACTTGGTTGCCTTAGGAATTGGTGCGGTAATTGGAACTGGAATTTTTATTTTGCCAGGACATGAAGCTGCTCAACATGCTGGACCAGCTGTGGCAGTAGCATTCTTATTAGCAGCTTTGCTTTCAGGTGTAGTAGGGATGGCTTATGCTGAATTTTCATCAGCTATGCCAATTGCCGGATCAGCTTATTCATTTGGTTCTGTTGTCTATGGTGAAATTGTGGGATGGATGATTGGATGGTCATTAATCTTGGAATACTTCTTAGCAGTTTCTGCCGAAGCAACCGGATTTGCGGCATACTTTAATAACAACATTTTGGCAGCGATGGGAATTAATCTTCCCAAGGCCTTACAAAATGGTCCGATGGAAGGTGGAGTAATTAACATCACTGCCGTAATTATCATTTTGATAATTGCTTTCATCATTGCCAAAGGGGCTGATCTTTCTAAGAAAGTCGAAAATGTTGCTGTGATCGTTAAATTAGCGATTATCATCGTATTCGTTATCTTAGGAGCGTTCTACATTAAGACAAGTAATTATGTACCATTTTATCCGAAACAATTCCATGGTAGTCCATTTGGATTAGGTGGAATTTCAACAGCAGCTGCTACAGTTTTCTTTGCCTTTATTGGTTTCGATGCTTTAGCTGCTAATTCTGCAGAAACTATTGATCCTAAGAAAAACGTCGTTCGTGGAATTTTAGGAACGGTAATTATTGCCGTAGTGCTTTACGTAGCTTTCTCATTAGTATTGGTGGGAATGGTTCACTATACTGACTTGAATGTTGATGATCCAGCTGCTTACGCCTTACATGTCGTTGGTTTAGATTCATGGAACAAGTTGATTACCATCGGAGCCTTATTTGGAATCTTTACTGCTATGGTAACAATGTTTTTTGGGGGATCACGTTTGGTATATGCTTTAGGTCGTGATGGCTTGCTTTCTGAAAAGATGGGTAAGATTGATGACAAATACAAAGTTCCTCGTAATGCTGTGATCGTTGCAACCGTAGTTCAGGCTATTTTTGCCGGACTTGTACCATTGGAACAACTCGCTTCTTTGATTAACGCGGGAACTTTGTTAGCCTTTGCTTGTATCTCATTTGGAGTAATTCCACTTCGCCGTCGGAAAGATATTAAAAACAATGGCTTTAAAATGCCACTTTATCCATATTTGCCTGTCATTGCAGCATTAATGAGTATTTACTTTATCGTCATGTTGCCTGATATGACTAAGATTTCAGTGGGAATCTGGTTGGTAATTGGATTAGTAACTTATTTTGTTTATGGAATAAAACATTCTAAATTACAACAACGAAATAAATAAAAAATGCTAGCCGGTTGGCTAGCATTTTTTATTTATTCAATAATTCGACCACCAAGGGCAAATTTAATATGGTTTAAAGCAAATTCCTGGCTAGCTTCCGCAAAACTAGCAACGGCTTTTTGGTGAACCATAACGTTGTAACCTAAGTTATAGGCGCTAATTGCAGTGTGTAAAACACAAATATCAGTTGAAACCCCAACTAAATGTAATGTTTTAACATTGCGTTCACGTAACCGTAGATCTAAATCAGTGCCAACGAATGAACTATAACGAGTTTTGTCCATCATCCAGACATTATCGTTTTCTTTATGGGCTTCGTACCAGTTTTTTAAGTTGCCAAAAAGTTCTCGTCCCCAGGTGTTACGTTGATTATGGGGCGGATACATTTTTGTTTCAGGATGGTAGGGATCGCCTTTACGATGAACATCCGTGGGCAAGATTACGAACTTGTCTGCAGCGAAAAAGGCATCCGCTAATTCAATAATTTCTGCTTCACAAGCTTGAGCTGGTTTTCCAAGGGTTAGTGAACCGTTATCTGCGACAAAATCGTTAGTATAGTCAATGATTAAAAGTGCTTCTTTATTAGGCATAATTAATTTCTTTTATTAATAATTTGGTTAGTTTGATAATACCTTATTTTAAAAAAGGTTGCATTTACTTTAATAAAATTTTATACTGTTGTCATACAAATAAATCATCTAAGAAGAGGAGCGACTTTTATTAGTAGTCCTTTGGAGACAAACCATGTCGATGAAGTGGGACGAAAGGGACAGCCGCCGAAATTAAATGTCTGGTACACATTTGGTTGGGTCTTGATTTAACAGATCAAGAACTGTCGCATTGAGAAATGCGGAGCGCTTTGCAGACTAATGAACGAATGTTTAATTAGACTCTTCTGGATTAATTTCCGAAGAGTCTTTTTTATTAGTTTGATTGCCTTTCTTATTCTATAGGAGGAATTCAGTTATGGCTGAAGAACAAAAGCAAGTTAAGCGTGGCTTGAAGCCACGTCATGTTTCAATGATTGCCCTTGGTGGTTGTATTGGAACTGGATTATTTGTTGCCAGTGGGGCAGCAATTCATAATGCAGGACCAGGTGGAGCACTAGTAGCTTATGCATTGATGGGAATCATGGTTTACTTCTTGATGACCAGTTTGGGAGAAATGGCTACTAACTTACCAGTTTCTGGTTCATTTTCAACATACTCAGCTAAGTACGTTGATCCGGCCATGGGGTTTGCGATGGGTTGGAACTACTGGTTTAACTGGGCTATCACTGTTGCCGTTGATATCTCAACCGTTTCATTAGTAATGAAGTTCTGGTTCCCAGATGTTAAGTCTTGGATTTGGAGTGCGATTGCTTTAGTAATTATCTTTACGATTAACGCTTTAGCTGTTTCAGCTTTCGGGGAAACTGAATTCTGGATGTCACTTATCAAAGTTATTACCATCTTCATTTTCTTAGGTGTAGGGGTTTTAACTATTTTTGGAATTATGGGTGGTCATGCTACTGGTTTAAGTAACTTTACTTATAAGGACGCACCATTTGTAAACGGAATTCCCGGAATCTTAAGTGTCTTCGTGGTTGCTGGTTTCTCATTTCAAGGTACTGAATTAGTTGGTATCACTGCTGGTGAAGCAGATGATCCGCATAAGAGTGTACCAAAGGCCATTCACGAAGTATTCTGGAGAATTATCCTATTCTACATTCTTGCAATCTTCGTAATTGCTGCTATTATTCCTTATACTAGTCCTGATTTATTAGGTTCATCAGCTACTGATGTTGCTATTAGTCCATTTACCATTGTCTTCAAGCGGGCTGGTTTAGCTGCTGCTGCTAGTGTCATGAATGCGGTTATCTTAACCTCAGTTATTTCATCAGCTAACTCTGGTATGTATGCTTCAACTAGAATGCTATACGCCATGGCAGATGAAGGTTATGCACCAAAAGCTTTTGGTAAGTTAAGTAAGAGTGGTATTCCAATCTTAGCTTTACTTGCTACCACTGTCATTGCTTTATTAACATTCTTAACTAGTTTTATCGGACCACAAATCTACTTATGGTTAGTTGCTGCTTCTGGTTTAACTGGATTTATTGCTTGGTTTGGGATTGCCTTATCTCATTATCGGTTCCGGAAGGCCTTCGTTAAGCAAGGTCACAAGATTAGCGAATTAAAGTATCATGCAACCTGGTTCCCACTTGGACCAATTCTTTGTTTACTTCTTTGTATCATCGTTATCTGTGGCCAAGATATTGGGGCCTTTGCGGACGGAAACTGGTTACAAATTGGAATTACTTACATTAGTGTTCCATTAGTAGTTATTCTTTACTTTGGTTACAAGATTATCAAGAAGACGCACATTATTCCTCTTGATGAAGTTGATGTAACTCCAGCTAAAATTGAAAATAACTCAGAAGAAAAATAATCTTTGAGAATTAAAATATGCATAAAAATGATACAATTAGTTTTGCTAGTTGTATCATTTTTTATTAGGGGAGAGATTCAGATGATTGTTTTATCAGGAACTATTGGAGCCGGAAAAACTTCTTTGACGACTTTGTTGGCAGAGCATTTAAATGCGCCTGCTTTTTATGAATCAGTGGATGATAATAAAATTTTGCCATTATTCTACAAAGATCCTAAGAAATATGCCTTCTTACTTCAAATCTATTTTTTAAACAAACGGTTAGACAGTATCAAAGAGGCCAATGCGGATAAATATAGTGTAATGGATCGTTCTATTTTTGAGGATTCACTTCTCTTTCATTTGAATGCTGATTTAGGTCGCTCAACTGATACTGAAGTTGAAATTTATGATTCTTTATTAAAGAATATGCTGGAACCAATTCCTGGTAGTGATTTTCAAAAGAATCCGGATTTGCTAATCTATATTAACGTTTCGTTTGATACGATGCTTAAACGAATCAAAAAACGTGGACGTTCGTTTGAACAAATTGAAAACGACGAAAGTCTATACAATTACTACAAAGAATTAAATAGTCGGTATACAACTTGGTATGATAACTATGATCTATCACCAAAAATGATGATTGATGGTGATAAGTATGATTTTATAGCTGATGATGATGCTCGAGCAGCAGTCTTAGCGCAAGTTGATCATAAATTAAAAGAAGTATTAGGTTAAATTAAATTTATATTGTATAATGAAGAAAATTAAACGAATGCATACCCATAAGTAGACTTACAGAGAGATAATGGTGCTGAGAATTATCGTCGAAGTTTCCAGTATGCTAAAAGGGCAGTTAATCCTGCACGGTGATCCCGTTATTAATCAAATTAATTAAGGGCCTATACTAGCTATAGGAACTTGGGTGGTACCGCGAAAAAAGACCTTCGTCCCAATTGACGAGGGTCTTTTTGTATACTTTTGGAGGGAATAATTATGTTAGATATGAAAATGATTCGCCAAAATGCGGATTGGTTCAAACAAAAAATGGCTGATCGTGGTGTTGATGGTGCTAAAATTGATCACCTTATGGAATTAGATCAAAAACGTCGTGATTTAATCGTGAAGAGTGAAGCTCTTAAAGCTGAAAGAAATGAAGTTTCAGAACAAATTTCTCAACTTAAACGTAACAAAGAAAATGCGGATGAACCAATTAAGCGGATGCGTGAAGTTGGTGCTGAAATCAAACAACTTGATGTAGATTTAGAAGCTACTAAGACTGAACAAGATGATCTTGAAGCTCACCTTCCTAACATTCCTAATGATAAAGTTCCTGTTAGTTTAACTGAAGAAGGTTCAGTTGAATTACGTAAAGTTGGAACTCCTCGTAAATTTGACTTTGAACCCAAACCACATTGGCAAATCGGTGAAGACCTTGATATCTTAGATTTCAAACGGAGTGCTAAAGTTGCTGGTAGTCGTTTTGTTTACTACATGGGTGCTGGTTCAATGCTTGAACGTGCCGTTTATAACTTCTACTTAGATGAAAACGATAAAGCTGGATACACTGAAATTTTGCCACCATACATGGTTAATTCAGCATCAATGTTTGGTACAGGTCAATTTCCTAAGTTCCTTGAAACTAAAGCTGGTTTCGAAATCGCTGATAGTGATTTAACTATGATTCCTACTGCTGAAGTTCCATTGGTTAACTTCTATCGTGATGAAGTTATTCCTGCTGAAAAACTTCCAGTGAAATTTACTGCACTTTCACCAGCTTTCCGTTCAGAAGCTGGTAGTGCCGGTCGTGATACTAAAGGTTTAATCCGTCTTCACCAATTCAACAAGGTTGAAATGGTGCAATTCACTAAACCAGACCAATCATGGGACGCTTTAGAAAACATTACTGCTCAAGCTGAATCATCATTGAAGAAACTTGGAATTCCTTACCACGTTATCACTTTGACTAGTAGTGACATGAGTTTTACTGCTGCTATGACTCACGATATCGAAGTTTGGATGCCATCACAAAATTGTTACCGTGAAATTTCAAGTTGTTCAAACACAACTGATTTCCAAGCTCGCCGTGCTCACATTCAATACCGTGACGACGAAGGTAAGTTACAATACGTTCATACTTTGAATGGTTCAGGACTTGCTGTTGGTAGAACTGTTGCTGCTATTTTGGAAAACTTCCAAAACGAAGATGGAACTGTTAATATTCCTGAAGTATTACAACCATACATGCACGGTAAGACTAAAATTACTAAACAAGACTTATTTTAATAATTAAAAAGAGCTATCTTAATTTGAGATAGCTCTTTTATTTTGCGAACGTTCGTATTTTAATGTTCGTGTTTACTGCAATAAAGTTGATTTAGTTACTTTTTATCAGAAAAAACAACTAATTTACGCAATATTTACAAAATATTTATCTTTTTCTCTTGAAAATGTTCACTTTTGACTGTAAAATCTTAAATATAACTAAAGGTAATAACAAAAACTTAAAGAAGTACCCAAAGGAGAATGGATATGAAGTTTGGAAAAGTTGTAAAAACACTTGCTGTTGCCTCAGCAATGCTTGTGATGGCGGTTGGATTAACTGCTTGTGGTAAAAAGAGTGCCGATACTGGTAGCTACGAACCTAAGAAATTAGTTGTGGAATTTAAACCATCATCAAATGCTGGTTCAATGTCTTCACAAGTTAAACCATTAGAAGGAATGCTTTCTAAAAAGCTTGGCATTCCCGTTAAAGTAGTAGTTAACACTAGTGGTAGCTCAATGGTTGAAGCACTTGGTTCAAAAACAGCTGACGTTGCTTTCCTTTCACCAGCTGATTACGCTTTAGCTCACAAAAATTATGGTGTTAAACCATTACTTCAAGGTGAACGTTACAAATATGATGCAAACGAAAACCTTACATCAACAAAACGTGATGACTTTATTAGTGAAATTGTTGTGAAAAAAGATAGTGGTATCAACAGTATCAAAGACTTAAAGGGTAAGAAGATTGCTACTCAAGATGCAACTTCAACTGCCGGATACATTTACCCAGCTGTAGAACTTAACGAACAAGGTATCAACATTCATAAAGATGGTATCAAGACTTTCACTGTTAAAGGTCACGACCAAGCTGTAATGGCTGTTCAAAATGGTAACGCCGATGCTGCTTTCTGTTTCGAAGGTGCACGTAAAATTGCTGCCAAAGATGATCCTAAAATCATGGAAGACACTAAAGTTATCTACAAGACTAAAGCCATTCCAAATGATGCAGTTGTAGTTCGTAAAGACATGTCAAGCAAGTGGGACAAGAAGATTACTGATGCGCTTCTTTCAATCTCAAAAGAAAAAGAAGGTCACGAAATCATGTTCAAACTTTACGGTTACGAAGGATTTACTAAAGTAAACGATAAGAGCTTTGATGGTGTTAGAAAACATCTTGAAGAAGTTAAAAAACTCGATAAATAGTCAATAGTTAGGGGATACATCGTTGGAAAACCAAACAGTATTAGAATTTAAAAATGTTAACAAAGTTTATAAAAGTGGAGTTAAAGGACTAGACAACATTAACTTTAAAATTGACCGTGGTGAATTTGTTGCCGTAGTTGGTTTATCAGGTGCTGGTAAAAGTACCATGCTTAACTCAATCAACAAAATGATTGATGTTACTGATGGTGAAGTTTTAGTTGATGGTGTGGATGTTACCAAATTAAAGGGTAAAGAACTTCGTCAATTACGTCGTAAGATTGGAATGATTTTCCAAAACTTTAACCTAGTTGAAAGAACCACTGTCCAAAAGAATGTTTTGGCTGGTCGTTCAGGATATTACCCAACTTGGAAAACTATGCTTGGTTTATACAGCAAAGCTGACAAACAAAAAGCGGTTGCTGAACTTGATAAAGTTAACATGGTGAAAAAGTTATACCGTCGTGCCGATGAATTATCAGGGGGACAAAAACAACGGGTTGCAATTGCAAGAACCTTGATGCAAGATCCAACTTTGGTATTGGCTGATGAACCAGTTGCTTCACTTGATCCTAAGACTAGTAAAGGTGTGATGGATGACCTTTACCACTTGAAGAAATTTGAAAACATTACTGTTTTGGTTAACATTCATTCAATTGAATTAGCAATGAAGTATGCTGATCGAATTATTGGTTTACGTGATGGTAAATTAGTTTATAACAAGCCAATTGCTGAAGTTAATGAAGCTGACTTGAAACAAATTTATGAAAACGGGGTGGAACAATAATGCAAGCCCCTAAACAAGATTTCGTACATCGTTTCCATATCATTGGAATTGCGATTACGGTTATCATGTTGGTCTTGATTTACTACTCTTCAGTCCTTACTGGAGTAGATTTCAATACTTTCATGACTAACATTGATCAATTCGGGGTAATCTTGGGTCAAATGCAAGATCCTGATTGGTCATACCTAGCTCAAATGAAAGATCCGTTGTTGCAAACTGTACAAATGGCCATCTTAGGTACTACATTTGGTACTATCTTAGCTATTCCATTCTCTGTTGTTGCAGCACGTAACATTGTTAAAAACAAAATTGGTCGTGGAATTATTCGGATTATCCTTTCATTAGTTAGAACTTTACCAAACCTTTTACTAGCAGCTTTATTCGTTGCTGTGTTTGGTATCGGACCAATGACTGGGGTAATTACTTTGGCACTTTTCTCATTCGGGATGGTTTCAAAATTATTCTATGAAGTAATTGAAACTATCGACATGGGACCTGTTCGCGCTATTCGTGCTACTGGGGCTACTATGGCTCAGACTGTACGAATTGCCGTTATGCCACAAGTTGCCGGTCAATTTATGAGTGATTTCTTATATACACTTGAAATTAACGTTCGTTCATCAACCGTTCTTGGTTACTTAGGTGCCGGTGGTATCGGACTTTACTTATCACAAACCTTGGATCAATTTGATTACCCAAGAACTGCGGTAATCATCATTTCAATCTTCGTGGTAGTACTTGTAATTGACACAATCAGTAATTTACTAAGGAAGCGACTACAATAATGAACTTAAAAAAATCTAAATTTGAACGTAGTAAATGGCTTATTGCCGCAGTAGTGATTATTGCTATCTATGCTTGGTCATTTGCTGGAATTCCATTTACTGGAATTCAACAATCAGCCGGTCAAGTTAGTGTTTCAATTTTAAAAGGAATTATGCATCCTGACTGGTCATATGTTTACAACGGTAGTGGTGAAGATATGGTATCTCAATTAGTAATCACCTTAGCGATTGCTTTCTTGGGTACGATTATCTCAGCCGTTATCTCTGTTCCATTTGCGTTCTTTGCAGCGCAAACTAAGAACACGATGTTCCATCCTCGTTCAACAATTGGTAAGTTTTTACTAACAGCCATTCGGGCTTTCCCCGAAGTTGTGTTAGCAATTATGTTTATCAAAGCCGTTGGACCTGGTTCATTTGCTGGGGTCTTAGCAATTGGGCTTCATTCTGTTGGAATGTTGGGTAAATTGTTCTCTGAAGCAATTGAAGAAATGGATCGTAGTGCTGAAGTTGCAATTGCAGCCGCTGGTGGTAGTAAATGGCAAATCTTTAGAATTGCTACATTACCCCAAATCTTGCCAGAACTAATGTCTTATACGTTATACCGTTTTGAAATCTCAGTCCGTTCTGCATCAATTCTTGGTTTAGTTGGTGCCGGTGGTATTGGTACTCCCATGATGTTTGCTTTGCAAACTCGTGATTGGTCAAAAACTGGTATTATCTTATTAGGAATTGTGGTAATGGTTTTAGCAATTGATGCTTTCTCAACATACTTACGTCGTAAATTAATATAGTAGATATCAAAAAAGAACTTGCCAAATGGCAGGTTCTTTTTTAGTTTGTCTAGTTAAATGGAATTGATAAAGTAGCATCTGATGTAATTCCGTAAGCAATTTGTTGATTACTTCGATTCGTCATTTCGTAATCAGTTGAATACAAGACAACCGCCAATTTTCGTCCCTTTGGTAGGTGATAGAAAGTTGGTTGGAACTTTAATTCGACATCATAAAAGTGATTAGGCTCAATGGTTTCGTTGATAGCAGGGCTAGTCCGATTTTGTAAATTCATGTGGACCTCAGAAATCACTTTTGAGGGGGTAGTTTTCTTATTTAGGGTAAGTTCACGTAGATCATCTGTATACCAACGATAACCTAAAGGAACGCCATGTCGAGCTAAAATGGTTGGGTTTTCGTTCAAACGTTTTGCATCACCATAATCTAATAAGACGGCGCTTAACATTCCAAGGTTAGTATCACTGGCTACTTGAAGTTGAAGTGATATTTCACCATTAATAGTTATATCCGTATCAAAACTAGTAGTAGCAACCACACGATTATCTTGTAGGGTTGGATCAGCTAAATTAAATAAGTGAGTGCGCCATTGATGGGCATTTTGACAGTATTGTTTGAATTCTGTTTCTGGTACGTCATTTTTGAAGATGGTTTTATCAAACTTAACTGATTGAGAACTTCCTGCCTTAACGGGCCAATTTTTAGCAGTATTCCAAGTATCAGGTTTAACGTTATCTTAAACAATCATCCCAGGTAACAAAGTGTCAGCATGATTATCAATGTCATATAGTTCATGAGTTAACCAGAGATTAACGATGTCGGAAAAATCAAAGGACGGGAAGGCGTTAATATAAACATGTTGACCTTGGTGAAGGATCAGTTTTTTATTAATTGGTAACGCTTGAATTCCTTGCCAAAGTTCATACGGATTACGAAGCTTAACGTTCCAATCGTTTAAACCATGAACTAACAGAACATCAGCTTGAATGTTTTGCATGTTATTACGATAGTTACGATCATTCCAGAATTGATTGTAGCTTCCGGTTAAACGATCTTGGTCAACTTCCATTTGTTTGAGATATTTATCAAATGTTTTCCGAATGCCAAAATTATCCCCAGCCCGTAAACTGCGTGAAAAGGTTTCCCCAGCTAAAACATCTGCATCTTCACCCTGAAAGCCACCAGGGGCAACGACTAAACCATTTTCCCGATAGTAGTCATACCAAGAAGAAATTGCTGCTTCAGCAATGATGGTTTTTAATCCCGCAACTCCAGTAGTAGCTGCAGCAATTGCTAAAGTACCTAAATATGAACGTCCAGTCATTCCGACGTTACCGTTACACCAATTGGCTTTGATTTCGATGCCATCAGTCCGATTAGTAAAGGCAGTGCGGTCACCGTGTAACCATTCAATTACAGCAATGGTACTAGCGGTTTGTTGGGGATCACCACAGGTTTGAAGCCCGTCGGAATCAATAGTTCCAATTCCAGCAGCGTAAACACTGGCAAAACCACGGACTAACAGATAGTCATTTAAGGTATAACCAGGTTTAGGTTGATGAGTTTCCGTTGTTTCAGTCGTTTCACCATTAGTAGTTTGATTATTACCTGATACTAATGGAGCAGGGACAGTAAACTCTAATTTTCCCGCGACCTTTTCAGTAAGATTCTGTTCAACGTTATGAGTTAAATGTTCACCTAAATGGTCGTTAACACCCTGATCATAAGGTGATGCAGTATAAGCAACTGGAACTGGTTGATTGGCTTTTGGACGCGTGATTTCCACTTTGAGTAGATCATTTTTACCATCGTAGTCAGAATCAAAGTCAGTTTGGACGTAGACGGTTTCATATTGAAAGTCAGCCGTTAGAAAAGTAGCCTGTGATTTTCCGTTGAATAGGATTTGTTGATTAGGTTCAAACTCTGGTTTGGTATAGTAACCTTCAGCAGCTAGACTATCGATGAAAGTTAAATCATTTTTACCGTGAGTGTTAAGCAGGTCATACCAAGCAGTGATTAACTCATTAGTATTAGCGATTCGTTCATGATGGTAAAAATTGAGTTTTTTTACTGATTGCAGTGGCTTGTTAATGTCATAATCAACGATTTCTTGAAACCCTAAGAGTTGTAAGGCAACCAAATAAAAGACATCAGCTGAAAGCGGCGTCTTGGAATTGAAAAAGTCACCGAGCCGTTCATCACTAGTGGCTAAATATTGGTTTAATTTGGAGTGTAGATTAGCATCACTAACTGGCAAAATTTGCGTTTGGCGTAAAAATGCATGGAATAATTGTTTCGGATTAGTTTCGGTAAGTTTAAACCCAACTCGTTGAAGTTCTTCCTGCATCGTATGTAGTTGCGGATGTAATTGCGCAAATTGATTAATTTTCATAAAAACCTCCTAAATATATTAAAAATTGTCGTATTTTTTTATACACTTGTTTATTAAGTGGTGTAGAATTAAACTATACTATTTTTCGAATGGAGAAAATAATGACTAAAAACTTAGAAAATAAAATTAAAAAAGATGTTATTGAAACTAAGCTTTCAAATATTTACGCTTTTAGTGAAAAAATTAGTGTAATTCCTGATTTAGTTAAGCTTACACTAGGTGAACCTGATTTTGCTACACCTAAGCACGTAAAAGAAGCTGCAATTGAAGCGATTAATGATGACGAAAGCCATTACACAACTACCCGTGGTCGAATGGAGACCCGAAAAGCCGCTGCTGACTTCTTAAAAAATAAGTATGACGTAGAATATGATCCCGCTACTGAATTGGTAATTACTAATGGAGTTACTGAAGCAATGTACGATACAATTGCTACTTTCATTGATGATGGTGACGAAGTGTTAATCCCAACTCCGGCTTTTCCAGTTTATTACTCATTAGTTGATATTTTTGGTGGTAAATTAGTTCAAATTAACACCCAGCCGGATGGTTTCTTGATGACACCAGCACGATTACAAGCTGCCATTGATGCTCATCCAAATGCCAAGATGATTATTTTAAACTTTCCATCTAATCCAACTGGACGAACTTATTCAGCAGATCAAATGGAAAAGATTGCGGATGTTTTGGCTAAGACTGATATGGTGGTCGTAAGTGATGAAATTTATTCAGAGTTAACTTACGGACAAAAACATACTTCAATTGCTAGATTTATTCCAGACCAAACCATCTTATTTAATGGTTTATCAAAGTCACATGCAATGACAGGTTGGAGAATTGGGATTTTTGCGGGACCTGCTAACTTAGTCGAACAAATTGCTAAAGTCCATGAGTTGGTAACTACTTCAGTTATGACTGCCTCACAAGTAGCTGCTGAAGAAG
The DNA here is from genome assembly GCF_050500285.1 of Fructilactobacillus sp. Tb1. GTDB lineage: Bacteria > Bacillota > Bacilli > Lactobacillales > Lactobacillaceae > Fructilactobacillus. The sequence goes on along the minus strand of NZ_CP191377.1, from coordinate 339,306 downwards.
CATTTAGTAATGGTCAAGATGATGCTCAACCAATGGTCGAACAGTACATCAAACGACGTGATTATTTACATTCAGCATTAGAAAAATTAGGTTTTGCTAACCAACTTCCAGAAGGGGCATTTTACATCTTTGCTAAGATTCCTGCTAATTTAAATCAAAACAGTTATGATTTCTGTATTGATGTTGCTCAACAAGTCGGGGTTGGTATGATTCCTGGATCAAGTTTTGGTGATGGTGGCGAAGGTTACGTGCGTTTGAGTTATGCTACAAGTATGGATAACATTCAAGAAGCCTTGAGACGTTTGCAAAAATACGTTGAAGCTCATAAATAAGTACAAAAAAAGAACGAATCAATTTGATTCGTTCTTTTTATATGGTTAAAAGTTAGGCTTATTCTAAACCAGTAGCTTTCATACCGTTGTGTGCAGTTTCTTGTAAAGTCTTAGCTGAAGCAGCCATTTTAGCTTTTTCGTCATCGCTAAGTTGAATTTCGATTACACTAGCAATACCATTTGCGTTAATTACAGCAGGAGTACCGATGTAAATATCGTTTAAACCGTATTGACCTTCCATTGGAGCACCAACAGGAAGAACAGCACTTTCGTTACGTAAGATAGCGCGTGAAATTCTCATTAAAGCAGTACCAACACCGTAGAAAGTAGCACCTTTCTTGTTGATGATAGTGTAAGCTTTGTTACGAGTTTCATCTTCAAGTTGAAGTAAGTCTTCTTTAGTAACACCGTGGTCAGCAGCATATTTAAGTAATGGAACATTACCAATAGTAGCTTCGTCGATGTCAGCAAATTCTGAATCACCGTGTTCACCTAAGATGTATGCATCAACGCTAGCTGGGTCAAGATTGAATTTCTTGGCAACAGCAACACGGAAACGACCAGTATCAAGTGAAGTACCTGAACCGATAACGCGTTCTTTAGGGAAACCTGAAAGTTTTTGAGTAGCATAAGTTAAGATATCAACTGGGTTAGCAGCAACTAAGAAGATACCGTTGAATCCTGATTCAACAACTGGTTTAACAATAGTAGAAAGAATCTTAAGGTTCTTGTTAACTAAGTCTAAACGAGTTTCACCTGGCTTTTGAGGGGCACCGGCAGTAATAACTACTAAATCGGCATCCTTACAGTCAGAGTATTCACCAGAGTAAATGTTCTTTGGTGAAGTAAATGGAGTAGCATCTTCAAGATCAAGAGCATCCCCAGTAGTTCTGTTTTTATCAATATCGATGATAACGAATTCTTCTGCAAGTCCTTGTTGAACCATAGCAAATGCGTATGATGAACCAACAGCACCATCACCTACTAAAACAACTTTTTGGTGTTTTTCAGCCATAATAATCTTCCTTTCAGAATCATGTATTTAATTATGTTTCATTCGTATTGTACCATTATTTGAAAGCGAAATCACAGGAATAAGAGGGGGTTTATAGGCTTATATAAAATAAATAAAAAAAGTTTGCAAAAAAGGTTGACGACTTATTGTATGGATGATAATATATAGAAGTTGTCAAAACGGTGTTACCGTTTCCCGGAAGTACAACAATCCTCAACATGGAAGATTAGCTCAGCTGGGAGAGCACCTGCCTTACAAGCAGGGGGTCACAGGTTCGATCCCTGTATCTTCCATTTTGAGCCGTTAGCTCAGCCGGTAGAGCATCTGACTTTTAATCAGAGGGTCGGCAGTTCGAACCTGCCACGGCTCATTTGCAACATTGTAAAAATAATACCATGCGGGCATGGCGGAATTGGCAGACGCGCTAGATTTAGGTTCTAGTATCTTCGTGATGTGGGGGTTCGAATCCCTTTGCCCGCATATTATTTTTGCCGACTTAGCTCAGTTGGCTAGAGCGCGTCACTAGTAATGATGAGGTCGGAGGTTCGAGTCCTCTAGTCGGCACTTTTGCGGAAGTAGTTCAGTGGTAGAACGCCAGCTTGCCATGCTGGAGGTCGCGGGTTCGAATCCCGTCTTCCGCTTTTTCTTATCTAAAGAAAAAGCCCTTTTGCCGGGGTGGCGGAATTGGCAGACGCACAGGACTTAAAATCCTGCGGTCAGTGATGACCGTACCGGTTCGATCCCGGTCCTCGGCATTTTTACATATTAATATGCACCTATAGCGCAATTGGATAGAGTGTCTGACTACGAATCAGAAGGTTGCAGGTTCGACTCCTGCTAGGTGCATTTTTCGGGAAGTAGCTCAGCTTGGTAGAGCACCTGGTTTGGGACCAGGGGGTCGCAGGTTCGAATCCTGTCTTCCCGATCGAATTAAAAACACCGATGATTAATTTCATCGGTGTTTTTTTGTCTCTCATAGGTTAATTTACTTGTTATTTAGATAGGATGTTTATATAATTAATGTCAAGATTAGTCAGAGATGGGATGATAATATGGCAAGTCATAGTATGTCAGATACTATTGAAGAATATTTAAAAAAGTTATTGGATGAACGTGATGAAGAAGTCGAAATCCGTCGTTCAGATATTGCGGAACACTTTGATGTGGTTCCTTCTCAAATTAACTATGTAATCAAAACCCGTTTTACGATTCAAGATGGATTTGTAGTCCAAAGTAAACGTGGTGGTGGTGGATACATTAGAATTGAGAAAATCAATTTAATGGAAGATTCTAATGTATTTGATCGCTTAATTGATTCAATTGGCGATACTATTAGTCAAAAAGAAGAAGAAGATATTTTAAACACCTTATTAGACAATGAACTATTAACAAAACGAGAGGTACATATGGTTGCGTCGATTCTTACTCATGATGCGATCAATGTTTCAAATTACGAATTGGAAGAAAAAGTGCGTGCAAACGTATTATCTGCGCTATTGTGTCGCTTGAAATATGAATGCTAGCCGAAAGGAGAGTCTTTTATGGAAGATTCATTAACGCCTAGTGCAAAAAAAACGCTTATGATTGCTCAAGAACAAGCGCGTAATTTCCAACATCAATCTGTTGGTACTGAGCATCTATTATTAGCTTTAACAATTGAAAAAAGTGGGATTGCTTATCAAACTTTAAATCAACTTTCTGTAACAGAACAAGATGTTAAGGAAGAAATTGAACAAATTGCTGGTTACGGTAATTTACAAATTGATGGAGCAACTTATTTACCATACTCTCCTAAGATGCGGGACATCTTGAGTTTGGCGGGTAAAATTGCTAAACAATATGGTAGTGAACGAGTTGGAACAGAACATTTGTTGTTAGCTTTAACTAGTGAGAATGAAATTGTTTCGTCAAGAATTCTAAATAGTTTAGGAATTTCACCCGAAGACGTTCGCAAAATTACCATCCGTAAAATGGGGGTTCCTGATCAAGGAATGCCAGCGGGGGTTAAAACGGACGATAAGGGCAAAACTCCAACTTTAGATTCACTTGCTAAGGATCTTACTAAAGCAGCTCGTGATGGTCAATTAGATCCAATTATTGGACGTGATCAAGAAGTTCGTCGGGCTATTCAAATTTTGAGCCGTCGGACGAAGAACAATCCAGTTTTAATTGGTGAACCAGGTGTTGGTAAGACAGCTATTGCTGAAGGATTAGCACAAAAGATCACTGAAAAAGTTGTGCCAGAAGATATGGTTAACAAACGGGTCATGGCTTTAGATATGGGGACACTTGTCGCTGGAACTAAATACCGTGGTGAGTTTGAAAATCGACTCAAAAAGATTATTAACGAAATTAAAAGTAGTGGAAACGTAATTTTATTTGTTGATGAACTTCATACTTTGATTGGTGCTGGTGGCGCTGAAGGTGCAATTGATGCATCTAATATTTTAAAACCAGCATTAGCTCGTGGTGAAATTCAAATGATGGGTGCCACGACTTTAAATGAATACCAAAAGCATATTGAATCTGATGCAGCGTTAGAACGTCGTTTTGCTACTATTCAAGTAGAAGAACCTAGTGTTGACGAAGCTAAAAAGATTTTGACTGGATTACGTCCTCGTTATGAGGAACACCATCACGTTAAAATTACAGATGGTGCGATTAATGCGGCGGTTGACTTATCAAGTCGTTACATTAGCGGTCGTTTCTTACCTGATAAAGCAATTGACTTAATGGACGAAGCAGCCGCTAAAGTCCGAATCGATGCGATGGGCGATCCAACTGACTTGATGAAAAAACAACGTGAACTTGATCAAGCCCAATCTGATAAAAATCAAGCTATTGAAGATCAACGCTTTGATGATGCTGTAACTTTCAGAAGTAAAGAACAACAACTTGAAAAAGAAGTTGCAGACTTATTAGAGGCGGACGAAAAGAAACGTAAACAAGAAGATCAAAAACACAATTACAAACTAACAGAAGATGCAGAAGCAGTTGCTCAAATTGTAGCTGAATGGACTGGTATTCCAGTTACTCATCTTAAGAAGACGGATGCTGATCGCTTGGTTAACCTTGAAAAAGTATTGCACAAACGTGTAATTGGTCAAGATGAAGCGGTTACTGCAGTTGCTAAAGCTGTTCGTCGAGCTCGAAGCGGATTAAAAGATCCTAATCGTCCAATCGGTTCATTTATCTTCCTTGGACCTACTGGGGTCGGTAAAACTGAACTTGCAAAAGATTTAGCTGAAGAAATGTTTGGCTCAGAAAACGATGTTATCAGAGTTGATATGAGTGAATTTATGGAAAAATATTCAACTAGTCGTTTAGTTGGATCAGCTCCCGGATATGTTGGTTATGAAGAAGGAGGCCAACTAACTGAAAAAGTTAGAAAACATCCTTATTCTGTAATCTTGCTTGATGAAGTGGAAAAAGCTCATCCAGATGTCTTTAACTTACTATTACAAGTATTAGATGATGGATTCCTTACTGACTCTAAGGGCCGTAAAGTTGATTTTAGAAACACAATTATTATCATGACATCTAATTTAGGTGCCACAGCGTTACGTGAACAAAAGACAGTTGGGTTTGATGCTGACCGTCAAACAAATAATGACGCTGAAATGAAACGAGTAATTCAAGAAAAGATGAAACAATTCTTTAGACCTGAATTCTTGAATCGTGTTGATGAAACTGTGATTTTCCATAGCTTAACTGAATCAGAGCTTCACCGAATCGTGAAATTGATGACGAGAAAACTTGTTGATCGAGTTGATAAACAAGGATACACTTTGAAAATTACTCCAGCTGCCATTGATATTGTGGCTAAAAAAGGATACAACCCAGAGTATGGAGCTCGTCCACTAAGACGTGCGTTGCAAAGTGAAATCGAAGATCCGTTAAGTGATGCATTGTTAGCTGGTGATTTTAAAGCCGGTGATAAGATCACGATTGGAGCTTCAAAAGGTAAAATATCAATTACACATAAAGCTTAACTTATATAGAAAAAACACCATTTGAAATGGTGTTTTTTTATTGACATAATTCGGATATAGAGTTACTATAATATAGTATATATTGTGAATTGAAATGAGTTATTGCGATCTATTGTCCGTAATAACGCTTATAGCTACCCAAAAGTAGAAAAAATTTCTATTTTTGGCTTTTTTTTGCTTTAAATTAGCTTTTTTAGTGAATTGTAATCAAACTGTAACATTTCTTTTCGAAGGAATTACTTAAGGAGGGTGAACAACTTGGCAGAAAACGTTAAGGAAAACAACCAAAAAGATGCAATGTCTGGAAACGTTGTTAAGTATGGTAATCACAGAACCCGTAGAAGTTATGCCAGAATCAAAAAGGTTTTGGATCTTCCTAACTTGATTGAGGTTCAAACAAACTCATACAACTGGTTCTTAGACGAAGGTCTTCGTGAAATGTTCAAAGACATTATGCCAATTGATGATTTCCAAGGAAAACTATCATTGGACTTCGTTGATTACCAATTGTTAGAACCTAAATACACTGTTGCAGAAGCAAGAGCACATGAAGTTAACTATTCAGCTCCTCTTCACGTTACGCTTAAATTAACTAACCACGAAACTGGTGAAATTAAGACACAAGACGTATTCTTCGGTGATTTACCATTAATGACAGATCAAGGTACTTTCATTATTAATGGGGCAGAACGTGTAATCGTATCTCAATTAGTACGTTCTCCAGGTGCATACTACCACAAAGAATTAGATAAAAACGGTCGTGAAATGTTCAGCGCAACAGTTATTCCTAACCGTGGTGCTTGGATGGAATTTGCAACCGATGCCAAGAATGTATCATACATCCGTATCGATAGAACTAGAAAATTACCTATTACTGAATTAGTTCGTGCTTTAGGTTTCGGCTCAGATGACGAAATTACTGAAATTTTCGGTAATACTAATGACAGTCTTAACTTAACTCTTGAAAAAGATGTTCACAAAGACTCAAGCGATACTCGTACAGAAGAAGCCTTAAAAGACATCTACGAACGTTTGCGTCCCGGTGAACCTAAGACCGCTGAATCATCACGTAATCTTTTGACTACTAGATTCTTCGATCCACAACGTTATGATATGGCTCCCGTTGGTCGTTACAAGACTAACGAAAAACTTAGCTTAAAGAACCGTTTAATGGGACTTGCTTTAGCAGAAACTTTAGCTGACCCAGAAACTGGTGAAATTATTGCTAAGAAGGGTGACATTGTTGATAAGCCTCTTATGAAGACTTTAGCTCCATACTTGGACAACAAAGATTTCAAAGCTTACACATTTAATCCTGCACCAGAAGCTGTGGTTACTGACCCAGTTACTGTTCAAATTATTAAAGTATACTCAAACAAAGACCCTGAAAAAGTTGTACCTGTTGTAGGTAACGACAACATCAGTCTTGATTACAAACACATTACTCCTGCTGACATGTTAGCTGAAGTTAACTACTTCTTTGATTTACAAGAAGGAATTGGTTCAGTTGATGATATTGATCACTTGAGTAACCGTCGTGTACGTTCAGTTGGTGAATTACTACAAAACCAATTCAGAATTGGTTTATCACGGATGGAACGTGTTGTTCGTGAAAGAATGTCAATCCAAGATGCTGCAACTGTAACTCCACAACAATTGATTAACATTCGTCCAGTTGTTGCTTCAGTTAAAGAATTCTTCGGTTCATCACAACTTTCACAATTCATGGATCAAACTAACCCATTGGGTGAATTGACTCATAAACGTCGTCTTTCTGCTCTTGGACCTGGTGGTATTTCACGAGACCGTGCCGGATACGAAGTTCGTGATGTTAACTATACCCACTATGGTCGTGTATGTCCTATCGAAACTCCCGAAGGTCCTAACATTGGTTTGATTAACTCATTCTCTGGTTACGCTCGCGTAAACAAGTATGGATTTATCGAATCACCATACCGTCGTGTTGATTGGACTACTCATAAAGTAACTGACAAGATCGATTACTTAAGTGCCAGCGATGAAGATCAATATGTTATTGCCCAAGCTAACACACCACTTAATGACGATGGTTCATTCCGTGAAACTCACGTAATGGCCCGTGATAAAGCTGAATATGTTGAAGCTGACATTAACAACGTTGATTATATGGATGTTTCTCCTAAACAAGTTGTTTCAGTTGCCACAGCATGTATTCCTTTCTTGGAAAATGATGATAGTAACCGTGCCTTGATGGGATCAAACATGCAACGTCAAGCTGTTCCATTGATTAATCCACATGCACCACTTGTTGGTACTGGTATGGAATACAAGACTGCTCATGATTCTGGAGTTGCTAAGATTGCTAAATATCCTGGTACTGTAGAATATGTTGATGCTCAAGTTGTTAAAATCCGTCGCGATAACGGTACTTTAGACACTTATGAATTAACTAAATTCATGCGTTCTAACAATGGTATGAACTATAACCAAACTCCAATCGTTAAAACTGGTGACCATGTTGATGCTGATGAAATCATCGCTGATGGTCCAGCAATGGAAAACGGTGAATTAGCATTGGGTCAAAACCCAACTGTTGCATTCATGACTTGGCAAGGTTATAACTTCGAAGATGCCATCGGTATTAGTGAAAAACTTGTTAAAGAAGATGCATATACTTCAATTCATATTGAAGAATACGAATCAGAAACTCGTGACACTAAACTTGGACCTGAAGAAATGACTCGTGAAATTCCTAATGTTGGTGAAGATGCTCTTAAAGATCTTGACGAAAACGGAATTGTACGTATTGGTGCTGAAGTTCATGATGGTGACATTTTAGTTGGTAAAGTAACTCCTAAGGGTGTTACAGAATTATCATCTGAAGAACGTTTGTTACACGCTATCTTTGGTGAAAAATCACGTGAAGTTAGAGATACATCACTCCGTGTTCCTCATGGTGCTGATGGTGTTGTTCAAGACGTTAAAGTTTTCTCTCGTGAAAATGGTGACGAATTACAACCAGGTGTTAACAAGATGGTTCGAGTTTACATTGCACAAAAACGTAAACTTCAAGTCGGTGATAAGATGGCCGGTAAGCATGGTAACAAGGGTACTGTTTCAATCGTTATCCCTGAAGAAGATATGCCTTACTTACCAGATGGAACTCCAATTGATATCTTATTGAGTCCCATGGGTGTGCCTTCACGTATGAACATTGGTCAAGTATTGGAAATGCATTTAGGTATGGCTGCTAAGAAACTTGGTATCCACGTTGCAACTCCTGTATTTGATGGTGCTACTTCAGATGACGTTTGGGCTGCTGTTAAAGAAGCCGGAATGGCAAAAGACGGTAAGTCTGTCGTTTACGATGGTCGTACTGGTGAACCATTTGATAAGAGAATTGCTGTTGGTGTCATGGGTTACCTTAAACTTAACCATATGTCAGAAGATAAGATTCATGCTCGTTCAATCGGACCTTACTCACTTGTTACTCAACAACCACTTGGTGGTAAAGCACAATTTGGGGGACAACGTTTCGGTGAAATGGAAGTTTGGGCCCTTGAAGCTTATGGTGCTGCACATACCTTACAAGAAATCTTGACTTACAAGTCAGATGACGTTGTTGGTCGTGTTAAGACTTATGAAGCTATTGTTAAAGGTGAACCAATTCCTAAACCAGGTGTTCCTGAATCATTCCGAGTTCTTGTTAAAGAATTACAAGCACTTGGTCTTGATATGAAGGTTCTTGGTGCTGATCACCAACCAATCGACTTACGTGACATGGACGAAGACGATGATGTCGTTAACGTAAATGCACTTAACAAGATTGCACAAGAACAAGACGCAAAAAAAGAAGCTGAAAAGAAAGCCGCAGCTGCTGATGATGCTTCAACTGATAAAAAAGACAATAATTAATAAAGGAGGGAAAGCCAATGGTTGATGTTAATAAATTCAAAAGTATGCAAGTTGGACTTGCATCTCCTGAAACAATTCGTAGCTGGTCATATGGTGAAGTAACCAAGCCAGAAACTATTAACTACCGAACTCTAAAACCTGAAAAAGATGGTTTGTTCGATGAAAGAATTTTTGGACCTACTAAGGACTGGAAATGTGCCTGTGGTAAATACAAAGGTATCCGTTACAAAGGTATCGTTTGTGACCGATGTGGGGTAGAAGTTACTCGTGCTAAAGTTCGTCGTGAACGTATGGGTCATATCGAATTAGCTGCACCAGTTACACACATTTGGTACTACAAAGGTATCCCATCTCGTATGGGACTAGTTCTAGACATGAGTCCTCGTGCCCTAGAAGAAATTATTTACTTTGCTTCATATGTAGTTGTAGATCCTGGTAATACACCACTTGAAAAGAAACAACTATTATCTGAACAAGAATATCGTGATAAAAAACGTGAATACGGTAACCGTTTTGATGCTCAAATCGGTGCTGAAGGTATTCGTGCCTTACTTGATAGTGTTGATCTTGAAAAAGAAGTTGCTGAATTAAAAGAAGAACTTAAGAAAGCTACTGGTCAAAAACGTACCCGTGCTATTCGTCGTTTGGATATTTTGGAAGCCTTCCTTACTTCAGGTAACAAATTATCATGGATGGTAATGGACACTATTCCAGTTATGCCACCTGATTTACGTCCGATGGTTCAACTTGAAGGTGGACGTTTTGCTACTTCTGATTTGAATGATTTATACCGTCGTGTAATTAACCGTAATAACCGTTTGAAACGATTATTAGATTTACATGCTCCTGGAATCATTGTTCAAAATGAAAAGAGAATGTTACAAGAAGCAGTTGATGCTTTGATTGATAATGGTCGTCGTGGCCGTCCAGTTGCTGGTCCTGGTAACCGTCCATTGAAATCACTTTCTCACTTGCTTAAAGGTAAGCAAGGTCGTTTCCGTCAAAACTTGCTTGGTAAACGTGTTGATTACTCAGGTCGTTCAGTTATTGATGTTGGTCCATGGTTGAAACTTAGCCAAATGGGTCTTCCAGTATCAATGGCACTTGAATTGTTCAAACCATTTATCATGCATGAATTGGTTAAACGTGGTTTAGCTTCTAACGTTAAGAATGCTAAACGTGAAATCGAACGTAAAGATGACGTCGTATTTGATGTTCTTCCTTACGTAATTAAAGAACATCCAGTTCTATTGAACCGTGCCCCTACATTGCATAGACTTGGTATTCAAGCCTTTGAACCAGTGTTGGTTAGTGGTAAATCAATGCGTTTGCACCCATTAGTTTGTGCTGCTTATAACGCCGATTTCGATGGTGACCAAATGGCCATTCACGTTCCTCTTTCTGACGAAGCTCAAGCTGAATCAAGATTATTAATGGCTGCTGCAGGTCATATCTTGGCTCCAAAAGATGGTAAACCAGTTGTTGCACCATCTCAAGATATGGTTATCGGTAACTACTACTTGACTATGGAAGAACCTGGCCGTGAAGGTGAAGGTATGATCTTCAACAACCCTGATGAAGTTGAAGTTGCTTACCGTGATGGTTTAGTACATTGGCACAGTAGAATTGGGATTCCAGCTTCTGCTTTCCCAGACAAGCCATTTACTGATGATCAAAAAGACAAAATCATGGTTACTTCAGTAGGTAAGGTTATCTTTAACGGTATCTTACCTAAGGCGTTCGTTTACTTGAACGAACCTACTTCAACTAACCTTAATGGTTTTGTTCCTGATAGTTACTTCTTGAAACCAGGAGAAGATATTCACGAACACATCAAGAATACTGAACCTGTTAAACCATTCAAGAAGAGCTTCTTATCAGACATCATCGCTGAAGTTTACAACCAATACAAGGTTACTGAAACTTCAGAATTACTTGATCGTATTAAAGATCTTGGTAACGATGAATCAACTAAGTCAGGTTTGACTGTTGGTATGTCAGATATTACAGAACTTAAAGAAAAACCAGAAATTGTTGCAGCTGGACACAAGAAAGTTGAAACAATTACTAAACAATTCCGTCGTGGTTTGATTACTGATCAAGAACGTTATGAACGTATTGTTAACGTTTGGAACGATGCCCGTGACCAAATTCAAGACGTCTTAATGCAAAACTTCGATCCACAAAACCCTATCTTTATGATGAGTAATTCTGGTGCCCGTGGTAACATTTCAAACTTTACCCAACTTGCCGGAATGCGTGGATTGATGGCTTCTCCTGATGGTAAGATTATGGAACTTCCAATCACATCTAACTTCCGTGAAGGTATGTCTGTTTTGGAAATGTTCATTTCTACCCATGGTGCTCGTAAAGGTATGACCGATACTGCCTTGAAGACTGCCAACTCAGGTTACTTGACTCGTCGACTTGTTGACGTTGCTCAAGATGTTATCATTCGTGAAAAGGACTGTGGAACTGATCGTGGATTAGTTGTACGTGCTATTAAAGAAGGTAACGAAATGATTGAACCACTTTACGATCGTATTCTTGGTAGAAATGCCATGAAGACTGTTAAAGATCCTGAAACTGGTGAAGTCATTGTTAACAGAAATGAAATGATTGATGACAAGAAAGCTCAACAAATTGTTGATGCTGGAATTGAATCAGTTGAAATTCGTTCAGCATTTACTTGTGATACAGCTCATGGGGTTTGTGAAATGTGTTACGGTCAAAACTTGGCTACTGGTGATAACGTTGAAGTTGGTGAAGCAGTTGGTACTGTTGCCGCCCAATCAATCGGTGAACCCGGTACTCAATTGACCCTTCGTACTTTCCATACCGGTGGGGTTGCAAGTAATACCGATATTACCCAAGGGCTTCCCCGTGTTCAAGAAATCTTTGAAGCACGTAACCCTAAAGGTAAATCAACTATCTCTGAAGTTACTGGTGTGGTTGAATTAATCGAAGAAGATCCAGCTGAAGGTGTTAAGGAAGTTACTATTCAAGGTAAAGCCGACACTAGAAAGTACAAGGTTCCATTGACTGCACGTATGCGTGTTGCTGAAGGTGATCATGTTCGCCGTGGTGATGCACTTAACGAAGGTTCAATTGATCCCAAGGAACTTCTTAAGATTCGTGATACTTTATCAACTGAAACTTACCTATTAACTGCGGTACAAGAAGTTTACCGTCGTCAAGGGGTTGAAGTTAATGATAAACATGCCGAAATCATGGTTCGTCAAATGCTTCGTAAAGTTCGTGTCATGGATCCAGGTGACACTGACATCTTGCCAGGTACTTTGATTGATATCGATGACTTTAAAGAACGTAATGCTTCAGCCGTTATGTCAGGTAAGGTTCCAGCAACTGCACGTCCAGTATTGCTTGGTATTACTAAAGCCGCTCTTGAAACTAACAGTTTCTTATCAGCTGCTTCATTCCAAGAAACTACTCGTGTGCTTACTGATGCTGCTATCCGTGGTAAGGTTGATCCACTTATCGGTCTTAAAGAAAATGTTATTATTGGTAAGCTTCTTCCTGCTGGTACAGGTGTTCATGAATATGAAGACATTGAACCAGAAGAAATTGGTAAACCAGCTGGTGAAAGTGTTGCCGCTGGTTCTGATAAAAAAACAGATTCAGATTCTGATAACGTAACTAAATAGTTAATAACGAAAAAGACGATTGCTTTGGCAATCGTCTTTTTTTGTTGTAAATAAAAAATCCTGACAAAAGTCAGGATTTAATTAGTTAGTTAGCAAAAGTAACCTGGTTATTATCTAATGATGCAATTTGGGCTAGTGATAAGACGTTAAATCCTTGATCACGTAAATATTGTCCACCGGGTTGGAAAGTTTTTTCAATTACGATTCCAATGCCTGCAACTTTAGCACCAGCAGCATCCGCAATTTTGATTAATCCCTTAGTAGCTTCACCGTTAGCTAAGAAATCATCAATAATCAAAACTTTATCGTCACTTGATAAGAATTGTTGCTCGATATAGATATGGTTAGTGGTTTGTTTAGTGTATGAATAAACTTTAGCAGTATAAACATCATTTTTAACCACCAATGACTTGCTTTTACGAGCAAAAACTACGGGAACTTTCATTGCTAGTCCAGCCATCACAGCAGGGGCAATTCCAGAGGCTTCAACAGTTAAAACCTTAGTAATACCCAAACCCTTGAAATAATCCGCAAATTCTTGTCCAACTTTGTACATCAATTCAGGATCAATTTGATGATTTAAAAATGAATTTACTTTTAAAATGTTGCCAGGCAACACTGTACCTTGTTCTTTAATGACAGTTTTTAGTTCTTCCATGAGATTACCTCCAAAAAAAGATCATATCTCATAATTATGATCTCTCCTTATAGTTCAGAATTCCGGTTCTGAGTAGAAACGACTAACCAATTTTAGTCATATATAAGTTATGCACTTGTCTACATTGTAACTGGAAAACTTTCGATAAACAATACTACAATTAAGCTATTCGCTAAAAAAGGGATGAACGGAATCACTTTTGTTTTGCGAAATAAACAATAGCCAAGCGCCACAAATGAAGCGTAAAAAATAATGTGAATTGTAGTGACCAATCCGCACGCCAAAATGAGACAAATGATTAAATCTAAATCTCCATTTCCCAGCCAATTTAATTTTGAATTAATAACTAACAGAATAACATAGATGATTAATAGTAGAAAAAGATTAATCAAGTTTAGGTTAGTAGACCAAAGCGCTAAACTAAAAACAATTGGAAGCCAATAGATGTTAAACTTAAAAGTAAACAAATCGAATAAGCTAATAATTTCAAAACAGAATGCCAAAATTAGTAACGAATTAGGGATCATGCTATATAGGCTCACCAATAAACCGGTCATAACTTCATAAATTAATAAATAGTAGGGAAGTTTAACATTACAGCGTTGACATTTTCCCCGTAGAACAATAAAACTAATAATTGGTATTAATTCAAACCATGATAGGGTTCGTTGACAATTATCACATTGAGACCGTGACCACACAAATTCCCGATTCGTAATGATTCTTTCAACCATTAAGGTCAAGAACGATCCAATAATACTTCCATAAACAAATAAAATGTATCTCATATTTTCACCTCTTAAAAAAATACGTAAAAGGCGGTTGACGTGTTTAAACTAACATGTTATTCTAGTCAATGTGCTTAAACAGTTAAGCGATTTTTTTATTCCTAAAAAATGGTCCGCCTGGATGTGTGGACTTAAACCAAATTCGAGAAAGGAGGACTTTTTAGATGCCTACAATTAACCAATTAGTTAGAAAAGGTCGTAAATCTAGAAGTTCTAAATCAAAATCCCCAGCTCTTGGCTTCGGATACAACAGTTACAAGAAGAAACAAACGAATAATGCTTCACCACAAAAACGTGGAGTTGCTACTCGTGTGGGAACTATGACTCCTAAAAAGCCTAACTCTGCCTTACGTAAGTATGCGCGTGTTCGTCTTTCAAACTTACTTGAAGTTACTGCATACATTCCAGGTATCGGTCATAACTTACAAGAACATAGTGTTGTTTTAATCCGTGGTGGTCGTGTTAAAGATTTACCTGGGGTTAGATATCATGTTATCCGTGGTGCCTTAGATACTGCCGGTGTTTCAGATCGTCGTCAAAGTCGTTCTAAATACGGTACTAAGAAACCTAAAGACAAGAAATAATATAATATTTAATTAAAGGAGGACTTTTAGATGCCTAGAAAAGGAAAAGTTCAAGAACGTGAAATCCTTCCAGATCCAATCTACAACTCAAAGTTGGTTTCAAAATTAATCAACCACTTGATGTTAGATGGTAAGAGAGGTACTGCATCAGAAATTCTATACGGTGCATTTGACCAAATTAAAGACACAACTGGTAACGATCCAGTTGAAGTATTTGAAGAAGCAATGAAAAACATCATGCCTGTCCTTGAAGTTAAGGCTCGTCGTGTTGGTGGATCTAACTACCAAGTTCCTATTGAAGTTCGTCCTGCAAGAAGAACTACTTTAGGTTTACGTTGGTTAGTTAACTATGCTCGTCTACGTGGTGAACATACTATGATCGATCGTCTTGCTAAAGAAATTATTGATGCATCAAACAACACTGGTGCAGCTGTTAAGAAACGTGAAGATACACACAAAATGGCCGAAGCCAACCGCGCTTTCGCTCATTACCGTTGGTAATCTTCTGATTGCTTAATTGCGATTAAAAGGTGGCTAAGCAATTGGCCACTTTTTTAGAACTTATTGTATTTTTTAAAGGAGTTAATAATGGCTAACAAACGTGAATTCCCGTTAGACAAGACACGTAACATTGGTATCGTTGCTCATATCGATGCTGGTAAGACTACTACTACTGAACGTGTTCTATACTATACTGGTAAAGTTCATAAAATTGGTGAAACCCATGATGGTGCTTCACAAATGGATTGGATGGAAGAAGAAAAAGAACGTGGTATTACTATTACATCAGCTGCTACAACTGCTGAATGGAAAGGTTACCGTGTTAACATCATCGATACTCCAGGACACGTTGACTTTACTGTCGAAGTTGAACGTTCACTTCGTGTTCTTGATGGTGCCGTTGCTGTTCTTGATGGACAAGCCGGTGTTGAACCTCAAACAGAAACTGTTTGGCGTCAATCATCAGATTTCGATGTTCCCCGTATCGTATTCATCAACAAGATGGATAAGTTAGGTGCTAACTTCGATTTCTCTGTTAAATCAATGCACGACCGTTTAGGTGCTAACGCTGTTCCTGTTCAAATTCCAGTTGGTGCTGAATCTGAATTTATGGGTGTAATCGATCTTATCGAAATGAAAGCTTACATCTATGATGAAGATAAAGAAGGTGAAAACTGGGATACAATCGAAATCCCAGCTGATTACATGGACGCAGCTCAAGAAGCTCATGATAACTTGATTGAAGCTGTTGCTGATGTAAATGATGATATCATGGACAAGTTCCTTGATGGTCAAGAAATCACTAAAGAAGAACTTAAAGCTGCTATTCGTCAAGCAACTATTAACCTTGAAATGTACCCAGTATTTGCTGGTTCTGCATTTAAGAACAAGGGTGTTCAAATGATGATGGATGGGGTTGTTGACTACCTTCCATCTCCACTTGATGTTCGTCCTTACCAAGCTACTGATCCAGATACTGGTGATGAAGTATTGGTTCGTCCTGATGATAAAGCACCATTTGCTGCTTTAGCATTTAAAGTTGCTACTGACCCATTCGTTGGTCGTTTAACATTTATCCGTGTTTACCGTGGCTCTCTTGAATCAGGTTCATACATCTTAAATGCAACTAAAGACAAACGTGAACGTGTTGGTCGTTTAGTTCAAATGCACTCAAACACTCGTCAAGAAATCCCTGAAGTATTCTCTGGTGATATTGCCGGTGCTATTGGTTTGAAGAACACTACTACTGGTGATTCTTTAACTGATGTTGATCACCCATTACATCTTGAATCAATGGAATTCCCTGAACCAGTTATCGAAGTTGCCGTTGAACCTAAGACTAAGGCTGACCAAAACAAGATGAACACTGCTCTTCAAAAACTTTCTGAAGAAGATCCTACTTTCCGTGCCCAAACTAATCCAGAAACTGGACAAACTATTATGGCCGGAATGGGTGAACTTCATCTTGATATTCTTATCGAACGTATGAGACGTGAATTTGGTGTTGATGCTACTATCGGTGAACCACAAGTTGCTTACCGTGAAGCATTCACTAAACAAGTTGAAGCTCAAGGTAAGTTTGTTCGTCAATCTGGTGGTAAAGGTCAATATGGTGATGTTTGGATTGAATTCACTCCTGGTGAAGAAGGTTCTGGATTCCAATTTGAAAATGCTATCGTTGGTGGGGTTGTTCCTCGTGAATTTATCCCTTCAGTTGAACAAGGACTTAAAGAATCAATGGAAAACGGTGTTCTTGCTGGATTCCCATTGATCGATGTTCATGCTAAACTTTATGATGGTAGTTACCATGATGTCGATTCTAGTGAAGCTGCATTTAAGATTGCTGCTTCTATCGCATTGAAGAACGCTGCTAAGAAGGCTGCTCCTGTTATTTTGGAACCAATCATGAAAGTTGATATTCGTGTTCCTGAAGAATACATGGGAGACGTTATGGGACAAGTTACTGCACGTCGTGGTAGCGTTGAAGGTATGGAAGCACAAGATAATGCACAAAACATCCATGCTATGGTTCCTCTTTCAGAAATGTTCGGTTACGCAACTGACTTACGTTCAGCTACCCAAGGTCGTGGTACTTTCGTAATGTCATTTGACCACTACACTGCTGTTCCTAAGAGTATCCAAGAAGATATTATTAAGAAAAACGGTGGAGAAGCTTAATCGCTTTTCTTCAATCATAATAATGAAAAAGTTTTGTTAATTGACGTTAACAAAACTTTTTTTGTTTTATGCGCTAAAACCCTTGCAAGAGAAGCTAATTCCATGTATTATATAGTAGTGTCTTAATTACGGGTACAGTGTGCCCTAATATTAGAGATAATAAGCGATGATGTAGTAGATTGCGGCACACCCGGCCGCTTTGCCATGGCAAGGTGTTACCGGTAACTACTACGGAGTTAGTCTTAAATGAAAACAGACGAAGGAGGGAAAAACATGGCAAAAGAAAAAATCCGTATCCGCTTGAAAGCTTACGAACACCGTAGCTTAGACCAAGCTGCTGATAAGATTGTTGCTACTGCACAAAGAACTGGTGCTACTATTTCAGGTCCAATTCCATTGCCCACTGAAAGAACTATCTATACTGTTCTTGCATCACCATTCAAATACAGTAAAGCACAAGAACAATTCGAAATGTTAACACACAAACGTTTAATCGATATTTTGAATCCAACACCTAAAACTGTTGATTCATTAATGAAGTTAGACTTACCAAGTGGTGTTGATATCGAGATCAAATTATAATATTACACAATATTGGAGGTGTACTCATGATCAAAAAAGGAATCTTAGGTAAAAAAGTTGGTATGACTCAAGTTTTTACTGAAAACGGTGAATTAGTTCCAGTTACTGTTGTAGATGTAACTCCTAACGTTGTTTTACAAGTTAAAAACAACGAAACAGACGGTTACGAAGCAATTCAACTTGGATTTGATGAAAAACGTGAAGTATTAAGTAACAAACCTGAACAAGGCCATGCCAAAAAAGCTAACACAACACCTAAGCGCTTCATTCGTGAAATCAGTGAAGTCGACTTAGATGCTTACAAAGTTGGTGACGAAGTTAAAGCTGACATCTTCGAAGCAGGAGATTCAGTTGACGTAACTGGTATCACTAAAGGTCATGGTTACCAAGGTAACATTCATAAAGACGGTCAACGTCGTGGACCAGAAACTCATGGTTCTAGATATCACCGTCGTCCAGGTTCACTTGGTGTTATTATCAACCGTGTTGTTAAAGGCATGAAGCTCCCTGGTCGTATGGGTAACAAAACTGTTACCATTCAAAACCTTGAAATTATCAAAGCAGACGTTGAAAACAACGTATTGTTAATTAAAGGTAACGTACCTGGTGCAAACAAAACATTAGTTACTGTTCGTACTTCAGTACACAATTCAAGAAAATAGGAAAGGAGGAACCGCAAAATGACAAGCGTATCATTATTCAAACAAGACGGTAGCCAAAACGGATCAATCGATCTTAACGAAGCTATCTTTGGTATTGAACCAAACGAAAACGTAGTATTTGACACTGTAATCATGCAACGTGCATCACAACGTCAAGGTACTAACGGAGTTAAGACTAGAGGCCAAGTTTCTGGTGGTGGTAGAAAACCATGGAGACAAAAAGGTACTGGTCGTGCTCGTCAAGGTTCTATTCGTTCACCACAATGGGTTGGCGGTGGAGTAGTATTTGGACCATCAGCTCGTTCATACAGCTACCATCTTCCTAAGAAGGTTACTAGATTAGCTGTTAAATCAGTTCTTTCAGAAAAAGTTGCTGAAAACAATTTTGTTGTTGTTGACTCAATTAACTTTGATGCACCAAAGACAAAAGAATTTGCAAACTTATTGAAGAACCTTGATGCAGCTACTAAGACATTAGTAGTTTTGGAAGACCTTAACGACAACGCTGCTCGCTCAGCTAAAAACATTCCTAACGTTCAAGTAATTAGCGCCAAAGGTGTTAACACTCTTGATGTATTGAATGCTAAGAAAGTCGTTATTACCAAAGCTGCTCTTTCTCAAGTAGAGGAGGTGCTCGCATAATGGAAGCACGAGAAATTATTTTACGTCCTGTAATCACTGAAGCTTCAACTGATCGTATGGACGACAAAAAATACACATTTGATGTTGATTTACGAGCAAACAAAAACCAAGTAAAAGCTGCTGTTGAAGAAGTTTTTGGTGTTAAAGTTGCTAAAGTAAACATTATGAACGTTAAAGGTAAAGAAAAACGTCAAGGTCGTTACGTAGGTTTCACTAAGAAACGTCGTAAGGCAATCGTTACTTTATCAAATGATTCAGAAGATATTAAGTTATTCTCTGAAGAATAATCTATTAAGATAGGAGGAAAACAACGTGGCTTTAAAGAAATACAAACCAACGACTAATGGTCGTCGTAATATGACTAGTATCGATTACAGTAATATTACTACTAACAAGCCAGAAAGAAGCTTAGTTCAAGCTAATGCTAAAAAAGCTGGTCGTAACAACTCAGGTCGTATGACTGTTCGTCACCGTGGTGGTGGAAACAAACACTTATACCGTGTTATTGATTTCAAACGTACTCACGATGATGTTAAAGCAACAGTTAAGACTATCGAATATGATCCAAACCGTACTGCAAACATCGCTTTGATTGTTTATGCTGATGGTATTAAATCATACATCATTGCTCCTAAGGGTCTTAAAGTTGGAGATGTTGTTGAATCAGGTTCTAATGCTGACATTAAACCCGGTAATGCACTTCCACTTAAAGATATTCCTGTTGGATCAACTATTCATAACATTGAATTGAAACCTGGTAAGGGTGGTCAACTTGCTCGTTCTGCCGGTAACTCAGCTCAATTATTGAGTAACGAAGGAAACGGTAAGTACTCACTTGTTAGATTACCTTCTGGTGAAGTAAGAATGGTTCTTTCTGTTTGTCGTGCCACTATCGGTACTGTAGGAAACGAAGAACACTCACTTATTAACTGGGGTAAAGCTGGTCGTACACGTTACCGTGGTCAAAGACCTCACGTTCGTGGATCTGTAATGAACCCTAACGATCACCCACATGGTGGTGGTGAAGGTAAAGCTCCAATCGGTTACCCATCTCCTTTGTCACCTTGGCACAAGAAGACTGCTGGTAAGAAGACCCGTTCTAAGACTGCACGTTCAAACAAATTTATTGTTCGTCGTCGTAAGGGTTCAAAGATGTAATCTAGTTACATCTAGCTAACAAGACTTGAAGAGGAGGTTTCATAATGAGTCGTAGTTTGAAAAAGGGACCATTCGCTGATCAATCTTTATTAAAGAAGATTGATGCCCAAAAAGACCAAGAAAAGAAAACTGTTATTAAAACTTGGTCACGTCGCTCAACTATTTTCCCTAGTTTCATTGGTTACACTATCTCAGTGTACAATGGTAGAACTCATGTCCCAGTTTTCATTCAAGAAGACATGGTAGGACACAAGCTTGGGGAATTCGTTCCAACACGTACATTCCATGGTCATGGTAATGTAGGTGGAAAAGACAAGATTACTGGATAACAAGGAGGATACAAAATGGCTGAACAAGTTACATCAGCAAAAGCTATTGCTAAAACTGTTCGTATTGCCCCTCGTAAGGTCCGTCTTGTTTTAGATCTTATTAGAGGTAAAAACGTTGCAGAAGCTGCTTCAATTCTTAAGTTCACTCCTCGTGGTGCATCTGAAGATGTTGAAAAAGTTTTAAAATCAGCTGTAGCAAACGCAGAAAACAACTTTGACCTTGATGGTCAAAACCTTGTTGTTGCTGAAGCATACGCCAACGAAGGACCAACTTTAAAACGTTTCCGTCCACGTGCTAAAGGTTCTGCTTCACCAATCAACAAACGTACTAGTCACATTACAATCGTAGTATCAGAAAAGAAGGAGGGATAGAGCATGGGTCAAAAAATTAACCCTAATGGTTTCCGTATCGGTGTTAACCGTGGTTGGCAAGCTCAATGGTTCGCTAACGACGATAAATTCGCTTCATACTTAAATGAAGATTTGAAGATTCGTGATTACCTAGCTAAACGTCTTGCTGATGCTTCAGTTTCAGAAGTTGAAATTGAACGTGCTGCTAAACGTGTAAACATTTCTATCCACACTGCAAAACCTGGTATGGTTATTGGTAAGGGTGGATCTGAAGTAGAAAGTCTACGTAATGAATTAAACAAGTTAACTGGACGTCGTGTTCACATTAACATTATCGAAGTTAAGAAACCTGACTTGGAAGCTGATTTAGTTGGTGAAAACATTGCTAAACAACTTGAAGGTCGTGTTGCTTTCCGTCGTGCTATGCGTCAAGCTATGAAGCAAGTTATGCGTTCAGGTGCTGAAGGTGTTAAAACTCAATCAGCTGGTCGTTTAAACGGTGCTGACATGGCTCGTATTGAAAGTTACTCTGAAGGTCGTGTTCCACTTCATACATTGAGAGCTGACATCAACTACTCATGGAATGAAGCACACACTACTTACGGTGCAATCGGTGTTAAAACATGGATTAACCGTGGTGAAGTTTTACCTGAAAAACCTTTGGAAAACCGTAAAGGAGGTAAATAAACATGCTTGTACCTAAACGTGTTAAGCATCGTCGTGAATTCCGTGGTAAACTACGTGGACACTCAAAAGGTGGAAACTCAGTTGCTTTCGGTGAATATGGTTTACAAGCCATTGATTCACATTGGATCACTAACAGACAAATTGAAGCTTGCCGTATCGCCATCACTCGTTGTATGAAACGTGGTGGTAAGGTTTGGATCAAAATCTTCCCTCAAAAATCATATACTGAAAAAGGTATTGGTGTTCGAATGGGTAAAGGTAAAGGTTCTCCAGCTGGATGGGTAGCAGCCGTTAAACGTGACAAGGTACTTTTCGAAGTTGCCGGTGTTGACGAAGCAACTGCTATCAAAGCCTTGACATTAGCTTCAAACAAGTTGCCTGTTCGTACTAGAATTATTAAACGTGAGGAAGTAGGTGGCGAATCAAATGAAGGCTAAAGAAATTGCTCAATTAACCACTGATGAAATGCGTGCTAAAGAACAAGATTACAAGAAAGAATTGTTTAATCTTCGTTTCCAATTAGCCACTGGTCAATTAGAAAATACTGCAAGATTGAGAACTGTTCGCAAGACTATTGCGCGTATCAAGACTGCACTTAGACAAAAAGAATTAAACAAGTAAAATACGATAAAAAGGAGGGTATATTTATATGAGCGTAGAACGTAATGAACGTAAAACATATAGAGGTCGTGTTGTTTCTGACAAGATGGATAAAACTATCACTGTTGCAGTAGAAACTACTAAAACACATCCTACTTATGGTAAACGTATTAAATACACTAAGAAATACAAGGCACGCGATGAAAAAGGTATTGCTAAAATTAACGATATCGTTGAAATCGTAGAAACTAGACCATTATCAAAGACTGTTCACTTCCGTCTTCTAGATGTTGTTGAAAAAGCCGTTATTATCTAGCTTGTATCGTTTTTTATCGTATTCTGATTTCAAATCGAAGGGAGGAACTTTACGATGATCCAACAAGAAAGTCGTTTAAAAGTTGCCGATAACTCAGGTGCTCGTGAACTATTAACTATCAAAGTTTTAGGTGGTTCAAGAGTTCGTTACGCCGGCGTTGGTGACACTATCGTTGCTACTGTTAAACAAGCAACACCAGGTGGCGTTGTCAAAAAAGGTGACGTTGTTAAAGCTGTTGTTGTTAGAACTAAATCAGCTTCTCGTAGAACTGATGGTTCATACATCCGTTTCGACGAAAATGCTGCTGTTTTAATCAATGATGATAAGAGTCCTAAAGGTACTCGTATTTTTGGACCGGTTGCCCGTGAATTGCGTAACAACAACTTCATGAAGATCGTTTCATTAGCACCCGAAGTACTTTAATATTAGAAGCAAATCAAGGAGGTGCCACTTATGTTCTTAAAGACTGGTGACAAAGTTCGTGTTATTGCTGGTAAGGACAAGGGTAAAGATGGCCAAGTCATCAAAACCATTGCCGCTGACAATCGCGTAGTTGTTGAAGGAATCAACAAAGTTAAGAAACACCAAAAGGCTTCTCAAGCAAACCCACAAGGTGGAATTGCTGATGTTGAAGCTCCAATCAACGCATCAAACGTAATGTTAATTGATCCATCAACTAACGAACCAACTCGTGTTGGCTTCGAAGTTAAAGATGGTAAAAAAATTCGTATTTCAAAGAAATCACATAAAGCAATCGATTAAGATTGTTAGTGAAAGGAGGAAAATAATCTCATGTCTACTCGCTTAGAAGAAAGATATAAGAAAGAAATTCTCCCAGCACTAGTTGAAAAATTCAACTATTCATCAATTATGCAAGGACCAAAACTTGAAAAAATTGTTTTGAATATGGGTGTTGGTGATGCCGTAACAAACTCTAAAAACTTAGATGAAGCTGTTAACGAATTGACCCTAATTTCTGGTCAAAAGCCACTTGTTACAAAAGCTAAAAAGTCAATTGCTACTTTCCGTTTACGTCAAGGTATGCCAATTGGTGCCAAAGTTACCCTTCGTGGTGACAAAATGTATGACTTCTTGGACAAATTAATTAACGTTTCATTACCACGTGTTCGTGACTTCCATGGTGTACCTAGTCGTTCATTCGATGGTCGTGGAAACTACACACTTGGTATCAAGGAACAATTAATTTTCCCTGAAATCAGCTACGATGATGTTAACCGTGTTAGAGGTTTAGATATCGTACTTGTTACAACTGCTAATACTGACGAAGAAGGACACGAATTGTTAAGTCAATTTGGTATGCCATTCGCTAAATAGGAGGTTTTACATTGGCTAAAAAATCATTAGTTGCAAAAAGCAAACGTCCAGCTAAGTTCGCTGTTCAAGCTTACACACGTTGCGAACGTTGTGGTAGACCTCGTGCGGTTTACCAAAAATTCCACTTATGCCGAATTTGTTTAAGACAACTTGCCCACAAGGGTCAAATTCCTGGTATGAAAAAAGCTAGTTGGTAGAATAAACAAAACTTTAAAGGAGGTTGTACGTTCATGACTATGACAGATCCAATCGCAGATTTTCTAACAAGAATTCGTAACGCCAACATGGTTCGTCACAATTCTGTTGATATTCCTGCATCAAAAATCAAACGCAACATTGCTGAAATCCTCAAACGTGAAGGTTTCGTTAGCCGTGTTGAGTTTATCGAAGATGATAACCAAGGTGTTATCCGTGTTTTCCTTAAATATGGAAAAGACAATCAACGTGTAATCTCAGGTTTGAAGAGAATTTCAAAACCTGGATTACGTTCATACGTTAAATCTGATGATGTTCCTAAGGTACTTAATGGTTTAGGTATCGCGATCATCTCAACTTCAAACGGTGTTATTACTGATAAAGAAGCCCGCGCTCAAAAAGTCGGTGGAGAAGTATTAGCTTACGTTTGGTAAAAAATAATTAAGAGATGGAGGTGTCTAACACATGAGTAGAATTGGTTATAAAACAATTGAAATTCCTGAAGGTGTAACTGTTACACGTAACGGAAATGATGTTACTGTTAAAGGACCTAAAGGTGAATTAACAGAAACATTTGCTGCTGACGTTACAATGAACGTCAATGGTAACGAAATTAACTTCGAACCAACTGGTAAGTATGACAACAGAATGCGTGCCTTACACGGTACACAACGTGCCAACCTTGCCAACATGATTGAAGGGGTTGAAAAAGGTTTCAGCAAGACTATGAAATTAGTCGGTGTTGGTTACCGTACACAACTTAAAGGTTCAGATTTGATCCTTAACGTTGGTTACTCAAACCCTGTTGACGTACCAGTTCCTGAAGACTTAGACGTTAAAGTTCCTGATAATACTACAATTGAAATTGCTGGTATTAACAAACAACACGTTGGAGACTTTGCTGCTAAAGTACGTGCAATTCGTTCACCAGAACCTTACAAAGGTAAAGGTATTCGTTATGAAGACGAACACATTACTCTTCGTGAAGGTAAGACTGGTAAATAATAGGATTTAATAAACAATAATATAGAGGTGACTATTTTGATTACAAAACCAAGCAAAAACAAAACACGTGTCATCCGACACAAACGTGTTCGTAATAAAATTGCTGGTACTGCTGAGTGCCCACGTTTAGACGTATTCCGTTCTAACAAGAACATCTACGCTCAAGTTATTGATGACGTAGCGGGTGTAACGCTAGCTAGTGCCTCAACTCTCGACAAAGAAGTTGCTGACGGTAACAAAACTGAACAAGCCCAAGGTGTTGGTAAGTTAGTTGCTGAACGCGCTCTTGCAAAAAATGTTAAACATGTCGTTTTTGACCGTGGTGGTTACTTATACCATGGACGTGTAGCTGCTCTTGCAGACGCTGCTCGTGAAAACGGACTTGAATTTTAATAAAAGGAGGAATAAATCACATGGCTAAGTATATTGATCCAAACAAATTGGATTTAGAAGATAACGTTGTTGCCATTAACCGAATCACTAAGGTTGTTAAAGGTGGACGTAGATTACGTTTCGCTGCTTTAGCAGTTGTTGGTGACAAGAATGGTCACGTTGGTTTCGGTACAGGTAAAGCTCAAGAAGTTCCTGAAGCTATCCGTAAAGCGGTTGAAGCTGCAAGAAAGAACTTGATTGAAGTTCCTATTGTTGGAACTACTATTCCTCACGAAATCGTCGGTGTCTACGGCGGTGGAAGAATTATGTTGAAACCAGCCGAAGAAGGTTCTGGAGTAGCAGCCGGTGGTGCCGTTCGTTCCGTTATGGAATTAGCAGGTATCAATGATGTTACTAGTAAACGTCTTGGTTCAGACACTAAGATCAACGTTATCCGTGCAACTTTCGAAGGTCTTAAAGGACTTAAGAGCGCTAACGAAGTATCAGATCTTCGTGGTGTTTCTGTTGATCATTTAGCTGAATAGGAGGATTTACAGATGGCTCAATTAAAAATCACTTTGATTCATAGTGCTGCTCATCGTCTTCCAAAACAACGTAAGATTGTGGAAGCTTTAGGTTTAGGTCGTATTAACAGTTCTGTTATCAGACCTGATAGTGCAGCAACTCGTGGTGCATTATTTAAAATTGCTCACTTAATTAAGGTTGAACAAGTTAAAGATTAATTATTTTAAAGTAAGAGGAGGTGCAATTCAATGAAGTTAAACGAATTAAAATACGCTGAAGGTTCTCGTTCAGAAAGAACTAGAAAGGGACGCGGTCGTTCAAGTAAAGGTAAAACTTCTGGTCGTGGACAAAAGGGTCAAAAAGCTCGTGGAAAGACTCGTTTAGGTTTTGAAGGTGGACAAATGCCTTTGTACCGTCGTATTCCTAAACGTGGATTTACTAACATCCACCGTAAAGAAATTGTTATCGTAAACGTTGAAGATCTTAACGTATTCGATAATGGTGTAGAAGTTACACCAGAATTGTTAATCCAAGCTGGCATCATTAAGAATGTTAAAGATGGTGTTAAAGTTCTTGGTGAAGGTAAACTTGAAAAGAAACTTACTGTTTTCGCTAACAGATTTTCTGAAAGTGCCAAAAAAGCTATTGAAGACGCTGGTGGTAAAGCTGAGGTGATCTAATGTTATCAACCTTAAAAAGTGCATTTGGAGATAAGAACATTCGTAAAAAGATAATTTTTACGTTGTTCGTCTTAGCTGTTTTCCGTTTGGGAGCGTACATTACGGTTCCTGGTGTTAACGCTAAAGCTCTTCAAGAAGTAGCTTCTTCTGGGTTAGTTAATGTTTTAAACATCTTCAGTGGTGGAGGATTAACTAACTATTCAATCTTCGCCATGGGTGTTTCCCCATACATTACTGCACAAATTGTTGTACAGTTATTACAAATGGACATTGTTCCTAAGTTTGTAGAATGGGGAAAACAAGGTGAAGTGGGTAGACTTAAGTTAGACAAGGTTACTCGTAGATTAACTATTGTTTTAGCCTTCGCTCAATCCATCGGTATTACCGCTGGTTTCAATGCTTTAAGTAGTTTACACTTAGTTGAAAATCCTGGTATTAGTACTTATGCTAGTATCGGATTGATTCTTACTGCTGGTACCATGTTAACCACTTGGATGGGTGACATGATTACTGACAAAGGAATCGGTCAAGGTGTTTCAATGATCATTTTTGCTGGAATTGTTGCTAATATTCCTACTGGCCTTGAAAGTATTTATAGACAATACATCCAAGGAACTCCAACTAGTGATTTGTGGCAACCAGCACTATTCGTTGTTGGACTTATCATTGCAATGTTAGTAATTGTTACTTTCGTTACATGGGTTCAACAAGCAGAGCGTCGAATTCCAATTCAATATACTCGTAGAGCAACAGGTTCATCAAAAAACAGTTATCTTCCATTGAAGGTGAATGTTGCTGGTGTTATTCCTGTTATCTTTGCCAGTGCATTTATCTCAACCCCACAAACTATCTTAATGTTCTTTACTAAGAACTACGGTAGTCAAGGTTGGTTTAAATTCATGTCAGAATTGTTTAATATGCAAACACCGATGGGTGCTACATTCTATACAGTTTTGATTGTTGTCTTTACTTTCTTCTATGCGTTCGTTCAAGTTAACCCTGAAAAGTTAGCAGAAAACTTACAAAAACAAGGAAGCTACATTCCTGGAGTATGGCCTGGTAAATCTACCCAACTTTATGTATCTCGTCTTTTGATGAGATTAAGTACTGTTGGTGCTTTATTCTTAGGTATTGTTTCATTAATTCCCTTAATTGCTCAAAACTTGTGGGATCTTAACAGCTCAATCGGTTTAGGTGGTACTAACCTTCTTATTATCGTTGGGGTTGCAATTGAAACCATGAACCAAATTAAAGGTTTAACTATGAGACAAGAATATGTTGGATTCATTCAAAATGAACCAGAAGATAATGACAAGGGAGATAAATAATATGTCTATGAATTTATTATTAATGGGTCTTCCTGGTGCCGGTAAAGGTACTCAAGCTGAATATATCGTTGAAAAATATGGTATTCCTCATATCTCTACTGGAGATATCTTTAGAGCAGCTATGAAGGAAAAGACTCCTATGGGTGTTGAAGCTCAAAAGTATATTGATAAAGGTGAACTTGTTCCTGATGATGTTACTTGTGGAATTGTTGAAGAACGATTACGTCAAGATGACACTAAGAACGGTTACCTCTTAGATGGTTTTCCTAGAACTCTAGAACAAGCCAAACAATTAGAGGTAATGACTGATAAATTAAACAAAAAACTAGATGCAGTGATTAACATTGAAGTTAACCCTGATGTCTTAGTTGCTCGTTTATCAGGTCGGTTCATTTGTAAAAACTGTGGTGCTACTTATCATAAATTGTACAAAAAACCTAAAGTTGAAGGTACGTGTGATATTTGTGGTGGACATGTATTTTATCAACGGAGCGATGACGAACCAGAAACTGTTAAAAATCGTTTGAAAGTGAACATTAAAATGAACACTCCTTTGATCGATTTCTATAAGAAATTAAACTTATTGCATACAGTTAATGGGGAACAAGACATTGCAGATGTTACTAAAGACATTAATAAGATTCTTACCAATTTAAACTAAGGTCTTCTTAATTGTCTAATAGGCAAGTATATGCTATATTGAAGATTGCTAGTATTTATTGGATTTGAATTGAATTAATCATGATTTTGGAGGATTGTTTTGTCTAAAGATAATGTAATTGAAGTAGAAGGAAAGATTACTGAAACCTTACCTAATGCGATGTTTAAAGTAGAACTAGAAAATGGTGCTAATATTTTAGCCCACGTTTCTGGTAAAATCAGAATGCATTACATTAAGATACTTCCAGGAGACCGTGTAACTGTTGAAATGTCACCATATGATTTAACTAAGGGTAGAATTACTTATAGATTTAAGTAATTTCCCTTTATTAGGAGGTTTATAAGATGAAAGTAAGACCATCAGTAAAAAAAATGTGTGAACAATGCAAGATTATTAAAAGAAAAGGCCGTGTTATGGTAATTTGTTCTGCAAATCCAAAACACAAACAAAGACAAGGTAAGTAATTAAACAGGAGGTGGACTAAATGGCTCGTATCGCCGGAGTGGATTTACCACGTAACAAGCGTGTTATCGTTGCTTTAACTTACATCTATGGTGTTGGTGACGCAACTTCAAAAAAGGTTCTTGAACAAGCTGGTGTTTCAGAAGATGTACGTACTCAAGACTTAACTCCTGATCAAGAAGATAAGATTAGAGCAGCTCTCGATAACTTCCTTATCGAAGGTGACTTACGTCGTAAAGTAAGCATGGACATCAAGAGACTATCAGAAATCGGTTCATACCGTGGAATGAGACATCGTCGTGGATTACCTCTTAGAGGTCAACACACAAAGAACAATGCTCGTACTCGTAAAGGTAAGAGAACCAAGAAATAATAATTAAGAAGGAGGTTACTAGTTCTTATGGTTAAGAAGAATACTCGTAAGCGTAAAGCAAAGAAACATGTTGAAGCTGGTGTGGCTCACATTCACTCAACATTTAACAACACATTGGTTATGATTACCGATGTTCAAGGTAATGCTATTGCCTGGTCATCTGCTGGTGCATTAGGTTTCCGTGGAAGTCGTAAATCTACTCCATTTGCTGCACAAATGGCTGCAGAAGCTGCTGCTAAAACAGCAATGGAACATGGAATGAAGACAGTTGAAGTTGCTGTTAAAGGTCCTGGTTCAGGTCGTGAATCAGCAATCCGTGCATTACAAACAACTGGTTTGGAAGTAGCTGCCATTCGTGACGTTACTCCAGTTCCTCATAATGGTTGTCGTCCTCCAAAACGTCGTAGAGTTTAATTTTTTAATGAAAATTAATTTTGTAAGAAACTCAACGCTGTTTGAAAGGGGTAGAAGTTAGAATGATTGAATTTGAAAAGCCTAACATTCATAAAATTGAAGAAACAAATAACTACGGTGAAGTAGTTGTAGAACCATTAGAACGTGGATATGGTACTACACTTGGTAACTCATTGAGACGTATTTTACTTGCCTCATTACCTGGTGCTGCTGTAACTAGTGTTCAAATCGATGGTGTTTTACATGAATTCTCTACTGTAAAAGGTGTTACTGAAGACGTTACTAAGATCATCTTAAACTTAAAAATGCTTAAGTTGAGAATTGACTCTGAAGATAATGAACCTCATACATTGAGTATTAATGTAACTGGTCCTGCTGACGTTACTGCTGCTGATATCGTTTCAGATAGTGAAACTACAATTCTCAATCCAGACTTGCATATCGCTACTGTTGCTGAAGGTGCTACTTTGCATATGACTATGACTGCTAACAAGGGTCGTGGTTTTGTATCAGCTGAAGAAAACAAAGCTAGAAACGATGATATGCCTATTGGTGTATTACCAATCGATTCTATTTATACCCCAATCGAACGTGTTAACTACCAAGTTGAAGACACACGTGTAGGACAACGTGATGATTTCGACAAGTTGACATTAGACGTTTGGACAAATGGTTCAATTTCTCCTTCAGATGCTATTTCATTAGCAGCAAAGATCTTAAGCCAACATTTAGATATGTTTGTTGACTTAACTGACAGAGCTCAAAAAGCTAACGTTATGGTTGAAAAAGAAGAAACCCATAAAGAAAAAATGCTTGAAATGTCAATTGAAGAACTTGATCTTTCTGTACGTTCATACAACTGTTTGAAACGTGCTGGAATTAACACTGTTCAAGAATTAACAGACAAGTCAATGGCAGATATGATGAAGGTTCGTAACCTTGGTCGTAAATCACTTGAAGAAATCGAACACAAAATCGATGCTTTAGGTTTGTCATTTCGTAAAGAAGATTAGTTAAAAGGAGGATATCCATTTATGAGTTATCGTAAATTTGGTCGTGAAAGCGGCCCACGTCGCGCTATGCTTCGTAACTTGACTACTGAATTAATCGTTAATGGACGTATCGAAACTACTGAAGCTAAAGCTAAAACAGTTCGCTCTTCAGCAGATAAGATGGTTTCTTTAGGTAAACGTGGAGACTTGGCTGCTCGTCGTCAAGCTGCTGCTTACCTTCAAAACATGGTTGCTGATGTAAAAGAAGATGGCGACAAGATCAAAGTAACTACTGCTTTGCAAAAGTTATTTGATGAAATTGCACCAAAATACAAGGACCGTAACGGTGGTTACACTCGTATCCTTAAAACCATGCCTCGTCGTGGAGACGGTGCACAAATGGTAATCTTAGAATTCGTTTAATTATAAATTTTGAGATAATAGCATAAATAACTGAATCACTAAATATGAGGCATAAAGCGTTATGATGCTGGGAACTCCCAAGTCTAGCTTGAATGTGGGGAAACCCAAGCGCCTCATATTTATGTGATTTTTTTATACATATTTTTAAAGGAAGTGATTAGATGCAACCAAAAATTGAATTTAAGGCAGTAACATTTACTTATCACAATCAAGTTAAAGCACTTGAGCAAGTATCGTTTAGCATTGTTAACGGTGAAACGGTGGCTTTAATTGGACAAAATGGTAGTGGTAAAAGTACGATTGCTAAATTGATTGATGGTTTGCTAATGACAACTTCTGGAACAGTCTTAATTGATGGAGTAGCATTAACAGAAAATGACTTAGTCAAGTTGCGTAAAGAAATTGGAATCGTTTTTCAGAATCCAGATGATCAAATTATTGGCGCGACTGTAGAAGAAGACGTTGCCTTTGGACTCGAGAATCGTAATCTTGCATATGATGAAATGCAACAGAGAGTTAATAAAGCACTGAAAGCAGTTGGAATGACTGAATATCGGAGTGTTAGTCCAGCTTTGTTATCTGGAGGACAGAAACAAAAAGTATCGTTAGCCCGGGCCTTAGCACTTGAACCATCAATTTTAATTCTCGATGAAGCCACCAGTATGTTAGATCCAATTGCTAAGACTGAAATTAAACACATAATTAAAGAGTTACAAGCAAAATATCAACTAACGGTAATTTATATTACACATGATATGGAAATGTTAGAAAAAGTTGATCATGTGATTGCATTAAATCATGGAACTTTGATTTTTAATGGAAAACCTAGTGATTTATATCAGGACCAGTTAATTTTAAAGCAATTAGCGATGCAACCACCATTTACCGAACAAGTTAAAGCTATCTTTAAAGCGAGGGGATTTAATCCGCCTACAGAATACCTTGACGATAGGGGGTTAACTGAATGGATCACCAAATTATTTTAAAAAACGTTAATTATACTTATGCTCAAAAGACCTCTTTTGCAAGACAGGCCCTTAAAAATATTAATTTAACGATTAATAACGGTGAATTTGTGGCTTTAATCGGAAAAACTGGCAGTGGTAAATCTACCTTAGTTCGACTTCTAAATGGATTATTAACCACTGATTCTGGGATAGTAAAAGTTAACCAAATGCAGCTGAAAAATAAAATGTCTAAAGTTGATTTACTCAAAATTAGATCAGAAGTCGGGATGATTTTTCAGTCACCGGAAAAACAATTGTTTGCTGATACAGTCCTTGATGACGTCGCTTTTGGGCCACAAAATTTTGGTAAAAGTAAAACGGACGCAGAAACTTTAGCTAAAAAAATTTTAGGTGAAGTTGGAATTAGTGAAACATTATTTAACCGTTCTCCATTTGAATTATCTGGGGGACAAATGCGGCGGGTTGCAATTGCAGGAGTACTAGCAATGCAGCCACCAATCTTGATTCTCGACGAACCAACTGTTGGTCTTGATGAAGTTGGACGACGAGATATTTTGAATATTATCAAACGACTTAATGAACAATACAATGTGACAGTTTTACTGATTACTCACAATATGAAAGTTGTGAGCGAATTTGCGAAACGCGTTGTGATGCTTGATAATGGAGAAGTTAGCACAGACGGAACACCACAAGAATTTTTCAAAGCAGTAAAGGAAGATGTTGTGTTACCTGATTCTGTTAAAATATATAAAGAATTGCAGAAAAACGATATTCAACTAACTGAAGTTCCACTTGATAAAGTGCAATTAGTTGATTTAATTATTAAAAAACTAGCAAAAAAGTAGGAGGGAAAGCGATTGAATAAAATTGTTTTTGGTAATTATTTACCGGGAAATTCAGCTATTCATCGCTTGAACCCGACTGCAAAAATTATTACAACTTTATTAATCATTACTTGGATTTTATTTGCTAATAATATCTGGAATTATGGTCTTCTGACGGGATTTATAGTGTTAGAAACATATATAGCTAAGATACAAATTAAAACGGTTTTAACAGCAATTAAACCCTTTGTATGGCTAATCATGTTTACAGTTGTGATTCAGATTCTGTTTGGTAATCATGGTCACCAATATTTAAGCTGGGGGCCAATTAAAATTACTTCTTATGGATTGCGGGCTGCTGGTTTAATTTTTGTTAGATTCGTTTTAATTATTATTCAGGCTACTTTACTAACTATGACGACCTCACCTAACTCAATTGCAACTGGAGTTGAGAAATTAATTGGGCCATTAAAACACATTGGAGTCCCCGTAGAAACGGTTGGCATTATGATTTCAATTTCTCTACGATTTGTTCCAACCTTGATGGAAGAACTACAAACGATTATGGATGCACAGCGTTCCCGAGGCGTGATGTTTAATAGTGGGGGAATTATCAAACGGTGTAAAAACATTATTTCGTTGATAATTCCCATCTTAGTTTCATCATTTCGTCATGCTGATAATTTAGCAGATGCTTTAGGGGCAAGTGGATATGATGCTAATCGACCCAGAAGTAGTTATCGAAAATATGAATGGAATAAGCATGACAACGTTGCGTTACTTTGTGTAATTCTTTTAGGAATTGCAGTATTTTGGATGAGGATTTTTAGTTAATGACAACTAGATATAAAATTACATTTGCATATGATGGGACTAAGTTTGCAGGGTTTCAAAAACAACCCAAACAACGAACCGTTGAAGGAGTATTAACTAAGTTAGTTAATCGCATGGCGAAGAATCCTGAAACGGAAATTGGTGTGTATGGGTCTGGGAGAACGGATGCTGGGGTTCACGCTTTAGCACAAGTAGCGCATTTTGATTTTCCGTTTGATATTCCCGCAGAAAACATGCTTAAAGGATTAAATAGTATGTGTCCGTTAGATATCGAAATTTTGAAGGTTGAAATTGCTGATCCTAATTTTCACGCTCGTTATGACGTAACGGGTAAGAAATATCTCTATAAAATTTCACTCGGACGATTTACAGATCCATTTAAGCGTTTCTATACGGCACATTGGCGTTTTCCAATGGATTTTGACAAGATGAACATTGCAATTCAGGACTATGTCGGTAAACATGACTTTTCGTCGTTTGTTGCATCTGGGGCAAAACCTGGAAGTCGAGTGAGAACTGTATTTTCGGTAAAGGCTGTTAATGATGAAGCTAATCATGAAATTCATTTTGAGTTTTATGGAGACGGATTTATGTACAATCAAATTCGAATTATGACAGCTGTTTTAGTTGAGATTGGAATGGGGAAACGACCGGTTCATGATATTCAAAGATTATTGCAAGTCAAAGATCGGCAAGAAGCTCGGTTAACGATGCCTGCAGAGGGATTATATTTGAAACAAGTCTACTATCCGGGTGATGATCCAGAACATTCACAAAAAAAGCATCAGAATAGAGATTAATTACAGAAAATCAATTGACTTTTTACCATATAATTTGTAAACTTATATATGGTATTGTTTGCCCCACAATAAGCCCCGGAAACTTATATTGGTGTCGAACAAAACAAAGAAACACGGAGGAAATTATAGTGCGTACAACATACATGGCTAAACCCGGTGAAATTGAACACAAATGGTACATCATCGATGCTGCTGGAATTCCAGTAGGTCGTCTTGCAAGTGTTACTGCTTCAATTTTACGCGGTAAAAACAAAGTAACTTTCACACCTAACGTTGACTGTGGTGATAACGTTATCATCATCAATGCTAGTCAAGTAGCATTAACTGGTCACAAGGCTAAAGATAAAATGCACTTCCACCACACTCAATACATTGGTGGAATTAAACAAGAATCATTTGGTAAATTGCGTGCTGAAAAACCTGAAAAGTTCATTGAACAAGTTGTTAAGGGTATGCTTCCACACAACTCATTAGGTCGTAAAATCGGTTTGAAACTTCACGTTTATGCTGGTGAAGATCACAAGCATGATGCACAAAAACCAGAAGTTTTAGATATTACTAACTTAATTTAAGGAGGATATACACATGGCTAAAGTTCAATACAGTGGTACAGGTCGTCGTAAAGACTCAGTTGCTCGTGTACGTTTAGTACCAGGTACTGGTAAAGTTATTATCAACGGTAAAGACGTTGAAGCTTACATTCCATTCCCTAACTTACGAGAAGTTATTTTACAACCATTCAATGTTACTGAAACATTAGGTAACTACGATACATTAGCAAATGTTAATGGTGGTGGATTCTCTGGTCAAGCAGGAGCAGTTCGTTTAGGAATTTCTCGTGCATTGCTTGATGTAGATCCTGACTTCCGTGAATCATTAAAGAGAGCTGGTCTTTTGACTCGTGACCCTAGAATGAAAGAACGTAAGAAACCAGGTCTTAAGAAAGCTCGTAAGGCTGGTCAATTCTCAAAACGTTAAGATTCGGTTCATACCATTTCTTATCTTTCGAGATTTGCTTGGAGTTTTTACTCCCAAACAATTACGAATTTAATGAAAAAGCATCAGCTTAGGCTGGTGCTTTTTTTGTACATAATAGTGGGGAAATTTATGAATAATTACTTAGAATTTGATGAGATTATTTCAGGTGAGACTTACAATGACTATCGTTTTAAACCATCAAATAAGCGAATTAATGTATCAGAGGTAACGTTTAATAATTGTAAATTTGAGCAAACAAATTTTGATAATAGTGAGTGGTTAGACTGTGAATTTAATAATATTGATTTTGCCAACTGTAACTTTAATCAAAGTATTATTTATCGTTCAAAATTTAAAGGATGTCGCTTATTAGGAATTCAATTTGATGAAAGTACTTTTAAAGATGTGTCATTTATGGATTGTGATTGTACTTATTTAAGTTTGTTTGCTGCTAAACTAACTAATGTAATTTTTAAAAAGGATAATTGTGATGATAGCAATTTTAGTAGTTGTAACGTTGCTAAATCATTGCAATTTGTAATTTAGAAAATTCGGATTTTACCGCTACTAAATTAAAGAGTGTTGCTATGCAAGAATGTGATTTTGAATATCTTAAATTAAGTCCAGAGCTAATTAAGTGACTAAAGATTGATTATAATCAATTAGCATTTTTGGCAACTTCACTTGGAATTGAAATTTTATAAAGGGATTAATTAAATGAGACTAAATAAAATTCATCACATTGCGATTATTGGTTCTGATTACGAAAAGTCACTTCATTTTTACGTAGATATTTTAGGACTAACAGTTATCCAAGAACATCATCGAGTTGCAAAAAATGACTATAAAATTGATTTGCAAATAAACGCAAATACGGAACTGGAACTATTCATCAAATCTGATGCACCAAAACGAGTTAGTTATCCAGAAGCACAAGGATTACGTCATTTAGCTTTTGCAACTGATAACATCGAAGCCGATATTGCGTTTCTGAAAGCACAAGGAGTCAAAGTTGATGAGCTTCGAACCGATGATCATACCAAAGATAAAATGGTTTTCTTTTATGATCCCGATAATTTGCCGATTGAGTTACATGAGTAGTTAATTTCATGGTAAACTAGCACAAAGTTAATCAGGGGGTTCAGTAGTGGATAAACAAACTATAGAGGTTTCGTTAAACAAAGGCATTTTGAAAAACATGCAAATGTTAGCGGATGCAAAACAAATTTCAGTGGCGGAAGAAATTGAAAATATTTTAAATCAGCATTTTGCTAAACCAGCGTTAATTGGCATGCCCGATTTAGTTGGAACTGAAATCAATGGAAGTCAATTACAAGCTGACGGATTAACTAAGGTTAATGGCAGTCTTTATTTTTATGAAGTAGTCGGAAGACAAGACCGCCATGCTACATATGTAATTGCAGATGTTTCTGAACAAAAACTCTATTTAGTCGAAAAGGGAGCTTATTATGCTTGGAATTAAAATTATTCAACAAAATAACGTTGGATTAGTCACATTTTTAGGAAAATACTCACGTCAATTTGAAAGTGGATTACATTTCTATATTCCATTCTTTGAACACGTGAAAACGGTTAGTTTACAATCACAACCTTTAGCATTACCAGTCCAAACTGGAAT
The DNA here is from genome assembly GCF_050500285.1 of Fructilactobacillus sp. Tb1. Lineage (GTDB taxonomy): Bacteria > Bacillota > Bacilli > Lactobacillales > Lactobacillaceae > Fructilactobacillus. Next base: position 301,561 of record NZ_CP191377.1, on the reverse strand, counting down.
CACTAAAGATAACGCTAGTATTAGCATTCAGGTAACATTGAATTACCGTATTACCAATGCTGAACGGTATACTTTTGGTAACAGTAACTCAATTCAATCGATGGCTTACCAAGTTAGTGGGACGCTTCGTGACATTATTGGTAGCATGGATCTTGATGAAGTGTTGAACTCAACTGAAAAAATTAACACCAGCTTAATGCAAAATATTGGTGATTTGACTAATACTTATGGTGTGATGATTGAACGTGTCCAAATTGGTGATTTAACTCCATCTCAAGGAGTTAGCGAAGCCATGGAAAATCAAATTACAGCTTCAAAAAACAAACAAGCCACGATTTCTCAAGCCCAAGGGGAAGCCGAACAAATTCGTTTGAGTACGGATGCTAAGAATGCGGCCAAAATTGCCACTGCTAAAGCTGATAAGCAACAAACGGAAATTGAAGCAGATGCGCAAGCTTATGCCACCAAGATTAAAGCGGATGCAGAGCAATACCGAATTGATCAATTACAACAAGCTTTAGCTAAAGCAGACCCTAAATACTTCAATGCCCAATCAATTGAAGCCATTAGTGAAGCCGGTAAACAAGGTAACTTAATCATTGTGCCAAATGATGATAATGACTCATTTGGTCAATTAGCTGCCTTTGGTAAGATGTTAAAAGATAATAAATAAACACAAAAAAGCTGACTGAGATTACATCTCAATCAGCTTTTTTATTTTGAAAACTATTTTTTCTTTTCGTCTTCAGCAGGTTTTTCTTCATCTACTTTTTCAGGACGTGGAGCTTGTTTGATCATAGTTAATTCTTTCCAGTTCACAACTGTTTTATCGTGGTAACTGTCTAAAATGTCAGGATCATCAGTCTTGAAAGATACTAAGAAGGCATTTTTGTAGGCTTTTTCAATGGTACCAGTAAAGTCTTCTTTTTTAATCTTGAAACCAACAACGTCACCTAAATCAAAAGGTGATTTTTGTGTTTCTGTTAGTTCATCGTTTTTCTTTGGCAAGATAGTCGCCTCCTTGTTTATTACTCGGACAATATAATCAATATACTATACCAGTTAATTATAACCTATTTTGTAGTACAATTTAAGTATATCGAAGGATGTAGGTGTATAAAGTGGCAAAGAGAAGAGGACATAGACGCAAACGTTCTAGTACGAAGAAACAAGGTAATGTAGCCGGTTTTGGACTTATTATTATGATTGTAGTAGCACTATTTTTAGCTATTGGAGTGATGAAGTTTGTTAGTTCGCCAGCATTTGTTTATTATAATCAAGATAATGTTAGCCAACAGAACAAAGCCTTCATTAACAAAATTCTTCCAGAAGCTGTTGTAGTTCAAAAAAAATATAATATTTTAGCAAGTATCACTTTAGCTCAGGCAATCTTAGAATCAAATTGGGGACAAAGTGAACTATCCGCTAAATACAATAATTTATTTGGGGTTAAAGCTGGGCCTAATCAACCAGGAGTTAGCTTAACGACTACAGAATATCGTAATGGAGAACCAGAGACGGTCACCGGCATATTTCGTAAATATGACAGTTGGAATCAATCAATCGATGCTCATGCAATGCTATTGGCTCACGGAACGGACTGGAATGCTTTACAATATAAAGAAGTAGTTCAAGCTGATAATTATAAAGATTCTGCGAAGGGTTTGAGTATCGATGGGTATGCCACGGATCCAGCCTATGCACAAAAAATAATTCAAATTATCGAAAAGTATCACCTTAATAAATACGATCGAAATCAAGACACAGGGGGAAATTAACATGAATTCATCATTATTAAAACCAGGGGCTACGCTTGGTGTGATTGGTGATAATCTTAATGGATGTCAAATTGTCAAAGAAGCCAAAAATTTTGGACTAAATGTAGGAGTATTAACTAGTTTATCTGAAAGTAAGATTAAACAGTATGCGGACTTTATGTTAGTTGGTAGTTTTAATGATCATGCTGTTTTAAAAGATTTTGCTGAAAAATGTGATGTGATTACATATGCTACTGATATGATTAATTTTGCATCAATCCAATACATGCAACAGTTTACTAATATTCCTCAAGGAACAGATTTATTAGAAATTGTTCAAGATCGTGCTTTGGAACATGCTTTCTTTGATCAAATTAACATTAATAGCGTACCCTACACGACTGTTGTCGATGTTGATGATTTGTATCAAGCTAGTGAATCAATTGGCTATCCAGCTATTTTGAAACCAATCATTAAGACAGCTAATAATAGTCACCAATTGAAGATTGGAACCAAGGAAGAAATTGATTTAGCTCAACCATTGCTTGGAAATGGTTCTTACATTCTTGAATCCGATATTGAATATCAACACAAATTTGCAGTAATTACAACACGTGCCAATGATGGTTCGATTGAACAATTTCCAGCAGTTGAATATACATCTCATAATGGAAGTACTACTGTAATTAATGACCACTTCGATAAAATTGAAGATGCAATTACAGAAATGAAACGGATTACAACCGAAATTGCTAAAAATATTAACTATGTTGGTAATTTTGAAGTGACTTTTGGTTTTGATAAAAATGATACACTATATGTTTGTGGGGTAAAACCTACAGCCAGTTCAAATGGATTTATCTTTAATCTAGGCATGAATATCAACGAATACCGTGAACATCTTCGAGCATTAGCTGGGCTTCCATTATTAGAAGCCCAAAAGTACACGGATGTCATTTTGAAATCATTTACACCAGAACAACTAAATGATGTTTTAAATGCTCAAAATGCAGAACCTAACTGGCAATTATATTTCGAACACCAGTGTGTTTTAATTCCAACTGATTCAGTTAATGATACAATTGAAAGTTTTGAAAAGTATAACCTAAATTAAATCTAAAAATCATAGAGTCGGCATTTATGCTGGCTCTATTTTTGCTATAATTAAGATAAGAGAAATTTTTGGAGGACGAATAAAAATGGCAATTAAAGACCTGTTAAAAAGTATGAATGATAAACAAAAAGAAGCAGTTGAACAAACTGAAGGCCCTCTTTTAGTAATGGCAGGTGCTGGTAGTGGTAAGACTCGGGTTCTTACTCATCGAATTGCCTATTTAATCGAAGACAAACACGTAATGCCATGGAACATTTTGGCGATTACTTTTACCAACAAGGCAGCCCGTGAAATGAAAGAACGGGTTAATAAATTACTTGAAGTTGGTGGAGATGATGTCTGGGTTTCTACTTTCCATGCTCTAGGTGTACGAATTTTACGTCGTAATATCGAAAAGTTAGGTTATAACCAAGCTTTCAATATCGCTGGAACTAGTGAACAAAAGACTTTAATTAAACGGATTCTTAGTGATCAAAACTTAGATCCAAAAAAGAATGATCCTCGTGCGATTTTAGGTGCTATTTCTAGTGCTAAAAATGACATGGAAACCCCTGAAGAATATGCACGTAATCATAATGATGGAAATCCATTCCACCAAGTTGTTGCAGGAGTCTATGCTGAATATCAAGATCGTTTGAAGAAAAATGATTCTGTTGATTTTGATGATTTAATTATGTTAACGATTGAGTTATTTGAAAAGTTCCCAGATGTTTTAAGTTATTACCAAAATAAATTCCATTACATTCACGTTGATGAATATCAAGATACTAACGAAGCTCAATACCGATTGGTACAATTACTTGCTGACAAATATCAAAATATTTGCGTAGTTGGAGATGCTGATCAAAGTATCTATGGTTGGCGTGGTGCCAATATGAGCAATATTTTAAACTTTGAAACTGATTATCCAACTGCTAAAACAGTGATGTTGGAACAAAACTATCGTTCCACTAAAACTATTTTGGATGCCGCTAATGGTGTAATTCAAAATAACGATGAACGTAAAGATAAGAACCTTTGGACTGAAAACGCTCAAGGTGACAAAATCACATATTATCGAGCTCAAAGTGAACGTGATGAAGCGCAATATATCGTAGCTAAAATTAAAGAAGAAATGCATAAAGAACATTATTCTTATGATGATTTTGCGGTGCTTTATCGAACTAATGCTCAATCCCGTGTGATTGAAGAAACCTTCCCTAAATCAGGAGTCCCTTATAACATTGTCGGTGGCCACAAGTTCTACGAACGTAAAGAAATTATGGATATTCTTTCATATTTAACGTTGGTAGCTAATCCGAATGACTCATTGAGTTTTGAACGAGTAATTAATGTGCCTAAACGGGGAATTGGTAACGCTAGTTTTGAAAAGCTTCGGATGTTTGCTGGAGATACTGGTATGAGTTTATCAGAAGCTGCTGAAAACGTGATGATGGCTAATGCTATCCCTTCACGTGCACGAAACGCAATTGCTAATTTTGGTCAAACAATGCGTGGAATTGAAGAAGATGCAAAAGCAAAATCAGTTACTGATATTACAGAAGAAATCTTGGAAAAGACTGGCTATCTAGCGGAATTGAAACAGAACCAATCATTAGAAAACCAAGCCCGCATCGAAAATATTGAAGAATTTATTTCTGTAACGCAAAACTTTGATGATAAATATGACCCAGCTGATAGTGAAACTGGTAATCGTTTAGTTGATTTCTTAGCTGATTTAGCCTTAGTTTCAGCCCAAGATGATGTTGATGAAAATGCTAAACAAGTTACTTTAATGACCTTACATGCTGCTAAAGGTTTGGAGTTCCCAGTAGTCTTCATGCCAGGAATGGAAGAAAAAATCTTCCCACTTTCTCGCGCAGCTGAAAATCCAGATGAATTAGAAGAAGAACGTCGTTTAGCTTATGTGGGAATTACCCGTGCCCAAAAGAAACTTTATATGACAAATGCATTCTCACGGATGTTATATGGGCGGATGCAAAACAATCCAGAATCACGTTTCATGGATGAAATTAAACCAGAATTAATTGAAAATGATGCAGCTATGCAACAAGCTCGTGGTCCTAAGACACCATTTGATAATAGTTCATACAATCGTCGTACTGAACGGGCCTTTAGTACACCTTACAAACGTCCAGCTCAAAGAGTTGAGAAGCCCAAAGAAACTGGAGCAAATAAAAAAGATTGGTCAGTTGGTGACAAAGTAACCCATAAGGCCTGGGGAATCGGAACTGTTGTGAAAATTAACGGTACTGGTGAAGATATGGAACTTGATATTGCATTCCCAGAAAAAGGTGTAAAACGGCTCTTAGCTGCTTTTGCCCCAATCACTAAAGTCGAAGAATAAGAAGGTGACAGCTTTGGAAAAGATTCCATTAGAGCAAATTACTGAAGATCAAGCACGACAAGAAGCTGAAGCAATTCGTCCCCAATTAATTAAGTGGGGGAAAGAATATTACGAACAAGATTCACCATCAGTCCAAGATGCTGAATACGATCAAGTCTATGATCGATTAACTAAACTCGAAGAAAAATATCCAGGGATTGTAACCGCTGATTCTCCTACACAACGAGTAGGAGGTAGTACCGATTCAGAACTTAATAAGGTTGAGCATCCAATTCCAATGTTATCTTTAGGTGATGTTTTCTCAAAAGAAGAATTAGCTGAGTTTATTAATCGCTTACAAAAAGAATATCCTAATGATACTGAATTTAATTGTGAATTGAAGATTGATGGTCTTTCAATTGCATTACGTTATGAAGCTGGTAAATTAGTTCAAGCTTCGACGCGGGGAAATGGACATATTGGAGAAGATATTACTAAAAATGCTTTAACCATTAAATCAATTCCACAAACTTTGACACGTCCAATCGACATTGAAGTTCGTGGTGAATGTTATATGGGTAAAGAAGAATTTTTGAAGTTAAATGAACGGCGGCAAAATGACGGGAAGAGTACCTTTGCTAACCCACGTAATGCTGCTGCTGGTAGTCTTCGTCAATTAGATGCACAAGTTACGGCAGATCGTCATTTGAGCACGTTTATGTACAATGTAGCCGATTATGACGATTTACAAGCTACAACTCAAAGTGGTTTATTACAAGAATTAAAAGAATTAGGCTTTACAGTTAATGAAAACTCAGTTGTTGCTCATAATATGGATGAAATTAATCAATATATTGATAAATATCAGGAACGCCGGAATGATTTAGCTTATGGCATTGATGGAATCGTTATCAAAACTAATTCACTTGCATTACAAATGGAAATTGGCCATACAGTTAAAGTACCTAAGTGGGCGATTGCATATAAATTTCCCCCTGAAATTGCGAAAGTTAAAATTTTAGATATTGAATGGACAGTAGGACGAACTGGAGTGGTTACTCCAACTGCGATTATGGATAAAGCTAAATTGGCTGGAACTACGGTTTCCCGTGCTTCCTTACATAATCCTGATTATATTGAGAAAAAAGATATTCGCATTGGTGATACTGTAATTCTTTATAAAGCAGGAGATATTATTCCAGAAGTGGAACGTTTTCTTCCAGAATTGCGACCAGCAGATTCTAAACCATATCAAATTCCAACTGATTGTCCTTCTTGCGGTGCTAAACTAGTTCATTTAGATGATGAAGTAGCTTTACGTTGTATTAATCCCAAATGTCCAGCTCAATTATCTGAACAAGTGACTCATTTTGCTTCCCGTAATGCCATGGATATTGATGGACTAGGACCTAAGTTGGTTGCCCAATTATTTGATCGTAAATTAATTGATGATGTGGCCAGTCTTTACAAGCTTAATCATGATGAATTAATTGAACTTGATAAGTTTGGCGAAAAATCAGCTGATAATTTATTAAAAGCCTTAGATGATAGCCGTAGTAACTCGCTTGAAAGATTACTCTTTGGTTTAGGAATTCGGCACGTTGGTGGGAAAGCTGCTCGAGTGATTGCAGAACATTTCGGCAACATTCAAAACATTATGAAGGCTACTAGCGAAGAGATTGCGGCAATTGATTCGATTGGTGGTATTATTGCAGATAGTGTGGAAACTTACTTTTCTGATCCGAACAGTCAAGAATTAATTAATGAATTGATTGCAGTAGGCGTTAATACAGAATTTAAATCAACTAACCCAGTTGTGGCTGAGGAAACCTTTTTTACTGGAAAAAGAGTAGTATTAACAGGTAAGTTAATTGAAATGACACGTGGTACAGCTGCTAAATGGCTTGAAGCGCATGGAGCAGAAGTGACTGGCAGTGTATCAAAGAAAACTGACTTAGTCATTGCTGGTGAAGCTGCTGGTAGTAAGTTAGCTAAAGCAGAAAAATTAAACATTCCAGTTTGGAACGAACAAAAATTTAAAACTGAAATGGAAAAATAGAACTATTATTATGGGGTGAAGGAATGAAACGATTAGGTGTGATGTTACTAGTTGCCGCTAGTTCAGTGGTATTAGTAGCCTGTGGAAGTAATGGAGTTGGATCCAATATTGGTTCAAGTAAAACTCAATTGACTGGGAATGGTTCAGGAAGTAATTACCAAAGTTTGATTAAAGATGGTCATTACCAAGTAAGTAAATCATCTGGAGTTGATCAAAGCCAAACTAGTAATACATTTAACTTACAAGGTTTCCAACGTGGATTACAAAATATTTCTAAAAAAGAATTTTCACCAGATAAATATATTTTCCAAGAAGGTCAATACATTTCAACTGATACAACTTATAATTGGTTAGGACGTAAAACTAAGGATAATCCCGAAGGTTTAAATCCATATCAACCAAATAAAAAGATTGTGCCTGAATATCTTCAACAAATTGATGAACAAGATTACCTTCAACAAGAAGGTGGTAAAATGAAGCTTAAGGGCATGACTATTGGAATTGGATTGAATTCAGTTTATTATTACACTAAGGAAAAATATGGTGCTCAATATTCTAAACATTTAACGGATGCTGATATCGAAGCTAATGGTAAAGAAATTGCCAACAAAGTTTTAGCTAGAATGCGTCAAAACAAAGATACTAAGAATATTCCAATTGTAATTGCACTTTACAAAGCTGCCCCAGATGACAGTTTAGTTGGTGGAAACTTCATTGCATCATCAGTTAACAAAGCTGGTGAAAAAGAAGTTGGTTCTTGGAGTAAAATTGACGAAAAGAATTATGTATTGCCTGTAGCAAGTGGTGAAAAAGTACCTAATGCTAACGACGAAGCAGCCTTTAATGAATTTAAGAATAAGACTCAAGGATTCTTCCCCAATTTAAGTGGAATTACTGCTCAAGCTCATTATACTGATGGATCATTATCAGCTATGACGATTAATGTTACTACTCAGTTCTATAGCTACACCGAAATTAATAGTTTCACGCAATACTTACAAAATGCGGCACAAAAGTACTTACCAACAGGAACTCCAATTGAAATTCAAGTTGGATCAACTAATGGTGTTCAAAGTTACTTGTACCGTGGTAAGAATGATAAGAAGTTTAGTGCCCACGTCTTTACAAACTATTAATGGAATAAATAGGAGGTCATTATGACAGAAAAAGTAAATGAAGCGACTACTCAACACATTGCTGGATTAGCTAAATTAAAGCTAACTGAAGAACAATTACCTAAGTTTACCGAACAATTAAACGATATGTTGAATATGTTAGATGAACTTGGAACTGTTGATACAGAAGGAATCGAACCTACTTACTCAGTAACTGATCGAATTAACGTCTTACGGAAAGATGTTGCTGATAACTGGGGTCAACGCGATGCATTATTAGCCAATGCTCCTGAAACTGCGGATGGTCTTATCCGTGTTCCTACAATTATTGACGAAAGTGAGGACAAATAATGAACTACTTTGATACAGATTTAGAATCACTTCATAACAAATTAGTTAATGGAGAAATTACCTCTGCTGAATTAACTCAACAAACTATTGATAAGATTAAAGCTCAAAATGAATCAGTCCAAGCTTACTTAACTGTTAACGATAAAGCCGTTGAACAAGCTAAGGCAATTGATGCTGCTGGAATTGATCCTGATAGTATTCTTTCAGGGATCCCAGTTGCCTTAAAAGACAACATGGTTACTAAAGAAATGCGGACTACCGCAGCTTCAAAAATGTTAGAAAACTTTGTTTCATTATTTGATGCTACAGTTGTTGAAAAACTTAAGGATGCCGGTGCTGTTTTTGTTGGTAAAACTAACATGGATGAATTTGCCATGGGTAGTTCTACTGAAAATTCAGCATTTGCTACTACTCGTAACCCTTGGAACTTAGATACTGTTCCTGGTGGTTCATCAGGTGGTTCTGCAGCTACTGTTTCAGCTGGAGAAGTCCTTGCTAGTCTTGGTTCTGATACTGGTGGTTCAATTCGTCAACCTGCTGCCTTTACTGGTGTTGTTGGTATGAAACCAACTTATGGTCGTGTATCACGTTGGGGATTAATTGCCTTTGGTTCAAGTTTTGACCAAATCGGTCCTTTTACTCGGAACGTTAAAGATAATGCTCACATGTTAAATGTGATTGCTGGACATGATAAGCATGACTCAACTTCATCACTTAAAGAAGTTCCTGATTTTACTGAAGACATCGATAAGGGTGTTAAAGGGATGAAGATTGCTTTACCTAAAGAATTCTTAGGTGAAGGAGTTAAACCTGAAATCAGAGAAGCCATTCAAAAAGCTGCTGAAACTTACAAATCATTAGGTGCAACTGTTGAAGAAGTATCACTTCCAAATACAAAGTATGGAGTAATGGCTTACTACGTACTTGCATCTTCAGAAGCATCATCAAACTTGGAACGTTTTGACGGAATTCGTTATGGTTTCCGTGCCCCTGACGTTACTAACCTTGAAGATGTTTACGTTAAAACTCGTTCAGAAGGTTTTGGTGACGAAGTTAAGCGTCGTATTATGATTGGGACATTCTCACTTTCAGCTGGTTCATTTGATAAGTACTTCAAACAAGCTGCTAAAGTTAGAACAAAAATCATTAACGATTTCCAAAAAGTTTTCCAAGATTATGATTTAATCATGACTCCAACTGCTACTAGTACAGCATTTAGAATCGGTGAAGAATCATCAGATCCAATGGAAATGTACATTAATGATGCATTGACTATTCCAGTTAACTTGGCTGGTCTTCCAGGTATGTCATTACCTGCAGGATTTAGTAATGGTCTTCCAATTGGACTTCAATTAATTGGTCGTCCTTTTGATGAAAAGACTATCTACCGTGCTGGATATGCCTTTGAACAAAACACTGACTTCCACAAAAAAACACCAGAATTATAGGAGGAAATAATTATGAATTTTGAAACTACTATCGGTCTAGAAGTTCACGTTGAGTTAAAAACTAATTCAAAGATTTTTAGTCCTTCTCCCGTTAAGTATGGTGCAGAACCTAACGCCAACACTAACGTGATTGACTGGGGTTACCCAGGTACACTTCCAACTGTTAACAAACAAGTTATCGCCAATGGTATCATTGCAGCTTTAGCTTTACATGCTGATGTGCAACAACATCCACACTTTGACCGTAAAAACTACTTCTACCCAGATAATCCAAAAGGTTACCAAGTTACAGAAAACGATACTCCAGCTGCTACTAATGGTTGGATTGAAGTTAAAACTGATAACGGAATGAAGAAAATTGGGATTGAAGAATTGCATGTTGAAGAAGATGCCGGTAAAAATACCCATGGAAAGAACTTCTCTTACGTTGATTTAAACCGTCAAGGAACTCCTTTGGTTGAAATTGTTTCTAAACCAGAAATGAGTAGCCCACAAGAAGCATATGATTACCTTGAAGGTTTACGTGAAAGAATCCAATTTACTGGAATCTCTGACGTTAAGATGGAAGAGGGTTCAATGCGGGTTGACTGTAATATTTCACTTCGTCCCGTTGGTAGTGATAAGTTAGGTCAAAAAATCGAGCTTAAGAACTTGAACTCATTTAACTACGTTCGTAAAGCTTTAGCTTATGAAGAAATTCGTCAAGCGCAAGTATTGATGGCTGGTGGTACAATTGGTGCCGAAACTCGTCGTTACGATGAATTAAATGGTAAGACTTACCTTATGCGTGTTAAGGAAGGTAAAGATGATTATCGTTACTTCCCAGAACCAGATCTTCCAAGTCTTGATATTTCAGATGAATGGATTGAAGAATTAAGAAATTCACTTCCAGAAATGCCCGCTAGTCGTCGTAAACGTTACGTTGAAGACATGGGTCTTACTGAATATGATGCAATGGTTCTTACACAAACTAAAGAAATGTCAGACTTCTTTGATAAGTTAATTGAACTTGGTAGTGATCCTAAGATGGCATCTAACTACTTACAAGGTGACGTTAACGCGTACTTGAACGATAACCAAGTTGATCTTAGTGAAACTAAGATTACTCCAGAAGGTTTAGCAACCATGATCAAGATGATTATGGACAAGACTATTTCAACTAAGATGGCTAAGAAAGTTTTCAAAGCGGTTACTGAGGGTAAAGACCCTAAGAAATTTGTTGAAGAAAAAGGATTGGTTCAATTATCAGATCCTGCAAAACTTCAACCAATTATTGATGAAGTGCTTGAAGCAAATCCTCAATCAATTGAAGATTTCAAGAATGGTAAAGATCGTGCCGTTGGTTTCTTGATTGGTCAAATTATGAAGAAGACCCAAGGTAAAGCAAACCCATCAGTAGTTAACAAATTATTGATGCAATCATTAAATAAGTAGAGAAAGTGGTGTAACGATGGTAAAGCGAGCACGTATAATTTATAATCCAAGTTCGGGGCGAGAAACTCTCAAGCCAAAATTGGTTGATATTTTAAATGTCCTAGAAAATGGGGGCTATGAAACTAGTACTTTTGCTACTACTCCAAAACCACATTCAGCTAGAGATGAAGCGACTCGTGTTGCCAAAGATGGTTTTGATTTAGTTGTTGCTGCCGGTGGCGATGGAACTATTAATGACGTTATTAATGGAATTGCACCTTTAGAAAAGCGACCTAAAATTGGAATTATTCCTGCTGGAACTACTAATGATTTTGCCCGAGCTTTAGGAATTCCCCGTGATGATTTTGTTGAAGCTGCTAAAGTTATGATTGATGGTAAGTTAACTCCAATGGATGTTGGTAAAGCCTATAATGATACTGAAACAGAATATTTTATTAATATCGCTGCTGGCGGTCGTTTAACTGAATTAACCTATGGAGTTCCTGCGGATCTTAAAACAATTTTTGGTTACATGGCTTATATGTTAAAAGCTGTTGAAATGTTACCAAGCAGTCATCCCGTTGAAATTAACGCCAAATATGACGGGGGAGAATACAATGGAAAAGCCTTGATGTTCTTCTTAGCGATGACTAATTCAGTTGGGGGTCTTGAACAATTAGTTCCAGATGCCTCACTAAATGACGGAAACTTTACAATGATTATTGTAAAGACCGGAAACGTCTTTGAAGTGTTACAATTAATAACCAAGGCCTTAAATGGTGGTCGTCATGTTGACGATAACCGAATTGTATATAAGAAGACTAAGCATTTTTCTGTTGAACCACAAGATGATACAAAAATGCCAATTAATTTAGATGGTGAATTTGGTGGAGTTGCACCAATGAAATTTGATAACTTGAAAGAACATATTCAAATTTTTGCTAATCTAAATCTTAAAGAAAAAGCTGACCAAGAATAGACTTAAAAAGTTTTGTCGGATTAACGGCAAAACTTTTTATTAGGGAGAAATAATGAGTAAAAAAATTGATGCACCAGTAACCAAAAACGAAGAGTTAACGGTTTCAGTTACTGATTTAACATTTGAAGGTTTGGGTGTTGCTAAAGTAAACGAACATTACCCAATCTTCATCGAAGATGCACTTCCAGGTGAAGAAGTAAAAATCAAAGTGCTTAAAGTAAAACGTAACTTTGCTTTTGCTAAGCTTGAAAGTATCATCAAAAAGAGTCCTGACCGTGTAGAAGCAATTGATAAACGTTACACCCAATCAGGAATTGCTCCATTACAACATTTAAGCTATGACAAACAACTTGAATTCAAGCAACACCAAATTGCTGAAATGTTCAAAAAAGATCATCTTAATGTTGAAGTTAATCCTACAATTGGAATGGAAAATCCATCTCAATACCGTAACAAGGCGCAAATTCCTGTTCGTATGATTAACAATCGTCTTGAAACTGGATTCTACCGTCGTCACAGTCACGACTTGATTCCAATTGAAGACTTCTACATTCAAAAACTAGAAATTGATAAAGCCGTTGTTGTTGTTCGTGATGTTTTACGTAAATATAACATTGCTGCTTACAACGAAGTAACTCATGAAGGTTTGATTCGTAACATCATGGTTCGTTATGGTTTCTTCAGTCATGAAATGATGATTGTGATTGTAATTAACAGTCGTGATTTACCTCATGCCCAAGAAATTACTCATGATATTATGGAAAAACTTCCTAACTTAGACAGTTTGATGATTAACATTAACACTGGTAAAGGAAACAAATTAATGGGAAGTAAGAATTACCTTCTTGAAGGTAAGAACTACATCATGGATGAATTACTCGGTACTAAGTTCATGATTTCTCCACTTTCTTTCTATCAAGTTAACCCAATTCAAACTGAAAAATTATACAAACTTGCAATCGAAAAAGCTAAGTTAACTAAAGATGATGTGGTTATTGATGCTTACTGTGGTATCGGTACTATTTCATTGGCAATGGCTCCAAACGTAAAACATGTTTATGGTGTTGATGTAGTTAAAGAAGCAATTGAAGATGCTAGAACTAATGCTAAATTGAATCACATTGATAACGCTACTTTCGTGGTTGGTAAGGCTGAGAAGCAAATGAAACTTTGGGCTGAAGATGGTATCAAACCGGATGTTATCGTTGTTGATCCTCCACGTAAGGGGATGGACGAAAGTTTCATCGAAAGTGTTCTTAAGATGCAACCTGAACGTCTAGTTTATGTATCATGTAATCCCGCAACTTTAGTTCGTGATGCTAAGTTGCTTGAAGAGGGTGGATACGAAATTAACCAACCAGTTCAACCGGTTGATCAATTCCCACAAACTCCACACGTTGAGTCTGTTACGGTTTTCGAAAGAAAATAATATTTCAAATGATTTGCTAGTAGCGAACCGATGAATCAGTAACTGTTTTCGAACGTAAATAATTAAAAAGTAGATTTGATATATACTTAAAAGTATATAATTGAATCTACTTTTTTTATAAGGATGGAATTCCAATGACAAACAAAGCAATCAAATATGAAAATCTAACGATGGGTGAAGTCTTAAAATCAATGCATCGTTTAGGTGGCCCAGTAACTAGAAAAGAAATTCGTCAAGATATTAGAGATAATTCAGATATTATTAACGAAGAGACGGTTGATAAAATAAAAACTTCAAAAAAATCTGGCAATGAGTATCAGCCATTTCTTTGGACTTTAAATTTTGCAGTAAAATATCTAATTCATGCCGGATATATTAAAACAGAAAATAATCGAGAACTTCAATTATCTGAAAAAGGTCGTACTGTTAATTTAGATGAGTTTGATGCTCAACGAGCTGTTCGCGACATAGTTGATGAACAAAAAAATACAAAAACTATCGATAAATTAGTTGAAGAAGAATCTGATTCTGAAACAGAATTAGATGATCAAGAAGATTCATGGAAAGACCAATTGTTAGATGCATTGAAGAAAATGAATCATAAAAAGTTCGAATTATTCTGTCGTGGTTTGTTAAAAGAAATGGGAATTATTATTGATGACAAACTAGGTATTGAATACACTGGAGATGGAGGAATTGATGGTTTTGGTTACGTTCAAGCTAATGATTATCGAACTACTCGGGTTGCTTTACAAGCGAAACGTTGGGAAGGAAAGGTTTCATCTTCTGAGATAGATAAATTCCGTGGAGCAATGGATAAACATAATGCGGAATTTGGAGTGTTTATTACTAATTCAGACTTCACACGTAATGCCATTGAAGCATCCCGCCAAGGTACTCGTATGATTACTTTAATTAATGGTGATAAGATTTGTGAGTTAGTTAAAAAATACGAATACTATGTTGAACCAGTCATAACTTATAAATTAAAGAGTTTTTATCTTGAAGATGAATAATTAAAATTAAATAGCACATAAAATACCATTCTACGTATATTACTAAGAATGGTATTTTTTATATATTCAAAAATAAGTAAAAATAATTTCGTTATTAGAAATTATTTTCGAGAAAAAATGTGCTATAATCGAACTGAAATATAAAAACAGACACGTTGAATTACTGTGTACTGATTTACGAAGAGCAACAAAAAAGCTAGGAAAAGAGAATGCTAATAGGTTAGGTAAAATAATTAATCTTATGGATATCTATTATGATAATCTTGAGAAATTAAATGAGGAACAAATATATATACTTCATGAGTTAAACTTCATGAGTTAAAGGGAAAATTAGATGGTTTATTTGCTATTGACATTGGATCTAGAAGAAGTAGTTATCGATTAATAATTAAACCTTTAAATGATAATCTACCAAGTAAAACAAATCTGAAAAAATTTTATACAGCAATAACTATTATCGGGATTGAGGAGGTATCAAAACATTATGAGTGAGTTTAATAAAACGCAAATGTATACAGATGGACATATGACAGCAGTTCATCCAGGAACACATATCAGAGATTTTATTGAAGTAGGATTATATTCACAAAAAGAATTAGCAATTAGAATGTGTATTTCTGAAAAGAAGTTGAGTGAACTAATTAATGGAAAATGTGAACTTAATCCCGAACTACAAGTTAAAATAGCCATTGCTACAGGAACTAAAGTTTCTCAGTGGAAGAGATTAAATGATGGATTTCATAGAGATTTAGCAGAGATTAGGTTGAAACAACAACTAAAAAAAGAAAAGCAAATGCTTCGTGAAGTTAACTATCAATACTGGGTTGAACAGGGCATTATGGAAGAAACGGATGATGATCGTGAAAAAGTCCTTAATCTTAGAAGATACCTCGAAATTAATTCACTACAGTTATTGAAGAGTAGATATTTTTTAGTGCAATACAAAGCAACTGGTGATATCAATGATGAAAAACATATTTTAAACTCTAATGCTTGGGTACAAACGGCCGTTAACGTGGGTAAAAAAATTCAGACTGAAGACATTAACTTAAAAGGGTTACGAGAAGTTATTCCAGAAGTTAAAGAATTAACTAATGAAAATATTGAAAAATCATTACCAAAATTGAAAGAATTATTTGCGAAAAATGGTATAGAATTTGTTATACTTCCCCCTTTAAAAGACAGTGGAATTCATGGTGCTGTTAAATGGGTCAATGATCGGATAGTCTTATTAGCTTTAGCAGATGATTTCACCTATGAAGATGAATTTTGGATGGTGTTATTGCATGAGATTAAGCATGTCCTACAAGCTAAGAAAGGTCACATTATCGTTGCTTCTGACGATAAAGATATTGATAGCGTGCTAGATTTAGCTAAGCTGGAAAAAGAAGCGGATGACTATGCTAACAAAGTATTAATGTCAAAAGCTAAATACAATCGTTTTGTTGAGCAAAAAGACTTTTCAAAAGTAGCAGTAATTAAGTTTGCTGATCAAATTGAGATTAAACCAGGGTTAGTTGTTAATCGTCTTCAACGTAATGGTTTGATTGGTAAAGATGAATTGAATGATTTGAGAATTAAATATGTAAGGAACTAAAACATGCAAAAATTAAACTTACCGTGTGCTGATATTTGGATAGAAGCGGATGGTAAACGAATTTCTTTTGAGTTAATTGATGTAACTAAAGATGCAACGCAATTAATTAAAAAAGAAAATCCAATATATAATATTGAAAAGTCATATATTTTAAGACCGAAATTACCAGATGAATTTAAATATCAAAAATTATCATTAAAAACGGATGATATCTTGGAAGATTGTGAAGATATATTATCTGATACATGGTATGTTGGAGGGAACTGGTTTATTGATACGAAGGCAATTTGTGCTGTTGCATTTGTAGACAATGCAGAGTTAGAAGATCATGTTGATACTTCTGAAAATGAATTACCATTTTATAAGGATATTTCAGATCAATTTAAAAATAAAATTGCCTTTCAAGTTACATATAAAAATAAGCGGAATTTTATTTCTGATAGTAAAAACAGAATTGATTTATCTTTAGATTTTGCTAGTGACCAAATATATTATTATCTAGAAAAAATGATGATTAATATCAAAAAAGAGTATCGCAATTTGCGATACTCTTTTCTTATGCTTGTTTATACAATTCCGCAATCGTCCGTTGATAATCTTTGTTAGCGACCCCAAAGACAACTTTAATATCATTGGTTGCTTGGAAAACAGAGTTAACTTTAATATCACTATTATCCAAATCAGCAATAAAGTTACCTGTCATAGCAGGGTGGGATTTCAATTCATCACTGACAATTGCCACCAAAGCAACTTGAGATTGGACTTGAATTTCCAAATCTAAATTAATTTCGGATTGGATCATATCGACGACTTCACAGAGTTGCGTCGTGCTAATGTCATTCAACACAATGTTGATCTGATCAGCACCAGATTGGTAATAATCAAATTGATAAGGTTGTTCATTTAATTTACCGATCAATTCTGCAATTGCCATCAAATTCCGATTAAGTTGGTATTGTTTCAAAGTAATCACAGTTTGATTTTTCTTACCAGCAACCCCAGTAATTTGAGAAGGATGGACCCGATTCAAAACGACCTTTGTACCAGCATCATCCGGACGATTTGTATTTTTAATATGAATTGGAATACCTTTCATTTTTACTGGTTGGACAGCTTCAGAATTGAAGACTTGTACACCTAAGTAAGCTAATTCTTGCAATTCATCAAAAGATAATTCTTTGATTTGATGGGGATCATCAATAATGCGAGGATCAACTTGGAGAATTCCCGAAGTATCAGTCCAGTTTTCGTAAACATTCGCATCCATCAAATTAGCAACTAAAGCTCCAGAGGTATCGCCACCACCACGTTGGAGCAACGTGATTTCACCAGCCGGATTAACGCCGTAAAAACCAGGCACAATAAAGTGATCAACATCCTTAATTAATTCATCTAGTTTTGCTTGCAAGGTTTGATAGTCAATCCCATTCTCATCAATGGTGACAAACTTAGCGGCATCAATCATGGGCCAACCAAGATAAGCACCCATTAAAGTAGCCGTAATAAATTCACCGCGTGAGACAATCTCGGCAGCATCTAAATGTTTATTTTTCAATGGGGCAAGTAAATCATCAATTTTGACATTTAAATTCAAAGCAGCCACTAATTTAGCTACCCGATTTTTGATATCGGCAAAATTATCTTCACCATTAGCTAAATTAATTAATTGATCTGTTAGTTTAACTGGATTATTTTTTCCTTTACCCATGGCACTTACGACCACGACTTGACGTTCAGGATTACTTAAGATAATATCTTTAACTTTTTTGAATTGCTGAGCATCGGCCATGGAGCTTCCACCGAATTTAGCGACTTTCATGTTTTGCGCCTCCGTTGATACATGCGAAGAATGGTTTACCTGATAGTTTAGCCACAGTTTGATGGATTAATTCAGTGTTAATCTGTTTCACTAACCAGTAGTTACCATCAACAGTAACTTTGTAATCCGGTAATAAGGGTGCTAAATCTGCGTCAGTTCTGACAATGTAATCCATAATCTTAGTTGAATTATCCAGGTTAAGTTGTTTATCAAAACGACGATCAAGATGATCATTTTGAACTTGAATATCAATAATATCTTGTACGAGTGCATGGGCAGTTGGTAACATTCCGGCTCCTTGACCGTTAAACGTCAATTTACCAATTGTAGTCCCACGTAAACCAACGTAGTTATAGTTATCATGCACACCAGCTTCAATTTGACCTGGAGCAAATAAAGTAGGTTCTACAACGAAATTGAATTGATCAACACGACGGAAACTACGACCAAGTAATTTAACCACCCAACCATGTTCTTTGAAGTATGCGATATCTGCCGCAGTAATATTGCGAATCCCAAATTTAAGTAAATCAGCACCTGGTTCAACAACTGTGTTATAAGCAATATCAGCACTAATACATAATTTGTTTTCAATATCATAACCGTCAATATCGGCACTAGAATCAGCTTCAGCATAACCAAGTTTTTGCGCTTCAGCTAAGACGCTGTCAAAACTAGCACCAGTCTTTGTCATTTGATCTAAGATAAAGTTACTAGTTCCATTGAAGATTCCGTGAATTGAATCAATTTCATCGATGCGTAAGGCACGTTCCAAATTGATAATCCAAGGAATTCCACCACCAACAGCTGATTCAAAGTAGAATTTCACGTTGTTTTCACGTGCTAGTTGCGTGAATTCTTGAATATGACGTGCGACAACCGCTTTGTTAGCAGTTACCACGTTTTTACCATGGTTAAGGGCTTCGACAATCATGGAATGTGATGGTTCCAACCCACCTAAAGTTTCCACGACTAAATCAATGTCTGGATCATTTAAGATATCAGCATAATTAGCTGTAT
The DNA here is from genome assembly GCF_050500285.1 of Fructilactobacillus sp. Tb1. Taxonomy (GTDB): domain Bacteria; phylum Bacillota; class Bacilli; order Lactobacillales; family Lactobacillaceae; genus Fructilactobacillus. Next base: position 282,118 of record NZ_CP191377.1, on the reverse strand, counting down.
TACGGGGATCTAAATTAATTTTGTTTTCTCTTACAAAAATTGATTTAACTGAGAGTGATTTTAAAAATGGTGTTTGTCCATCAGCAATAATTTTATCGACTCCTGAACCAACTGTTCCGCGACCTAAAATAGCAATTTTCATTATAAATACCTCTTATTTTTTTGTTTTTTGATACTACACACTTGTTTTTTATTTGAAAACAGATTATCATGTATATAACAAAAAATCAAGTGACGGGGGTCAGAAAATAATGAATGAGTTTTACACGAGTACAAGGGATAACCGAGTTAAGATTAATGCTAAAGCAGCAATCGTGAAAGGGTTCGCTGACGACAAGGGATTGTTTGTGTTACCAACCTTGCCAGAATTGAATTTTGATTTAACTAAATTAGCTGGATTGGATTATCAAGGAATTGCAAAACGCATTTTAACCTTATTATTACCTGACTTTTCGGAAACTGAAATCGACGAATCAATTAAAAATGCATATTCTGATACTTTCTCGGATAAAAAAATCACACCGTTGCAAGCTGTTGATGATTTTCACGTCTTAGAATTATTTCATGGACCAACTAGTGCCTTTAAAGATGTTGGTTTACAAATGTTACCTCAATTAATGACACGTGCAGTTAAAGAAGAACAACAAGTCATGATTCTAGCTGCTACCAGTGGTGATACTGGAACAGCTGCCTTAGATGGATTTAAAAACAAACCCCAAATGGGAATTACAGTTTTCTATCCTGATGGTGGGGTTAGTGCAGTGCAACATCAACAAATGTTAACTACTAATGGAAAGAACACCAATGTGGCTGCCATTGAAGGAAACTTTGATGATGCTCAAACGAACGTCAAAAAAATCTTCAATGATGATAGCTTGAAGGCTAAGTTAGGTGATCAAACGATTTTATCAAGTGCCAATTCCATCAATATTGGTCGTTTGATTCCCCAAGTCGTGTATTACTTCAGTGCTTATCAACAGTTATTAGCCAAAGGTGAAATTAAGTTAGGCGATAAAGTAAGTTTTACGGTGCCAACGGGTAACTTCGGAGATATTTTAGCTGGTTATTATGCCAAACAACTTGGTTTACCAGTCGAAAAATTAGTAGTGGCTTGTAATGAAAACAATGTCTTAGCTGATTTCTTTGCTACTGGGGTTTATGATCGGAATCGTCCGTTTTTCAAGACCGTTGCCCCAAGTATGGATATCCAAGTTTCTAGTAATTTTGAACGTTTACTTTACTATATGAGTGGTCAAGATTCTACCTACATTAAAAAGTTAATGGAAGAATTGGAAGCAACTGGTAAATACAAGGTTAGTGATGAATTGTTGGATAAGTTATTAAAAGAATTTGCTTGTGGCTACAGTTCTGATCGTGACATTGAGGATTCAATTCGCATGGTTTACGATAAATATCATTATTTGATGGATCCTCATACTGCATCTGGCTATAAAGTCATGCGTGAAGCTCAAAGTGAAAATCCAGAAGTGCCAATGATTTTATTGAGTACTGCTAGTCCTTACAAATTTGTGGATGCTGTGTCAGACGCTCTATTTGATCAACACGATGCAGATGTCCAAGTGACAACTGCAAAAATTAATGATTATACCAATGTTCCAGTTCCAGAACCGTTACAAGCTATTTGGGAAAAACAAACGGTTAATGCTCCAGTGATTAAACCTGCTGAAATGTCAAACTTTGTTTACCAAAAAGTAAATGAGGTATTTGATCATGATTAGAATTAAAGTTCCAGCTACAAGCGCTAATTTAGCGGTTGGGTATGATTGCATGGGAATGGCAGTAAATCTTTACAATACGTTTGAATTTTCGCCTAGTGATGTTTTACGAATTAACGGTTGTCCCAAAGATTTTCAAAATGAAGATAATTTAGTTTATCGGGCATTTTTGAAAGGCTGCCAGAATTTGGATCAAGAAGTACCAAAGGTTGCAATTCAAATTAAGAGTGACATTCCGGTGTCCCGCGGTTTAGGAAGCTCAGCTACTTGTATTGTAGCGGGAATTGTAGCAGCTTATGTCTGGTTCCATGTCCCAGTTAATCACAAAGATGTTTTAAAACTGGCTAACGAAATGGAAGGTCATCCTGACAATGTAGCACCAGCCATTTTTGGTGGCTTATGTATGTCGTTTGTGCAAGATGGTGAAATTGAATTAATTAATTATCCAATTAACCAAGACTATCGATTTGTCGCAATCATTCCGAACTTTAAGGTTTCCACAGAAGCTGCCCGGAGTATCTTGCCCCACGAACTGAGTTATGCGGATGTGACATACCAAGTTAGTCATAGTTTATTATTAGTCAACGCCTTAGCAAGTGGGGAACTGAATAAATTAAAGATTGCTTTACAGGATAAGATGCAGGAACCATATCGGCAAAAACTAATTAAAAATTACGTCGAAGTTAAAAAAATATGTGATAAAATAAACTGTGCGATGTACATCAGTGGAAGTGGTTCAACCTTAATGGGAATTGCTGACAGTGATGAAAAACAAAAATTAATGATAAAAAAAATAACAGAACATCTTCCAGCCTGGCGAGTTGAACCCGTCCAAGTTGAAAATCAAGGTGTCAAAATCGAGGTGCTTTAAAATAGATAAATATTACATTGTTGATCAATCATTATTACCAGATACTTTTAGTAAAGTGATTGAAGCACGCCAATTATTAGATAGTGGCAAAATCAAAAATATTAGTGAAGCAGTAAAAGAAGTTGGAATTAGCCGGGGAAGTTTCTACAAGTACAAGGATTTGGTTTACGAAACTGATGAATCAAACTGGAATCGTAAAGCCGTTATTTCATTGATGCTAGATGACCAACGAGGAATTCTTTCATCAGTGTTGAAGAAAGTTGCTGATAGTAAAGCCAGCATCTTGACGATTAACCAAAATATTCCCATTCATAAAGTTGCCAGTGTGGTAATTTCATTGGATTTGAGTACGATGGAAATTACGATTGATGAACTTTTAAAAGAAATTACTGAAGTCGATGGAACCAGTAAAGTTACTTTAGTATCAATTGAATAACAAAAAAGCCGAAAATTTAATTTTCGGCTTTTTCTATACGCTTATTTATTTTTGTTAATCCGATATTGATGGAAATAGTAAACGGGAACCCCTAATAAAGTTACTAAGATTCCAGTTAAAGCGAGTCCAGTTTGGTTAATGATGGTGGTCACTAAGATAAATAATCCACCAATCAAAGCAATAATTGGAATGATTGGGTAACCAGGAACCGTATAGGGACGTTTCAATTTTGGCTCACGTTTACGTAAAATGAAGAGAGCAATAAACAAGAGACAGTTGAAAATCCACATGACGAACACCAACATATCAGTTAAGATATCGAACGTTCCCAAAAACATCATAATTACAGCAATTACTAAAGTGAACAAGCTACCAACATATGGAGCAGCAGTTGTTTTAGAAATCTTACCAAAGTATTGGCTAAAAGGAAGGACGTTTTCTTTACCTAGGGCATAGGGAACTCGGGGACCGGTTAATGAATAACCATTAATGGCACCAAAAACGGAAATTAAAATTCCAATAGTTACTAATTTACCCCCAAAAGCACCAAAGAGTTTCATTGCTACTTGAGAAGCAGTATCTGAGTTACCAGCAATTTCATTAATTGGCATATTCTTTAAGAACACCCAGTTAATTAGAACATAAATGACCATCACAAACGAAAGACCTAAGATAATGGCTTTCGGTAAATCACGTTTCGGATTTTTCATTTCCCCGGCAATACTACCAATGTTAATCCAACCTTCATAAGCAAACATGGTTGCTAATAAACCACCAGCAAATGCTGTAATGACATTACTGTGGTCGCTAAGCGTCATAGGAAAGAGTGAAGCATCTACGTGACCTGGCATACATAAACCAACAATTACAATAATGAAAATGGGAATTAATTTGAAGATAAATGTAATTGATTGGACAGAACCACCTACTTTAGAACCACAAAGGTTAATCACAGTAGTTGTGACCGCACACAAAATGGCGATTGGAATTAACATGCTCATTTGTAGGTGGAACAAGTTAATCACTTGAGTTGAAAAGATAATTGATAATGCTGCAATATTAGCGGGAAAATAAATTAACATTTCTGCCCAACCCAACAAGAAACCACTTAATGGTCCATAAGTATGTCGAAGATATTCGACACTTCCACCGGTTTTAGGAATGGCAGCTCCTAATTCAGAAACGGTTAAACCACCGCAAATGGTTAAAATTCCACCGATAATCCAAGCTAGGATAGTTAAACCAACTGAATGCGTTGAAGATACAACACTAGCAGTTTTGAAAAACACACCACCACCAATTACGGTTCCCATCACGGTTGAAAAGGCGGCTAATGTGCCGATGTTTTTTTGTAATTTTTGATCAGTAATAAGCGTTTCTCCTTAAAATTTGATTGTTTTAGCAGTGAAAATTATACCATGCTTATCCAGTGAAAAAATAGCCAATCAAAAAAGGAATTTCCAAAATGGAATTCCTTTCATTGAATGTTATTTATGAAAATCTTGTGAGACATCATCAGCATGTTTACGTTGATAAGTGGCAATGTTTTTGTATTCTGGTTTGAGGTAACGACTTAAGCGAATGTAAATTGGAATCAATTCACGATAAGCTTCGTAGTTTTTAGGATTTGGTTTATGAGTTTGTGTTGTACCGACAAAATATTTAACGTCGTAAAGACTATTAATCATACCAAGACTGTACATTCCTAATGTAGCAGCACCTAAAGCAGTTCCTTCAACACTCTTTGGAATGTTAACGTCTTGTTCAAAAACATCGGCTAACATTTGACGCCAGAGTTCAGAATGAGCAAATCCACCGGTTGCTTGAATACTCTTAGGTTCACCAACCACTTCTTCAAGGGCAAGCATCACAGTGTATAGATTATAAACAATTCCTTCAAGGGCAGCCCGAATCATGTTAGCCCGAGTGTGTTTACGAGTTAATCCAAAGAAAGTACCACGGGCATCCGCATCCCAGATTGGAGCACGTTCACCACCAAGGAATGGTAAGAAGATTAAACCGTCTGATCCAGCAGGAACAGTAGAAGCAATCTTAGTTAATAAATCATATGCATCAAGATGCATTTGTTCAGCAGTAACTTTTTCTGGTAAACAAAGCTGATCACGAACCCAACGGAAGACAATTCCACCGTTATTTACGGGACCACCAATTACCCACATGTTTTTGGCAAGGTAGTAACAGAAAACTCGACCTTTAGGATCAATAGTTGGTTTATCAGTTACGACACGTACGGCACCAGATGTACCAATGGTAACTGCAACGACACCAGGATTGATGGCATCAACTCCAAGGTTAGCAAGCGGACCATCAGAAGCACCAATAACAAATGGTGTATCTTTTAAAGCACCAAGGACACTAGCGTAATGTTTTGTCATTCCTCTAAATTGATATGTAGTATCAACTAGTTCTGGAAGTTTATCACGAGTGATTCCGGCAACTTCAAGTGCTTGTTTATCCCAGTCCATTGTAAAGATGTTAAATAAAGCTGTGGCATTGGCAATTGAATAATCTTCCTTTAATTCACCGAATAACTTGTAGTTAATGTATTCTTTAATTCCAACAAAATATCTAGTTTTATTGAAAATCTCAGGTTTTTCGTTACGTAGCCACATGATCTTAGTTAGTGGGGTCATAGGGTGAGTTGGAACACCAGTTTTCTTGTAGAGTTCCATCCCAACTCCGCTGTCTTTTAGTTCATCAGCATATTTAACGGCTCGGTTATCTGCCCAAGTGATTGCACGGGTAAGTGGTTTGTAGTTTTCATCTAGACAAATTAAACTATGCATGGCAGATGAATATGAAACACCTTTAAGTGTTCCTTTTTTTAAATCAGCTTTTTCTAAAACGTGATTTAAACCATCGATCATGGCACTAAAAATTTCCTCTGGATCTTCCTCAGCCATATCAGCTGTATCTTGATATAAGGTATAAAGGTCATTTGAATAGCCTTTAACTTCGCCTTTATCATCATACAAAACTGTTTTGACACTGGTCGTTCCAATATCAACACCAATTACGTATTCCATAATAATATTCCCCTTAATAAGTTATTTTATTAAATTGAAAAAGCTTTTAATTAAAGTTTTTGTAACGCTTTCATTATATTGGAGTAAACATTGCAATTCAAGCAAGCACACCCAAAATAGTGTTAAGATAAATTAAATAAGTCTTCGTGAGGTTTATGTATGATAGAAATGAAGCGAGCTCAATTTCAAAGAAACCAACGCCACCATCAGATGAAAAAGTGGAGTTTTTTGACGTTGGCATTGATTATTTTTATTGCAATCATATTTATAATTTTAGGGCATATCCAAGCAAATAATCAGGCCCGGGCTCGTTTCTTTGCTAAGTATCCAATTCGTGGAGTTTCCCTTAATCAAGACAGTAATTATATGGATTTTAATGAGTTTAAGCAACGCGGTGGCAGCTTTGTTTATATTCGAAGCAGTCAAGGAACGGATTATTTAGATGATAATTTTAACGATAATTATTCTCGCAGTATTGGATCTGGTTTGAAAATTGGTGTGTATCATCAATACGGATTTGGGACGAGTATTACCGGACAAGAAAAGAATTTTAGCCGGGCCGTTGATGGTCAAATTGGTCAATTACCCATCAGAATTGATATTGACTACTATGGAAAATATACTGATCAAACGGTTAATAAACAACAATTACATCAGCGCATTAAACAATTTGTGAATTATTTGTACCAACGGTATGATCGACCAGTGTTAATTAAAACTAATCAAACTAATTATCAGACTTTGAAAAATATTCCTCATACTCAATTTATGTTGCATAAAGGGGTGGCTGGAGCTAACGTTACGTTTAATAATTTAAATAGTAATGATTCCTTCTATAAAGATGGAAAAAGTAGTGACGATAGCATGGCGGCTTACCACGGAAATAAGGTACAATGGAAACAGTATTTAGAACGAATGGAATGAAAGCGTAATAGAAATGATTAAACTAGGTACAATTGGAACTAATTGGATTACACAACGGATGATTGAAGCTGCTTTTGCAACTGGTAAATACGAGTTGGGTGCGGCTTATTCACGCCACGAAAATACCGGTAATGAATTTGCTAATCAAAATGGGGGAGCTAAAGTTTATACTAATTTAGCGAACTTTATGGCATCTGACGAATTTGATACGGCTTATATTGCATCGCCTAATGTTTTTCACTTTGAACAAGTAATGTTGGCATTAAAAAACAATAAAAATGTAATTGTAGAAAAACCAGCCTTTATGAACCCAATGCAAACCCAACAAGTTTTAGATGAATTAAAACTTCATCCTAACTTACGTTTGTTTGAAGCAGCGAGAAATGTTCATATGCCAGCTTTTAAAGCAGTACAACAAGCTTTGAAAAAGGCAACGAATATTGCTGGGGCTGATTTTGTTTTTAGCCAATATTCTTCTCGCTATGATTTAGTATTAGCTGGTGAAACCCCGAATGTTTTTAATTTTGCTTTTGCTGGTGGTGCTTTAGCTGATTTAGGCATCTATCCGCTATATGATGCAGTTGCTTTGTTTGGCAAACCTGTAAAACAAATGTATTATCCAACAATGATTGCTACGGGAGCAGATGGAAAAGGAACTGCACTTTTAAATTATGATAAGTTTGACATTACTTTGAATTTTAGTAAGATTTCTAACTCAAAGCATCATTCTGAAATTTATGCTGGTCGCAACATCATTGCCATTGATAACGGAGGCGAATTTACTGAGGCTAAATTAATTAGTCCAGAGCAAACTGAAGTTATTAGTGCTAAATATACTAAAAATCCAATGATTCCAGAAATGACTGATTTTGCCGCAATTATTGCACATCCAGAAGATGAAACGTTGCAGGCAAAATATCACGTATGGTTGCAATTAATGCAACACGTTAACGAAACACTAAACAATCTAGCAATTTCTGCTGGAATTCACTATCCCGATAAATTTAAGGAGTAACGTTGTGTTAGAAGAATTTGTAAAACGATTTGAAAAATTAGGCTATGATGGCCAAACTGAAATTCAAAAAGCTGTTTATCAACCAATGATTGATGGCGGTGAAGATATTGTTGGATTATCACCAACTGGTTCAGGGAAGACGGTCGCATTTTTAATGCCAATCTTAGCTAATATTATGGCAGGTCAAGGAACTCAAGCTTTGATTGTTGAACCATCCCAAGAACTTGCCATGCAGGTAACGAATATTATTCGTGACTGGGCAGGCCCATTCAACGTTAAAATCTTGCCATTAATTGGTGGAGCTAACGTTAAACGGCAACATGAACAGCTAAAGAAACGTCCCGAAATTATTGTTGGGACTCCTGGTCGAATTTTAAGCTTATTGTCTGATCGTAAACTTAAAGTAAATAACGTTGAAACAGTAGTAGTTGATGAAGCGGATGATTTACTTCAAGACGATTCACTGGAAAAAGTACGTCAAATTGTTGCTGCAGTACCACGAGATGCACAAGTTGCTTATTTCTCAGCAACCGATAGTGAGATTTTGTACAAACTTGAAGATGTGATGGGAAAACCAGCTCGAATTATTGATGTTCGTGATTTAGATAAAAGTCGTGGAAAAGTTCAACACGGACAATTCCAAGTTTCCCGGGGAAAACGAAATGATGTTTTAAATCGATTAACTAAGTTAACAAACTTTAAAGCGTTAGTTTTCTTTAACCAACAAACCGAATTAAATCGGGCTTTTAATTACTTTAAACATCAAGGATATGCTCAAGTTGAAAAGCTTAGTGGTGAAGAAAATAAGATGGCCCGTGAAAGAGCTTTACGGAACTTTAGAAAGGGGCAAACTAAGCTATTATTAACTACTGACGTAGCTGCTCGTGGATTAGATATTCCAAAGCTTCCAGCAGTAATTAATTATGATTTACCAAAAGAAGCTAATACTTATATTCACCGGGTCGGTCGTACCGGACGAATGGGTGAACCCGGCTTAGTAATTAACTTTGGTGATGATCATGATTTACGGGACTTAAAGAAACTGCTTCGTGATGAAGAATATGATTTGCAACCAATTTATTATTTCCGGGGCAAGCTAGTTGATCATGTTGAGGAAGAAGAAATTGAAAAGTTAAAAGCTGAAAATGCACCCAAGAAAAAAGTTCTTCCAGAAGTTAAAGGGACTAAGGCATCCGCTAAGAAAACTCGTTATCGCAAGATCGAAGTAGCAGAAAATGTGGTTCAAAAACCGCGAAAGAAAAACCGAAAACGAAACCAAAAGAATAAGGGTTACCACAAAAAGTAATCTTTACGAATGATTCTAATCGTGAGAAAATAGGGAAAGTTGTGATGGCCTCATAGCACAACTGGATAGGGCAATCGCCTCCTAAGCGATCGATCTCAGTTCGAGTCTGAGTGGGGTCATAAAAAAGCAGTTCACATTTGTGAACTGCTTTTTTATTTGTAAATTATTGAGCAAGGTGGTTGAAAATATTTATGAAAACGCATACAATAAATCTGTAATTATTATAAATTTATAAATAAGAAAAGAGGAAACACAAATGATGCCGTTTGTTGTTTTAATTTTAGGGATTGCGTTGCTCCTTTTCCTAATCATTAAGTTGAAATTGAATACTTTTGTTGCGTTAATTGTTACTGCAATTTTGGTAGCTTTAGGTTTAGGAATGAACCCAGCTAGTATCGCAGATGCAATTAAACTTGGGATTGGTAATACCCTAGGTGAATTAGCAATTGTGTTTGGTTTCGGTGCTATGATTGGTCGATTAGTTTCTGATTCTGGTGGTTCATATCGAATTGCCAAGACTTTAATTGATAAATTTGGTAAGAAACGTCTTCAACTTGCAATTGTAATTGCTTCGTTTATTATCGGAATGTCATTATTCTTTGAAGTTGGATTGGTTTTATTGACTCCAATTGTATTCGCAGTTGCACTAGAAGCTGATGTACCATTCCTTTACCTAGGAATTCCAATGGCTGCTGCTTTATCTGCCACTCAAGGATTCTTGCCACCACAACCAGCACCAACCGCTGTTGCAACAGCCTTAGGTGCTAATATCGGACAGGTATTGCTATTCGGAATTATCGTAGCAATTCCCTGTGTGATTGTAGCAGGACCACTTTATACGAAAGTGAGTCGTAAGTTTTTCCCAGATGCCTTTGTAGTTAAAAAGAGTTTGCCTGCATTTGGTGAAGTAAAGCAATATGACTTAAAAGATACACCTAGTTTTGGATTAGCTGCATTAACTTCACTATTACCAGCAATTTTCATGGCTTTGAATACCGTTTATCAAATGGTTGCTCATGGTGGTAAAGAAGTTGCTAAGCCACATGGTCTTGATGCGATTATTTCAATGCTTGGTAATCCAATGATTGCCATGGTAATTGCATTGATCTTTGCTATTTGGTCAATGGGATTCCATCGTGGTAAGACGATGAAAGATATTTCACTTAGTTTATCTGATGCGATTAAATCAATCGCCATGTTATTAATGGTTATTGCCGGTGGTGGAGCTTTCAAACAAGTTCTAATTGCTGGTGGAGTCGGAGACGCTGTTAAAACCATGATGATGCATTCATCATTATCACCAATTATTTTAGGTTGGTTAGTGGCTGTAATTCTCCGTGTTTCACTTGGATCAGCAACGGTTGCCGGAATGACAGCTGCAGGATTAGTAATGCCATTGATGTCATCACTTCACGTTAGTCCAGTGATGATGGCCTTAGCAATTGGGGCTGGGTCACTTGCTGCATCTCATGTTAATGATGCTGGATTCTGGATGTTTAAAGAATACTTTGACTTATCAGTTAAAGAAACTTTGGGAATTTGGACTGTTCTAGAAACCGTAATTTCAATTGTTGGATTATTAATGGTTTTAATTTTAAATATGTTCGTATAACAAAAAGCTTCGCTGAATTAAATTCAACGAAGCTTTTTTTATTTGTGTTCTTTTTCTTTAAAGGAGATGAAAATGGCCCAGAAGTAATTTAAAATTACAACAACTACATTTTGAATTATATTAAAGATATTTTTACCAAGCTTAGTATTAAAACCAAGGACCGAAACCCCAAAGGATAGAATTCCTAATCCGACAATTCCGGTAATTAAACGACCAGCGAAGAAGGTCACCATTTGGTACCAGAATTCTTTGTAAGAGTAATGTTTAGTATGGAAAACAAAATATTTATTAGTGTAGAAAGCAAATAACACAGTTACAAACCACGAGAAACAATAGTTAACAGAATAGTTAATTGAAGTAAATTGATTAATACTTCCAAATAAAACAATATTAACTACGGTTGCTGCTACACCCCAAAAAGCATATGGAATAATATCTTTATGCTTTTTATATAAATTAAGCAAAGATTGCATTATTTTTGCTCCTTAATGATGTATTGTGGACGGTGTTTCGTTTCAAGGTAAATTTTACCAATGTATTTACCGACAATTCCTAAGCAGAATAATTGAATTCCACCAATTAGCAGAATAATTGAAACTAATGAAGGCCAGCCAGCAACCGATCCACCAAAAAAGAGCGCCCGAATAATCGTTACAAAGATGCCAATGACTGCAAAAATACAAGAAAGTCCACCAACCCAAGTCGCAACTTTAAGTGGGGCATCTGAGAAATCAATAATTCCTTCAATTGAGTATTCAAGTAATTGAATCATTGACCAATGAGTTTCACCAGCAGCTCGTTCTCGACCAGGATATTTGATGTATTTGGTGTTGAAACCAACCCAACTAAAAATTCCCTTTGAAAAACGATTATATTCGGTTAATTCATTCACAGCATCGACATATTGACGAGACATTAAACGATAATCACGGACATTTGGCTTGATTTTAACGTCTGATAAGTAATCAATCACATGGTAGAAAGAAGCTGATAAAAACGCTCTGATTGGATTTTGTTTACGGCTAGTTTGGATACAACCAACACAATCATAATCTTCAGTACTAATGATTTTTAACATTTCTGGTAATAGTTCAGGTGGATCTTGAAGATCAACATCCATTAAAGCTACGTAATCACCATGAGCATTACGGAGACCAGCTGACATGGCTGATTCTTTTCCAAAGTTACGGGAAAAAGAAATGAAGTGAACTGTTTCTGGGTGTTTGTTATGTAGTTCGTTTAAAATTTTTAAAGTATTATCTGATGATCCATCATTGATGAAGATGTAATCAGGTACATATTTTTTTTCGTCTTTATTCATAGCAGCGAAAACTTTTTCCACTGTGTTATAGAATAACTCGATTGATTCCTGTTCATTGTAACAAGGAACAACTAAGCTGATAGTTTCCAAATTGAATCCTCCTCTAGTTGGGAACCAATCCCAACACTTAAAACTAACCCTAATTTTATCATTATTTTGGGGTAATAGTAACTCAAATTCAATCTGATATAATAAAGATAATTGCGTATTTAAATAAAGGAAACTACTTTGGATAAACTAAAAATCACATTTAAAAATCAAATTGTACCATTTACAAAATTACTATTTAAACATTTTATGATGGGTAATGTATCAGATTCAGCAATTGTTTTTGCATATTATGCGTTGCTATCCCTTTTCCCCATCCTAATTTCAATTGGGGGAGTAATTAAATTAGCCAACGCGAATGCGAATCATGTAATTAGTGCAATTCGAAGTTTAATGCCAGCGTCAATTTATCATATGTTAAAACCAATTTTTGAGTCAGTATTTAGTGGCGGAAATGGTGGAAGTAACTTGTCAATTGGGCTAGTAATTGCCATCTGGTCTGCTAGTAGTGCGATGGCTGCCTTTCAGCGAGCCGTTAACCGAAGTTATGGGGTTACGGATCAAAATGCATTTATGAATCGAATTGCTTCATTTATGTGGATGCTACTATTAGTTATTTTTCTATTCGTGTTGCTAATCTTACAAGGATTTGGGCAATCATTAATTAAGCTTTTAAATGAGATGCTCAAAATACCAGATCCGATTTTAACTCTTTTAGAAAGTGCCCGGGTACCATTTATCGTAACAATGTTATTCATTATTTTGAGCTTAATTTATTTCTTTGTGCCTAGTTTACGAACTAAATGGCGGTATACAGTATTTGGCACATTATTTGCTCTAGCAGGATTATCAGTCTTATCACAAGTCTTTTCGCAAATTATGCACGAGTTTTTCCGGAATATTTCGGCATATAAAACGTTAGGAACTTTTATTGTGGTTATGATTTGGCTTTATTTGACTGGAATGGTGTTGCTAATGGGAGCCGTGATTAATTCGACGGTCCACGCTTATTTGATGCCAAACAAAAAAATAGCAAATAAAAAAGACCACTAGGGCCTTATTTACTTGCTGCTTGAAATAACTCATTTGAGAATTTATCAAGGGTTTTAATATCGTCTTCATCAGGATCAAGATTGATTTTTACGTTAGCAGCACCTTGAGTTGCACCAGTAGCTAAGAGCTTCTTTGAAAATTCATCAACCGCTAAGTTGTAGAATTCTTCGTAGAAAACATCCCCAGAACCTGCGACACCAAAAGTTTTACCACTAAGGTCTAAATCACCAAGATCTTCGAAAAAGTCCATTCCTTCTTCAGGAAGATGACCTTCATCGTAAGTGTAAGGACAGATGACGATTAAATCGGCATCATTAAGTTCTTCAGCTTCAGTTTGAGAAATTTCAGTTTCTTCTACTTCAGCTCCAAGATCTTCCAGTCCTTCAGTCACGATATCAGCAATATCTTCATTATTACCAGTAATAGTTGCGTATACGACGTGTGCTTTCATTTGCGAACTTCCTTTGCTTATTTATCAAACAAGTATAGCAGAAGTCGAGCACATTGTGAATTTTGAGAGGTTATACACATGAGTAGAACTTATAAAGTTACTAAAGTTGAAGCACAGAAACGACCAGGTCGCTACAATGTTTATTTAAATGAAAAATATGCTTTTCCCATTAGTGAAGAAGTTTTAATTAAGTTTTCCATTTTTAAAGGAACTGAATTAACCCACGAAGAAATTGAACAAATTAAAGTCGCCGATAGTATTTCTAAATTATATGGAAAAGCAGTTGACTTTATTTCGTATCGACAACGGACAGAAAAAGAAGTGCGAGATAAATTAAAAACCTTGTCAGAAGATGAGTTTGCAATTGATTCTACTATTAAAAAGCTAATTGAGATTCGTTTAATTGATGATGAAAATTATGCAAATAGCTACGTTCGACAGACTGCGGATGGTCAAGCCAAAGGTCCAATTGAAGCAAAACGATACTTAATGCAAAAGGGTGTCAGTGAAACTTTAATTTTGAATGCGCTCGATGAATTTTATCCTGCAAGTAAAGTTCAAGAAAATGCTGATCGACTTGCTCAGAAGCTATTTGACCATAACAATCGATACCCATATAATAAAAGAATTGAGAAGGCTAAATTATCAATGGTTAGAAAGGGTTTTAGTTTTGATGTAATTGATCAAGCAATTAGCCAAATTGATGATGTTGTTGATATGGATGAACAGGAAATTATGCTAAAAAAAGCCGGATTAAAACTTTGGAAAAAGTATCGAACTGAGGAACCATATAAGCGCAAACAAAAAGTAAAACAGGCTTTGTTTCGAAAAGGTTTTGATTTTGATGCAATTGATGAGTTTGTTGATGAAGTTGAAGGAGTTTAACTAAGTGAAGAATTTAAAAGAATCAAAATTAGTCTTTTGGACATTTGAATTGTTACTCGTGGTAGGAATTATTTATTTATGTACAAAAGTTAGTTTCATGTTTTCACCGATTGGAATATTTGTTTCAACTATTTTTGCACCATTGCTAATTGCCGGATTTTTATACTATATGTTAAATCCAATCTTAGAAATTTTAATGAAGATTAAGATTACTAAAACGAAAAGAATAAACCGGACTTGGGGCACCACCATTATCTTTTTGGCACTGATTTTGGTACTAGCCTACATTGCCCTTTCTTTAGTTCCACATTTGGTATCTCAAGTAGCTAATTTGGCTAGCAATATGCCAAAATTTGCTTCCCATCAACAAGCTTCTTTAGAAAAGCTGACTCGACATGGCTGGTTAAAACATATTGATTGGGATCCCATTGTGGCAAAAGTTCAATCTTCATATTCTTCATATCTAAAAGTCTTGCTAAGTAATATTACCAATAGTGCTGGAAACATCATTTCAGTTGCAACCAATGTCATTATTACTTTGATTACGGCTCCAATTATTTTATTCTATATGTTGAAAGATGGAGACAAATTTTTACCTAGTGTGGAAAGACTTTTCCCAGTATTATCTGACCGTCACCGGAAACAATCCGAAACCCTTTTAAAGAAAATGAACCAAACTCTTTCACATTATATTGGGGGACAAGTGATTGAATGTTTATTCGTGGGAACATTTACTTCTATCGGATATCTTTTGATTGGACAACGTTATGCGTTGTTATTAGGAGTCTTTGCTGGATTTTGTAACTTAGTTCCATATGTAGGTCCATATATTGGAATTGTACCGGCCTTACTGGTTGCTATTGTAGTTAGTCCAGAACAGGCTTTGTACACCATTATTGTGGTCTTGGTTGTGCAACAAGTTGATGGTAACTTAGTCTATCCAAACGTGATTGGTAAATCATTGGATATTCATCCTTTGACTATCATCATTATCTTACTAGCCGCAGGGCATATTGCAGGGTTAGTTGGAATGATTTTAGCTATTCCATTCTATGCCATTATGAAAGTTATTATTGAATACCTATACAACATTTGGCTTGTCCAAAATGACAAAAAATCAGACCTTAATTAGTCAAAATTTGATCCGGATGCTTCCGGATTTTTTGCGTTAATCGTTATATAATCTCAGTAGGAGGATTTACATGAGTGATAAAAAGTTAAACCAGGAAGTCGGCAAACGCCGGACTTTCGCCATTATTTCCCATCCCGATGCCGGTAAGACAACTATTACTGAACAATTACTATTGTTCGGGGGAATTGTCCGTGAAGCCGGTACAGTTAAGGCTCGTAAGAGTGGTAACTTTGCCAAGTCTGATTGGATGGAAATTGAACAAAAACGTGGAATCTCAGTTACGAGTTCTGTGATGCAATTTGATTACCAAGGTAAACGAATTAACATCTTGGATACTCCTGGACATGAAGATTTCTCTGAAGATACTTATCGGACCTTGATGGCCGTTGATTCAGCTGTCATGGTTATTGATGCTGCTAAAGGTATCGAACCACAAACTAAAAAACTATTCCAAATTTGTAAAATGCGTGGGATTCCCATTTTTACTTTCATGAATAAGCTTGATCGTGATGGACGAGAACCAATGGAATTAATTAGTCAATTGGAAGAAGTCCTTGGAATTGAAGCTTATCCAATGAACTGGCCAATTGGTTCAGGTCGGATTTTAAAGGGACTCTATGATCGTCATAATCATCGTGTGGAATTATTCCAACCAGAAGTCGAAGGTCGTAATTTCTTGCCACTTGATGATGAAGGAAACATTGAAGGTCCTAATGACCTTGAAGGCGACAGTATTTATGATGATGCCAAAGAAGAAATGGATTTAATTTCTGAAGCTGGTAATGAATTTGACCCTGATAAGATTGCTAATGGTGATCAAACTCCGGTCTTCTTTGGTTCAGCCTTGGCTAACTTTGGGGTACAAACATTCCTGGATGCTTATCTTGAAATGGCTCCAGCTCCTGGTCAACACAAGACTTTACAAGACAAAGAAATTCAACCAATTGATGACATGTTCTCTGGTTTTATTTTTAAAATTCAAGCTAACATGAACCCACATCACCGTGACCGAATTGCGTTTGTGCGGATTTGTTCTGGTAAGTTTGAAAAAGGGATGGATGTTACGTTAGACCGGACCCAAAAAGATATTCGATTATCAAATGTGACAGAATTTATGGCTAATACCCGTGAAAACGTTAAAACAGCCGTTGCTGGTGATATTATTGGACTTTATGATACCGGTAATTTCCAAATTGGTGATACCATATATACAGGTAAGAATGAGGTTACTTTTGAAAAGCTTCCACAATTTACCCCTGAATTATTTATGCGAGTTTCTGCTAAAAATGTAATGAAACAAAAATCATTCCATAAAGGAATTAAGCAATTAGTTCAAGAAGGAGCTATTCAACTTTATACTACTTATTCTACTGGGCAATATATCCTAGGTGCTGTTGGTCAACTTCAATTTGAAGTGTTTAAATTCAGAATGCAAAATGAATACAATTCTGATGTTTTAATGGAACCAATGGGATCAAAAATTGCTCGTTGGATTGATCCAGATCAACTTGACGAAAAGATGTCTTCACAACGTAACATTTTGGTTCGTGATACTAATGACGATCCATTATTCTTATTTGAAAATCAATTTGCCGAACGTTGGTTCAAGGGTAAATATCCAGACGTTAAATTAACTTCTAAATTATAAGATTACGATTGGAGAGAGAAGTATGAAACATTTATCAGCATGTACCAGTGTGATGGTTGGAAAGAACGCCAGTATTGATGGTTCAACAATGATTGCCAGAAATGACGATACTTTTTTGCCATTAACTCCACAACGTTTTATTGTGCAACCAGCTTATGAAAATGAAAGTAAAGTTTGGAAATCAAACCAAAATGGATTTACAGCACCAATGCCTACTTCAGGCTACCGTACTTTGGAAACCCCGAATGCGGATGCCGCTAAATTAGGGGTCTTTGCTGAAAGTGGATTTAATCAAAAACATATTGCGATGAGTGCCACTGAAAGTGTTTATGGTAATATGCATACTCTTTCTCATGATCCTTGGATTGCTAATGGACTTGCTGAAGATTCATTACAATCAATGGTGTTACCTTATATTAATTCTGCTCGTGAAGGGGTCCAATACCTGGGTCAATTGATTAAAGAATATGGTTCTCCTGAGGGTAATGGGGTAATGTTTAGTGATAACAATGAAGTTTGGTACATGGAAATTGTTACTGGTCATCATTGGGTTGCTCAACGAATTCCTGATGATTCATATGCCGTGGTAGCTAACCAAGTTGCTATCCAACAAGTTGATTTTGAAGATGCAGATAATTTTATGTATTCAGATGGAATTCAAGAATTTGTTGAAAAATATTCTTTGAATCCTGATGCAGAAGGATTTAATTTTAGACATATCTTCGGGACTAGTAATGAAAAAGACCGTCACTATAACACCCCCCGTGTTTGGTATGGTCAACGTTACTTAACTCCAGAAATGGTTCAAGAACCTACTTCAGCAGATATGCCATTTATTTGTAAAGCTAACCATAAAATTCAAGTTTCAGATGTTGAATTTATTTTGAGTTCTCATTATAACGAAACTGAATATGATCCATTGGGTAAAGGTCCAGAAGATTTGAAAACTAAATTCCGGCCAATTTCAATGAATCGGACTCAAAATTCACATGTACTTCAGATTAGAAATGACGTGAAACCAGAAGTTTCAACCATTATATGGTTAAACTTTGGAATTCCAGCATTCAGTCCATATGTGCCATTCTTTGCCAATGTAGAAGCCACTGATCCAACTTACGAAACAACCCCCTTAGAAATGGATGATACTAGTGCTTACTGGATGTATCGTAAACTCTCTATGATTGTTGAATCACATTACAGTCACTTTATTCAACAAGACCGGGACTTCAAGACAGCTAACAATCAAATGTTCTTAACGCACGTTGAAAACACTTTGAACCAAGCTGAAAACTTGAAGAGTGAAGATGTTTCTGATTTTCTACAAAAACAAAATCAAAACTTAGTAGCTGAAATGAGAACTCGGGTTCATCATTTCATGAATGAATTAATGAGCAAGGGCTTGACACTTTCAAAACTTACTTACAATATGGATAAAAACTTATAAAATTTAAAACACCTAACGTTTACATCGTTGGGTGTTTTTAGTTACATATAAATAAATATGTAAGCTGCTAAACGTTGGTATAACAAGATTGTTATTTTTTTGCTATTTTTAATGCCAGAATTAAGTGATAATTAACTCATTAAATTAATAGGAGAATTTTTATTTTGAAAACCAAAGAAATCGCCTACTGTGGCGTGATGGTTGCAATTATTGCAGCCTTTAGTTTAGTTCCCCCAATTGCTGTGCCAGTTATTCCAGTGCCTATCTCATTTCAAACTATGACGGTAATGTTAGCCGGATCATTACTTGGAAAAAAATTAGGAACGATTAGTGTCTTAATCTTTTTATTATTAGTTGCAGTCGGTATGCCACTTCTTGTTGGTGGTCGGGGAGGATTTGGGGTCTTTATGGGTCCTACTGCTGGATATTTAATCAGTTGGCCAATTTGTGCTTATTTAATTGGTTGGATGTTGGAGAAATTAGGTCAATTAAACTTTTGGAAATATCTTTTAGCTAATCTAGTTGGTGGGATGGTAGTAATGAATTTAATTGGGGCCATTGTCCTTTCATTTGTGATTCATATGCCAATTATGAAAACATTGATGTCAACAATTATGTTTTTCCCGGGAGATATCATCAAAGCCATTATCGTTGCTTTAATTGCTTATAAATTACATCAAAATCATGTAATTAAAGTAAATGAATAGATAATAACTGAATTATATATCGGATTATCAATTAATTATACGTTAAAATAAGAACTATTTATGTATATGTAATGCATATTTTGACTAAATTACGAAATATATTGTAAAAAAAGCTTGTTTTATTATTTATCCGTGCTATGATTAATAAAAATTAAAAACAAAACGTTAACTAGGAAGTAGTAATTCAAAACGTGTGATTCAGTGAGATATTGGTCAGTGAGAAATATCATAAGCACTTGTGAATGAACGTCACCTAAAAGTTGTATGCGATAAAAACCATACTGGGAGCTCCCATTACAGAGCCAACGATTCGAAGCTGGATTGGGAGAGATGTTATTTCGATAACGTAAACAAGGTGGTACCGCGCATAAGCGTCCTTTAGTCTATGAGACTATTGGGCGCTTTTTTTGTTGGAAATTTTTAAATTGTAAAGGAGATGGAAAAATGAGTAAATGTTGGAAAATGTTAGTTTTATGTATTGGATTATTCATTGGAAGTTTAAGTATGATGTGTACAGTTCATGCGGATAGTTCATTACAGAGTGTCAAAGAAAGGGGAGTTTTGAAAGTTGCAACCGCACCTGATTATCCACCATTTGAATTTCAAGTGGATAAACACGGAAAGTCCAAAGACGTGGGAATTGATATTGATATTGCCAAACAAATTGCTAAGGACTTAGGCGTTAAGTTAGAAATTAAGAATATGGACTTCACCGCTTTGCTAGTAGCAGTGCAAACTGGAAAGGTTGATATGGCAATTGGGGGAATTAACCCTACCCCAGAAAGGGAACAAAATGCTGATTTTTCTAAGATTTACTATTTTGGGGGACAATCATTCTTAGTTAATAAATCGGACGCTGAAAAATATAAAAATCAAAGTGCCTTAAAAGGGCAAAAAGTTGGGACCCAAACGGGAACGTTACAACAACAATTAGCGAAAAAAGATTTAAAAGATTCCAAAAATGTGGGCATGGATAAAACCACTGATTTAGTTTTAGCTTTAAAGACAAATAAGGTTGCCGCAGTTGGAGTTGAAAAACCGGTTGCAGAAGCCTACGTCAAAAATGATCCAGATCTAAAGATGTTTAAAGCAGACTACAAATTAGATAAAAAAGACACTGGTTCAGCAATTGCTATGGCAAAAGGAAATGACACATTGATGAATGCAGTAAATGGATCAATTGACCAGATTCAAAAAGATAATTTAATTCCTGGTTATCTAGCTTCCGCTGGGAAATATATGAAGGTTAATACGGCTGATACATCAATGCTACATTACTGGAAGTATTTCTATGATGGATTGAAACATACTTTATTAATTTCAATTGCCGCAGTAATTGGGGGAATTATTCTGGGTGTATTACTTGCCTTGATGAAGATTAGTAAATACAAATTATTAAGTTGGCCAGCCATTAGTTATGTTGAGGTAGTTAGAGGGACACCAATGATGGTACAAGTCTTGTTAATCTACTTTGGTTTAGGAGTCTTGATTAACATTCCCGCATTGTTAGCGGGTATCATCGCCGTAACTTTAAATAGTGCCGCTTATGTATGTGAAATTATCAGAGGGGGAATTGCTTCAGTTGATAAAGGACAAACGGAAGCTACGCAAAGTTTAGGGTTGAGTAAAAAATATGCTTTAAGATTCGTAATCTTGCCACAAGCTTTTAAAAACATTTGGCCAGCTTTAGGAAATGAATTTATTTCTGTGATTAAAGAAAGTTCCATTGTATCAATTATTGGAGTTACTGATTTGGTATACGAATTAAACGTTGTGAGAGCAGATACCTACCGTGGAGTTGCCCCAATTGTGGTGGTAATGGTGATCTATTTTGTACTTACATTTACATTGACTAGAGGATTAAACTACTTGGAAGGAAAGATGAAACATGAATAATAAAATTATTGCATTAAACCACGTAAAGAAGAACTATGAAAAGAACGCTGTTTTGAAAGACATTAACGGAGAAGTACATGAAGGTGAAGTGATCTGTATTATCGGACCTTCAGGATCAGGAAAAAGTACTTTGTTAAGATGTATTAACCAATTGGAAAAACCATCTGATGGAGAGGTTTTATTCAATAACGATGATTTGACTAAAATGACAGATAAAGAACTTAGTAAATTGGGCGAAGAAATCGGGATGGTTTTCCAAAACTTCAACCTCTTCCCTAACATGACGGTGATGGAAAACTTAAAGTTAGCTCCCATGAGAGTGAAAAAGATGAGTGATACAGAGGCTGAAAAAATTGGGATGAAGTATCTAACTAGAGTTGGTTTAGCAGATAAAGCCAATGCTTATCCGAATAGTCTATCCGGTGGTCAAAAACAAAGAGTTGCCATTGCCAGAGCTTTAGCCATGAGTCCTAAAGTAATGTTTTTCGACGAACCAACTAGTGCCTTAGATCCAGAAATGGTCGGGGAAGTATTGAACGTTATGAAAGAATTAGCTGACGAAAATATGACCATGTTAGTGGTAACTCATGAAATGGGATTTGCCAAAAAAGTAGCTGATCAAGTGTGGTTTATGGCAGATGGCTACATTCAAGAAAAAAATGTGCCGGCTGAAATTTTTGATAATCCGCAAGAAGATAGAACTAAAGAATTTATTGGAAAGATTATTGGTGATTAACATGACAAAACCGAAAGTTGTTTTAGCATATTCAGGTGGATTAGATACCTCAGTGGCCATTGCCTGGTTAAAAGATAAGGGTTATGACGTCGTTGCTTGTTGTGTAAACGTGGGGGAGGCCAAAGATCCCGAATATGTAAAAAATAAAGCTTTAAAAACGGGTGCAATTGCTGCTTATGTCTTAGATGCTAAAGAAGAATACGCTGATAATTATTTAGCCTTAGCTTTACAAGCTAATGTCATGTATGAAGGAGTTTATCCGTTAGCCTCAGCCCTTTCAAGACCCTTAATTGTTCAAAAATTAGTCGAAGTAGCGAAAAAAGAAGGTGCGGTCGCAATTGCCCATGGTTGTACTGGAAAAGGGAATGATCAAGTCCGTTTTGAAGTAGCAATTCATGCTTTAATGCCAAAGATTGAAGTACTTAGCCCAGTTCGTGATTGGCATTGGGCGAGAGAAGAAGAAATTGCTTATGCGAAAGATCACGGCATTGAAATTCCCATTGATTTAGATTCACCCTATTCAATTGATGCTAATATTTGGGGAAGAGCCAACGAAGCCGGAATCTTGGAAGATCCATGGGTTGCAGCTCCAGAAGATGCTTACGCCTTAACTAAAGCAATTGCAGATACTCCTGATATGCCAACTGAAATTGAATTAGAATTTAAAAATGGAATTCCAGTGCAATTAAATGGTGAAAAGATGACCTTTGCAGCTTTAATTGAAAAATTAGATGAAATTGCGGGTGAAAATGGGATTGGTAGAATTGATCACATTGAAAATCGATTAGTCGGCATTAAATCAAGAGAAATTTACGAAGCTCCAGCTGCTACCGTATTAATCAAGGCACATCACGAATTGGAAGATTTAGTGTTAGAACGTGACTTGGCACATTTTAAACCGGTCGTTGATAAACAAATCTGTGAATTAATTTATAACGGATTATGGTTCTCACCTTTGATGGAAAGTTTAAAAGCATTTATTAACCAGTCACAAAAAGTAGTTAATGGCACAATTAAATTAGAATTATTTAAGGGAAATATTATTGTGTTAGGACGGAAATCAAACGATAGTTTATATGATAAAGATTTAGCTACTTATACTTCATCGGATTCATTTGATCAAGAAGCCGCAAAGGGGTTCATTAAACTATGGGGTCTTCCTAGTGAAGTAGCTAATCAAGTTGCAACAAAAAATGAAGGTGGTGCAAGCTAATGAGCGATAAATTATGGGGTGGGAGATTCCAAGTAGAAACGGATGCGTTAGTTGACCAATTTGGAGCTTCAATTGGATTCGATCAATTAATGGCGGCCGAAGATTTAGAGGGTTCATTAGCGCACGTTAAAATGTTAGGCAAAACTGGCATTTTATCATCCGCTGATGTTGCTGAAATTGTGGCTGGGTTACAATCAATTCAGCAAGATTTAGCTGCTGGAAAGATTGATTTCACGGTTGATAATGAAGATATCCATATGAATATTGAAAGTATCCTTACTGATCGAATTGGACCAGTTGCGGGAAAACTCCACACTGCTCGTTCCAGAAATGATCAGGTTGCCACTGATTTTCATTTGTATCTCAAAAAACGGATTCCAATGGTGATTGAAGTGATTACTAATTTACAAAAAGCGTTAATTACATTGGCTGAGAATAACATTAAAACCATTATGCCTGGCTATACTCATCTCCAACATGCCCAACCAATTTCATATGCTCACTATCTCATGGCATATTTTCAAATGTTACAACGAGACAAAGAACGTTTCGAATTCAACCTAAAACATACAGATATTTCACCACTTGGAGCAACTGCATTGGCTGGGACAACGTTTCCCATTGACCGCCACTTTACCGCTGAAAAATTAGGCTTCAATGATGTCTATGCTAATTCACTGGATGCAGTATCTGATCGTGATTTTGCCATTGAATTCTTGAGTAATAGTTCCATTTTGATGATGCATTTATCACGTTTTTCCGAAGAAATTAGTATGTGGGTCAGCCATGAATTTCAATATTTAGAATTAAGTGATGGATATACTACCGGAAGCTCAATCATGCCCCAGAAGAAAAATCCTGATATGGTGGAATTAATTCGGGGGAAAACCGGTCGGATTTATGGGCATCTTTTAGGATTATTAACGACGATGAAGGGGTTACCGCTAGCTTATAATAAAGATTTGCAAGAGGACAAAGAAGGTACGTTTGATACTGTTAAAACCATTATTCCGGCCTTGAAAATCTTTACTGGGATGATTAAGACTTTAAAAGTCAATGAAACTAAGATGAAGACTAGCACGGAAAATGATTATTCGAACGCAACTGAATTAGCTGATTATTTAGCTGTGAAAGGACTACCTTTTAGACAAGCTCATGCAGTAGTAGGAAAGTTAGTGTTACATGGAATTCAAACCCATCAGAATTTACAAGATATGCCATTGTCTGAGTTAAAGGCAGGCAGTGAATTAATTGAAGCGGATGTTTATCCCGAACTTCAATCAGATACTGCAGTAGCTCGACGCAATTCATTTGGTGGAACTGGATTTGAACAAGTCAAACAACAAATTGAAATTGCCAAAAAATTAATCTAACAAAAAACCAACAGTTAATTTTGAACTGTTGGTTTTTTTCGTTATTTAAGTTGCTTTTGCTTATCAGTTATTCGACTGGTGTAATCTTGCTTAATCCATTCAGCCCCACCAAGTGATAACCAAACTTGATTATTAGTCCGAACTTCTTTAAATATTTTCCAGACAGAACCAATTGGTAAAGTAAAAGGATAGCTTTCTTGTTCAGTCGGATGCTTATATACTGTTGCAGGGGTTTTAATGGAAATTAAATAATTAACTGGTTGCACGGTTTTCCAATCTTCTCGGCGATAATATAAAACAATATTTTGTGGGTCATTCCCATATTGTCCAGATAATTCACCAATTGCAAGATGGGGCAGATAACCCTTAATGGTGGGTAAATCAACATGATAAGTTGTCCCTAATACGCCAGATAAAAAGGTAGGAACTTGCAATAACTGATTATTATCATAATCAAAGCAATAAATCATTATGGGTTGTCCCAGTTCTTTTTGATAATGAATAATGATTGTTTGCTGAGCAGCAATAACCTCTGAACTAATACCATCAATTTTTTTAAATATGTATCCTTCAATTGAAGGAATCGTAAGTTTGAGTGGGCTACCAATATAAGACTTAAAAATTAGATTGGCTTCTAATTCTTGGTCTTGATCATTTAAAAATCTAACTAAAACCGTAGCAGGGGCTTTAACTGCTAATTCAGTATTAGTCGAGATTACTTGAACCGGTTCAGAAATATCATCGTTTTCAATTGGAATTTCAATAGCCTTTGCTGGTTTTCTATGTTTAGGACGATTCTTTATTGGTGGTTTAAGTGCAAATAGGTTTTTGAAAAAATTAAACAAAATAGTTACCTCCATATGTAATATCTTAATTTTAACATTAAACAAAAAGAGCTACTTACTGAAAATATCAGTAAGTAGCTCTTTAATTATTTTGCGCTAATTTTAATGTTTTTATCTTTATCTAAAGTAGCATTCAAATGTTTAACTTTAGGATTATCTAAAAGATAACCAGCAATTTGATCTTCAAGTTGTTCTTGGATGACACGACGCAATGGACGTGCTCCCATAGCAGGGTTATATCCCAATTCAACTAATCGATCAGTAACATCATCAGCAACTTTAACACTTAAGTCATTATCAGCTAAAGTCTTATTCATATCGTCTAACATAAGTCCGACAATTTGATGAAGTTCAGCTTTATCTAGTGAATTAAATTCGATAATATCATCAAAACGATTTAAAAATTCAGGTTTAAAGTAAGCACCAAGTTTCCCCAATACTGAACGGGTACTTCCACTGGCCTCAGCTCCAAATCCAACGTTTGCACCAGTGTTTGCACCGGCGTTACTAGTCATGATGATTACAGTATCCTTGAATGACACTGTGCGACCTTGTGAATCAGTTAGACGACCATCATCTAACACTTGCAAGAAAGCATGAAGCACATCGGGATGTGCTTTTTCTACTTCATCTAGCAAAATTAGACTGTATGGGTGACGACGAACTTTTTCAGTTAATTGGCCAGCTTCATCATAACCAACGTAACCAGGAGCAGCTCCAATTAATTTTGCAATTGATTGGGGTTCACGATATTCTGACATATCGAAACGAATAATAGAATCTTTTGAACCGAAGAGTTGTTCAGCTAGTTGTTTTGCAAGTTCAGTTTTACCAACTCCAGTAGGGCCAACAAATAGGAATGATCCAATTGGACGTCCTGATTTGTTAAAACCAACTCGATTACGTTGAATGGCCTTTGCCACCTTATCAACGGCCTTATCTTGACCAATCACATGTTTTTCAAGGTTAGTGTTAAGGTTTTTGAGCTGATTCTTTTCTTGATCTTCTAGGTTAGCAACTGGAATACTAGTAATTTCTTCCACAACTTGTTGCATATCTTTAACCGTAACAGTGTTATTTTTGGTCTTTTCTTGGGATAAGTTAGCCCGTTGTCGATCAAGTTGTTTTTCACGATCACGGTAGTAAGCAGCAGTTTCGTAATCTTCTTTATTTAAAGCAGATTCCTTTTGCTTCTCAGCATCCGCAATTTCCTTATCAATGGTTTTAGGATCAATAATATTTAAAGTTAAATTCTTACGTGATCCGGTTTCATCCATTAAATCAATGGCCTTATCAGGTAAGAAACGATCATTGATATAACGATTTGAAAGATTTACCGCTGCTGCAAGCGCATCATCAGTGTAATGCACCATGTGGTAATCTTCATAATTTTTTTGAAGACCCTTTAAAATCTTAGTAGCTTGTTCAGTAGAGGGTTCTTCAACCATAATTGGTTGGAAACGACGTGCTAAAGCAGAATCTTTTTCAATATCACGATATTCTTTAAGGGTAGTTGATCCAATAAGTTGGAAATCACCACGGGCAAGGGCAGGTTTTAAAACGTTTCCTGCATCTAGTCCACCTTCAGAATTACCGGCACCCATAATTTCATGAATTTCATCAATGAAAAGGATGAGATTCTTATCAGCTTTAACTTCTTTGATAAGTTCTTGCATCTTCTTTTCAAATTGTCCACGAATACCAGTACCTTGAATCATTGAAACCATATCAATTTGAATAATTTTTTTATTACGTAATTTTTGAGGGACAGTTCCATCAGCAATCTTTTGTGCTAATCCTTCCACAATGGCTGTTTTACCAACCCCAGCTTCACCGATTAGAACTGGATTGTTTTTAGAACGGCGATTTAAAACTTCAATTGCACGAGCGGTTTGTTTTTCTCGACCAATCATGGGATCAAGTTTACCTTGGCGTGCAAGTTTAGTTAAATCAGTTCCGTATTGAGCAATAATACTGTTATTTTTTCCATTATTATTTGGAGTTTTAGTACCACTCATATTACCAGTTTGCATTGAGCGCAATAGATCATCTAAGTTTCCGAATCCATAAGCTCCTTGTTGTCCATCCATCTGCAAAACCTCCTCATAGTTTTGTTTGACCTTTATTGACTATTCGAGATTAAGTATACTCTCAAATTATCTGGTTTCAAGTAAAGCGACTGGTAAATAAAATTTAGTAATATATGGTAGAATTAAGAAGAAAACGTTTTCAACTGGAGGTCTTTTTTGGATAAAAAAAAATCAGATTATACGGAGTTATTAAATCAACTTCGTGATGGTAAAATCAGTGAACTTACGATCACACCAGATGAATTTTTCATTTTCCAACAGGCGTTTATGGATTATGAGACCCGTAAACGAATTATTGGAACCGCTGGTGATAAGGGAATTGTGGTTTATCATTACGATAATGATAATTAATTCTTAAAATCACAAATTACAAGTCGCAAAAACTTGTATTTTAAATAAGTTATTGGTAATCTTAAAGTATAAATATGGTCAATAAAAGGAGTGCGTTTATTATGGAAAAACGTCAATTCAAAATCACAGCAGAAACCGGTATTCACGCTCGTCCTGCTACTTTTTTAGTTCAAACTGCAAGTAAATTTAACGCAAACATTACATTAGAATACGAAGACAAAACTGTTAACCTTAAGTCAATTATGGGTGTTATGTCACTCGGAGTTGGTCAAAATGCAGTAATTACTATTACTGCTGAAGGTGATGATGCAAAAGAAGCACTTGATGCTATTGCACAAACCATGAAAGATGAAGGTTTAATCGATTAATCTTTGAAGTTTAAAAAGAGTTGCCTCGGCAGCTCTTTTTCTTTATCTTCATAATTTGCAAAGTGATTTTTAAACCCATATAATTACACTTGTTTAGCTCAAATTGAAAGGATGAATATTAACTTGAATATTGGATTATTTACAGATACATACTTTCCCCAAGTTAGTGGGGTAGCTACCTCAATCAAGACCCTCAAAGATGAGTTAGAACGACGTGGTAATAATGTTTATATTTTTACGACCACTGATCCAAATGCCAAAGCCACTAAGGAAGATGATATTTATCGTTTTTCTAGCATTCCGTTTATATCATTTACCGAACGCCGAATTGCTGTGCGAGGCCTTTTCCAAGCAACTCAAATTGCAAAGAAATTAAATTTGGATATTGTTCATACTCAAACTGAATTTTCGATGGGAATGATTGGCAAATTCGTAGCCAAAAATTTGAATATTCCTTGTATTCATACCTATCACACAATGTACGAAGATTATCTTCATTATGTGGCTAACGGTCATTTGCTAAAACCAATCCACGTTAAAGAAGGAACACTTTACTTTTGCCACCATTTAAATGGAATTGTGGCACCTAGTAAACGGGTTCTTGATAAATTAACTGGGTATGGGGTTAAAAGTCCAATTCGAATTATTCCAACTGGAATTAATGTAGCCCATTATGAAGAACAGAGTGATAAAGATTTACGTAAAGAACTTGGTATCTCAGAAACAGCTCCTGTGATGTTGTCAGTTAGTCGGTTAGCTTATGAAAAGAATATTTCTGAATTAATTGATGCATTTCCGAGAATTTTAGCAAAGGTTCCAACTACTAAATTAGTGATTGTGGGGCAAGGACCGGCTGAAGATGATCTACATCAACAAGTAAAAGATTTAAATTTATCAGATTCAGTAATTTTTACTGGTGAAATTGATAATGATGATGTTAATCAGTACTATCGGATGGCAAATGTCTTTGTTTCAACGTCTGAGTCAGAATCACAAGGATTAACGTACATTGAGGCCATGGCTGCTGGAACAAAGGTAGTAGTGGCAACCAGTCCATATACGGATGGATTAGTTAATGACAAATCATTAGGAATGACCTTTAATTCAGAAAATGAATTTATAGATGATGTAGTAATGTATCTTGAACATCCTGATCAATATCCTAATAATGAAGAATTGCGAAAACAAAAACTCCATGATATTTCAGCGGTTTATTTTGTGGATCGAATTCTAGATTTTTACGATGATGCATTAAACAACTATGATACAACGTCGTTTGATGAAGATGATGATGAGGGGTAAATGATGTTAAAAATTGATATGTTCTCTACTGCCGATAAGGTTAAAGGACAAGGCGTAGGAAGTGCCTATACAGAATTAGTCAGATTGCTAAAAGAAAAGTTTCCAAAGCAATTAGATATTGAAATTAACCAATATAACCAAACTGATTTAAGTCACTATCATACGATTAATCCTACTTTCTATTTATCGACTTTTTCGAAAAAAAGAGGACGCAAAATTGGATATGTTCACTTTTTACCAGAAACCCTGGATGAGAGTTTGAATATTCCAACTCCATTTCGCCAACTTTTTTATAAATATGTAATTGCCTTTTATAGAAGAATGGATGAAATTGTGGTAGTTAATCCTACTTTTATTCCCAAATTAGAAAAGTATGGGATAAATAAAGACCAGATTACTTATATTCCTAACTTTGTTAGCAAAAATGAATTTCATACGGTAACTCCTGCACAAAAATGTACATTAAGAAAAAAATATAACTATGCTGAACATAAATTTACGATTGTTTGCACTGGACAGGTCCAAACCCGTAAAGGAGTATTAGACTTTGCTAAGTTAGCCCGGCAAAATCCTAATTTTCAATTTATTTGGGTCGGTGGCTTTTCGTTTGGAGCAATGACAGCTGGATATGAGCAACTTAAGAAACTAGTGGATAATCCACCAGCAAATTTAAGTTTCCCAGGCATTGTTGATCGAAATAAATTAGTTGATTATTATGATATGGCGGATGTTTTCTTGCTCCCATCATTTAATGAACTGTTTCCCATGTCAGTGTTAGAAGCATTTTCTTGTGGTATTCCGGTAGTTCTTCGTGATCTTGATTTATACAAAAAAATCATTGGTGGGTATTACGTACCTGCTGAGGATGAACCAGAAATGGATATAGTTCTCAAAAAATTGGCTCAAGATCCAGAACTTTTGCAAAAGTATGCAGAAAAATCGAATGAGGCATCTGCCTATTATTCAGAGGATCATTTAGCTGAGATTTGGTATAAGTTCTATACTGAACAAGCTAAGATTGGCCGTGAGAAGGGACAAATTCATGTCGAAAAAAAATAAGCTCTCTCTATTGCTAGTCATTGCAATTGGATTACTTATTTCTTGGTATGCAGTTCGAGATATTGAATTCTCAGTTTTGATTCATGATATTACGAAAATTAATCCTTGGTGGCTCTTAGTGGCCGGCGGATGTATCATTTCGTATTTATTTTTTGAAACTGTGATTACATATTTGTTGGTCCACAATAGCAATCCCCGATTTACTTTTCATGATGCGATTCGGGTGCCGCTGGTCGAACAACTATTCAATGGAATTACCCCATTTTCATCTGGTGGACAGCCAGCCCAGCTATTGGTGCTGATGCAGTCCGGTGTCGATGCTGGAAAGGCAACATCTGCACTATTAATGAAATTCGTGGTTTACCAAGTTATGATTGTTCTTAATTTTGTGATTAGTTTAATCATTGGATTTGAATTTTTAATCGATAAGGTGCATGCATTGGCGTGGTTTGTGCTTTTTGGATTTTTGATTCATTTAGTCGTAATTGTTGGGTTATTGATGATTATGTACTGGCATAAATTTACGAAAAAAGTAATCAACATCATGATTAAACCATTAAAGTGGTTTGTTAGTGATGAAAAGTACCATACGTGGTCTGTGATTCTTAACGAAAAAATAGATTCATTTTACGCTGAAAGTGTTAAAATCGGTCATCAGTGGAAGTTATTAGTTAAAGTCTTTATTTTGACTTTTTTCCAATTGCTTTTCTACTATATGATTCCGTATTTTGTAATGCGTTCGTTAGGATGCAATACAGCAAATATTATTATGGTTACTAGCTTGAACATTTTAATTTTCTTAGTAATATCGATGTTTCCAATTCCCGGTGGTGCCGGTGGGGCAGAGTATAGCTTCGAAATGCTCTTTAAGAGTTACATGCATAGTAGCAGTAAGCTCGCAGTCGCAATGATCTTATGGCGTATTTTAACTTATTATGTTGGAATCGTATTAGGATTACTCGCATTGCTAGAAAAACCAAGTAAAAATAAAAAATAAGTTACATCATTTGGAGGAAAAGGGAATGTCTAATGTCTTAAAGCGCATTCGCAATGTTTTTAATACAACTTTAGGTTTCTTTCTATTAGTTGTGGTATTGTTCTGTCTTAAAACCTATATCGCTTATCGTACTGATTTCACACTCGGGGTATCCGGAGGAGTGCAAAACTTTCTATTAGCGGTAAATCCGATTCCATCAGCATTATTACTTTTTGGAATTGCTTTGTACTTTAGGGGTAAATTATCATACTGGTTGATGTTAATCATTGA
The DNA here is from genome assembly GCF_050500285.1 of Fructilactobacillus sp. Tb1. Classification (GTDB taxonomy): domain Bacteria; phylum Bacillota; class Bacilli; order Lactobacillales; family Lactobacillaceae; genus Fructilactobacillus. Next base: position 249,982 of record NZ_CP191377.1, on the reverse strand, counting down.
TTTCCTACAATCAACCTGGTTATTTGCTAATATTTTGTACTATCGTGAATTTTCTGATTTCCTTTCAATGGGAATTATTAAAGGAACTGGTGATGTTCAAAATAACTTAGGAAAAAGTTTAGCCCAAATTCTACGTCCTGGTGATTTTATTGCCTATGCAGATATTGTAATTTTAATTTTGCTATTGCTATTTAAAGTAATCAAAATTGATAAAAAACCATTCAAGAAAATTTATGCATTGAGTATTACTGTACTTTCACTTGTATTGATGTTTGCTGAATATAGTATGGCCAATGCAGATCGTTCAGGATTACTAACAAGAACTTTTGACAATAACTATATTGTTAAGTATTTAGGATTGAATGAATATGCTGCATTCAATATCCATCAATATCAACAAGAAAGCGCTACTCGTGCCAACGCTAAACCTTCAGATTTGAAGAGCGTTGAGAAGTTTATCAATAAGAATCAAGTTAGTCCCAATGTTCAATACTTCGGTAAAGAAAAGGGAAAGAATGTTTTCATTATTCATCTAGAAAGTTTCCAACAATTCTTAATTGATTATAAAGTTGATGGGAAAGAAGTAACTCCTAACATTAACAAGTTCTACCATAATCAACATACAATTGCGTTTGATAATTTCTATCATCAAGTAGCTCAAGGTAAAACTTCTGATGCTGAAATGATGTTGGAAAATTCATTGTATGGTCTACCACAAGGATCAGCGATGGTAAGTTACGGTGCGCAAAATACATTCCAAGCAGCTCCATCTATTTTGGATGAAGAAGATGGATATACCAGTGCAGCATTCCATGGAGACGTTCCAACTTTCTGGAACCGAAACAATACGTACAAGTCATGGGGATATGATTATTTCTTCAGTGATCAATACTACAAGACTCAACCTAATTACAATGTTGGTTATGGTATGAAGGATAAGATTTTCTTCAAACAAGCTATTCCATATATTCAACAATTACCACAACCATTCTATGCTAAGTTAATTACCTTAACTAACCATTACCCATATGAGTTAGATAAACAAAATACCGATTTCCCAGCAACTACTACTGGAGATCCAACGGTTGATCCATATGTACAAACAGCCCATTACCTTGATCAATCATTTGGAGAATTTGAAGACTACCTTCAAAAGAGTGGATTGGCTAAGAACAGTGTTGTTGTATTGTATGGTGATCATTATGGAATTTCTAATAACCATAGACCCGCAATTGCTAAACTGTTAGGTAAGAAGAGCGTAAATAAATATGATTTAGCCCAATTCCAAAAAGTACCATTTATGATTAATGGTGCCAACCTTGATGGACATGTTGATCATACTTATGGTGGTGAAATTGATGTCTTACCAACGTTGCTTCATTTATTAGGAGTTAAGAATAATAATATGATTCAATTTGGTCACGACTTATTAAGTAGCCAAAATCAACAAATTGTTCCATTCCGTAATGGAGATTTTGTATCTAAGCAATATACTAAGGTAGGGGGAACTGTTTACGATACAGCTACTGGTAAAGAAATCCATCCTGCAGGGGCCGAAAAGGACCGTATTAACCAAATTCAAGCTTATGTTGATGATTCTTTAGAGAACTCTGATAAAGTCGTATATGGAGACTTATTACGCTTCCATCACATGAAGAATTATAAAGATATTAAAAAGAAATCAATTAATTACAATAAAAAAGCTGCATTAAAACAACTAAAAGCTGAGGATAAAAAGAAAAAGACTGATTTGATTAGCCAAAACGGCGGGAAATCAACGGTTGACGACTTTAAAACTGATGCTCCAGAGCTTAAATAAACGAAAAAGATGCCAATTTGGCATCTTTTTTTATTTTTCTTAAAAAAGTTGTTGACGAATCCGGATCTACTTGGTAAGATTATATCTGTTGTTGAGGCGGTTGAGTCTTCTCCGACAAAGACTTTAAAAGTTTTTGTTGACAAGGAATTCTAAACGTTATACAATGATTAAGTCGTCAAATGATGAAAGTTGTTTGACTCTTGAAAGTAGATCTTTGAAAACTGAACAAGATTTTGATTACAATAAAGTGTAAGGATAATTTTTAAACTTAGTTTAGAAATTAAACAATTGCAATGTCAATTTGCGAAAAAGTAATAAATAAGAGCTAGTAAAGTTCTCATTCTAAAATGAGAGTTTGATCCTGGCTCAGGACGAACGTTGGCGGCGTGCCTAATACATGCAAGTCGAACGAAGTCGCCTAATTGAAATGAGATGCTTGCATCGATTTGATTTTAGATCCGACTGAGTGGCGAACTGGTGAGTAACACGTGGGTAACCTGCCCAGAAGAAGGGGATAACACCTGGAAACAGATGCTAATACCGTATAACAACAAGAACCGCATGGTTCTTGTTTGAAAGCTGGCCTTTGTGCTAGTGCTTCTGGATGGACCCGCGGCGTATTAGCTAGTTGGTGAGATAATAGCTCACCAAGGCGATGATACGTAGCAGACCTGAGAGGGTAATCTGCCACAATGGGACTGAGACACGGCCCATACTCCTACGGGAGGCAGCAGTAGGGAATCTTCCACAATGGACGAAAGTCTGATGGAGCAACGCCGCGTGAGTGAAGAAGGGTTTCGGCTCGTAAAACTCTGTTGTTAGAGAAGAACGGCTGTGAGAGTAACTGCTCACAGCGTGACGGTATCTAACCAGAAAGTCACGGCTAACTACGTGCCAGCAGCCGCGGTAATACGTAGGTGGCAAACGTTGTCCGGATTTATTGGGCGTAAAGGGAGCGCAGGCGGTTTATTAAGTCTGATGTGAAAGCCTTCGGCTTAACCGGAGAAGTGCATCGGAAACTGATAAACTTGAGTGCAGAAAAGGATAGTGGAACTTCATGTGTAGCGGTGAAATGCGTAGATATATGAAGGAACACCAGTGGCGAAGGCGGCTATCTGGTCTGTAACTGACGCTGAGGCTCGAAAGCATGGGTAGCAAACAGGATTAGATACCCTGGTAGTCCATGCCGTAAACGATGAATGCTAGGTGTTGGGAGGTTTCCGCCTCTCAGTGCCGCAGCTAACGCATTAAGCATTCCGCCTGGGGAGTACGACCGCAAGGTTGAAACTCAAAGGAATTGACGGGGACCCGCACAAGCGGTGGAGCATGTGGTTTAATTCGATGCTACGCGAAGAACCTTACCAGGACTTGACATCTTCTGCCAATCTAAGAGATTAGACGTTCCCTTCGGGGACAGAATGACAGGTGGTGCATGGTTGTCGTCAGCTCGTGTCGTGAGATGTTGGGTTAAGTCCCGCAACGAGCGCAACCCTTGTCTTTAGTTGCCAGCATTAAGTTGGGCACTCTAGAGAGACTGCCGGTGATAAACCGGAGGAAGGTGGGGACGACGTCAAATCATCATGCCCCTTATGTCCTGGGCTACACACGTGCTACAATGGGCGATACAACGAGTTGCGAAACCGCGAGGTCAAGCTAATCTCTTAAAGTCGTTCTCAGTTCGGATTGCAGTCTGCAACTCGACTGCATGAAGTTGGAATCGCTAGTAATCGTGGATCAGCATGCCACGGTGAATACGTTCCCGGGTCTTGTACACACCGCCCGTCACACCATGAGAGTTTGTAACACCCAAAGTCGGTTGGATAACCTTTTAGGAGTCCGCCGCCTAAGGTGGGACAGATGATTAGGGTGAAGTCGTAACAAGGTAGCCGTAGGAGAACCTGCGGCTGGATCACCTCCTTTCTAAGGAATAATTCGGAACCTTACATTAATCAAAATCTTATTCAGTTTTGAGAGTTTCTACTCTCTTAATTAAATATTCATAGTATTCGCTTTTTGGGCCTATAGCTCAGCTGGTTTAGAGCGCACGCCTGATAAGCGTGAGGTCGGTGGTTCGAGTCCACTTAGGCCCATACCGAAAAGTCGGTTTTGAATATTATGGGGAATTAGCTCAGCTGGGAGAGCACCTGCTTTGCAAGCAGGGGGTCAGCGGTTCGATCCCGCTATTCTCCATTGACACATTAGTGTCATTGATTTTGTTCTTTGAAAACTAGATAATATTATTTTCTGTAATAATTATATTTTTATATAATTGAACCGAGAAATAACCATTGTGTTATTTTTGAGTTTTTTAATTAGTTTTAATCGCTAAAACTCAATATAATTTATAATCCGTAGGATTATAGGTTAAGTTAATAAGGGCGCATGGTGAATGCCTTGGTACTAGGAGCCGATGAAGGACGCAACTAACTGCGATAAGCTTCGGGGAGCTGTACGTAAGCTTTGATCCGGAGATTTCCGAATGAGGAAACTCGACCAGTGTAATGGCTGGTCATTGCATAGTGAATACATAGCTATGCAAAGGCAGACGAGGGGAACTGAAACATCTAAGTACCCTCAGGAATATAAAGAAATTTCGATTCCCTAAGTAGCGGCGAGCGAACAGGGAATAGCCCAAACCGAACCCTTGTGGTTCGGGGTTGTAGGACTGAACATTTGAGTTACAAAAGTATTTGATAGTTGAATTAGCTGGGAAGCTAAGCCAAAGAGAGTGATAGCCTCGTAAGCGAAATCAAATACCCTCAGTTCAGGATCCTGAGTACGGCGACACACGTGAAACGTCGTCGGAATCTGGGAGGACCATCTCCCAAGGCTAAATACTACCTAGTGACCGATAGTGAACCAGTACCGTGAGGGAAAGGTGAAAAGCACCCCGGAAGGGGAGTGAAATAGTTCCTGCAACCATGTGCCTACAAGCAGTCAGAGTCCGTTAATGGATGATGGCGTGCCTTTTGTAGAATGAACCGGCGAGTTACAGTTGCATGCAAGGTTAAGCCGAAAAAGCGGAGCCGTAGCGAAAGCGAGTCTTAATAGGGCGTCTTAGTATGTTGCCGTAGACCCGAAACCAGGTGATCTACCCATGTCCAGGATGAAAGTGCGGTAATACGCACCGGAGGTCCGAACCCGTGTACGTTGAAAAGTGCTGGGATGAGGTGTGGGTAGCGGTGAAATTCCAAACGAACTTGGAGATAGCTGGTTCTCTCCGAAATAGCTTTAGGGCTAGCCTCGGAATAAGAATTATGGAGGTAGAGCCACTGTTTGAGCAAGGGGTCCATCTAGGATTACTAAGTTCAGATAAACTCCGAATACCATTGATTTATGTCCGGGAGTCAGACTATGAGTGATAAGATCCATAGTCGAAAGGGGAACAGCCCAGACCGTCAGTTAAGGTCCCTAAATATATGCTAAGTGGAAAAGGAAGTGGAGTTGCATAGACAACTAGGATGTTGGCTCAGAAGCAGCCACCATTTAAAGAGTGCGTAATAGCTCACTAGTCGAGTGATTCTGCGCCGAAAATTTACCGGGGCTAAGCATATTACCGAGACTGCGGACGCAACTTAGGTTGCGTGATAGGAGAGCGTTCTAAGGGCAATGAAGGTAGACCGTAAGGACTACTGGAGCGCTTAGAAGTGAGAATGCCGGTATGAGTAGCGAAAGATCAGTGAGAATCTGATCCACCGTATGACTAAGGTTTCCTGGGGAAGGCTCGTCCACCCAGGGTTAGTCGGGACCTAAGCCGAGGCTGAGAAGCGTAGGCGATGGATAACAGGTTGAGATTCCTGTACTAGTTAATTATGTTTGAACAACGGAGGGACGCAGTAGGCTAAGATATGCGCACTGTTGGATATGTGCGTTTAAATTGTAAGTCAGTTTGAGAGTCAAATGCTTTCAAGCGTGTTGACAAGCAATGATGAGGATCGAAATTTAAGTAGAGAAGTATCTGACGTCACACTGCCGAGAAAAGCTTCTAGTTAGTAATTAATTACCCGTACCGCAAACCGACACAGGTAGTCGAGGAGAGTATCCTCAGGTGAGCGAGAGAACTATCGTTAAGGAACTCGGCAAAATGACCCCGTAACTTCGGAAGAAGGGGTGCTGACCGCAAGGTCAGCCGCAGTGAAAAGACTCAAACGACTGTTTATCAAAAACACAGGTTTATGCAAAATCGTAAGATGAAGTATATGGGCTGACGCCTGCCCGGTGCTGGAAGGTTAAGTGGAAGTGTTAGCTTCGGCGAAGCACCGAAATGAAGCCCCAGTAAACGGCGGCCGTAACTATAACGGTCCTAAGGTAGCGAAATTCCTTGTCGGGTAAGTTCCGACCCGCACGAAAGGCGTAACGATTTGAGTACTGTCTCAACGATAGACTCGGTGAAATTAAGATACCTGTGAAGAAGCAGGTTACCCGCGACAGGACGGAAAGACCCCATGGAGCTTTACTGTAGCTTGATATTGGGTGTTTACATAACTTGTACAGGATAGGTAGGAGCCATAGAAGCCGGGACGCTAGTCTCGGTGGAGGCGTTAGTGGGATACTACCCTTGTTATGTGAACACTCTAACCCTGCGCACTTATCGTGCGCGGAGACAGTGTCTGGTTGGCAGTTTGACTGGGGCGGTCGCCTCCTAAATAGTAACGGAGGCGCTCAAAGGTTTGCTTAGAATGGTTGGAAATCATTCCTAAAGTGTAAAGGCAAAAGCAAGCTTGACTGCGAGACATACAGGTCGAGCAGGGACGAAAGTCGGACTTAGTGATCCGGTGGTACCGTATGGAAGGGCCATCGCTCAACGGATAAAAGCTACCCTGGGGATAACAGGCTTATCTCCCCCAAGAGTTCACATCGACGGGGAGGTTTGGCACCTCGATGTCGGCTCATCGCATCCTGGGGCTGTAGTTGGTCCCAAGGGTTGGGCTGTTCGCCCATTAAAGCGGTACGCGAGCTGGGTTCAGAACGTCGTGAGACAGTTCGGTCCCTATCCGTCGCGGGCGCAGGAAATTTGAGAGGAGCTGTCCCTAGTACGAGAGGACCGGGATGGACATACCGCTGGTGTATCAGTTGCGCCGCCAGGCGCATTGCTGAGTAGCTATGTATGGATGAGATAAACGCTGAAAGCATCTAAGTGTGAAACTCGCCTCAAGATGAAATTTCCCATTCCTATATGGAAGTAAGACCCCTGAAAGATGATCAGGTAGATAGGTTAGAAGTGGAAGCGTAGTGATACGTGAAGCGGACTAATACTAATCGGTCGAGGACTTAACCAAGTATTTATAAAATACAGTGGAATTAATCGGAAGAATATGATATTATCTAGTTTTGAGAGAACAAAGTTTTTTCTCAGAAATTAGTGTGGTGGCGATAGCCTGAAGGATACACCTGTTCCCATGTCGAACACAGAAGTTAAGCTTCAGCACGCCAAAAGTAGTTGGGGGATCGCCCCCTGCAAGGATAGGACGTTGCCACGCTATCAATGGAAGATTAGCTCAGCTGGGAGAGCACCTGCCTTACAAGCAGGGGGTCACAGGTTCGATCCCTGTATCTTCCATTGAGCCGTTAGCTCAGCCGGTAGAGCATCTGACTTTTAATCAGAGGGTCGGCAGTTCGAACCTGCCACGGCTCATTACAACTAAATATTTTTTTAGGCATAGTATATGCCGACTTAGCTCAGTTGGCAGAGCACCTGTCTTGTAAACAGGGGGTCGGAGGTTCGAATCCTCTAGTCGGCATTTATGCGGAAGTAGTTCAGTGGTAGAACGCCAGCTTGCCATGCTGGAGGTCGCGGGTTCGAATCCCGTCTTCCGCTTCTATGCCGGGGTGGCGGAATTGGCAGACGCACAGGACTTAAAATCCTGCGGTCAGTGATGACCGTACCGGTTCGATCCCGGTCCTCGGCATATTTTATGCACCTATAGCGCAATTGGATAGAGTGTCTGACTACGAATCAGAAGGTTGCAGGTTCGACTCCTGCTAGGTGCATTTTTCATCGGGAAGTAGCTCAGCTTGGTAGAGCACCTGGTTTGGGACCAGGGGGTCGCAGGTTCGAATCCTGTCTTCCCGATTAGGTAATTGATTTATCTTTTATCTATAGATCGCGGCGTAGCTCAGCTGGCTAGAGCGTCCGGTTCATACCCGGGAGGTCGGGGGTTCGATCCCCTCTACCGCGATTAGGTACATGGTTCTTTTGGATCTTTAGCTCAGTTGGTTAGAGCTGACGGCTCATAACCGTCCGGTCCTAGGTTCGAGTCCTAGAAGATCCATATTAAGCTTTAAAAAGTTTAAATTACCTATTGCAACAACTTGTTTCACATGATACAATAGTATCTGTTATGGAGGATTACCCAAGTCTGGCTGAAGGGAACGGTCTTGAAAACCGTCAGGCGAGTCAAATCGCGCGAGAGTTCGAATCTCTCATCCTCCTTTATTATCGCGGGGTAGAGCAGTCTGGCAGCTCGTCGGGCTCATAACCCGGAGGTCGTTGGTTCAAATCCAGCCCCCGCAATTTTGGTCCGTTGGTCCAGTCGGTTTAAGACGCCTGCCTGTCACGCAGGAGATCACGAGTTCGAGTCTCGTACGGACCGCTTTAACTTGGCTCTGTAGCTCAGTTGGTAGAGCAACGGATTGAAGCTCCGTGTGTCGGCAGTTCGATTCTGTCCAGCGCCATTGTTACATTAATTAAATATAGCATATTTTATGCGGGTGTAGTTTAGTGGTAAAACCATAGCCTTCCAAGCTATTGTCGCGAGTTCGATTCTCGTCACCCGCTTTAAATGGGCCTATAGCTCAGCTGGTTTAGAGCGCACGCCTGATAAGCGTGAGGTCGGTGGTTCGAGTCCACTTAGGCCCACTTCTTGGAGAAGTACTCAAGTGGCTGAAGAGGCGCCCCTGCTAAGGGTGTAGGTCGCGCAAGCGGCGCGAGAGTTCGAATCTCTCCTTCTCCGTTAAGTTCCATTTTTTATATGACCCGCTGGTCAAGTGGTTAAGACACTGCCCTTTCACGGCAGTAACATGGGTTCGAATCCCGTGCGGGTCATTTTTATAATAATATTATCGCGGGGTAGAGCAGTCTGGCAGCTCGTCGGGCTCATAACCCGGAGGTCGTTGGTTCAAATCCAGCCCCCGCAATTTTGGTCCGTTGGTCCAGTTGGTTCAAGACGCCTGCCTGTCACGCAGGAGATCACGAGTTCGAGTCTCGTACGGACCGTCCGAAAGCATATTAGAGAGATGAATTTATTCATCTCTTTTTTTGTATTCAAATATAAAAAAGATATCAGTATAATTTACTGATATCTGTCTTATTATTTTTCTACTCGTTCATAACCAGAGTTATGGTAATTAACTGAAAAATCATCCTTGAATTTATCAAAAGCCATAAAGTTATCACTATTATTGTTTTTCCATTGAAGGAAAGAATATTTGTCTTTCCAAAGGGTTAACAATACTTTTTTATCTGAATTTTCAGCAGATGTCATATAATAAGCGCTATACATTCCTTCTGGATGCTTGATATCAGTCATAAAGTTGCTGACAGTTGCATTTAATACTTTGCGACGTTGGGCATCAGGGGTTACTTCTACATAGTCTATGTAATGATTCCAATCATCTATTCCAGTATGTGAGACAACGTTGTAAACAACTGGAGTGGCAAAAATGGATTCTTTTCCAGAATAGTCAACCAATTGTAGTCCAGTGGCATTATCGGATGGGGAAAATAATGCTAGGTTACGATCCGGATATTTTGCTGCAATTTTATCTAAAATATCTTTAGAACCAAATGTTACAGAAATTTGTTTAATCATAATAGTTACTCCATTCATTTTATTTACATTAAGTTTAGAATAAAGTAGTCTAAGTTAAAAGAAATATGTATTAGAAGGTGTGTATTAATGAAATTAACAGTATTAGGATACTATGGTGGATTTCCATATCAGAACATAGGTACAAGTGGATATTTGATTCAATCTGGTGATTTTAATTTGCTACTTGATTGTGGGAGTGGTGTGTTAATGTCACTTGAAAATCAATTAGATCCATTGCAATTAAATGCAGTTGTTTTATCCCATTACCATGCTGATCATATTGCCGATGTAGGCGTTTTACAATATTACTGGCAATTACACGTAAAACGTTATAAAACGTCTGTATTACCAATTTATGGGCATACTTTGGACAGTATAAACTTTGATAAGCTTGATTGGCCAGATTCAACTAAAAAAATGGTATTTGAAGAAGGTAAAACTAGTAAAATAGGTCCATTTGAATTATCATTTACCAAAACTGTTCATCCTGTTCCTGCCTTTGCCATTCGAATTAGAGAAATAGAGACTGATAAAACAATTGTTTATACTGCTGATTCACGTTATTTTAGTGGATTAACTGATTTTTCTAAGCATGCGGATTTATTAATTGCTGATACTAATTTTTTCAGTGCTAAAACAGGTCCAATTTGGCATATGACTTCAACAGAAGTGGGAACTTTAGCTAATGATGCCAATGTTAAAGAATTAATGATTAGCCATTTACCACAAGCAGATAATTTAAATGAATTAAAACAAGAAACCGAAGCAGCTGCTGGAAAAAATGTAAAAGTTATTTTACCCGCAGTTGGTGAGAAAATTGAAATAAGTTAAGAGGGATTAAATGAAATACGAAAGATCTAATGAAAATACGATTAAGGTTTGGGTAACATCCCAAGATTTAAAAGAACGCAATATTAATCTGTTAGATCTGATGGAAGATAAAAGTAAAGTACAAAACTTTTTTTACTCAATTCTAGAAGAAGTTGATGATAACCATGATTTTCAAAATAATGATTTGGTCTCATTTCAAATTATGCCTGAGTCAGACGGTTTCCAAATGATTATTAGTAAAGATAATGATGTCGTTTCAAAACTAACAGAGGCAAATGTCAATTTTATGAACGAAGATACTAAAAATAAATTTGATGAAATTAAAGAGAAAAATCGTCCTATTGATGAATTTGATGAAAAAAACTTAGTACGAACCGTACCAGTTTATTTTGAAGATTTTGAAAAAGTAATCGATGCCATAAACAGTATTGAAAATGTGCCAGAATTACCGGGTATGCGAATTACATCTAGCTTGTATAAAGCCCAAAACAGTTATTATGTGATTTTTAAATTTTCATTGTTACCAGATGGAATTAATGCCGGGTATGAAGAAGTCAAAAATCGATTAAACTTAATTGATAATCAATTAGCTTTGATTTATGAATATGGTCATTTAAGTGCAATTCATGTTGATGAAATTGAAAAGAATACTAAATTGATTATTAAAGATTCTGCTATTAACACAATTAGAAATTATTTTAACTAAAGAAGACCAATTTTTATTGGTCTTTTTTCGTACCTTTGATAGGGTGAAAAAATGTTAATTGCGCTTGATAATAATAAAACGATTAATGCAGAAGATGCAGTCCGTCAACATCGATATCAATGTCCAATTTGTCATGAATTAGTTATTTTAAAGCAGGGTAACAAAATGGCTTCTCACTTTGCTCACCATGCTCATTCAGACTGTATTGGTAGTGAAAGTGAGTCTCAATTACATCTTTTAGGTAAACAAAAATTATTTAATGATTTATGCCTCATTTACTCACAGCTTAAATTAGAAGTATATTTGACAGATTTAAAACAACGCCCAGATTTGTTGAATGATCATTTAGCAATTGAATATCAATGCAGTCCCATTACTAACTTAAGATTGAAAGAACGCGTGAGGGGTTACCAGTCGAAACAAATAAAATCAATTTGGATTCTAGGAATGGATTATTTTAAGAAAAATTTGCATTCTTATTCCGTCTTAAGATTTATTCGCTACCGGCAAACGCTAGGTTATTATTTATTATTTTTAGATGCAAAAAATGAAATTTATTATTTAAAATATCGGATTGTTCAAATTAATCATCAAATTAGTTACGATCAACAAAGTTTTAAGTCATATCAAGCATTACTTAGTTTTATTAACTTTGAACAGCAAGGTAACTCTTCAATAACCAACTTAATTAAAATAACCGAATTAATTGAAACTAAAATCAGATGGCAAGATGCACAAATGCTTAAACTACAGTCATTGTGTTATGAACAGCATCACTTGATTACTGGATGTCCGTTAATTGTGCACTACCAAGAAAGACAGTCACCAGTATTAAATCGAAATTGGTTAGAGTGGAAAATCAAAATAATCTTATATTTAGAAACCAAACAGCAATGTAATTTAAATGAATTAGTTGATCTAATTGAACTTGATGATTATTTGTTTGTTGCAAAAATTAATCCAACAATGAGATTTGTAAAATTACTGATGGAGTTGGGATATCTTGAATTAAATTGTTCAAAAGTTAAGTTAGTCAAAAGTTTTAAATGGTATCGGGATACATATGATAAAATTGATGCAATTAAACAATTAGAAAAGAGGAGCGATTATGACTGTTAAAAGTATTCCAACTCGTGATCAAGTTCCCGAAAACTTGACGTGGGATTTGACATCAATTTTTAAAGATAATACAGCATTTAATGTTGAATTAGAATCGGTAAAAAAGTCTGTGCAACAAATTGGTAAGCTATCAGGGACTTTAGCTAATAGTGCGGATGATTTACTAAAGGTTGTAGAAGCGGTTTTGAATTTGAATCGCCGTTACGAAAAAATATATGTTTATTCACATTTGAATAACGACGTCGATACTTCAAATAATGAAGCCCAAGAGCGCATGGAACAAGTTGAAGCGTTAGGAACGAAATTAAGCGAAGCAACCGCCTGGTTTGATCCAGAAATTATTAATTTAGGTAAAGCTAAGATTGCTGAATATGTTGCTGAACAAAATCAACTTGAGGAATACAATCGTTTATTTGCGATGATTTTGAAAGATGAAGGACATGTTTTAAGTATTGAAGCCGAAAAATTACTTTCTGGAGCTTCAAATATTTTCAATGCTCCCGAAAAAATTTTCAGTATGATGGATAGTGCAGATTTTGTTTTCCCAGAAGTTAAAGATGATGAGGGCAAAACGGTTCGTTTATCAAATGGGATTTACAGTTTATTGCTTCAATCAACTAATCAGGAAACTCGGCGAGAAGCCTTCCAAAAATTCTATACGGTCTTTGAACAATTCAAACATACTTTAGCTGCGACATTGTCTTCTGAAGTTGCTGTGAATAATTATCAAGCACAAGTGCATCATTTTGCGAGTGCCCGTGAACAAGCGATGCATGAAAATGAAATTCCGGTGAGTGTTTTTGATACTTTAGTTAAAACGGTTAATGATAATTTAGATTTATTACATCGTTATGTTGCTTTACGTAAAAAAGTTTTGCAGTTAGACGAAATGCATATGTATGATATGTACGTACCATTGGCTAAAGAACCAGACGTTAAATATACGTTTGATGCTTCTAAGAAAATTATGTTGGATGCTCTTCAAGTGATGGGACCTGATTATATCAACCACGTGCAAGAAGAACTTGATAATCGTTGGGTTGATGTTGTGGAAAATAAGGGTAAACGTACCGGAGCATATTCATCAGGTGTTTATGATACTAATCCTTATATTTTGTTAAATTGGCAAGATAACATGGATAACTTATATACTTTGATTCATGAAACCGGTCATAGTATGCATAGCTACTATTCAAGCCATAACCAACCATACCAATACGGAGATTATTCAATTTTTGTAGCTGAAATTGCCTCAACCACTAATGAAAATATTTTGACGGATTACTTATTGGCCAATACTGATGATAAGGAAATGAAGAAATATATTCTTAGTCAATATTTAGAGGGCTTTAAAGGCACTATCTTCCGACAAACTCAATTTGCAGAATTTGAAAATTGGATTCACGAACAAGGCCAAGCTGGAAAATCCTTAACTGCGGATGTGATGAGTAAAAAATACAAAGAAATTAATGAACGTTATTATGGAAATGAAATCATTTCAGATCCAGAAATTGCCATTGAATGGTCACGAATTCCGCATTTTTACTATGATTTTTATGTTTATCAATATGCCACAGGATTTGGAGCAGCGACTACCTTGGCTGAAAAAATCAGTTCTGGTAATCAGTCATCAATTGATGCATATCTAAATTACTTGAAGTCAGGAAGTTCGGATACACCAATTAATATTATGAAACGTGCTGGAGTTGATATGACGAATAGCAAATATCTTGAAGATGCTTTTGCTAAGTTCAGTCAACGCATGGACGAATTGGAAGCATTAATCTAAAAAAATAGACTACCTTAATTAAGGTAGTCTATTTTTTATAGCACTCGTAAGTTAGGAGTTGCTTTGAATTTTTCAAGTGATTTGCGTTTTATAATATGATTAAAAATTTTAGTTAGTTGTGAGTAATCCACTTTTTCTACTAATAATCCATGACCATTAGATTGACAATCAAACATGACTAAGTTGCCATGATCATTGATTCCCATTTCTTGAACTAGTTCTCGGTCAGATTGAATGGTTTCCTTTAAAATAGGAGATAAACGATCTTCTTTGAACATTGATAGGTCTAATTTAACAGCAAGCGCGGCCTTATACACTAAATCGTCAGAATAAGCTTGATGCTCAACCAATGTTAATTCCTGGATTAATTGAAGGAAACGACGGCCTTTTTTACAACCTTGATATAAAGCTGCTTTATAATCGATAGTCATTTGATAGGGATTAAGATGATGTTGTTTGGCTTCGTTAATGGAACTGAGGCTGTTGAATGGAATATATCTAAGACAAACCTTACAGTTTAATTCGTCAGTGATTCTATTTACTTCTTTTTCAGCGGCTAAACATTTGGTACATGCTGGATCGACGAATAAATAAACTTCAATCATCAATTTCACTCCTATCATTAATTACTCATATACTTTTCATGTATAATATACATTACCAAATTTTCAGCAAATTTCAAAGATTTTGACTGATTTTTTCATAAATAACGTATTATTAAATGTGATATGATTAACCTATAATATTAGGCGAGATGAGGTGGTTTTATGATTAAAGATTGGAATTTACTGTTATTTCCTTATAATCAAGCCGCAAAGGAATGGAAAGTTAAATTACGTGGAATTCGGGAAGAGTTTCAATTAATGGATGAACACTCACCAATTGAGTTTGTTACAAGTCGAATTAAGGCAGTTGATAGTATTAAAGAAAAAATGGTTCGACGTAACATTGAACCAGATCGTTTAACCGAGGATATGGAAGATATTTGCGGATTACGAATCATGTGTCCTTTTTTAGATGATATCTATACGGTTGTTGATATTTTGCGGAAACGGAATGATATTGATATTTTAGAAGAACGTGACTACGTTAATAATGAGAAAAAGAGTGGTTATCGTTCATACCATATTGTTTTCAGATACCCATTAGAATTATTGGATGGGCAACACAATATTTTGGTAGAAATTCAAATTAGAACATTGGCGATGAATTTTTGGGCAACTTTGGAACATTCATTAAGTTATAAACATCCAGATACATTCCCTGAAAATGTACATAAACGATTACAAGAAGCTTCAGAAACCGCTTTTAAACTAGATGAAGATATGTCAGAAATTAGACAGGAATTAATTGAAGACGCAAAGAAGAAACAAAATCAAGAAGGTGAATAGCAGATGAGAATTGCAATTTATGGAAATGATAATCCAACTTCAAGTAAAGTAGCCGCAGAACTTTCAAAACTCGTTAATGAATCTAAAGTATTAGAGTTAGATGAATTAAATCCAGAAGTAGTTATCTCAGTTGGAGGAGATGGAACATTACTGTCAGCATTCCATCATTATGATGATTTAACTGAAAAAGTTCGCTTTGTCGGAATTCATACTGGTCACTTGGGTTTCTACACCGATTGGCGGGATAACGAAGTCCAACAATTAGTTGAAAGTCTTGAGCATGATAATGGACAAAGTGTTAGTTATCCATTGTTAGATATTGAAGTTAATTATTCTGATGCTGGCCAACCAGACTATATGGTGGCTTTAAATGAATCAACCATCAAAAAATTGTTTGGCACTATGGTAGCCAAGGTTTATATCAAAGATAAGTTATTTGAAAACTTCCGTGGTGATGGATTATGTATTTCCACACCAACTGGATCAACTGCCTATAACAAATCAGTTGGTGGTGCGATTATCTCACCAAAATTTAATGCTGTTCAAATTGCTGAAATGGCCTCAATTAATAATCGGGTGTTCAGAACCATTGGATCACCAATTATTATTCCACCTACTGAATCAATGACAGTTGTGCCACAAGTTTCATTACACAATGTTTTAACTTGTGATCAATTATTAGTAATGGATCGACCAATTAAATCAATTACGTATAAGATTTCTAAGCGACGAATTTATTTTGCTAAATACCGCCATACCCATTTCTGGGAACGAGTTAACAATTCATTTATTGGTGATAACTTAAATGATTAATTTTAACTGGGTCAATGAAAATGAAAGTCGGTTAAAGCTACGCACTTTTTTATTGAATAAAGGGGTCACCAGAACCTTACTAAAGCGGATTAAGTTTCATGGGGGTCGGACATTAGTCAATGGAGAGGATGTTTATACTAATCATATGTTGGAAAAAGGTGACCAAGTTGAAATTATGTTACCTCCTGAAGAACAAAATGAAGTTTTAAACGTTTCCCATTTACCAATTGATATTTTGTTTGAAAATGATAATTATTTGATCATTAATAAACCAGTTAATGTAGCGACTGTCCCATCTCATATTTATCCCAATGATACGATGGTTAATCGAGTGTTAGGCTATTACATCAAGCAAGATTATCCTAGTAAAACCATTCATGTGGTTAATCGCTTGGATCGGGGAACTAGTGGACCAGTCATTTTTGCAAAGAACGCCTTAGCCCATGCCATTTTGGATAAAGAATTTAAAAATCATCGAATTAAAAAGAGTTACATTGCGGGATTAGTGGGTCGAATTCCGTATCAACATGCTAGTATTATTTTGCCTATTGGACGGAAACCAGATTCATTTTTGGAACGGATGGTCATTGATGGTGGAAAGTACTGTGATACTGAATTTTGGAAATACAAAACAAGCGCAAACTTTTCTTTAGTCAAAATTAGATTGCATACGGGACGGACCCATCAAATTCGGGTTCATTTTTCAACGATTGGTTATCCATTAATTGGTGACTGGTTGTACGGACAAGAAACTGATGAACTGGATCATCAAGCTTTACACAGTTATGAATTAGCATTTTGGGATGCTTTGGATGACATGACCATTAAGGTTACCGCTCCAATTCCTAACTATTTTAATGATTTAATCAAAAAATGAGTAATTAGAAATTAATCTAATTACTCATTTTTTATTTATGGTTAATTACGATAAATGGTTTTAAGTTTTCTTCGACTTTTACTAATTCATCATTACCATTGGTTAATGGAATTAAACGAAGTGAAGCTTCTTTTACAAGTCGTTCATTTAATTCAGTTAAGTTCTTGCTAGTGATGATACCAGAAAAATCATGGTCAACTAACCAAGCAATGTTTTTATCCCAATCAGCTTTAGCAATATTATCAAAAGCCGGTGAGAAAAACATTTCCATTCCGTCAGATGCACCGATTAAAGTTTCCATTGCTTCAGAATCGATTTGATGGTCAGCAGTAGTTGCTCCAATCACAACTCCATCAGCACCAAGTTCTTGGCATTGAAACAAGTCATCTTCCATCAATTTAATTTCAGAATCGTTAAAGACGCTGGTATCTGGGTTAGCATTTACAAAAACATCCAAACTAACTTGATGTTCATGTGTATATCTTACTGATGCGGCGATTAAGCCACGACTAGGTGTCATTGTATTATTTGCAAGTGCAACACGCACTTTGGTTTGTTTCGTGGCTGCCGGAACATCACGAAAACAATTTACTAATGGTTCTACGTAACTTGTTTGCATTTCTTCCTTATCTCCTATATCAAGGCATTCATAAGACTTGAAAAAACAAAGTCCCATAAAAGTTACCATAAATCGTTAAATTTTTCAGCTAAATTGATATTTTCGTCTGGATTTGCTTCTGAATATATTTTTAATGTTATATCAGGCGAAGCATGTCCAAGTGATTTTGAAACCTCTGTGACAGGGACGCCAGAATTCAATAAAAAACTAGCATACATATGTCTAAAGTAGTGAGCGGTAAAATGACCAATTAAATAATCTAATCCTGCTCGTTTCAAAATAACACGTAATGACGTTGAAACCATTTCAGCATGAATTGGATTGTTATTTCTACTATACAACACAAGTGTATCATCATTTAACTTAATTCTTTCATGTGAAAGACGTTTTCCCATTTCAATCTTATATTTTTTGAACAAATTGGTAAGATTTTCAGAAATATAAACTGTTCTATAACTATTGATAGTTTTTGGGCTTCTTATTCCGTATTTGTCACGTGTTTTGTTAATTGATATTTTTTTATTATCAAAATCAATATCACCCCATGTGATTGCACAAAGTTCGCCACGTCGTATACCAGTTTGCTCTAATGTGTAATATATCAATTGTAATAGTAACGATTCTTTTTCTAACTGTTGATTGAATTGTTTAAGCTCAGACTTTGACATGATTCTTTTTTTAATAATTTTAGTATCAGGAATTTTAATTCTTTTAATTGGATTCCTATCTAAAAAACCATCTTCAATAGCAGCATTCATGATTACTGAAAATGCAAGATTAACACCGCGTATTGTTGCCTTAGTGAAGTTTTTTTCTACTAATGGATTAATTACCCTATCTATATAAAGAACCCGTGTAAGATCATTTAATTTAATATTTCCAATAGTGGGGTAGATGTGGAGTTTTAATATTTTTTCAGACTGAGCAAAACTGGATTCTTTTAAAGTATTTTTTCTACTTTTGTTAAATGCTTCAGAAAATTGCTTAATAGTTAAATTTTTATTTTTAACTAAATCAGAATTATTTTCAGCAATATAAGTTTGATCATTTAAAGATGCACGGTAAGCATTCATTTCTGTATCAAAGCCACGTTTTTGTGATTCACGTCGCTTGTGGAACGAGTCATAGTAGGTAATTCTATATCCAAATTTGGTTGATTTTTTTGTTTTATAAGAAAATACTGATGCATGACGTTTAGAATATTTAAGCCTTGCCATTTTTATCCATAGCCTCACGCTTTTTTCTGAGGTTCTTTAGTACTTTATACATTGTTTCTTGATCCTTTTTAGAAATAGGTTTTCCTATAACTCTAATACTTTTATCTCCATTTAAATAAAAGTAGGGAACGTCATCTGCAATAACTGCATCTTCTGGGACTACTTGCATACAAAAATCGGGAATATTATTCATTATTGTTACCGCCTTTCAAAATTATGAACGTATGTTCTTTAATATTTAAAATAAAAAGCCATTTAGGCTTATAAACCCTAAGAACAGAGTCGAACTGTTCCTTGCTACCGAGTAGGGTAAATCAATTAATTAAAATCCACGATTTGAATACATTTGTGGATTAGTGTATACATCATACTTACTCAATTGTTGGTTGTTGTCATTATTTGTTTGAGTTTGAGATGGTTGTTGGCTGTTATCTGTTTGAGGAGCTGTTTGCTGATTATTTCCACTGTTTGGTTGAGATGCTTGTGTTGAAGAAGCATTAGCTTGTTGATCATCTGTTTGTGAATTTGTTGTGGTTTTATTTACGTCATCAGATTTATTTGTATCTTTATCATCTGTTACAACTTGAACATTTTTAGTAACTTCAACTTCTTGACTGTTAAAAGTGATTTTATATTTACCATATTTAAACTCAGCAATGTTTTTATCATTGAACGATAATGAGTATTTAGATGTCTTATCTATTTTTTTGCCGTCTGCTTTTAATACATACTTATCTTTATTCTTAGATTTTACTTTAAACTTATATGTTCCATGTTTTTTACCGTCGGCAATTTTTAATTTTGCGTTTGAGTTTTTGATGGTAAACACATCGTCTTTATTATTAGTCCATTTACCTTGCACTTCTGTAGAAAATGTCTTTTTTACTTTTGCATTTGCAATAGGATTAATTGAACTGAGGGGTAGTGCTGAAACTCCTGTCAAAGAAATTGCACTTATGGTTGCAATTTTCAATAATGTTTTTTTCATAATATTATATTCTCCTATTATTACAGCTTTTAGCGTGGATCAGGTTTGCACGTACATGTTTAAATGGCTTTAAATAGAATTAAACTATTATAGACGTCAA
Organism: Fructilactobacillus sp. Tb1; assembly: GCF_050500285.1. Classification (GTDB taxonomy): domain Bacteria; phylum Bacillota; class Bacilli; order Lactobacillales; family Lactobacillaceae; genus Fructilactobacillus. Next base: position 229,902 of record NZ_CP191377.1, on the reverse strand, counting down.
TAAGCTTTGTATTTATTTTATTTTATTACAAAATGTGATATTATGCTTACTTGAGGAGTCCTTATAGGATTTCTCTAGAAAAGACCTTTATTGATGTGGGGGTCTTTTTTATTTTGCTGAATAATTCGTTTCTACTTAATAATAGGGGACTGATATGGTAAAATGGTATTGTTAACGCCATGTCAGTATCATATTGTAAATATGAAATTCTCGTTTATTAGCAAATGGCGTTATTTCCTCACAGTGCTCTTTTGATTAAGTAGTTATTAATTGATACTGGCAATTAGACATCCTTTTGGATGTCTTTTTTATTGAATAAAATTTAAATTAGGTATAGAATCACGTGGATTAGTGTTGTGTGCTTCCAATATTGTCTAATTATTACCTGATACTTTTCATCTCCGTTAAGCTAAGCATAGTAATATCTCACAACACTGATTGGACGCCTGTTTATCAGGCGTTTTTGTTTGAAAAATTTTTCAATATAAGATATCATTACATGAATTAGTGTTGTGTTCTTTCAATGATTATTATCCTGATTATTTATTTACCTTTACTAACCATTAATAATGTCCTCGCAACACTAATTGAGCACCTGTTTATCAGGTGCTTTTTTATTGAATAAATTAATAATATGAGATATCATCGTGTAAGTTAGTGTTGTGTGCTTACTAGTAGTAAATAATTGTTACCTATAATACCTTTTTCTCTGTTTCTACCAAGCAGTGGTGATGTCCTTGCAACACTAACTAAGCGCCTGTTTATCAGGCGCTTTTTATTTGAAAAATTTAATAATATAAGATATTATCATATAGGTTAGTATTATTAAGGCATATTATGACTTATCTTTTGACCATTTTGACTATTTATCCTCAAAACTACTAACCTTTAGCGTCCATATTTGGACGCTTTTTTATTTATTTAAAAATTTGATTGATTATGATATCACTATCATTGAACTATAATGATTTAAGATGTAATATATCTAATTGATTAGTGTTGTAATCGTTTGATTCTTTCTTATATTTTGTATATATCATTCGTTATATTCCAAATCTCTATCACACAGTACTAATCAAAAGTACCTAAATTAATTTAGGTACTTTTTTTGCTTAATTTATCTGAATAATATACTATTATATAGATTAGTATTATTACTGTGACACTTCTATTATCATTATATCTTTCAATTTAAGATACTAATCATGGCACCCATTCTTGGGTGCCTTTTTTGTTTTTGTTATAAATCCCTAAAACAGAGTCGAACTGTTTCTTGCTACCGAGTAGGGGAGGTGCCTATTTAATAATTAAGATAATATATTATCTACCTTTTTTTAATGAATCCTGTACATCTTTTGCCATTCTATTCATTATCATTTGTACGGTTGGAGAGGCATTTGGTAAAGAATACCTAGTTCCTTTACGTTCTCCATCTTTTTCTATATAGCCATCTTTAACCATTCCATTTAAAATTTTATGTCCTTGATATTCTGATTTATAAAGTTTCTTTATATCAGAAAATTTTACAATTAAATGTTTACACATAAATTTATAAGTTTCTTGATATTCTTTAGGAATATTATTCAATACACTTTCTTCTAATGGTATTTTCCAAAATGTTAGTACGGTTCTATTGAATTCTGATTTTATTTCTGGTGTCCGTAGTTTATATCTATAAGATGTATCATAAATTAGTAAACCACCATTACCTGTTCTTTCTCCCAATTTTGCTCTAACAAAAGCATTGAAAATAAATGGATTTCTTGCCTCTGAGTCTCCACCGATCATAAATTGTGATGTCGAAACTCTCATATCTCCTGGATTTTGAAAAACGATATAATCATCGTAATATGATATTTTAACTTGTTCTTTTGAACCATAGTCTGCGTGTACTAGTGAATTTACAAGTCCTTCACGAACCACATTAAACATTTCTTCACCGCTATCTACACGCTTAAATTTATCTAATGATAATTCATTAGTTATAATCGCCTGTAACTTTAATGAGACCATACTAAAAAACGAATATATGTTTTGAGGATGCTGTGGTTCATTTGAAGTGTATATTCTATCATTTATTTTTTTGTTTTGATTATTGTTTCTAACAATAAAATCTAAAAAGAAATTAGGAAATTTTTCAACGATTGAGTTATATTTTCCGAAAAGAAGTAACGCTGCAATTCTTAATTTTTTCTTTCCATTTTCTATAGTTCTATCAGTAGCAATTAATCCGATTTTTTCTAAGAAACTTTGATAATCTGAGGTAAGATATTCCTCATTTCCAGTATATTCAACTAATCGAGCTTGGTAACTTTGTATATCAATTAAGTTTAAATCAGAAATATTAAAGTTATCAAGTAACACTGAATCTATGTCTGAATCCGATTCTCTAAGCAAATATTTTAATTGTTCTTCACTTACTTTTCTATCACTATCGTTTTCTCTAATATAAGTTAATTTAATATTACCATTTAAATAAATAGGTCTATACTTAACGTTTAATTTTGGAACAAAAATCGTCATTACATTTTTTCCATCTATTGAAATTAAATTTATATTTTTTTCAAGAACAACCGACCTAGATATTTTGTCTTTATCGGATTGCGTATTTAAAAAATTTGTTTTTAATTTATTGAAATCTGTAATTCCATTTATTGTTAACTCTTTGGTTTTAATATCTTCATCTATTCCTAAATAAATTTTTCCACCATCTGTATTTGAAAATGACGATATAGTTTCCCATATAGATTTTGGAAGTTTATTTTTCGAAGCTAATTTATATTCAACGTGAACATTTTCTGTTGGTAAATCTTTTTTTGTTAACATGTATTCATCCTTTTTATCAAACATAAGTCAAACATAAAAAACACTGATATAGCAGTAAATCAAACATAAATCAAACATAAATCAAACATAAATCAAACATAAATCAAACATAAATCAATTTTAACCTGAATGTCTTATTTGATCACTTGGATTTATTTTCATTACGTTGCCATCTATCATTTTTCCTATCTCAGCATCCTAAAATATGTTGCTTTTTATTTTGTTACAAATCCCTAGAACAGAGTCGAACTGTTCCTTGCTACCGAGTAGGGTAGATCAATTAATTAAAATCCGCGATTTGAATACATTTGTGGATTAGTATAAACATCATAATTACTTGATTTTTGGGTGTTGTCATTGTTTGTTTGAGATTGAGAAGATTGTTGATTGTTATCTGATTGAGATGCTTGTGGTGCCGTATTAGCTTGTGGGGCATCTGTCTGTGATGTTAATGTGGTTGCATTTTTGTTAACGGATTTATTTGTATCCTTATCATTGGGTACAGTTCTAACATTATTTTTGGTAACTTCAACTTCTTGACTATTAAAAGTGATTTTATGTTTACCATATTTAAATTCAGCAATGCTTTTATTATTGAACAATAATGAGTATTTAGATGTCTTATCCATTTTTTTACCTTCAGGTTTTAATACATACTTGTAGTTATTTTTAGATTTTACTTTAAAATTATATGTTCCTTGTTTTTTACCATTGGCGATCATTAATTCTGCGTTTGAGTTTTTAATGGTAAGCATATCGCCATTATCATTTGTCCATTTTCCTTGCATTCCATTTGAAAGTGGATGATTAAACTTAATTGCATTTTCAGTTTTTACTTTATTTTCATAAATTTTATTATAGTGATTGTAAGGAATGATATCTAAAATGATTGCAACAACCATAATAATAAAGCCGATTAACATTCTTTTAGCATGCAAAATACGCAATTCCTTATTTTTTCGGTATTTAACAATTAGAATTAATTCAAAAATAACATAAATTGTTGCCATAAATGTTGCGGCAAACAGAAGTGTGCTTAATAAAAACATTCCCATAATATAACTCCCTTTAAATAGCTTTTAGCGTGAATCACTTTTGCACGTATATTGTTACAAAGCCCTAAGAACAGAGTCGAACTGTTCCTTGCTACCGAGTAGGGTTGATATTAAAGTTCTACATAACCTTTATTAATTAAAATGTGATTCCGTTTTTGTAGTTAAAGAATCATTATTAAAAGTTAATGAAACAGCTCCACCTTTTTTATCAGTAGGGTATTCAATAGTAATTGAGTTTTGACCAGCTAAATCTAATTGATTTTCTGTTGCGGGATCTCCCAATTGATCTATTACATCTTTATAAGAGGCACCGTTTTGAATTGTATCTAGTTTTTTCTGGTTAACAGGATTTACTTTTCCTACAATTGGCTTAGTATAAGATTTTCCAGAAACTTTTCCATTAGTTAATGTTACGGTCACTGTACTTACCTTAAAACTGCTAGAAACGTTATTCCATGTTTGAAGCCCCGATTCAATACCATTAACAGTAGTGGTACTAGAATATGATGGTTTACCAAGCTCACTTTTGACTTCTTGCTTTGTTTGTCCAATTTGTACCTTATCGTATTTTTCTCTACTAATTTCATTTTTAGAATTTGCTTTTTTAGCAGTAGTGGTTTTATCAGATGAATTATCATTTTTATCTTTTCCACGAGATCCAAATAAACTAAATATAATGATTACAACAATTAGCCAGAACCACCATCTTTTATAAAATTTCTTTTTATTTTTTGTCTTTGTCAATTTCTTCTCCTATTACTTCTTTTCTTCCGTCAGTATTAATGGTTTGTACATTATTATTTTTATTGGAAATAAATTTATAGCCTAAAAAAGTTGCAGCTCCAATAATTGCAGCTACAGTTGCCATAATAATTGCTGCCGAAACTTTAATAGTCATCATTGTTAGTTTCCCTAAAAAGTTAAACATATAAGCCCTCCTATAAATGCTATTCAGCTTTTAAAGTCATCAGTATTTGGACTTGATAATTAAATTTTAGCAAAGAATGTTAACTAATTGTTAATACATGTTTGTACAATAATAGCCACACAAATTGTGTGGCTATTTAATTATAAGCTTTGACTAGGATACCCATATGCTCTTCTCAAGTCATCGTATGTATTTGGTAGATATCTAAAATCTTCTTCATATAAACCAATAAGAAGCTCAGCTGCAAACGAATCTGCTTCATATTCATACTTGTTTTTAATTCTATTATTTGAAATATAATATCCAGCAAATTCAACATGTTCAAGGGCATGTCCTAATTCATGTGCACAAACAAAGTATTTTTCATTTGAATCTATTAAAGAATCATTTAATAGGATAACAGGGTGACCTAGTGGACTGACTGTATCTCCTTTAGGTTCATCTATGAAATTCCACCACTGGATATCTATACCTAAAATGTCAGCCAAAGCAAATGGATCAGAAGTTTTATAAGTCGATGATAAATATTTAACAATCTTATTCATTCTTTCCATTTATTTTGACTCCTTACCTGATTTCCTTTGTTTTTTAAGTTCATTCCAAAATACTTGTGTTAAAACTTCAGTAACTCTTTCTCGTTGTTCCTTGTTTAGTTCAACACCTTTAAAAGTCATTTCACCATTTGTTTCTAAGAATTTATCCAATTGAAGAACATCGTTTTCATCTGCCCATTCTGGCTTATATTTATCTAACTTATCATCTGATGATATTTCTAAACCGGCTAATTTAAACATTTCTTCTTTTGAAATTCTCAATCCTTTTGCTAATTTTTCAAGAGTTTCTGGTTTAGGAATATTTTGTTTTCCGTTTTCTAATCTAGATAAATATCCTGGATTAATATTAGCTTGCATAGCAAGTTGTCTAAGAGTGAAGCCTTTTTCTTTTCTTAAATTCTTTAAATCGTTTCCAAATGCCATAGTTTCAACCGTCCTTTTGATTTAGTTTAGCAAAAGTGTTGCTAAAATATACAAAAATAATAGCATTTTTATACAAAAGTGTTGCTTAATAGCAACTTATGATGTAATATTAATTATGTTGAAAGGAGGAAGTTATGAAATATAAAGTTAACGACTCAAAAAAGCTAAACGAATTAATTGCTGAAACTGGAAATACGATTAATAGTTTTTCAGATATTATGCATGCATCAAGTAGTTATCTGAAACTTGTTGTTAATGGTAAACAAGATGTTTTTCCACCATATGCAAAGCGAGTGATTGATTTATTAAATAATCTTTTAGAACTAAAAACTAAAGAAGAGAGACTTGAAATAACAAGTATTTTTTTTGCAGTCGATGTTGCTAAAAAGAAACAAAGTGAAAAAGTTAGTTAGGAGATGTAAACATGAACGAATTAGTAGTAATGAAAGACCAACAAGCAGTAACAAGTTCACTTCAAGTTGCTGAAACGTCTGAAAAAGAACATAGAAATGTATCCAGAGATATTAATAATCTCAAAAAAGATGTGCTCAATTTTGAGCAGATGTTCCAAGAAACCAATATTCCAGATTCATACGGTAGAGATAGAAAAGCATATTTAATGAATCGCGATGGTTTTACAGTTTTGGCAATGGGTTTCACTGGTAAAAGAGCTATGAAATTCAAACTTAAATACATCGAAGCATTTAACGCCATGGAAAAACAAATTAAGAGCCATTCACAATTAGCCAAGTTGGATGAAACTAATCAAATGAAAAAAGAACGGTTAGCAGTTATGAAAGAAAACGCTAAATCACGACAAGTTGCTTTGCTTTACAAAGGTGCTGAAATGACTAGTTCTGTATCAGCTAAAGAAATGGCGGTTGCTAAAGCAATTGAGATCATCACTGGTGAACATATCGTTCCAATCATGCAAGAAAAGTATTATTCAGCAACAGAAGTTGGCGATAAGTTAGACATTACTGCAAATAAGGTTGGACGTATTGCTAACAGCTTGGATTTGAAAGCTGAACAACCAGGCCAAAACAAATACGGTCATTGGGTTAGTAATAAGTCACAGTATTCAAACAAAGAAGTATCCCAATGGTTATATACAGAGGTTGCTATTAAGAAAATTGAAGGAGCTATGTAATGGGTGAACAAAAAAAGAAACCTACGAGTGTGAGTCGTAAGTTTCAATCTTTGGAAGATGTAGATTTTAAACACTTAAATCAATATTCGGAACACGAGCGTGACTTAATTCAAAATCGTTCAAACGAGATAGAAGAATTTATTATTCAGTTTCGTTTGAAATAGTTAGGTTGATTTATGAAATTTATAGTCGAAAGGAGATGCAAATATGGAAAGCAAATATGATTCTATTTCTGTTAGAGAAAAATTGATTGATTATCTAAATTATCTAATTGATTGGGAAATTTCTGGAAATCAAAATAGCTCAGAAATGGCGGCAACCATAACTGAACTATCTAAACTGATATTAGCTAAATAAAACGTAGATTATATCTTTAGGTCTTGTTACTAATGTAGTTTTACCTTCAAAAATAATATTGGATTGAGCTTCATTTAAATTAAATTTTTGAAAGTCTTTTTCGATTTTTTTATCTGGAAAGCCAGTTTTACCGTAAGTAATAGATTTCAATTCTTCAATAAGAAAAAGATCGCCATTATTTAGCTTAATTTGCACTTTATTCACTGTAATCACCTCCTTCCTAATGTGATTATATCAAACGAAAGGAAATTGAATTATGTCAAAAGAGTCAAGAAAACAGCAAGAAAATATTTTAATGCAAATTTCAAATGTTCCAAAAGACGTTATTAAAAGATTACCTGATGAAGCATTAGATAACGCAGTAAAAGTACAAATGAATGAAGTTAGTAATCAATTAGCAGAAGCTGCTAATGAATTTTAAGAGGTGATTTAGATGAATGATATTTCATTAGGTCAATTAATAAAGCCTATTGTTATTGATTTTCTGAAAAACTTGTTTGAACCATTTTTTAAAACAGCAAGAAATGACTTGCTCTTAATTGATACAAAGGAAGCTAGACGTTTGACTTGTCAGTCTGTAAGCGGTTGGCAAGAAATAGCCAATCTTCCAGAAATGAGAGCTATTGAACATAGAAAAAAGACTAAATCAGGCGGTCGCGGTACATCAATATATTACTTTCCTGATGAATTTAAGAAAGTTGTTCCAAGGTTATTAAGAGAGAAGGTGCTTGATTAATGGTTAAATATTTTAAATCTTTACTAGATTATTTGTGGGAGATAGAAAAGGACCTCCACACTATCGCAAGTAGCATGAAGATCTCTAACTCTGTTGATTTAACCAAAAACGAAGAGATTAATTTTCGTCATCGTTAGATTTATTTAATTCTGCAAGATAGTGTTTATAAGTATTAATTGGGAAATCAACATTTGTTTTAACACTAGACTTTGTAGAAATTGCTAAATCTGACATAAAAGTAAGGCAAGCTTTAGTTAATTCTAAAGCAACTTGTTTATTATCCATTATGATCACCACCTTTCTAATTAGAAAGTATATCAAACTAAAAGAAATATTTATTAAAGGAGATGAAACCATGAGTGAAGTAGCTAGCAACTGGTTATTCATATTATTGGCAATTTCAGCATCTATTAATTTTGTTAAATTTGCTGAATGGTTTGATAAAAGACAAGTTGAAAAGCAAATTGAACAAAATAAACGACGGGGAAATCATTTTAAGGAGGAGGTGAGATAAATGTCTTCTGAACCAAAACATTTATCAGGTATTAAATTAAAAGATTATTTAGCTAAAAAAGGCTATCACTATGATCCATATAAGACTAGTTTCAATAGTTTTATTAAAAAACTAGGAATTAAAGAAGATCGTAGTAGTCACATCGCATATGACATCAGACATGTTGATAGCGCACTTAGCTTATACGAACAGAAGGGAAAACAAAATTTTTAGACAATTTCTAAAAAAGTGCATAAAAAAAGATCATTCACACACGAATGCGAATGACCTAAAAGCTAGTTCATATTTAATACAGATTAGTTCTAACAGTAATGGTCAATTAATTCAATCTGAAAAGAGAAAATTATGGTTGAAAATAAAACGTTAGTTAAATTAAATGCTGAATTAGAAGAGAAACTGGAGAGAAGAAAAAATGACTGAAACTGTGTTAATTAAAACCAACAAAATTAAACAATTAAGACGAAAGATAGCAAATGCTGAAACAAGAGCTTTAAATACGAAAGTAGCACAAAAGAACAAGGAAGGAAAATACGTTCTCATCGGTAAATGCAAAAAAATTGATGAACTAAAAGCAGAATTGCAAGAAGAGGCTAACAAACTTTAATCAAAGGAGTTTTAACATGGCAAGCTTATACGAAATTACAGATTTATACAAAAAAATTGATGCTATCAGCGATGATCCGGAAGTGTTAAAAGATACGCTTGATAGTCTTGATTTTGAAGACATTGTAAAAAACAAATTTGATGGTTATGCAAGTTTCGTTAATAGCTTAGAAGCTGATAACGATTCAATCGATAAAGAAACAAAAAGAATAAGTTCAATTAAGAAACACAATACTAATTTAATTAAACAGTTAAAAGAACGGCTTTCTTATGCAATGCAAACTATGAATAAAGAGAAGATTGAAACTAGTTTCCATAAAGCGGGATTTCGTCCATCTAAAGCAGTAGAGATTACTGATGAAAGTTTAATTCCGTCAGAATACTTTATCACTCCAACTCCAAAGGCTAATAAGACTGCAATTAAGAAAGCAATTCAAAGCGGTGTGGTATTGCGTGGAGCAAAAATTGTTGAGCGTGAAAACTTAAGCCTGAGATAGGAGGATAAGGTTATGAAATTCAGTGAAGAGAGAAAAGAAATATTCAAATCTTTAAATGACTTTAGAACGAAATTAAAACAACCAGCCAAGAATGCTACCAATCCATATTTTAAAAACAATTACGTTAATTTGACTGGTGTAACAAAAGCAATTGATGATGCGCTTGATGGAACAGGGTTAGCTTTCTTTCAAAACTCTGTACCCACAGAGGCACAAAACGTGGTCGGAATCCAAACGATTATGACTCATTCATCTGGGCAATATATTGAGTTCGATCCTTTCTTTGTTCCAGTAGGTGGTAAACATGATGCTCAAGCATATGGATCAGCTAAGACTTATGCAAGTCGTTATTCATTAGCAACTGCCTTTGGTATCACAGATAGCGTTGATGATGATGGAAATGCATCAAGAAATGATAATAATTATTCTAATCAACAACATAGATCTGCTCAAGGACGCCAATCCAATCAACAAAATAGCAAACAACCAGTTAATAATCAAAAAAAAGAAAATAAACAAAAAACAATTGAAGAAATCAAAAATTTAAACAATGAAGTTAAAACAAAGCTTTCAGCTTATTCAAAAATGATTGGCTTTGATGCTCAAACAACAGGAAAAATGGTTTATGAAACTAACAAGATAGCACGTAAAACAACAAATGTTTCTGAGATTAAGAAAATTATAAGTTATCTTGATCAAAACATTGAAAAAGAACTAGCTAAGCAAAAACAGGGGGTTGGCAATGATTAATACAGTTGTCTTAACAGGACATTTAACTAGAGATCTTGATTTGCGCTATACACAATCTGGAACAGCAGTAGGACAGTTTAATTTAGCTGTTAATCGTCGATTTAAGAATAGTAACGGTGATCAAGAAGCTGACTTTGTTAATTGTGTTATCTGGCGTAAAAGTGCTGAAAATTTAGCAAATTTTGTACACAAAGGATCGTTATTTGGTGTTGAAGGTAGATTACAAACACGTAATTATGAAAATAATCAAGGTCAACGAATTTACGTTACTGAAGTTGTAGTTGAAAACTTTACTTTGCTTGAACCAAAGAATAGCAACCAACCAGCAAACAATTACCAACCTTCTAATCAAGGTAACACAAGTTATGGAAATCAAAGTAGTAATGACCCATTTGATGGTGGAGATCAAATAGATGTTACTGATGATGATTTACCGTTCTAATTTTTAATAGCCAGTATGCTGATTATGCCTGATTGGTGGGAAACCAATTATATTGATGAAAGGAGACCATTATGAACTATATAAAACAGATTTTAGCGTTCTATGATAAGCAAAGCTTAAACCCACTAAGTACCGGTGAAATTGCATTATGGCATGCACTAATGCACGTAAACAATAAGACTGGTTGGAGCGAATGGTTTACTGTTGCTAATCTTTCGCTACAATCACTATCTGGTTTAAGCCGTTCAGGGATAAACAAAGATAGAAATGTTTTAAAGCAGAATGGTTTTATTGATTTTAAAACTAAGGGAACAAAAGCTACTTCTTATCGAGTTATTAATTTGGCTATGCAAGATAGTAACCAAGTTAGTAGTCAAGAAGGTAATCAAAGTAGTAGTCAAAACAGTGTTCAAGGTAGTAACCAAGATAGTACTCAAAACAGTAGCGCATTAAATAAACAAAACAAAACTAAACAAAACAAAAGAAATACTATTGCGCAAAAGCGCAAAACTACCGCAAAACAAATTGAAAATGATTTTGAAAAGCTTTGGAAACTTTATCCAAAGAAAAAGGATAAGCAAGCAGCTTTGAAATCATATAAAAAAGCAGTTAACTCAGGAACTACACCTAAAGAAGTCCAAGATGGAATACTTAAATATCGTGCAGAGATTAAAGCTCACAACGTTGATGCTCAGTACATTAAGTATGGTTCAACGTTCTTTAATCAACATTCTTGGGAAGATGATTTCGATACAGAGCCACCTAGCATTAAATCTAATTTAAACGTTAGGGAAACCTTGCCCAGTTGGGCTGATGAAGATAGTAACGTTGTTCAAATTAATAAACGGTCAATTGATAATGCTACTTCAAATGATGAACTTGAGAAAAGGCTTAAAAATCTTAATCGATGATAATCAAAAAGCACAAGGAAAATAAAAAAGAACCTTAATTTGGGTTCTAGTTTTTAGGAGAGTTTAAATATAAAAGTATCACTATTAATGCATTTGCAAGTATTTCTGTATATAGCAGCTGAGTTGGATCGTTTTGATAAATATAACTTAGTGTGGGGCTAGTAATAACATCTAGCGCAGAAAATAGAACTTTATTAATTTGCTGTTGGTTTAAGGAGAGAATATGTTTTTTTATCGATGTTTTATTGGATTGGGATGGCTTTTTTACCATCTTAGTTTGATTGTTGGCTTTTTCTATATTGTTAAGTGGGCTACTCACGCCGCTCTTTTTAGTTATTTCGCTTATACCATGCTCAGTTTGAACGACTTCGTCATTCTTTTTAGAGGTATCATTTGGAGCTTCATCAAGAAGACTATTTATAGCATTAAAAACTTCTTCATATTCATGTTCATTAAGTAGTGATAATGAGTTATCTAGTTCTTGTTTAACGTCTAAGTAATTTTTAGCATTTAAAGCATTTGAAATAGAATTACCTAACAATGCATTTTGTGATGCGATTATGTTTAATGAATTTTCGTATAGTGGATTAATTGTCTTTATTAGTGAATTAATCATATTAATTTGACTTTTGAATGGAGAAATATTTTTACTGAGAGAATCAATTGCATAATATATAGGGCTTTTCTGAGAATATCCATTTATATTTAATGCGGATTCAACATCGTTATAACTATCAATAACTTTTTGTAAAGGTGTTGGAAATCTCGGAATATCTTTTTCTATATCGATTATTGGCTTAACTAATTCATAATGCTTATTTATTAATTTACGCGTTTCGGGATCCAGAAAATCCTCATTGTCAAAATCGTTACTCATAAAATCACTCCTCATATATAACGTTATGTCGTTACTTAATTATAACAAGAAAGTGTGACTCAATCATGTGGGAAAAAATACAGCCGTTATTAGATGAACGTATGTTAAATCCAAAGAAATTATCAGAAATAATGGGTCTGAAGAATAGTTCAACAATATATGATCTAAAAAATGGAAAAATAAAAAAGCCTAGCTTTGACTTGATGTCAAAAATAGCTGTTGCTTTAGGTGTTAGTCTAGACGAATTTAGATGATGATAATCAAGCGCTATAAGTCGAATAAATATCATGCAAAAAGGCAAATTATTGACGGTATCAAGTTCGACAGCAAGGCAGAGGCATTATATTACCAACGCCATATTAAACTGCTCAAAAAGCGTTTTACATGCCATAAGAGTTTTGAGATTATTCCTAAATTTAAAGTTGGTAAAAAGAATAAACGTCATCGAGTTTATAGTCCAGATTTTGTGATCTATGACGATGATGGGAATATGACAAAAGTTATCGACGTTAAGCCAACGAAGATAACCACTGATGCTAGTTTGAGAATGACATTATTTGAAAGTATTTATCACATACCAGTAACGATTGCTAAGTATAACTATCGCACGAAAACATTTGAAGAAAGCGAGTTTTAGTAATAATTAACAAGTAAAAAGACTGGAGAAACAGAATGGAAAATAAATATTATATTTTTTTGGGACAAGATATCGATAGCGATGATTGTTTTATCAATTACGATGAGAAACATGATAAATATTTCATTGATAGTAAATTTGAAGGTGACTTTACACAAACTAAATTTAATAGACACCAAGTTGATTTAGCTCTTTCCGACCTAAAAAACCTAATGATTGAACCAGAAGACGTTGTTCCAGTAGGTAAAGTAGATGATTAAAAATTTTTTTAAAGATTCTAGAAGAAATTAAAGAAATCAATTGAATTGGAGAGAATGAACACATTAATCAATTTAACATTAACGCTTTTCAGCATTTATCTTGGAATTTCAATTTTTGAAAAGTTATTAAGCTTCTATTCTGCACAAAAGATTAAACAACAACTCATGGGATTAATGGAAACCGTTCTTAATGATAAAGAAAACGAAGGCAACGATAAAAATGAGTGGAAGTAACTACGAAAACTAGGGCTATTGACGGAAAATTAATCACTAATCAGAAGCAAGTAATAGAACAATTGAAAAAATACTTCAGGAGTAAAAATAGATGATTTTATTAGCAGAAATGATGTTTGCAATTATTGTGTTAGGAATTATATGCAGTACTGCAGAAACAATTAATAAACAAATCCAGACTAGAAAATTAAGCCAATTTATGATGAATAAATTTACACCTGATCAAATTAAAGAAATCAACGAAAGAATGGGGAATAAACATGACTAAAGAACAAGTTATTGAAAAATACAAAGCCGGTTTCACTTTTGGTGAAGATTACGAAACTATTGAATGGCTTTTAAACAAAAAGAAAACAATGTCTGATACTTTGTTTTTTGATGCATATGATGCAAATTTAATTCCATTACCTAATATGGGTGAATGGATTGGTAATAAAGCTAGACAAGTACAAATTGATTTTATGATTAACAAATTAAAAGACTGGGATGGATCTATTTATTTAGATGATATAAAAGTTAAATAGGAGTGAATAAACATGACTAAAAAAGAAATAGAATTGCCAATAATTCCACAATTTGTGGCTGATTATGTTAATTTATTTAAAATTAAATATTCAATGTACGGAGCTGAATTGTTAACACTTTATGGTAAAGACGTCCCATTAGAAATTAGAAAGTGGCTTTCAAAATCTGAACATAACGCTACAAAGTTTATTAGTGCTATTTTATATGACTATGAAATTGGAAACCCAAAGTATGTGATTAAAAGCCCACTTCTTGATAAAGATGGTTGTAATTCTTATCTAGTAAGAAAAAACTATTCCAAAATAGGCAAAGATTGGACATATGAAGTAGATGACGATGACATTAAGCTTAATTACTACACTTGGCAATATAAGCTTATTAGTAAGCCTATCCAATTTACCATGGAAGAAATTGAAAGCGATCCACAACTTAAACAATTAAAACAATTTGCTGTGGAGGTTGAAGATGATTAACTATACAGAAACTCCAGACCTGCAAAGGAAAAGCAAAGAAATTATGACTTACTTACAACGTAGATGTGGGATAGACAAAGTTCTTGCACAAGACGATAAGTTAATCCTTATCGGAGATGATTGGTGCTACAAAGCAGATAATGAAATTGACCTTGTAACCAGTGCAGTAGCAATTCGCTTATTTGTAAATATGTTAGAGGATTAGAGTTTTTGCACTATTATTTTAAAAATGAGCATAAAAAAAGCCCGTCAATTAAATGACCGACATTAGTAAGATACTGTTATTATAACATTTAAACGGGGGTTAATTCATGCACTTTCCAAGCTTAAACCACGAGAAAACAATTAGAAACGCAAAACAAGTTTTGAGAAACTACTCATCATTTCATAAGATGGAATTGAGTTTGAAAATAACACTAAAAAGCCCAATTATATCTGCTATGCCTAAATCTGCTACTGTTGGTAATGCACAAGAAGAAAAGATTATTGATAAGTTAGAAGAACGCCATTATGCAATGTATTACTGTGAATTGATTAGAGATGTTGTATCAATTATTCAAGATCCAACTTATCAAAAAATCATTACTGATACATATTTATGTGAAGGTATTTCTGATTTGGCAATTATGTTGGACTTGAATATGGGAAAATCACAGTACTATGCTAATAAGAGACAAGCTTTAATTGTATTTGCTGAGTGTATGCCAGCTTTTAAAGATGCCAGAGGTAATATGATTGATATTGCAGTTTATAAAAAAAACTAGACCGGAGTTTTATCAGACTATTTCCAAACCGTTTCCGGACTCATGTTGCACCTTGATGCACTATAATATGTATTGTGGAAGATTTAGTTATTATGCTATTAAATCTCATCGGCGGCGAGTTATGGACACGAGCGGTTCAAATCCGCTACTCGCCATTGGGCTCGAAAACCTTGGGTGCTAATTACATCTGTTCTTGATATAGGTAATAAGATTTAGAAATTGAGATAAGTATTGAAGATGACGCACTCCTAAACATTTTTAAATATTCAACAATAACTGCTTATTTCATTGTGGTGCAATTCCACAACTTATTATTGAGTTGTATCGCTCATATCTCGTTAAAAACTACTGTGTTTCGCAGAAATGCGATTAGTGATTACACGGTAGTTTTTTCAATAAATTATTTTTTTAATTAATATGTAAGCCTTATTGCTAATAACTAGTATAATTTAATATGAGACTTATAAGGAGTGAATTTTTATGATTAAAAAAGTATTTATTTGGATTATGCTATCTGTAGTTTTTATAGGTGGATGCGCTTATGCTGGATATAGAAGTCATTCAACAATAGGGACAAAATCACCAAAAACAAAGCAGACCAATAGCCAGGATAATAAAAAAATTCAATTTAAACAAGATGATGAACAGGATGATAAGAGCAATGTCGAACAATTGAGTAATCAACAACAAAGTGATCCGACTAATCGAAATGATAATCAATCATATAATTACCAATCAAATTCAGACCAGCAACAAGGAGCATTCACTAAAAGTCAACTTTATAATCAAGCAATGCAGATCCATAAGAATGCTGTAGATAAAGAGCTATCAACTAATGAACAAACTAATTCGTCTGCAATGCCTAATCAACTTGAGAGTGGAGATAAAGCTACTGATGATAATTGGATGAAAAATACTAACGGTCAGTATGATCCACAAATTGTTCAACAACAAGAAGAAATAGATAATTCGATAGTAAATAATAATCAATGACTAAATAAAAATAATGGCATCCTTAATTAGATGTCTTTTTTTATACCTTATAATTAAAGGAGGTGAATTGATATCAAACTAACGGCTAAACAAC
Source organism: Fructilactobacillus sp. Tb1 (assembly GCF_050500285.1). Taxonomy (GTDB): domain Bacteria; phylum Bacillota; class Bacilli; order Lactobacillales; family Lactobacillaceae; genus Fructilactobacillus. Next base: position 213,299 of record NZ_CP191377.1, on the reverse strand, counting down.
AGAAGTTTGCAGATGAATATGTAAAAACCGGTAATGCTACTCAATCAGCAATTAATGCTGGATACAGTGATAAAACAGCACGACAGATTGGTGCCGATAACTTGTCAAAAGTTAACATTAGAAATTACATCAACGAAAAAATGACTGAAATATCTAATAGTAAGATTGCTGATCAAAAAGAAGTACTTGAGCTATTGACAAGCGTAATGCGGGGCAAAGTTAAAGAAGTTGTGGTTGCTGGTAATGGTGACGCAATCGAAGTGCCGACTAATACTAAAGACAGAATTAAAGCTGCTGAATTAATTGGTAAGCGTTACTCACTTTGGAAAGATAGTGTTGATATCAATTCATCTGATATTAAGATTGTGATTGGCGGTGACGACGATGGCGATTAAACTTGAGTTTCCACACCCTAAAAGAGTATTCAATGACCAATTCTTGAAAGGCTTATTTGATTACGCTAACTTCACTGAAGTTTACTATGGTGGAGCTAGTTCGGGTAAGTCACACGGTGTTGTTCAAAAGGTTATTCTTAAAGCATGTAAACAATGGAAATATCCACGTAAGATACTTTGGCTTCGTAAGGTTGGGGCAACAGTTAAAGAGTCAATCTTTGCTGATGTACAGTCCTGTTTGAGTGATTTAGGCTTGCTATCGCGATGTAAAGTAAATAAATCAAACTATGAAATACAGCTACCTAACGGGGCTGTTTTTTTATTCTCTGGATTAGATGATGTTGAGAAAATTAAGTCAGTTAAAGGCTTATCTGATGTTGTCATGGAAGAAGCAACTGAATTTAATTTAGATGACTACACACAACTTACTTTGCGACTTCGTGAACGTAAACATAAAGACAAACAGATCTTTCTAATGTTTAACCCAGTCAGCAAACTTAATTGGGTATATAAACATTTCTTTGAACAGAAACAACCAGACGTTAAGATTATTCACTCTACTTATCATGACAATCGTTTCCTTGATGAACGAACTCGTAAGACTATCCAACAATTGGAGCAAAGTAATCCCGCATACTATCGTATTTATGCATTAGGCGAGTTTGCAACACTTGATAAGTTAGTCTTCCCACATTACGAAAAGAGACGTCTTAATGCAGATAATCAAGAAATGGTTAGTTTACCTAGTTACTTTGGACTTGATTTTGGGTTTACTAATGATCCGTCTGCATTCATGCATTTAAAAGTAGATGAGAAGAATAAAATTATTTACTTTATGGAAGAGTACGTTAAGCAACACATGCTGAATGATGACATCGCTAAAGCAATTAAACAAATGGGATATGCAAAAGAAATCATTACTGCTGATGCTGCTGAACAAAAGTCAATTGCTGAAATTAGACGAGATGGAATTTATAGAATTAAGCCAGCGTTAAAAGGTGCTGACTCAATTGTCCAAGGTATCGCATTTATGAACCAATATAAGTTTGTAGTTGACGATAGATGTGTGAAATTGATTGAAGAATTAGAAAACTACACATACAAGAAAGACAAGCAAACTAATGAATATACTAACTATCCTGTTGATAGCTATAACCATTGTATTGATGCTTGCCGTTATGCTTTAGATCCAATTAATGGACACGCAACACCTAAAGCAATGATATTCAAGAATAACTTTATTTAAAGGAGTGAGAGTATGACAGAAAGCATTTCTATATTAAATGGTAATTGTGAAATTGATGATAATGGAAGCTTTATTTATCCGAAAGACAAAGCTTTAACTTCAGATGATTTACAAAACTTCGTTAAGTATCACAATGAAACATTAATGCCGTCCTTAAAGAAATTAAAAGATGAATATTTAGGTAATCATCCAATTCTAAGCAAGCCTAAAAAAGGCGATTTAAGACCAGATAACCGATTAATGGCTAATCTTACTAAGTATGTTGTAGAAACGTTTAACGGCTACTTTATCGGGGTTCCGCCTAACATTACACTCAATAATGAAAAAGATAATGAGGAATTACAGAACTGGTTAAGTAGCAACTCCTTTGCCGATAAATTAAGCGAAATTAGTCGTCAATGTGATATCTATGGGCGCTCAATTGCTTTTGTTTATCAAGATGAAAATAGCAACACAAAGATAACTTATACAAGTCCAGAAAGTTCATTCATCATTTACGATGACACTGTTGAAATGAACCAAATTGCTTACGTTCGTTATTCATTTAATAGCAATAGTCAAGTTAATGGGACAGTGTACTTTGCTGACAAGCAATACAACTTTGACGATAAATATTTAATGAATGATATTAATTCAGAAATTAATCCATTTAATGCTGTACCAGCTGTTGAGTTTAGCTCTAACGTTTATAAACAGGGGCTAATTAATGACATCATGACGCTTAATGAAGCGCTAGATAACGTTTTGAGTCAAAAGGCTAACCAAAATGAATATTTTGATAATGCTTATCTAAAGATTACTGGTTTAAGACTACCTAAAGATAAAAATGGTAATCCAATCTTTAACTTAGATGGTAATCAAGTGTTTTATAGCCCAGAAGAAGCCTCTAAAGATGCAGATATAAGTTTTATTACTAAGCCTGATGGCGATAATATGCAAGAACATTTGATTGATAGATTAACTGATCTTATTTATCAAATTTCAATGGTCGCCAATTTAAATGATCAAGCCTTTGCGGGTAATAGTTCTGGTGTTGCTTTGAAGTATAAGTTATTACCTATGCAAAACATGGCTGTTAATAAAGAACGTAAGTTTACTCAATCAATGAGAAAACTATTCAAAACTATTTTTAGTGTTGATACCATTCTTAAGAATGACCATGTAGACGCATGGAAAGACCTATCATTTAAGTTTTATCAAAACTTACCTGTTAATACTGCTGATGAAGCTAATACAGCTCGTTCTCTTGAAGGTATTGTCAGCAAGGAAACACAACTCGGTACATTATCATTCGTTGATGATCCCAAGAAAGAAATTCAGCGTATGACAGATGAACACATTGAGGAAGTTAAGAATGCTAAGCGTGCCAATGGTGATGTCACTGATCAACAGCCTAACCAAACAAATCAACAAGGTGAATAATTATGAAGAACGATGATTATTGGAAAAAGCGTGAAAGCGAAGAGCGTGCTTGGATAGCTAAGAACATCAAGAATGATAAAGATTTCGATAAGATACTTGCACAGCATTACAACAAGCTTACTGATGACATCATGGATAGGATTAATAAGGAATACATTAATCTTGGTAAGAACAATGGTTATACGATGGCTGATGCAAAAGCTAAAGTTAAATCAGTAGATATAGTTAAGTTTGAAAATGAAGCTAAGAGCTTAGTTAAACAAGCTCATGATATTTATAAGAAGAATGGCAAAGTTAGTTATGCTGATTTTACTGACGAAGTTAATGCTCGTATGCGACTTTATAATGCAACTATGAGGATTAATCGATTAGAGATGTTAAAAGCTCAGATTGGGCAAGATATCGTGCAATCTGGGATTAATGTTAACAATGAGATTAATAATAAGCTAAAGTCAGATGCGTTAGCCGAGTATACAAGACAAGCTGGTATTCTCGGCAAAAATAAGGCTAAACCTGACGTTAAAGAACTAACTAAGATAATCAGTGCTCAAACTGGTGATGTTACTTTTAGCAGTCGTATTTGGCAAGACCAATCAGCCTTGAAAGCTGAATTAGATGTCTTACTTACCCGACAAATGGTAAGAGGTATATCTCCGATTGAGATTGCTCGTGATCTAAGAAAACAGGTTAGTGATAAGGTAAGTAATTCTAAATATGCTGCGGAAAGAATAGCACGTACCGAGTCTGCCAGAGTTCAAACTCAAGTTCAGTTAGCCAGCTTTACAAAATATGATATCAACTATTGTCATTGGATAGCAGAGCCGACAGCCTGTCAGATTTGTACTGATATTTCAGAAAACAATGATGGTTTAGGTGAGGGTATTTATTCAACTACTGAAGTTCCATATTTGCCGGCACACCCTAATTGTCGCTGCAGCTTGTCTGCATACGTGCCAGATGAATCACAATTAGAAGCTAAGGGATTTAATAACAGTTCCTTTATAAATTTGATTTGGACATTCACAGCGTTGGAATACTTAAATAATTTAATTAATGAATAAGCATTCATCTTTGTGAGTGCTTTTTTTATACCGTCTTTTTCCATGTGTTGCAGACGTTAAAGAACAATCTGTGTATTTTACTAGTCTCCCAAGACTTTAAATGCGTGATTTTAGGAGGTTCTATCCATGGAAGACAATCAAGAAACACAAGCAACAGAAGCAACTGAAGTTGAAGATAATCCATCTGCAGATGAAGAAACTAAGGGTGGAGTTAACTCTGACAAAGTTGTTGAAAAGTTACAAAAACGAATTGGCAAAGAACAGTCTGAAAAGAATGACTATGCCAAACAGTTGGAAGAAGCTAACAAACAACTAGAAGAACTTAAGAAAGGGAAATCTGTATCTAAATTATCTGAAGCAGAAAAGGCTAAACAAGCTGATGCTGAAAAGGATAATAAGATTAAAGCTCTTGAAACTAAGCTCAAGCTTGCTGAAAGTACCCAACAAACTGATGCAGTCTTTAAAGAAGCAGGTTTAAACGTTGGAAATGATGTTTTATCAATGGTGGTTAATACTGACGATGAGAAAACTTACGCGAACGCTAAAGCCTTGATTGACTTTGCTAACACAATTCGTTCAGAAACAAAGCAAACGTTTTTGAAGGGTAATACACCAACCGCAACTGGTAAGCCAGTTAAAACTTTTACAGCAGAAGAGTTTAATCAAATGTCTTATGCCGAAAAAGCTAAGCTTGCAAAAGAAAATCCAGAAAACTTTAGTAAATTATTAGGAGGTCATTAAAAATGACAGAAACACAATTAACAGATTTAGTAAATCCAGAAGTAATGGCACCAATTGTGTCATATGAACTACAAAAAGCACTCCGTTTTACTCCTTTAGCAGTGGTTGATTCAACTTTACAAGGACAACCGGGAAATACTTTAAAATTCCCAGCATTTACTTACATTGGTGAAGCAGCTGATGTCCCAGAAGGCGAAGCTATTCCTACTGATAAAATTGGTACTACTAGTAAAGAAGTTACGGTAAAGAAAGCTGGTAAGGGTACAAAAATTACTGACGAAGCTGTCCTAAGTGGTTTAGGTGATCCAATTGGAGAAAGCACTAAACAACTTGGTCTTTCAATCGCAGATAAGGTTGATAGTGATCTATTGGCTGCTGCAAAAGCTGGTACTCAAACAGTAAGCATGGAACCATCTATTGATGGGGTACAAGCTGGCTTAGATGTATTTGACGATGAAGATGATTCACCTGTTGTATTAATTGTTTCACCTAAGACTGCCGCTTTAATTCGAAAAGATGCTATTGATAAAAAGCTGGGTTCCGAAGCTGGAGCTGATCAATTAGTACGTGGTACTTATCTTGATGTTCTAGGCGTCCAAATTGTTCGTTCTAAGAAACTTGCAGATACCGAAGCACTCTTCGTAAAGGTTAACCAAGCTCAACCAGCTCTTAAATTAGTTACAAAACGTAGTGTTGCTATTGAAACTCAACGTGACATCTACACTAAAACCACTGGAATTACCGCTGATGAACACTACGCAGCTTACCTTTACAATGATAAAAATGTTGTAGTAGCTACTGTTACCCCAAAAGCTTAACCCCGTCAGGAAACGGGGATAGCGACAGTAAGCCAACCGGTGATAATACCATTGATGAGATTACAGCTTATTTAGATAAGCATGGTATTGATCATACTGGTGTTACTTTAAAGGCTGATTTATTAGCACTAGTTAAGTAGGTGATGTATTTATGGAAGATTATTTAAATGATGTAAAAATTATGCTTGGTTTAAAAAAAGATGATCAAGACGAATTACTTAAATTGATCATCAAAAATACCACCGCTTCTTTAAAAGTAAAGCTTGCCTTGAATAATGATAATAATATTCCTGATTCCCTTGGATATATTGTTACTGAGGTTTCTATCAGACGATTTAACCGCTTGAATAATGAAGGAATGTCAAATTACTCACAGGAAGGTGAATCAATCACTTATCAATCGAGTGATTTTGATGATTTCGCCGCAGATATTGAAGACTACAAGACCCAAAATGATATTGCATCAAAGTCTTTGGGTACCTTGCAAGCTTTAAACCCATACGAGTAATGAGATATTGTGATCTAGTTAGTTTCCATAAGTTAACAAATGACGTTTATAACCCTGATACTGGGGAATATGAGTCTGGTAATGATGCTAAGACAGACTTATATGCAAACGTTACTGATGTCGGAACTAATCAGCAAATGCAATTATTCGGAGCTTTAAATACCAATACTAAGACGATTAGATTAAGAGTTTCTTTGCCTGATGAGTGGCAATATTTAACAATCAATAATCAGTCCCAAAAGTATGTGCTTAAGACAGTTATTAATACACAAAAAGGGGTTTCATTAATTGTGGGTGAGCAACAATGAGTGTTAAATATACGGGACTAAATGAACTGAAGATTGGCTTAAAAAAGCGAACTGATCTAACGGCTGTTGCAAAATTAGTTAAGAGCAGTGGAGCTTCTATGCAGGAAAATGCACAGAAGTTTGCACCAGTTAGAACGGGTGCTTTGCGTAGGGATATCCATCTTAATTACTTTGATAATGGAATGACTACTAAAGTAAGTTCAGATATCTCATATGCGCCATATCAAGAATTCGGTACTCGCTTTATGGCAGGAACCCCACATGTTAGACCAGCTTTTAATATACAAAAGTCTATTTTTATTAGTGAACTAGAAAAATTAATGAAGTAAGAGGTGTTCTATGGTATATAAAGCACCAGAACAAGCGTTGTTTGATGCGCTATTTAAGGAATCAATGGCGTTGCAGTACCCCACTTATGACCATTTACCATTAGGGACAGAACAGGCGACTTATCCTTTTGTAAATATTGGAGAAGTACAATTCGTTCCGATGGTGACGGTTGATAGCATTCAAGGATCTTTATCTTTGACTGTTCACATTTGGGGAGATGGAAAACAAAGGAAGAGAGTATCCGATATGATGAATACTCTCTTTTTGTACGCAGTAAATTTAGAAAATGTTGGCGATTATCGTGTTCAATTTCATTATCAAGCGTCAACAACAAGATTATTAGACGATACAAGCGTTCCTAATTCTATTCTTAAACATGGAATATTGGAACTTGAATTTAGATTATTAGGAGGTCATTAAAATGGCAGAAACAGCAGAAGAGCTTCAATTCCTACAAGGAATTGATACAGTTGTGTATTTTCGTAAATTAGATGATGCAACTACTGAAACGGGTAAATTGTTGCCTTATCAAACAACAGCTAAGTTTGATCCAAGCAAAAAGGTCGATACTACAGCTACTAAGGACGGTATGGTACCAACCAGTGCCAGCGTAGAAACTGATTTTGAAGTTGAATTTATTAACTCAACGAGTTCAATTGCAGATATGTTCTATGACTCACTTTTTGATAATGACAAACTTGAAGTTTGGTTAATTAGTCGTAAGCGAGTTAAGGACGATAAATACTTTGCTTGGTATTTCCGTGCCACAGTTTCTGAAGATGAAAACGATAACGACTCAGACGATAATTCAACTCGTGATACAACTTTCTCAGTTGAAGGAACACCACAACGTGGTTGGACTACCTTACCTGATGACGCTAAAGACCAAATGAACTATATCTTTAAAGGCATTGAAAAAGATGACGGAACTAATAACGGAGGTGGAGTACCTTTTAAAGACGGTACTACACCAGCTAGTGGTTCAGGAACTCAAGCTTAATTAAACTTTTTGTCGCCAATAAATGCACAGTACGTGAGAGCGGGCGGCTATTTATTATTTAGGAGAAAAAATCATGGAATTAACTATTAACGATAAAAAATACGCTTTTAAATTTGGTATTCGATTTGTTGAAGAATTAAATAAGATTGCCGGGCTTGAAGCAAAAGGCATGAAATTTGGTATGGCTCTATCTACTCAAATTCCAGCATTACAAGGATATGATCCAGAAGCTTTAGCTAAAATTCTATTTGCAGCAAACATTACGGAAAAACCACGTCTATCACAAGATGAAGTGATTAATTACTTGGATTCTGATGCTGACTTAGAAAAACTATTTAAAGACGTAATTGCCGAAATTACTAAAAGTAATGCTACAAAGTTAGTAGCAAAAAAGATGAAGCTCGGCAAGTAGAAGAAACTTCCGAGCAAACTTATCACAAAATGGTTGTAGATTGTCTAAGATATTTTGACATTAATGATATGTATAAGATTGAAACTATGACAATCAGTGAATATTATACGAGACTTGAAGCTTATCAATTGAAGCAGGTTGATATTCAGAAAAACTTAGCCTTACAGAGTTGGTTTAATCAATCAGTTCAAGCTACTACAGGTAGCAGTAAGAATCCTAAACCAAAATACACTAAATTCGATAAGTTTTTTGATGCAGTATCTCAAGAAAATAAAATTCGTTCATTCTTTGACCCAGACTATAAACCAGCTATTGTTACTGAAAATGATAAGCAAGAACAACAAGCTAAACTTTTTGTTAAACGTCAACGAGAATGGGAAGCAATCCAAAAGAAAGGAGGTAAATAATGGCAGAAACTTATTCAGTTCAAGCGCAACTTTCCGCAGTAGATAAGAACTTTAGCTCAGCATTTGAAAATGCACAAAATGTTGCGAATAAGTTAGGGAAGACTTTAACCATTACGGGGGCAGTAACTACTGCTTTTGGTATTAAAGCTTTAAATAGTTTTGGTGATTTTGAAGCTAGTTTGAATAAAGCTGCAGTTACAGCTGGCGGAACAGCTAAGGATATTGATGGTTTAGCTGACGTAGCTAATAAAATGGGTGCAGCATTGCCATTGAGTGCGCAAGATAGTGCTGATGCAATGGTTGAAATGGCTCAAGCTGGGTTAGATGTTTCAAAAATCAAACAATATTTTCCAGCTATTGCTGAAGCAGCAACTGCAGCTGGAGCTGATGTTAAGGTAACAGCTTCTACAGTTCAAAATGCGATGAATATTTGGGGTAGTTCACTCAAAAGCCCACAACGTGCCGCAGCTATTTTAGTTGATACGGCTAACTTATCTAACGCCAGCATGGAAGATATGAGTAGTGCACTGGCTAACGTTGGTGGTGCCGCTGGTAACATGGGTATGAGTATGCAAGATACTTCTGTTGCTATTGGTCTACTTACAAATCGTGGTTTTAGTGCCGCCCAAGCTTCTCAGGATTTAAACCACGCTATAATTCAAATGCAGGCACCAAGTAGCAAAGCCAAAGAAGAAATGTCTGCATTGGGACTATCATTTACTGATGCACAAGGAAATATGAAACCCTTCCCAACTATCTTAGAAGATGTAAATAAAGCTTTAGATGGTTTACAACCAGCACAACGTGCGGCAGCTCTTAAAACTTTATTTGGTACTGCTGGTATGGGAGCAATGCTTCCTTTGCTTGATAGTATGAAAGATAAAACTGGATCTGCTACAACAAGTTGGAATGCATTTAGTGATGCTGTACAAAGAGATAGTGCAACAGCTGGTACTGCCGGAAAGTTTATTGAAGGACAAGCGGCAGAAATGCAAAAAAACGTAGGATCTAGCCTTGAACAAGTTAAAGGTAATTGGGACTCACTTGTTAATACGTCGATGCAAGGTGCAAAAGGGATCACGTCTGGTTATTTAGGAATGATTAACAGTGCTTTACAATGGGCTAGTGCAAGTCACAGCGGTGTAGCTGAAGTTATTCGTGGCTTTATTGGGCTATCACCAGCAATTGGGGTAGCAGTAACTGCTGTCGGTGGCTTTTTGAGTAATGTAACTAAGATTGGAAGCTCTATGAAATCACTAGGCACTACTTTAGTTAGTCCTTGGGGCTTAGCGACAGTTGGTATTATGGGTGTAATAGCAGTTCTAGGATTAGCATACAGCAAGAGTAGTGCTTTACGTAGCGCAGTAGGTAACGTTGGAAACGCCTTTAGCTCAGCATTTTCTGGTCGTGGTGGTAATGCCATTAATATTGTAGTTGGTGGTATTAGTAAACTAGCAGAATTAATTGGCAATAGTTTAGCTACCGTTATTAACGCTATACCATGGCAATCTGTGTTTAACGGTATGGCAGCTGTAATTGGCGTTGTATCAAATGCAATAAATAAATTAATAGCTATGTGGAGACAGTTACCCCAACCAATGCAAAGTGTAATCGGTAAAATGATTGGCTTTGCTGGTGCTGCGGTTGCTATTGCTGCTCCAATTAAGTTAGTAAGTATCTTAATTGGAACATTAGGAACTAAAGCTGCAACAGTTGGATCTGGCACAAATGTTGCCTCAAGTGCATTGAAAAGTTTAGGCAGTACTACCGGTTCAACGGGTGGTCTTATTAGTGGTTTACTCAGCAAAGTAGGCAGCTTAGCAGCTAGTTTTTCTGGCGTTTTCAGTGGTGCAATTAGTGGTGCCGGTGGATTAATAGGAAATTTAGGCGCTAAAATGATTGAAGCTGGTGGTAAAACTGGTATTGCTGGGGTTGCTGTAAAAGGATTAGGTGCTGCTTTCACAATGGTTGCTAGTCCCGTTGGTATAGTTATTGCAGCATTAACGTTGGTTACTGCTGGATTAACATTATTTGGTGGTAATACTCAAGCTACGATTGCTAAAGTACAAGCATTTGGACAATCATTTGCAACTATTGCGCCAATTATCGGTCAAACGTTCGGTACAATGATTCAAAGTTTAGGAGCAATGGTACTTGCAGCTGTTCCAGGAGTAATTATCGGTATTACACAGATGATGGCAGGAATTGTTACAACTGTGGTTACATTAGCTCCAACAGTAGTTATGGGATTTGCACAAATGTTTTTAGCTATTAGTACAGCTATTTTAGCTGCTACGCCTACCTTAATTATGGGTATGACTAATTTACTAATAGCATTTACGACTATAATTGTTACTATGGCGCCACAAGTAGTCGCTAGTTTTGTGGCAATATTAACAGCATTTACTACTGCTATTGCTTCTGCTATGCCACAAATTATACAAGATGGTGTAACTTTAATTGTTTCATTTTTGCAAGGTATTGTGTCAGCTATACCCCAGATTGTTCCAGCTGCTATAAATGTGGTTGTTACATTCTTGAATACTTTAGCTTCACAAATGCCACAATTAATTTCCGCTGGTGTTAACTTCGTTACCAGTGTAATGGACGGTATCGCCCAAAATCTTCCACAATTGATTGAATCAGCTACAAATTTAATTGTTACATTTTTGGGAGGATTAACTCAAAACATGCCAAAACTAATTACTGCAGGTATTCAATTTGTAGTAAGCGTTTTAAATGGTATCGCAAGTAATATTGGAGATTTAGTAACAGCGGGTGTAAATGTAGTTGTTAAGTTTATTGAAGGTGTTGCTAATAATTTAGGCAATATTATCAATGCAGCTGTTGATTTGATTGGAAAATTCGTAATAGGATTAGCTAATGCAATACCTAGAATTGCGGATAAAGCTAGAGAAGCAGTCATGAAATTTGTGTATGGAGTTGGGTATACGTTAGGACAAGTATTATCATCTGGTCATGAACTTATTAATAAATTTGTACAAGGTGTTATGAAAGGGATGAGTAGTAGTAGGAATTCAGGTAAAAGTAACGGTAATGCTGTTAAAAGTGCTTTACAAGGATTTAGTTTTCATGGGGTTGGTTTCAATATGATGATTGGACTGGCAAATGGTATTGTTCAAGGTGGAGCACAAATGGTTAATGCAGCTGTTGCTGCAGCTGGCAAAGCTCTGTCAGCCGTTAAACGTAAGCTTGGAATTGCATCACCATCTAAGGTTTTTAAACGTGAAGTGGGTATCTTTATTCCAGCTGGTATGGCGATCGGTATTATGAAAAACATCAAAACTGTAGAACAAGCAAGCAATTCTATGGTACAAGCAGCAATTCCAGATATTGATGGAAAAGATATTATACCTAATTTACGTGCTAAAGACTTGTCAGATAGTATTGCTAGCGCCAATGCTTCAATTGATCATCAATTTAATGCAACTGCTAATGCTGAATTGACATTAACTGCTCAACCAGCACAAATTAATTTGAATTTAGGTAATCAAAATTACAAAGCATTTGTAAATGATATTACAAATCAACAAAACCAAGATACACAACTAGAAATTAAATATTAGGGAGGTTATTAACATTAATAAATATGAATTTAAGGATTTAAATCCTAGTTCATCAGATTTACCAATTGATTTACTACCGTCTGAAGCAATGTATTTACATAATTCTAATAACTTTATTGAGAATTTAATTTCTGGATATCAAACCTTGACCGTTGATGGTCGGGGAATGCTTGGCTATAAGTTAAATGCAAATGAAATTAATGGTGGTGACGGGCAAATGTATTTAGGCGCCACTTTGCCACCTAGAGAAATTGAAATTGAATATGTAATAGATGCACAAACACCAGAACAATTTATTGAGAAGCTAGATTTATTAACTAATCTTCTGCTTGATAAACAGTTCTGGTTTTCTTTTAAAGACGATCCTAATTGGTATTATCAAGGAACAATAAGTGATTTTATCCCACCAGATAAAGGAGCTTTGTTTGCTAAGGGTTCCTTTACAATCACTTGTTCTGATCCATTTAAATATGGGATAGCTAAACAATCAAATGGAACAGTTGAGCTTAAAAATAAAGCTAAAATTGTTGAAATTGATTTCACACCGCAAGCAGATGTAGGTAAATTCACATTAACTAATGATTTAAATCAAGCCATGATTATTGATGGAACGGTTAAATTAGGAGATACGATTAAAATCTTCCCTCAAGAACCATTGATTATGCTTAATGGCACCATTCATACAGAATGGTTTGGATACAGCTCAGACATAGAAGACTTTGCAATGACTAATAACATCAAAACGAGTATTTCGGGCAATTTAAACATCACATATAGGGAGGTTAGACTATGAATTTGTTTCTTATTGATAAACATGAAAACGTTATTGGAGTAATTCCTGATAGCAAAATCATAGACCTAACTCAATCACTAGAAATCAACCAAGCTGATGTTTTAAACGGGACAATTACTTTAGATAAATCATTAAATTTAGACGATGTTAGGTATTTTGCTGTTCCTGATCGTGATAATAAGCATAACTTATGGCTCTACCGTAAGACGACAGTAAAACTGGAAAATGATGATATTATCATTCAAGGTGTGAATGCTTTCTATGATGATTTAAAAGCTTATGGGTACATTAAAGATAAGCGCCCAAATTCCATTAATGCTGCTGACGCAGTTAGATTAATTTTGGCTAACACTAGATGGAATATTGACTTTGTAGATTCAGAGTTAACCTCAAGTCAAGCAGAACTACATGACACTAGTTTTTATTATTTAACTTATTTAGATGCCATTAAGTCGATTGAGGACACTTGGACGGTTGAAATTCAACCATTTATTAATATTGAGGGGAATAAGATTACCCGTAAATATGTAAATCTCTATAAACAAATGGGAAGTAACAGAGGTAAACGTTTTGTTTATGGTAAAAGTGCACTCCAAATTGTTAAAGAGTCAGATGACACTGATGTCTATACAGCCTTAATTGGTCGTGGAGCTGGGATTGCTGAACAAGATGAAAACGGTAATGATACAGGCGGATATAGTCGTAAGATTACTTTTGCTGATGTTGAATGGTCGCAAGCTAAGGGAGATCCAGTTGATAAGCCAAAAGGGCAAGAATGGGTTGAATGGTCACAAGCTACTAAAGAATTTGGTTATTCTGATGGTACGCCAAGATTTGGGATTGTTGAATTTCAAAATGAAGAAGATCCAACCAATTTATTAAAAGAAACATGGAAAAGTTTACAAAAGTCTGCAATTCCAGCAGTGCAATTTAGTGCAACTGTCGGAGATGTGGGATTTTTAAGTCTTGGAGAAACCGTAGCAATTGTTCGCTATGACTTAGATATTAAATATCAAACTCGTGTTATTAAAATTGAGTGGAATAGAAAAAACGAGCAAGCCTCTCAAATTACTTTAGGAGACAAACTCGTTCAAACTGCCGCAGATAGATATAGAAGTGTGCAGTCAGAAGCTTATAAAGCACGTGATATTGCTGATCAAGCTACTTCACAAGCAAACTTTGCCATTGATAATGCAGGTACTACGGTTGAGTGGGGGTCTAATGAACCTACCAATCCTAAGGAAGGAACAATCTGGTACGACAGGCAGCTTGATGGAACTGTTGTCATGAAAAAATATGAAGACGGACAATGGATTATTTTGATTGACGATACTACTGGCAAGCAGATTGAAAACAAAGTTGATAAAGCTGAAAAAGATGTTAACCAGTTAAAACTTGATACAACCAGCGCACAAGCTGAAATTAACAATAAACTTACTGCGAATGATAAAAAGTTATCTGATTTTAATAATGATTTATTAAAAAATGAAACAAAGGTTGATAGTTTAAATACTCAAATATTAAATGTCGATAAGAAAACTGACGACATTAAAAATAGTGCAGACAGTGCTATTACGATTGCCAATGATGCTAAAAATGGCTTACTAACAAAGGTCGATAGCAATGAATTCCATAGTTCAATTCAACAGGTTGATAATGCCATTCAGACTAAAGTTAATAGTTCTGATTTTAATTCTAAAGTAACTCAATTAGATTCTTCTATTCAGTCAAAGGTTAGTAGCGATACTTTTTATTCTCAAATTACACAATTAAGTAATGGGATATCATCAACAGTCTCAAAAATTGATAATTTACAAATTGGTGGTAGAAACTTGTTACATCACACAGGTGATTTACAAGATTGGCAAGTTTACAATTTTGCTGGAATAGAAGGCAACCTAGATTTAATGTACAAAGGACTGGTCAGCTATTGGGCTCGTGGAACATGGGCTGCAATGTGTGAAGATGTTACAGATAATTTAATTATTGGTCATCAATATACAGCTAGTGCATGGATAAAAGGGGATAAGGAAAGCGACTGCCAACTAAATTGGTTTAGTCCTTATCAAACTATAGCTATTACACACCACATTACCAATGATTGGCAAAGATATCATGTAACATTTACAGCTACTGGTCCAGACACTACATATGGTTGGCGTACTGACATTGAAGCTGCTGATATGGGAAATCTTGAACAATTTAACGTGTGTGGTATGAAGCTAGAAGAAGGAAACATTGCGACTGATTGGACGCCTAACCCCGATGATATGGCTAAACAATCACAGATTACTCAGTTAGATAACGAAATTCAAACTAAGGTAAGCAATGCAGACTATGAAAGCAAAGTTACACAGTTAGCAAACGGAATTCAATCAAATGTGACTGCAATTAATAATATTAAGGTTGGTGGTACCAATTTATTAACAGGAACTAAGAGCTTTGCTAATACTTGGAACAATAATAATGCTGGGATAGAAGGCAATCATGACAATTGGTACAAGGATTTTACGACTACTTGGGCACTAGGAGCTTATGGTAGTGTTTGTTTTTCAGTTATTGAGGATTGGTTAGAGGCTGGTAAAACCTACACTGTCAGTGCGTGGCTACGTACTTCTGAGTCTGGAAGTACCAAATGTGATATTCGCTTTTATTCGCCACGTAGTTGGGCACAATTAACGGATAACATTTCTACACAATGGCACCGTTACAGTGCTACCTTTGTTGCAAGTGACAATGTCAATCCTAATGGTCTTCGGGCTGATATTGAACAATCATATGATAATGGAGGTGCATTATACGTTGCTGGAATTAAGGTTGAAGAAGGCAATGTAGCTACGGACTGGTCACCTGCTCCTATCGATTTAGCTACACAGTCTCAAATTACACAATTGTCAGATAGTATCAATACAAAAGTTAGCAATGCAGACTTTATAAGTAAAACTACACAGCTTGCGGACGGTTTAAGTGCTAATGTAACAGACACTAAGAATGCATGGGGAACTATTAACCGTAATAGCGGTAATATCTCTGTGCTAAGTAATAACATTAATTTGAAAGTATCCAAAAATGATGTGGTCAATCAGATTAACATTAGTACCGAAGGTATTTTAATCGATGGAAAACGTACTCATATTACAGGTCAAACTGTAATAGATAATGCCGTCATTAAGAATGGAATGATTGATACCATGAGTGCTAGTAAATTAACAGCGGGAACGATTGACGCTAATGCGATTAATGTTATTAATCTTCGTGGTAATAATATTGTTTCTGGTTCAATTACAGCAGATAAAATTGCTGCTGGTCATATTTTAGTTGGATTAGACAATAGCCTTGCCAATTTACAATTAACACCTACAAGCCTTGTAATGCGTGATGACAATAATCAAGCAGTATTTATTATGAATAAAACTGGTATGCGTGTTAATGACGCCGAAAACAACGAACAGGTTGGTTGGATACATGCTAATCGCATGGTAGATAATCACTACTTTAATGGTTTAATGATGGACGTTGATGCTAGTGGTGATTATATCGGTTGGGGTTCACACTCTGATAATAATTCTAATTATGAAATTAAAATGGCTTATTACAAGAATGGTTATACGGGTGTTGACCCAGATACGTTAGTTATTGAGCCTAGATTGCAATTAGTAAGCGGAGATATTAGACATAATGGTGCAACTCTTGAAATGCGTAATTCAATGCTAGATGGTAAATATAATTTACCAACTCTTGGTAGAGGTCGATCATTTATTATGTTTGGTGATACTGATGTATTCGTAGTTATTAATGGATCTCGCTATAGTATGAATGATGTCATTCATTCAATTGGAACTGGATCAACTTGGAATTAGGAGATAATAATATGCAAATTAAATTAACTAAAGGTAATGTGGAAGCAATGATTAGCTTTCTAGAAGATATTAGCTTAAGTGGTGGGAAAGTTAATCGAGCCCGTTTTAGGTTTATAAAGCTTTTAAATAATAAATTGACTGAAATTAACGAAGATAGATTAGAAATTGCTAAAGGATACGCTAATCTAGACAAAAATGGCACAGCAAAAATTAAAGAAGATGGCACTTTAGATATTGAAAAATCTAAAATACCATCTTTTTCTTTAGCTCAAAATGAAATGTATCAAGAAAATGCTTTAATAACCGTTGATGATTATGTTGAACAATTACAATTGTTGTTTAATGCTCTAATTAATTATGAAAACGAACTACAAGGGAATAATTTGATTGCTTACGGAGTATTACTTGATGCCTTTGAAGACGCTGGCTTTACAGAAGGAAAATAAGGAGAATAAAAATGCTAGAAACAAAAAAATCGATTAACTTTAACGGAACATCAGAAATTAATGGTACACCTGCAATGATTTTATCAGCAAATGTTAGTGAAAATGGATCAATTAGTTTGAATGCGAATGTCGTTAATCAAACACTTTACAATGAAAATAAAACAGAAATTCAAAAAGACCTTACTGATTTTAACGGTAAGGCTTTTTCTTTGAGTGAAGAAACTAAATCAGATACTGAAAATACGACCGATCCTAATACACAAAATACAACTGATTCAAAATAGCAATATAGGAGTTTAAAAATAATGCACACAGTAACGTTCTTTCATCTATATTTAACTTCTATGGATAAAGGATTTGGCTCTTTTATGTTTCAAGCACTGATTGCAGTAGTCATTGCGGACGTTTTATTAGGAACTGTTCGAGGTTGGTTATTAAAGAAGGTAAATTCCACAATATCGGTTAATGGCTTAGCTAAACATGTAATGATTATTGTGATTCCAATGTTTTTGTATCCTTATGTAGATATTATGGGGTATGGCTATTTTGGTGATGCGGTCATTGCATATTTAGCCTATGCGCAATTAACTAGCCTTGCTGAAAATTGGATTGCAATGGGGCTACCTTTTGACCCTAAATGGAAACAATATTTTGATGAAAAGAAAATTGAACAAAAAATGCGGACTGGTTCAATTCATACCGATAATCCAGTTCCAGATGAAAAAGATAAGAAACTATAAGACTTTTAGTAGATTGGCTAAGAGTCTTTTTTATTTGTGAAAGGAAAATATATGCAAGTAAAGAAAATTTTACCCAGCCTAATAATTATCCCATTATTTTTAACGTGTTTATCTCTAACTGCTAATGCTAAACATGGAGACTTAGGAACAGATGTATCAAAATATCAATCATCAGTGATCAACGTTACTGGTAAAGATAAGTTTTCGTTTGCACAAATTGGTGGAACGATTAATGGTTGGATTTATGATCAAGCTCCTTACTCATATCAAGTCAATCAAGGACGTAACGATGGCTTTAGAATGCATAGTTACGTTTGGTTGCAAGATGGTGCTAACCAAGCACAAACTAAAGCAGCCATGGACTATTTCCTATCTAAGATTCAAACACCTTACGGTTCTGACATTGGGGTGGATTGGGAAGAAGGTGCATCAGCAGATAAGGAAGCTAATACTGCCAACGTTATCTACGCCATGCAACTAATTAAGCAAGCTGACTTTACTCCTGTACTTTATAGTAGTCGTAATTACTTAAATCAAACGGTAAATGTAGGTGAAATTATTAAGCAATTTCCTAACAGCTTGTGGTTGGCTGAATATTGGTATTCAGGTGATATTGAACCTGATTTCAATCATTTTCCTACGTATGATAACGTAGCTATGTGGCAATATAATTACACACCACGTGATTTAGATGTTGATTTAACTGGCATTACTGATAATGGCTATACTAAGAACACTAACGTAAATCCGAGTGATCAACCGATTGCACCACAACCTCAACCAGCTAAGCCTGCGTGGAATCCACAGATTTATACAGTTCAATCGGGTGATACTTTAAACAGTATTAGTAATAAAGTTGGTGATAGTGTGGCAACGTTAGAAGCTAATAATCAAGTAAGCAATTTAATTTACCCAGGACAAAAGTTATTAGTAAATAATTTTAACCACTACAACTTAAATGAAAATAAGTTAACTCAACGTGTTCGCTACGTACAACCAGGTGATAGCTTAACGAGATTAAGTTATTTAATTGGAGATAGTTGGCAAACAATTGTTGCAAATAATCTAGATGTATTTACCAATGGATATTATTCAATCATTTATACTGGACAACCAATCTATTTTTATAGATAATTAATAAGTTCCTTTATGTATCGGACACAAAATAAGCTCACTACCTTAATTGGTAGTGGGCTTTTTTGTTTTGCATATTTTTAAATCTATATAAGTGTTATAATTGCCCAAAAAGGGGATGTAATATTTTGAAAAATAATTTTGTTAAAAATATTTTGCTTTCAAAAGTTATCTTAACAATTCTTTTAGTTAGTTGCATTGGAACAATTGTTTTTACACGTATTAATAGCTATTGTGCTAAAATAGCTACTATACTTTTTCCATTTCTTGTTTCAGTGCTTATATATTCTTTTGGTATTTCATTCAATAGAAATACCAAAATCTTTGATGTTGAAAGAGACTTATATGAATATATAATTAAGAGTGAAATGATTATTAGCACAGAAAATATAGATGAAAAAAACTACATATTAAGTGAAAAAATTAAGCTTGTCAATGGAATTCTTGGGAATAAAGATAATTTGAACATGTTTAAAAATGCTAAATTTGTCTGTACAAATTGTGAATGTCATTCTTTTCATAGAAGAAATCAGCGTAGTGAAGATATAAAAAGAATAAGATATATAGAAGATATGGAAGAATTGAAAAATTACTTGATCAAACAAATGTCTTCCGCATGGAACTAGATCTTATTTAAAATAATAAGATTTTTTGTTATATTCAATGTTAATAGGTTAACAAGCTAAAAATTTGTATTGAATGATTAATTTGATATATTTAATGTACTTCCAACTTTGGAAGTACATTAATTTTTTTATTTCTGATTTAAGGAAAGAATCCCGTGGAAAAGGGATCCTTTTTATTATGCATAAATACTATCTAATGTTACAATGTAACCGTCCATGTACCGGACATATATTATAATGATGCAAAAAAGCTCACTCTTAACTGAGTGGGCTTTTTTGTTTTGCTTATTTTTTGAATGGTCCAATTTGCGTATTTAAAACAACCAACAAACTTTTGATAATTATCAAAAAATAAATATTAGCAGTTATATTTCACCAAGTTATAACAATGTGGTAACATTGAATTGTGGATATTCCACAAGTTATTATTGAATATAAGGGGAGTGTTTGTTATGCATATGTTAGGAGTTAATCAGTTATGGAAACTTTGAAGCTAAGACGTTTTGGAAATAGTAATGGAATTATAATTCCAAAAACAATTTTGAAACAGATTGGGATAGTAGATGTAACTGATCAAAAATTTAATATTAATGTAGATTCAAATGATGGAAGCATTATTTTGAGCAAAAAAAGAAGAAACAAGGCTGATGAATTCGATGCCTTGTTCGATAATTTTGATTTAAAAGGTTATGAGAAAAATAACCCTGATGAATTTAAAGAAGCTTGGGGTAAACCAGTCGGAAAAGAAGTAATTTAATTATGTATCTAAAGTCCAATTGCTTATAAAACGTATAGACACTGATGACTATAAAAGCTGCATTTAGAAAGGTACATAATATGTACGATGATAAACTCTTACAACAAGGCGATGTTTTATTTTGTGACCCAGAACCATTAGTTGCTGGGCATGAACAAAATGGAAGACGCCCGGTGTTAGTGGTTTCAAATGAAAGTTTTAATTCTCATACTGGATTAGTTAAAGTTGTTGCAATCACTAGCACTACTAAAACGTTTCCGACAAGGGTTAAGATACCTAAAGGCGAGATCGTTCATGGAGATATTTTAACTGATCAAGAGAAAACAATCGATCCAGAAGCTAGACACGTTGTTGTGAAAGGGAAATTATCAAATGATGTGATTGAAAGTGTTATTAGTCTTATTAGTAAATCATATTAAAAAAGCATTTAGTTAGATATCTAACTAAATGCTTTAATGAAATGCGATTATAATTACAAACTCCCAATTTGTAGTTATAATCGCATTTTTTTGTATAATTGTCAATTATCTATTTTTAAAAAGAAACAAAAAAATTGATAAATAACGTGCTGAGCAATTATTTCTATTCTTTAAAAGATAAAATCAAACATAGATCGTTTAAAATCGTTTAAATATAAAGCAAAGAATGAACGATTTGAAACGTAAATGGTAAGTAAATGTAGAAAATATGCTTAAATACATTGATAAAAGAAAGCAAAAACTAAAAGATAATATAAAAAATACGACTAATTAATAGTTACCATAAAAGTCCCATATTTTTTAAATATTAATAGGTATACATAAATATATTCTTAAATTAGTTTGTTGATAATAGCGGGGTTTAAATGCCAATAAGAATCGATAAATGTCACATTATGAAACTACGTATGTCATAAAAATTCCTCCAATGTTTTTATTATACTGATTTTTATATCATAATTCAGAGATTGAGAATTGCAATTTTAAACAGCATGTTATAATTAGTTGTTAAAGATTATCGAAGAAAAAGAATTGGAGTAACAAAATGACAAATCATATCGTTTTATTTGAACCACTTATGCCTGCTAATACGGGAAATATTGCTAGAACTTGTGCTGGAACTGATACAGTTTTGGATTTAATCAAGCCTTTAGGTTTTACGATTGATGATAAACACTTAAAACGTGCTGGATTAGATTATTGGGATAAAGTTGATATTCACTATCACGAAAGTTTACCGGAATTTTTGGAAACGGTGAAAGATAAGAAAAACTTATTTTTGGTTTCTAAATTTGGTAAATTTAATTACACTGATCATGATTATTCTGATGTCAATGAGGAACGTTATTTCCTATTTGGTAAAGAAACAACTGGTCTTCCTGAAAGATTCGAACAAAAGTATGCTGAACAAGCAATCAGAATCCCTCAAGATGACTCACACATTCGGGCGTTGAATCTATCTAACAGTGCCGCAATTGTAATTTATGAAGCATTAAGACAACAAGATTTTGCCGGTTTAAACAAAGTGCATAACTATGAACACGATAAATTATCTGAATTTAAAAAATAAAGTGGGGTGTTTGTTTGGCAACTAGAAGAAAAACAACAAAACGACGTCCAAAGTCACGGAAAAAGAAAAATGATGGTTTTCTCCAGCGGTCAATGCAATTTTTATTGGAAAACAAACTAAATTTTTTAGGTCTTTTATTAGTTTTAATTGGGGCTTTAGCATTCTTTAGTTTTGGGTTGATTGGAAACTTCTTTGCTAATGTAGTTCGAATTGGCGTAGGAAACGCATATCGTTTAATTTGGATTTTGTTGGCGATCGTTGGCGGATTTTTATTTGTAGAACGGCCATTACCCAAAATCAAAGACCGTTATATTTGGGGTTTTCTAATTGGATTAGTTGGTTATTTATTATTTGCCTCAACTATGATGTTTAGTGCATTAGGACAAAAGTATCAATTTATTGATATTACTTTGCATACGGTAATGAATGATTTAGCCAACTCAACCACGATCACTAATGTTGGTGGGGGGATGATTGGGGCTGGTTTACTTCAAGTCTTCAATACTTTAATCTCCTTTGTAGGAACTCAGGTATTATCTGTCTTGTTAATGATTACGGGGATAATTGTCTTTTTCAAAATTCCAGTGGGAACGTGGTTTAAAAATGGGCTTGAAAGTGGTAAACGTTGGGCTAATGTTTTGGAAGCCCGTTATCAACGACGTAAGTTGGCAAAACAAGCTGCTATCAAAAATAAGCCTGTTAAACGGGTTCAGCCAATGCCTAAGCCCGTGGAAGAAAGTAATCCACAACCAAAGCAAGTACCAGTTGAAAAGGTCGAACCACAAGTAGAAATACATAAACCAGAGCCAGAAACTAAAAAAGCACCCGTTAAAATTAGAATGGCTAGTGATAATCAAACTAAAACAGAAGAATTTAAACGACCAGTTAAATCCGATAATAGTGATTATGAGTTACCTTCAACTGATTTATTAGCTCAAATTCCAAAAACTGATCAAACTGAAGAAATTAAGGCTATTGATAAGAATACCCAAGTTTTACAACAAACTTTAAAGAGCTTTGGGGTGGATGCAGAAGTTAAAAATGTTAGTTTGGGACCTTCAGTTACTGAATATGAATTACATCCAGCAATTGGAGTTAAAGTTAGCAAGATTGTAAACCTTAGTGATGATTTAGCGTTGGCATTAGCAGCCAAAGATATTCGAATTGAAGCTCCGATTCCTGGAAAGTCTTTGATTGGAATCGAAGTTCCTAACAAAGAAGTCTCAACGGTTTCATTTAGGGATACTTTTGAATCGCAAGGTAAAAAAGGTTTTGATAAAGTCCTCAGTGTTCCATTAGGAAAAGACGTTAATGGAAATGTGATTTCATGTGACATTACTAAGATGCCTCATTTACTAATTGCTGGATCAACTGGTAGTGGTAAATCAGTTGCCATTAATGGGATTTTGACGAGTGTCTTGTTGAAAGCCACTCCTGATCAAGTTAAATTAATGTTGATTGATCCTAAGAAAGTTGAACTTGGTGTTTATAACGGAATTCCTCATTTACTTTCACCAGTGGTTTCAGAACCAAAGAAAGCTGCACGTGCTTTAAATAAAGTCGTGGAAGAAATGGAAAAACGTTACGAGTTATTTGCCAAAACTGGTCAACGTAAGATTGATACCTATAATGATTTTGTCAGAGAACAAAATAAAAAGAATGGGACAGATGTTCCAACTCTTCCATATATTGTTGTAGTTGTTGATGAATTAGCTGATTTGATGATGACAGTTTCAAATGAAGTCGAAACTTCAATTATTCGGTTAGCTCAAATGGGGCGTGCTGCTGGAGTGCATATGATTTTGGCAACCCAACGTCCATCTGTTGATGTTATTACTGGGTTGATTAAAGCGAATGTGCCATCGCGAATTGCGTTTGCGGTTTCAAGTGGAACTGACTCCAGAACTATTCTGGATTCCAATGGGGCAGAAAAACTTCTTGGTCGTGGTGATATGCTGTATGAACCAATTGATCAAAATAAACCAACTCGAATTCAAGGATCATTTATTTCTGATCAAGATGTTGAAAACATTGTTGACTTTGTTAAAGCTGAAGGCGAACCGGATTATGATGATAATATGGTAGTCACTGATGCCGAAATGAAACAAGAAGACGATGATGAAGAAAAAGATGAACTATTTGATGAAGCTTTAGCGTTTGTAACCCATGAACATAAAGCTAGTACTTCAATGTTACAACGTCGTTTTAGAATTGGTTATAATCGAGCTGCACGAATTATCGATGATATGGAACAACGGGGATACGTTGGGCCACAACGGGGTAGTACCCCAAGAACAGTTTATAAACAAGAAACACCGCTTGATTAATTCCTAACAAAAAAGACTGGAGTCTAATCGACTTCAGTCTTTTTATTACATATTTTCGAATACAGCAGATGCTGATACGAGAACAACTCCCAAGAGGGTAATAATAATCATAATCCATACGAAGACATATAAGATTTTTTGGAAAGTTGTTTTATCACGCCATTTTGTCAAAATTAACACCACTTTCGTTGTCTAATGTTTTAATTCTAACTGTGGATTACCAACATTGCAACTAAATGAATGAAAAGAGGAATAATATGAGTTTAATTTCGTACCCAGAAACAACCCACCAAATTTTGACCAGTCAAAGAGCTCCATTTTTAATTTTAATTATTGGAATCTTAATCCTATTGATTTTAAAAAGAACTCTAAAAAGTTCGAGGATCAAACGGATTAAAGCAATTGATTTATTTCCGTTTTTTGCAATTGTTGCGATTCCAATTTTAACTTTGAATAGTCACGGAAATACTTTATTACCAATTTTAGTTTTTGTATGGATGTTAATTGGACTTGGTTGGATTTTGTATCAAGTAATTTCAACCGGTGATTTTGTCATCAAAAAATTTTTAATCGCTTTTTGGCGAATGAGTGATCTTTATTGGTTAATTTTATACGTGATTTCTTTTGGTATAAAGCTTATAAATTAGTTATTTATTAGGAACTTTTTGAATTATTTCTTAAGGTTCTTTTTTTGTGGTTAAAAATGGGAGAAAAGTGGTTCAAAGTGGCAGATTGTGGTAGACTAAAATTATTATTAGGAGAAGGGTGGATGATGAAATGTTTATGGGTGAATATCGTCATAATATTGACTCAAAAGGCAGAATCATCATTCCAGCTAAATTTCGTGAGCAATTAGGGCTCAAATTTGTAATTACACGTGGACTAGATGGATGTTTGTTTGGATATACTGCAGATGAATGGCAAAAAGTTCAAGATGAAGTGGATAAATTACCATTTAATAAGGCCAATGCACGTAAATTTGCTCGTTTGTTTTTATCCGCTGCTACCGAATGCGAAATTGATAAACAAGGTCGGGTTAATTTACCTGAACCTTTGATTAAATACGCTGATTTAATTAAAAATTGTGTTTTAACTGGTGTATCAACGCGGTTTGAAATTTGGAATGCAGATAAATGGGATGAATATAACGAAAAATCTCAGGATGAATTCAATGAAATTGCAGAAGATTTATTAGACTTTTAAAGGGGGAAAGTTAATGGCAGAATTTAATCATGTTACCGTAATGCTGAATGAAGCAGTTGACGGTTTAGATGTTAAACCAGATGGTGTTTATGTTGATTGTACACTTGGCGGGGGAGGGCATAGTTCGTTATTACTTTCCCAGCTTACAAACGGACACCTATATTCTTTTGATCAAGATGATCATGCAATTGAGTATAATAAAGAACATTTAAAAAAATATTTAGCTGAAAATGAATTAACTTTTATTCATGATAATTTTAGAAATTTAACTAAAGATTTGAATGAACAAGGTGTATCTGAAGTTGATGGAATTGTTTATGATTTGGGAGTTTCATCCCCACAGTTTGATGATGCTGAACGTGGATTTAGTTATCAAAAAGATGCTCGCCTAGACATGCGGATGGATCAAAGACAAGATTTAGATGCATGGAAAGTCGTTAATGAATGGCCCTATGAACAGCTAGTTCGAATCTTTTTCCGATATGGGGAAGAAAAGTTTTCTAAACCAATTGCTAGAAGTATTGAAAGAATTCGAGAAGAACATTCCATTAATACAACTACTGAATTAGCTGAAATTATTAAAAATGCAATTCCTGCCGCAGCTAGACGACATGGTGGTAATCCTGCCAAAAAAGTTTTTCAAGCAATTCGAATTGCAGTTAATGATGAGTTAGGTGCATTAGAAGATTCTTTAGAACAAGCAATCGAACTTTTAGCACTTCATGGAAGAATTAGTGTTATAACTTTTCAACCATTAGAGGATCGTTTAGTTAAAAGAATGTTCAAAGAAAAAACTACAATTGAAAATTTACCACCTAATATTCCGGTGATTCCTGAAGAAATGCAACCGCATTTTAAAATGGTTCAAAAAAAGCCCATCTTACCCAGTGAAAATGAACAATTAGAAAATCACCGATCACATAGTGCAAAATTAAGAATTATTGAAAGAATTAAATAGGGGGATTCAGCCATGGCACAAGGCGGATTAGCTAGAAAAGAAATTTCTAGCCATACATATACAGTTAGACAAGCACCAAAACAGATTACCAGAGAACCAGAAAGCGTTACTTTAGCATTATCACAATTTGAAAAATGCTTAATTGGACTGGGAGTAATTATTACTTTTTGTTTATTAGTTTCAATTGTGTCAACTAAAAATGCGATGAATGTATCACAAAGATCCTTACAAAATTTAACCACTAAAAGTTCCAGATTAAATAATGAAAATCAAAGTATGAGTCAAGCATTAGATGGAATGGAAAATGATGCTATTAATCGAGTAGTTAAAAAAGATAATCTCTCAATTGCTGATGCTAGCGTAAGGGATGTAACAAGATGATGAATAAACAAGATAAGCAGTATAATCAGAACTTAGCTGAACGAAATAGAAGAAATTTTGGTAAGATTTTTTTTATTTTTGTTTCAATTATTTTCATTATGATTATCTGCTCTTTTGCGTTTAAGGCCATTTTTAAAACTGCTAATGGAGTTAATTTAGCCGATAAAACTAAGCTACTTTATAACCGAAGTAGTGTAATTCAAGCGCATAGGGGAAAAATTGTAGATAAGAATAATGAACCACTAGCTGAAGATACCAATACATATTCTTTATATGCTGTGATTAGCAAGAAGCAAAAAAGTATTGCTGGCAAACCAGAATATGTTCAAGACAAGTCCAAAACTGCTAAAGTTTTATCCGATAATTTACCAATTTCATATAAAGCGGCTTATAAAGCTTTGAATCCCAAAAATAAGTCTGCATATCAAGTTGAATTTGGGAATGCCGGGAATAACATCGGTTTAATGACAAAGAAAAAAATCGAGTCACAGCATTTAACCGGATTGAACTTTGTCGCTAAACCTGCCAGATTATATCCCAACGGGGTCTTTGCTTCTCACATTGTCGGATTAGCATCTTTAATTCAAAATGCGAAAACTAAAGAAACCAATTTAGTGGGACAAATGGGAATTGAAAATACCTTTAATAAATTTTTGACCGGTAAAAATGGATTTAAGTCTAGTCAAGAGGATAATTATGGTTATA
Source organism: Fructilactobacillus sp. Tb1 (assembly GCF_050500285.1). Lineage (GTDB taxonomy): Bacteria > Bacillota > Bacilli > Lactobacillales > Lactobacillaceae > Fructilactobacillus. Next base: position 185,586 of record NZ_CP191377.1, on the reverse strand, counting down.
AAATTCCGTCAGGTAATGATGAAGAAAAAGCTGCTAAAAATGGTGACAATGTTCACACTACCATTAACTCTAGCCTAGAAATTTTATTAGAAAACCAGATGAATAAAGTCCAACAACAGGCTAATCCTAAAAGTATTAATGCAATCTTAATGGATGCCAAAACGGGTAATATCGTGGCGGCTGCTCAACGCCCATCTTTTAATCCAGAAACTGGAAAGGGACTAGGAGATGTTTGGCGTGATTCATTGAGTCAAGATTTATATGAACCTGGTTCAACAATGAAAGTCTTTTCTTTAGCTTCTGCAATTGATAGTGGTCACTATAATGGTAATCAGACGTATCAATCTGGTAGATTTCAAATTGGTGATGCAGTAGTCCCTGATTGGAACCCAGCCGGATGGGGAACAATTTCATTTAATCAAGGATTTGCAATGTCTAGTAACGTTGCGATGGCCCACGTTGAACAGATTATGGGTGCCAGTACATGGAGAAAATATATCGATCGATTCCAATTGCTAAAAAATAATTCATCACAAGTAGATGCACAAGCAAGGGGAAAAATTCAATTTAAAGAACCAATTGAACAAGCTAATACTGCCTTTGGACAAGGGGTTCAAGTTACTGCTTTGCAAATGCTACAAGGATTTACAGCAATTGCAAATAATGGTGAAATGATTCAGCCCCATTTTATTTCTAAGATAACAAGTTCAAATAACAAAAAGGTAATTAAAAATTATCCTACAAAGGTGGTTGGCCATCCAATTAAGGCATCAACTGCTAAATCTGTTCGTAAACATATGCAAGATGCCGTTTATAAGTCATATGCGGTTGGTCAAGATTTTAAGATGGATGGTTATCGAGTTGCCGCTAAGACAGGGACAGCCCAAGTTGCTGATAACACTGGTCATTATGGAAATGGCAATCAAAGTTATCTTTACTCAGTTATTGAAATGGTTCCAGCAGATAAACCGCGCTACATTATGTATGTAACGGTTAAACAACCACAGAATGTGTCAACTCCTACTACTAAAATTATGGGTGACAATTTTAACGTAGTTATGCGTAAGGCATTAGAAGATAAACCAACTAATGCTAAAGCAGTTAAAATTCCTAAGGTAGTTGGGAATCCCCTATCTGAAGCGCAAAACAAGTTGAATTCTAAGGGAATTCAAAACGTTGTAGTTGGAAAAGGTAAAACAGTGGTGAAACAAAATCCTGCTGCAGATGCACCTAAGGATCTTTCCCGCAGAGTAATGCTGGTAACTGATGGAAGGATGACAATGCCTGATTTATCTGGATGGACTCGTGAGGAAATAGAAGATTTTGCTTCATTAACTAACGTTAAAGTAGCATTTAACGGTGAAGGAAATGCTTCTGATCAAAGTATTAAGCCAGGCGAAGAGTTTGATGAGCACGCGCAATTAGATGTTAAATTAACAAAATAAAAATATATTAAGTATAGAAATGAAAGGAATTTATTATCATGGCATGGTTATTACCACTACTTGGAGGATTTTTCTTAACATTAATTATTACTCCATTTTTAATTTCATATTTTAGAGCACATAAAGAAGGTCAAGTAATTTGGACCCAGGGATTAAGCTGGCATGCTAAAAAGGGTGGAACACCTACAATGGGTGGTTTAGGTTTCATTACTGCCACAATTATTACAGGCCTAGTTTATGGATTTGTTTTTCATGCTTTGAATGCAAGCCTACTTATTTTAATGTTTGTCTTCCTTTTCTTTGGTTTAATTGGAATGTGGGACGATAGTATTAAAGTTTTTAATCATCAAAATGATGGATTTAAAGCTTGGCAAAAATTTGCCCTTCAAGTAGTAGGATCACTAATCTTTGCACTTGTTTATTACGCAAACGGATTTCCAATGGCAATTAATTTCTTTGGAACAGATTTATACTTAGGATTCTTCTATATTCTATTTGTAATTTTCTGGATTACTGGTTTTTCAAATGCCGTTAATTTAACTGATGGTCTTGATGGATTAGCTAGTGGATTATCAGCAATTTCTTTTGGAGCATATGCCGTTGTTGCTTATGCTCAAGCACAATATGAAGTAATGGCATTTTGTTTAACAATTGTCGGGGCCTTACTTGGATTCTTAGTATTTAATCACAAACCTGCTAAAATTTTCATGGGTGATATGGGTTCATTAGCCTTAGGGGCAGCCTTAGCAGCCGTTTCAATTATGCTTCATCATGAACTTTCATTACTATGGATTGGATTATTATTCGTAGTAGAAACTCTCAGCGTAATTATTCAAGTTTCTTGTTATCGTTTAACTGGAAAGAGAATTTTTAAAATGACCCCCATCCACCATTCATTTGAAATGAGTGGTTGGAGTGAATGGAAGATTGACATTGTATTTTGGTTAGTTGGTTTATTTGCAGCTGTTACTGGTGTTTGGGTAATGCTCTAATTTAACAGGAGAATTTAAAAAATGAAACAAATTAATGATTATAAAAATAAAAATGTTTTAGTATTTGGTGCTGGTTTAAGTGGAACCAATGCAGCTAAGTTATTAGTTAAATTAGGTGCTAATGTTACTTTAACTGATGCTAAGTCAGCCGCTGACATTGCTGATTATGATGAATTAGTTAAATCAGGAGTTAAAGTCGTAGCAGGTGATTCACCATTATCTTTACTAGATAATACTGATTTAATGGTAAAAAACCCTGGAATTAACTATGACGTTCCGTTAGTTAAGGAAGCTGAAAAGAAAAACATTCCAGTAATTGTAGAAATTGAATTAGCTAGTGAAATTGCTGATGCACAATTAATTGGAGTTACTGGAAGTAATGGTAAGACAACGACTACAACCATGATTTGGGAAATGCTTGATGCTGGGAATAAAAAAGGACATGCATATCGGGCTGGTAACATTGGAATTTCCGCTACTAAAGTAGCAGAAAAAGCAACCAAAGATGATGAAATTGTCATGGAACTATCAAGTTTTATGCTCTTAGGTATTACTAGTTTGCATCCTCATATCGCAGTAATTACTAACATCTTTGAAAATCATTTGGATTATCACAAAACTCGTGAAAATTACATTAATGCTAAAATGCAAATTACTAAAAATCAAACCCCTAATGATTATTTAGTAATGAATTTTGATCGCAAAGAATGGCGTGATTTGACTAAACGTAGTCATGCCCAAATTGTGCCTTTCTCAGCCAAGGGTGATTATGAAGATGGGGCTTATCAACGCGATGGCAAATTGTACTTCCGTGATGAATATATCATGGAATCCAAGGATATTCGGGTTCCAGGTGAACAAAATGTTGAAAATGCTTTAGCTGCTATTGCAGTTGCCCGCTTATCTGGTGTTCCTACCGAAAAAATTGTTAAAGTACTTAAAAACTTTGGTGGGGTTCGTCACCGTAATCAATACGTACTTACTGCAGATGGTCGTGAATTCTATAATGATTCAAAAGCTACTGATATCGAAGCAACTCAAATGGCGGTTGAGGGATTTAAGAAACCAATTGTACTTCTTGCTGGTGGCTTAGATCGTGGCTATACTTTTGAAAAATTAGAACAAGATTTTAAAGAACATTTAGCTGGAATTGTCTTATTTGGTGAAACTGCCCAATTATTGAAAGATAGTGCTGAAAAGGCAGGAGTTCCACAAATCAAAGTCGTTGATAATCTTGATGAAGCTGTTCCAGTTGCTTATGATATGAGTAAACCAGGTGATATTATCCTACTTTCTCCTGCAAACGCTAGTTGGGATCAATTCCCTAGTTTTGAAGATCGTGGAGATCAATTTATTAAAGATGTTGAAAAGTTAACTGGCCAAAAGGAGGAGTAATTATGAAGATGATTGTATCTGGTGGAGGAACTGGGGGCCATATTTACCCAGCCTTATCACTTGTAGAAGCTTTGCAGGCTCAAGATAGAAATGCTGATGTTTTATATGTTGGATCTGAACGAGGACTTGAAAAGAACATTGTACCTGAAAAAGGGCTTAAATTTGAAGCTTTGAAGATTCAAGGATTTAAACGTAAGTTATTTAGTTTGTATAACTTTGAAACAGTATATTTGTTCCTTAAGAGTGTTCATGAAGCCAAAAAAATTATTAAAGATTTTAAACCTGATGTAGTTGTTGGAACTGGTGGATATGTATCTGGAGCTGTTTTATTTGCTGCTGCTAAAATGGGTATTCCCACTGTTATTCACGAACAAAATAGCGTGGTTGGTTGGACAAACAAATTTCTTAGTCGTTATGTAGATAAAATTGGAATTGCTTTTGATGACGCTAAAGCACAATTTCCAGAAGAAAAAGTTGTATTTACTGGAAATCCTAGAGCTCAACAAGTTGCTAACATTAAGAGTAATTTTTCTTGGTCAGAAATTGGTTTGAAAGATGACGTTCCCACGGTTTTAATCTTTGGTGGAAGTCAAGGTGCATTAAAAATTAACAGTGCCTCAGTTGAAGCTATTCCAGAATTTGATAAGAAAAATTATCAAGTCGTGTTTGTAACTGGTAAACGTCGCTTTAATGATGTTCAAACTGCACTTAAAGATGTTACTGTAAATGACAATATTAAGGTTTTACCTTATATTTCAAACATGCCAGAGGTACTTCCTAAAGTTGCTTTAATTGTTGGTCGTGCTGGTGCAACTAGTTTAGCTGAAATTACTGCACTTGGTATTCCCTCAATTCTAATTCCAAGTCCGTATGTTACCGCTGATCATCAAACCAAAAACGCAATGAGTTTAGTTAAAAATTCTGCTGCAATTTTAGAAACAGAACAGGATTTGAACGGAAAATCATTGGTAACTAAGGTTGATCTATTAATGAATGATGATCAACGTCGTAAAGAAATGGCAGCTAACGCTAAAGAAATGGGCGTTACCGATGCAGCAGATCAACTTCTTAATCTATGTAAGAGTGCAATTGCTAGTCACAATAAATAATAGGTTTGGGTGAAAAGTTATGAAAGATATTCATAATTCTTCAGATGCAGCTGAAAATGACGAGATTGAAAATGAGCATTTGCAAGATTATGTAGCTAAAAAAGTTAAACGCAACAGTCGCTTACGGGTTGGAAGAAAGAATAAAAGTATTCGTAAAAGTCGACATAAGCAAATGCTGAAGACAGTATTACCACTGAGCTTTATTTTTATTATAATTGGTGTCATCGCGTTGTATTTTATATCACCATTAAGTACCGTTAAATCAGTAATAGTTAATGCATCACAAAATCAACGACAAGTTATCAATGCGTTACCGATAAAAAGTGGTGACTCATTGATGATGGTAAAAGCTAATCAAACTAAAGCAATCAACATTTTAAAAGCGCGTGATCTTAATGTTAAAAGTGTCCATATTGGTTGGAAACATTATAATCAAGCTGTTATTAATGTTAAGTTTTATGATTTTCATGCATATGTGAAGAAGGATAAAAAGTTATTTCCAGTTAATATTAATGGGGTAATTAGTAATAAATCAGTAAAAGTTGATAATTCAGTCAATGTAGTTGTTTTTAATGGTTTTAAAAAATCAGAACAGATTAAAGCTTGCTTATTACAATATGAAAAAATGCCTAGTGATTTAAAATCTGATGTTAAAGAAATTAAAAATGAAGCAAATAGTGATGATCCACAAAAAATACGAATCTTTTTAAATGATAAAAATCAAATAATTTTAAAAAGTAGCGAAATGGCACATAAATTGTCATACTATCCTAGCATAAAAACCACATTAAAACGGCCTAGCGTTGTAAATATGGAATATGGTGCCTATGCGACACCAATTAAGTAATTAAAAATAAATTATGTATGTTAAACTTATTTTATATAGGTATAAAAAACAATTAGATAATCAGGAGGTTCCAAAGCTATGAATGAGTCAGATATTTACATTGGGTTGGATATTGGTTCTACTTCAATCAAAGCTATTGTTGCCCAACGAGTTGACGGACAAGTTAGTGTAATTGGAGTTGGAAACGAAGAGTCTGCCGGGGTTAGCCGCGGTATCATTGTTGATATTGATAAAGCTGCCCAAGCTATAAAAAAAACCATTTCTCAGGCTGAAGCTAAATCCGGAGTACAAATTAGTAGTGTAGTCGTAGGATTACCCGCTGATAAGATTTCGATTAGTCATTGTTCAGGTATGATTAATCGACCTGATAGCTCTCAAGAAATTGATAATCAAGATATTGCCGAAGTTGCCCAAGCAGCAATTGCAAATAATATCCCACAAGAACGTGAATTAATTGATTTAATTCCCGAAGAATTTAAAATTGATGGAATTGATCAAATTCCAGATCCACGCGGAATGGTTGGTTCTCATTTAGAACTTGAAGGTCGGATTATTACTGGACCTAAGACAATCATACATAACGTTCGTAAAGCAGTTGAAAATGCTGGCTTAAGCATTGATATGATGGTAGTTAGCGCTGAAGCAGAAGGTCGTACGATTCTTAGCGATCCTGAACAGGATTTTGGAACTATTTTAATCGATCTAGGTGGTGGACAATCTACTGCAGCTGTAATTCATAATTATGAATTAAAATATGTCGACGTTGATCATGAAGGTGGTCAATTTATTACTCGTGATATTTCAGCTGTTTTAAGTACCTCATTAAAAGATGCTGAAAATATTAAACGTGAATATGGTTTTGCCGATTCAGATCAAGCATCTTCAGAAAATACTTTTCCCGTTGATGTAGTTGGTAAGGGTCAACCAGAAAACGTTTCAGAAAAGTTGTTAGCTCAAATTATTCAAGCCCGATTGGAACAAATTTTTGGTCGTTTACGTGAAAAATTAGCTAACGTTAATGCCTTAGATATGCCTGGTGGAATTGTACTTACTGGTGGAGTTTCTTCAATGCATGGGATTGCTGAATTAGCTGCCAATACATTTGGAATAAATGTACGTATTTATACACCAAATCAAATGGGACTTCGTCATGCATCATTTTCAAATGCGTTATCGTTAGTTGATTATGCTAGTGGATTAGACGAAATTGCTAAAGTAGTTCGTTCTGGATTTGATGATAATTTCTACTTTGAAAGCACTCAATCAGAACCAGAAGAAGAATATGTTGAAGATCCTACACCAACTCGTCGTGAAAAAGCACAAAAGCCACAAAGAGCTGAAAAAGAAAATCATGAAGGGATCTTCAGTTCACTAAAAAAATTAAAAAAAGATGAAAAGAAACCTAAAAAAGAAAAATCAAAATTTGCTTTTAAAAATTTCTTTGAATAAACAGGAGATTAGATAATGGATTACTCAATCGATCAAAATGCTACCCAAGGTGCTAACATCAAAGTTATTGGTGTTGGTGGTGGTGGTGGAAATGCCGTTAACCGTATGATTGAAGATGGTGTTGAAGGTGTTGAATTTATTGCCGCAAACACTGATGTTCAAGCATTAAATGATTCAAAAGCTGAAACTAAAATTAACCTTGGACCAAAATTAACTAGAGGTTTAGGGGCCGGATCAAAACCAGAAATTGGTGCCAAAGCTGCTGAAGAAAGTCAAGAAGATATTGCCAATGCGCTTAAAGGTGCCAACATGGTCTTTGTTACTGCTGGAATGGGTGGAGGTACTGGTAACGGTGCTGCTCCAATCATTGCTAAAATTGCTAAAGGTATGGGTGCTTTAACTGTTGCAGTTGTGACCCGTCCATTTACTTTTGAAGGACCAGCTCGTTCACACAATGCCAGTGAAGGTCTTGATGCATTAAAACAAAACGTTGACACTATGGTTGTTATTTCAAACAACCAAATCTTGGAAATGGCCGATAAGAAGACTACTTTCTTAGGTGCATTACATGATGCTGATAATGTTTTACGTCAAGGTGTTCAAGGGATTTCTGACTTGATTACTCACCCTGGATACATTAACTTGGATTTTGCTGATGTTACTTCAGTTATGAAGAACAAAGGAACTGCTTTAATGGGTGTTGGGGTAGCTTCTGGTGAAAACCGTGCTGCTGAAGCAACTAAAAAAGCTATCAATTCACCATTACTTGAAGTTTCAATTGCAGGAGCTAGAGATATTCTATTAAATATTACTGGTAGCGATTTAGGAATCTTTGAAGCTAGTGAAGCAGCTGACATTATTCGTGAAGCAACTTCAGAAGATGCTAACTTTATCTTTGGTACATCAATTGATGAAAACATGGGAGACGAAATTAGCGTTTCAGTTATTGCAACTGGAATTGACGATGAAACTGATCCAGTTGTAAGTACTACTGGGATCCGTTCAGCAGTTAAATCAAATACTAGAGTTGTTGAACCAACTAGAGTTGATAAAGATGATACAAATGACAATACATCAGTAGATGATCGCCGTTTTGAAAACGTTGAAAAGAAAGATTTCGAACCATTCAAAACTTCTGAAAATAACGATACAAATACTGATACAAACGATGATGTTCCACCATTCAACTTTAAATATCGTAACAATTAGTAGCGAGGTGTAACCATGTCTAAAAATATTTTTAATAGTTTTTTTGGGATGCCAGATGATAATGCAACCGAAGATTATGATAATACAAATCAAATTGTGAATTCTAATCCAAGAAAGGTACTTTCAATGACTGAAAATAGAGTGCCAGACAGTAAAATTAACATCATGGAACCACGGATTTATGCTGATGCTAAAAGCATTGCAAGAAAACTACTGGATGGAAATGCTGTTTTGATTAAAATGGAAAATGTCCAACCAGTAACCATTCGTAGAATCGTTGATTATATAAGTGGAACTATTTTTTCAATTGATGGTAGCATTCAACAAATTGATGAACATGTTTATTTATGTGCACCAAAGAGTTTCGCAATCGATGGTGATGTAAAAAAACGCTTTAATAAACGTTTGGAGACTAATAATGATTACAGTAATTAATTTAATTGGAACCTTGCTTTATTATGCTATTAATATCTATATTTTCTTGATTGTAATTTGGGCCTTACTATCTTGGTTTCCAGGTGCAAGTGAATCAAAGCTTGGCCAACTGATTAATCGAGTAGTTGAACCATTTTTAAATTACTTTAATTTTATTCATATTGGAATGATTGGATTAGGACCAATGGTTGCAATTATTGCTCTTTGGTTTATTCAATATGGAGTAGTTGGAATTACCAACTTCTTAATTAATTTGATGATCTAATGGCAATTAATGAAAACATTCAGCAACACTTCAGACAAAGTGAAATTCCGTTTATGCAAACAGCTAGTGATTGGATTGAACGTGCTAATAATGAGTATCGTCCGGTTCTAACCGAGTTTTTAAATGGACGAGAGATATATTTGCTACAAACCTTAGTTAACCGCTATCCAAACCTTAAATTAGCCACAAATGGTGGGTATGCAGGGGCAGAGATGAAACGTGGATTAATTTATCCGGAATATTTTGAACCACAATTATCAGATTTTGAGCTATCAGTTTTGCAAATCGATTATCCAATCAAATTTGCAACGATAAAGCATAGCCAGGTTCTTGGTACAATTATGGGTTCAGGAATTGAACGGAGTGTATTAGGGGACATCATCACTGATGGTGAACAATGGGAAGTAATCGTTGAAAAGACGATGGAATCTTATTTGATTAATTCAATTGACCATATTGGCAGAACTAAAGTTAAGCTGGTGCCCATCCCAGCTGATCAAATTTTACATGTTATTGATGATTCAAAAGTGGTTAACTTAACGCTGCCGTCATTACGCATGGATGTCATTATTGCAGCTGTTTTTCATATTTCGCGAAATGTTGCAAAAGAGCTAATTCTGCATGATAAAGTGCGTTTAAATTGGTTTACATATGATAAACCAGATTATGATATTGCAGTTCATGATTTACTTTCAGTTCGAGGATACGGTCGAATTCGTTTAATCGCAAATAATGGTTTTTCGAAAAAAGATAAATATAAAGTTGAGTTTCAAGTGATTAAAAACAAATAGGGAGGGATTCACATGGTATTATCAGCCGAAGATATCCATAATAAAAAGTTCAACACTAAAATGAGAGGTTACAACATCGATGAAGTTAATGACTTCTTAGATCAAGTAACAAAAGATTACCAAATTTTGAAAGACGATAATGAACGTCTTAATGAGAAATTAAAGAAAACATCTGTTGAATTATCAAACTACGATGACCTTAAAAGTGCTTTGAATTCTTCTATTTTAGTTGCACAAGAAGCAGCTGACAATGTTCGTAAACAAGCTAATCGCGATGCAGAAGAAACAATTGCAGTGGCACAAACTAAAGCTAATGAATTAGTGGAAAAAGCTACATCAGAAGCTAATGAAGCCGTTGCTGAATGTTCAAAACAAGCTGCTGCTTTAGCAATTTCAACTAACGATTACCGCGAACAATTAAAGTCATTCAGACAAAAAATGGTTGGTATGTTAGAAAGTCAATTAGACTTTGCTAAGTCATCAGATTGGGCAGAATTAATTGATGGTGTCGACTACCAAAAATTAGATAATATTAAAGCTTCAGTAGAAAGCCTTGACAATGTAGCCAGTCAAAGTGTAAACTCTGAAAGTAATCAAGCTTTACCAGAAGGAATTAAAAAAAGTAAGTATGATATGCCTACTGTTTTAATTCTTCCAGATGGTGAAGTGAGAACATTATACTAAAAACAGAAAGTAATTCATTAATACCTTAGCGAATTGAGAAATGGTGTAAGCTCAATAGTCACTAATGAATTAAAGATCAGTTTAGTAATAATTAAATATTGTAAACAATGAGAGAACCGCTTATGGTTCTAAAATTGGGTGGTACCACGAAGACTTCGTCCCTTGTAGACGGAGTCTTTTTGTATTTTAAGGAGGAGAAATTATGCGTATTAAAGACACATTGAACCTTGGTAAAACCAAGTTCAAAATGCGTGGGAACCTTCCTGTTAAAGAGTTAGAACGTGAAAAACTCTGGGAAGATAACCAACTTTATCAACAACGTCAAAAATTAAACGAAGGAAAACCATCATTTGTACTTCATGATGGTCCTCCATATGCTAATGGTGATATTCACATGGGTCATGCCATGAACAAAATCACTAAGGACTTCATCGTTCGTTACAAATCAATGAACGGTTTCCGTGCACCATTTGTTCCAGGATGGGATACTCATGGTCTACCAATCGAACAACAACTTAAAAAAGCTGGTTATGATCGTAAGAAAATGACCACTAATGAATTTAGAAAACTTTGTCACGAATATGCTTTGAAACAAGTTGATCGTCAAAGAACTGAATTCAAACGTTTAGGGTTACAAGGTGATTGGGATAATCCATATCTTACTTTGATGCCTGAATACGAAGCTGCTGAAGTTCGTGTCTTTGGTAAGATGGCTGAAAAAGGCTTAATCTACAAAGGTTTGAAACCAGTTATCTGGTCATGGTCATCAGAATCTGCTTTAGCTGAAGCAGAAGTTGAATATCATGATGTTGAATCACCATCAGCTTTCTTCGCCGAAAAAGTTGTTGATGGAAAAGGTATCTTAGACAATGATGATACATACATGGTTGTTTGGACTACTACTCCTTGGACAATTCCAGCTTCTGAAGGTATTACTATTTCACCTGATTTTGATTATGCAGTTGTGCAACACGATGATGATCCTAAGAAATATGTTCTCGATACTGAACTATTAGACAAAGATGCTGAAATGTTTGGTTGGAAAGACGTTAAAGTCCTTAAGACTGTTAAAGGTCGTGAACTTGAAAACGTCCTTGCAGAACATCCATTTGATAGCAGCAAAAAATTAGTAACTATGCTTGGAGACTTCGTTACCAATGATGCTGGTACTGGACTTGTTCATACAGCTCCTGGTTATGGTGAAGATGATTACATCATTGGTAAACAATATGGACTTCCAATCTTTGCCCCAGTTGATAACAAAGGTTACTTAACTAAAGAAGCCGGTCCTGACTTTGAAGGGGTCTTCTACGAAGATGCTAACCAAGTTGCACTTGATAAGCTTAAAGACCAAGGTCAATTAGTTTACTACATGCCTTACGAACATAGTTACCCATTTGATTGGAGAACTAAGAAACCAATCATTTACCGTGCAACTCCACAATGGTTCGCATCAGTAACTAAGATTCGTCAAGAAATTCTTGATGCCATTGACACAGTTAACTTCAATCCATCATGGGGTAAACAACGTCTTTACAACATGATTCGTGATCGTGGTGACTGGGTAATTTCACGTCAACGTGTTTGGGGTGTTCCACTACCAATCTTCTACGGTGAAGATGGTACAGCAATCATGGACAAAGAAGTGGTTGATCACGTAGCTGACTTATTCGGTCAATACGGATCAGACGTTTGGTTTGAACGTGAAGCTAAAGACTTACTTCCAGAAGGTTACACTAATGTGCATTCTCCAAATGGTAAATTTACCAAAGAAAATGACATTATGGATGTTTGGTTCGATTCTGGTTCATCACACCAAGGTGTACTTGCAGAACGTCCACAATTAACCTACCCAGCTGATTTATACCTTGAAGGTTCAGATCAATACCGTGGTTGGTTTAACTCTAGTTTAATTACTAGTGTGGCTTACGATGGTATCGCACCTTACAAGAACCTCTTATCACAAGGTTTCACCCTTGATGGTAAAGGTCACAAGATGAGTAAATCACTTGGTAATACAATTGCACCAGAAGAAGTAATCAAACAAATGGGTGCTGATATTATCAGACTCTGGGTAACTAGTGTTGATACTTCAGCTGACGTCCGTGTTTCAATGGGTAACTTCAAGACTGTTGGTGATTCATACAAGAAAATCCGTAACACAGTTCGTTACTTATTAGCTAACACAAGTGACTTTGACGCTGAAAAAGATGCCGTTGCATACGAAGATTTAACTTCAGTCGACCAATACATGTTAATCAAACTTAACCAATTAGTTGAAAACGTTAAAACTGCTTTTGATAACTACGACTTCATGACTATCAACAAAGAAATCATGGCCTTCTTGACTGCTGATTTATCAGCTTTTTACCTAGACTTTGCTAAAGATATTCTTTACGTTGATGCTGAAGATGACAAACGTCGTCGTGGTATGCAAACAGTGATGTATGAAGCATTGGTTGATTTAACTAAGTTATTGACACCAATCTTGCCACATACTACTGAAGAAATCTGGGGCTTCTTACAAGAACCAGAAGAATTTGTTCAATTAGCTGAAATGCCAGAACCAAAACATTTTGATAATGAAAAAGAAGTACTTGCAGAATATGCGAACTTCCTTAAATTACGTAAAGATGTGCTTAAAGCAATGGAAGATGCCAGAAACGATAAAGTGATTGGTAAACCTTCAGAAGCTAAGTTAATCTTATACGTTGATGAAGCAACTAAAAAAGCTTTAGCTGACTTAAACGTTGATGTTGCACAAATCTTGATGGTTTCAGAACTTGAAATCAAACCAATTGAAGATGCAGAAGATGATGTAACTACATTTGGTGATAACCTTGCTATCGAAGTTCAACACGCCGATGGTAAAGTATGTGAACGTTGTCGTTTAATCAAGACTGATGTCGGTAGTGATGCAGATTATCCCGAATTTTGTGCACGATGTGCTAAAATTGTACGTGATGAATTCCCAGAAACTGCCACAGAAGGCTTTGAAGAATAACAAACAAAAAATCGGGATTTAATCCCGATTTTTTTGTGTTTTAGGAGGATTACAATGGAAGGTAAAATTAAGAGTTACGATAGTTCTCGTGGATTTGGATATATTGTTGATCCAGATGGTAATGATGTTTTTATGCACATTACTGGAATTATTTCAGGAACACCCAAAGCAATTCAAGTTGGTGATGTAGTGACATTTGTGAAGGCTAAGGGCCAACATGGATTTCAAGCTGCTAAGATTGAATTAGCTAGATAGATTGCTTTATAATTTTAAATATAATGATTTTATTCGTGGAGGAATGACATGGATTTAAAAGAAACAGAAATTAAAAGTGATTTAAAATATGATGGTGAAATTATTCGCGTTGAACAAGAAACTGTGCGATTAGCTAACGGAAAAACAGCCCACCGTGATGTTGTTCATCATGCTGAAGCAGTTGCGATGTTAGTGATTACGGATGACAACAAGATGATTTTAGAAAAGCAATGGCGTGAACCAGCCAAAGCAGTTATGATTGAAATTCCAGCGGGAAAATTAGATGACCGCGATAAAGGAAATGAAATTCATGCTGTGCAACGTGAACTGAACGAAGAAGTTCGTTACGATGCTAAAACCATTCGTGAATTATATTCATTCTATACATCAAGTGGTTTTACGGATGAATACATGTATCTTTATTTAGCTACTGATTTGACCCCAGTTAAAAATGAATTGCCTCGTGACGATGGTGAATTCCTTGAAATTGGTGAATATACATTAGCTGAAGCTAAAAAATTAGTTGATGATGGTAAAATTGTTGATTGTAAAACTATCATGGCCATTCAATACTGGGAACTAATGCAAAAGTAGGTTAACAATATGTATGATGAAAATGATCAACAAAATGAGAAGTTGACTCGTTCGCAATTTAAGGAACAATCGCGTAAGCATCATTTTGGATCAACTGAATTAAATCATTTTAAAGATGAAATTGACGACAAAATTCCAGGACAACCAACTGTAGGATCTCGTTCTGAACGAGACACAGAAGAGTTTAAACAAAAACGACTCGGTCGCCGATTAAACATTGCCATTGGAATTTTGATAGTTTTATTAATTTTAGTATTAGCCATTATGCGCTATGTTGGATAAAAAATAGGAGTAAGAATTTGAAAACATTTGGAATTATCTGTGCCATGGACGAAGAAATCAAGGAATTAAAAGCTGCCCTTGATAATGAAGAAGAAATTGTGATTGGTACACTTCCTTTCTACAAAGGAACTATTAGTGGTAAAAACGTGGTCTTAGTTAAATCAGGAATTGGTAAGGTCGAAGCCGGAATTACCGCTGCCTTATTACTTACTAATTTTGATATTGATATTATGATTCACTCTGGCTCAGCTGCTGGATTAGGTGAAGGATTGAAAGTTGGAGATATTGTTATCTCAACTGAAACTGCTTACCACGATGTTAACTGTACTGCTGATGGCCAAGCATGGGGTCAATTACCAGGACAACCAGCTCGTTTTGAAGCTGATAAGGAATGGGGTAAAAAAATCGGTGATGCATCAAAAGATAGTGGCTTAAATGTCCACTATGGTTTGATTGTAACTGGTGACCAATTTATCGCTGGAAAAGCTATGATTGACGAAATTAAGAAACATTTCCCAGATGTATTAGCTGGTGAAATGGAAGGTGCTGCCGTTGGCCAAGTTGCTCATCAATTTAACGTACCTTACGTAGTCGTTCGTGCTATGTCAGATACTGGTGATGAATCTGCTAACCAAAGTTTCACTGAATTTATCGTGCAAGCTGGTCGCCAATCAGCTCAAATGATTTTGAATTTATTAGCAAAATAAAAAGAAGGTTAATTTATGAATGAAGTTTATTTAGATAACGCTGCAACGACACCAATCTCGGATGAAGTTTTAGCTGAATTAACTGATAAATACAAAAACTTGTTTGGTAATGCCTCAACCCTTTATGGTTTGGGACGTGAATCCAAAGCAGTTTTAGAAGATAGTCGTCACGTGATTGCGCAAAGCATTAACGCGGATGACAATGAAATTGTCTTTACTAGTGGTGGTAGTGAAAGTGATAATACAGCTGTAATTCGCACGGCGGAAGCCCGCAAATCACTAGGTAATCACATTATTACAACCGCAGTTGAACACGAAGCAATTTTAAAACCCATGAAGTATTTGGAAGATCACGGTTTTCGAGTTACTTATCTACCAGTTGATGAAACTGGTCAGATTTCCATGGATGATTTAAAAGCGGCTTTAGATGATGAAACAATTTTGGTTTCAATTATGTCAGTTAACAATGAAGTTGGTAGTGAAATGCCAATTCATGAAATTGGAGAACTCCTCAAAGATCATCAAGCTTGGTTCCACACTGATGCAGTGCAAGCTTATGGTTTAACTGATATTGATGTTAAACGTGATCATATTGATTTATTATCAACTTCTGCTCACAAGATTAATGGTCCCAAGATGATGGGATTTTTATATCGTAAAGATGGCTTGAAATTCACTAGTTACATTCTTGGTGGAGATCAGGAAGAAAAACGTCGGGCCGGAACTGAAAATGTTCCAGGAATTGCAGGTTTTGCTGCGGCGGTTAAGACTTTAACTCCGGAAGAAAAAGCTACCAGGGAAGCACGTTTCCGTGGTTTCAAACAACAAATTGTAGATGGGTTTAAAGAACATAACATTGACTTTGAAGTTAATGGTGCAATGGACGAAACTAGTTCACCTCATGTTTTAAATCTTTGGATTAAAGGAATTTCCACTTATGTTATGCAAAACAACCTTGATTTAGATGGTTATGCTATTTCAGGTGGATCAGCATGTACTGCTGGTAACTTGGAACCATCACACGTCTTGATTGCCATGTATGGCAAAGACAATCCTCGAATTAGTGAATCAATTCGGGTTAGTTTTGGTCGCTACACTACTGAAGCTGATGTCACCGGTTTTATTGAAACCACTGCAAAAATTGTAGCTAGATTAAATAAAAGAAGGGCAAAGTAATGGCATTTACTAAAGAAGTTAGTTTGAAAGGTGATACCCAAAAATATCAGCTTAATCCCAACTTGAAGTTATATACTTTGAGTGATCTTGGATTTACTAAGACCAGAAATGGGAACTTTGAATATAAACGTTCATTAGATCCTAATTCTCCTTATTTAAAAAAATCAATTAAACTTAAAGTAATGATTAATGCTGACCTTAAAACTTTTAAAATGGCAGTAGTGGATGGTTCTGAATTAAAAGAACTCGATATTTTTACAACTGCTAAATATGAGGTAGAACGTGAACAGTTTGATTTTATTATGAATAATTTTATTTTGAGAAATGTGTTTATAAAAATATAAATTAATTAGAGTGATCTTTCGGGATTACTCTTTTTTATTGGTTAAATTCTGATTACAGAGAGCTGTAATCACTTGCAAACCGGGTGTTCTATATCGTATGATAGTAATTACTGGAATTACGACCTTCAAATCGTGGATTTCTGAATCTATAAGAATGATGGTGATGTTATGAAAGATAACAGCAAGACTCGTGTCGTTGTTGGAATGAGTGGGGGAGTTGACTCTTCAGTCGCTGCCTACTTACTCAAAAAGCAAGGATATGATGTAATTGGAGTCTTCATGAAGAACTGGGATGACACTGATGATAATGGTGTTTGTACCGCTACTGAAGATTTCAAAGACGTGGCCCATGTGGCCAACCAAATTGGAATTCCGTATTACTCAGTGAACTTTGAAAAAGAATATTATGACCGAGTATTTACGTATTTCCTAGACGAATATCGTCGGGGAAGAACTCCTAATCCTGATGTTTTATGTAATACCGAAGTAAAATACAAAGCCTTTTTAGACTATGCAATGGACTTAGGTGCTGATTACATTGCAATGGGACACTATGCTCAACTTAAACGTGATGAAAATGGGAAAAACCATTTGCTTCGCTCAACTGATTTGAACAAAGACCAAACTTACTTCTTAAGTCAATTATCAGCTGAACAACTCGACCGCGTTATGTTTCCAATTGGTGGCATGACTAAGCCAGAAGTACGAGAAATTGCCCATGAAGCTAATCTTTATGTAGCTGACAAAAAAGATTCAATGGGAGTTTGTTTCATTGGACCTAATAACTTTAATAAGTTCCTTAGTAACTACATTCCAGCCAAGTCAGGAAAAATGATGACGATGGATGGTGAAGTGAAAGGGGAACACGTTGGTTTGATGTACTACACTATCGGTCAACGTAAAGGACTTGGAATCGGTGGAGACGGTAAAGATAACCGTCCTTGGTTCGTAGTTGGAAAAGACCTTTCTAAAAACATTCTTTATGTTGGTAAAGGTTATGAAAATCCTCATCTTTACGCTGATTACTTAACTGCCTCAGAAGTTTCTTGGGTAGATGGTAATGATCGTGGAAATGATTTCCGTTGTACCGCTAAGTTCCGTTATCGTCAAACTGATGTACCAGTTACTGTGCACGTTTCAGAAGATGGTCAACACGTTAAAGTTGATTTTGATGAACCAGCTCGTGCCGTAACTCCTGGACAAGCCGTGGTCTTTTATGATGGCGACGAATGTCTTGGTTACGCTACCATTGATGCTGCTTTCAAAGACAATAAAGAATTACAATACGTATAAATTAAAGCCCGACTTTTTAGTCGAGCTTTTTTGATTATCTAGGGTTAAAATGACATAATAACAGTAGATTAAAAATAGGATGGAAATCATGAAATTATACTTTGTTAGACACGGAAAAACTGAATGGAACCTCGAAAGTCGTTATCAAGGAGCTGGTGGTGATTCACCACTTTTACCACAAAGTTATGCGGAAATGACCTTAGTTGGACAATACTTGAAATCAGTTCAATTCAAACACATTTATGCAAGTCCCATTAAACGTGCCAGAATCACAGCAGAGCATATTAAAAGTGAACTTGATTATCTTGTCCCACTATCATTAGATAATCGCTTAGAAGAGTTTAAATTGGGTAAAATGGAAGGTATGAAGTTCACGGATGCTCAGCAACAATTTCCCCAAACTTTTGATAACTTTAGAAACCATCCAGACCAATATGATCCAAGCGAAATTGGTGGGGAAACATTTCAGGAATTGATTAAACGCATGAAAAGTAAAATTATGGAAGTAGCCCAAAATTTTGATGATGACGATAATATCTTATTTGTTAGTCATGGGGCCGCTTTGAATGCTTTAATTAATAATCTAGTAGGTGTGCCACTCAAAGATTTACGTAAACGTGGAGGGTTAGCTAATACTAGTACCACAATTATTGAAACTAATGACCATGGTAAAACCTTTACCATGAAACAATGGAACGAAACGGGATATTTAAACCACAAATTAGAAAAATCAGATTTAGTTTAAGAGGCTAACTTATGAATAATGATGAAAAACAAAGACAAGCAGAAGCAACGCTCCACAAACTAGTGAAAGATATTGATGATCATCCCCATGATTATCGTACATATTATGATTTGAGCGTTTTCTTGATTCAATTAAAGAGTTACACGCAAGCAGAAGAATTGTTGATGAAAGCCATGGAATTATTTAAAGGCCAAAGTAAGAAAATTACGAATACGTTAACTTATGGATTAGGTAATGTTTATTACTCAGCTGGTGAATTTGAAAAAGCAATTCAACAATTTCAACAAGTTACTGATAAAGATTTGCAGTCAGATGCGTATGTTATGTTAGCGCAAAGTTATATGAGCCAAAAGAATTATAAAAAAGCATTGGTGTTTTTATTAACGGCGCAAGAAACTGCAAAGCAAGATCCTTCAATTAATTTATTGATTGGTCAATGTTTAATGTCATTAGGTAATTTTCAACAAGCAGCTGATTATTACGATAAAATTTTAGAAAATGATAAAACTAACGGAGAAGCAAACTTTAATCGTGGCTTAATTGCGATGGTTTTAGGTGAAAATTTTGAACCATATTTTAAAGCTGCTGAAAAATATGACAAGGCTTATTTTGATAAGGAACAAGGTAAGATTAGTGATATCGAAAAATTTATTCAAATTCGTAAAGGAAAAAAATAGGAGACTAATGTGGCAACATCAATGAATCTGTTTGACGAACCCCAATTAAATAATAATCAGGCAGACAAGCCATTTGTAGTGGGAAAAGTAATCACTACTTTTTTTGAAGGTGCCGATAGTTTTTATAAAGTCTTATTAGTGAAAGTTGAGAAAACTAATACTGATTGGAAAGAGGATGAAATTGTCGTAACAGGTAATTTTGCTGACATTGCGGATGAAACTAGCTATCGTTTTGTCGGTAAATTGGTGGAACATCCCCGTTATGGAAAACAATTTCAAGCTGATAATTATGAACGAGCAAATCAAACCTCACCAGAAGGACTAATTAAATATCTTGCGAGTGATGATTTTCCTGGAATTGGCCAAAAGACTGCTGAAAAAGTCGTTGATACGCTAGGAATGGATATGATTGAAAAGATTCTAGCCGATCCAACCATTATCAAAAAGACTGGATTGAATGCTAAACAAAGTGCCACGATTGTCGATGGACTTCGGAATAACAATGGAGCTGAACAAGTGATTGTTGGCCTTAACAGTTATGGTTTTGGGAGTGCTTTATCGGCGGCTATTTTTAAGAAATATCGGGAAAAAGCTCTTGAAGTAATTCAAGAAAATCCATATCAATTAGTGGAAGATATCAAAAATATTAGTTTTAAACGGGCTGACCAAATTGCGAACAAGGTTGGAGTAGAATATAACTCAGCGGGACGTTTGCGATCAGGATTATTAACTACATTGACACGCTTGTCAGTTAGTAATGGAAACACCTATTCAAATTCAAAAGAGTTAATTAATGCTAGTTTTGAAATTTTAGATACTGATCCACGGCAACAAATTGATAATCAAAAATTAGCTCAAGAATTAAAAGAGTTAGTTAAAGATCATAAAGTCGAAGTTGACGACGGTAAAATCTATCTCAAAAGTTTATATGATGATGAGTGGAAGATTGCTGAAAATGCTCGCCGAATTATTGATGATGATAAAACGTCTGATAAAGATTATTCAGCTACGATTCATGAAATTGAAAATGAAGTTGGAATTAAATATGATGATTCACAATTAACAGCAATTAATGCTGCTTTAAAGAATCAAATCTTTATTCTTACCGGGGGACCCGGAACTGGAAAAACCACGATTATTAATGGAATCGTGAAGTCGTTTGCTAAAGCTAACAAACTTTCTTTAGATATTAATAAATATAAAGATGATGCCTTTCCTGTCCTATTGGCGGCACCGACTGGACGGGCTGCTAAGAAAATGAGTGAGTCAACTGGAATTCCAGCTTGTACGATTCACCGTTTGTTAGGCTTAAACGGCAATAACGAAGAAGACGTTAATGATATTGACGGTCAGTTATTAATTATTGATGAAATGTCGATGGTGGATACTGAATTGTTTAATAAGTTGATGAAAGCAATTCCTAGTGGAATGAAAGTTATTTTAGTTGGAGATAAAGATCAACTTCCATCAGTTGGACCAGGACAGGTTTTCTATGATTTAATTCGGTCAGAAGTAATTCCTAAAATTGAATTAAATCAAATTCATCGACAAGGTGATGGATCAACGATTATTCAGTTAGCTCATGAAATTAAAGATGGAGAAATGCCTAAGACCTTGTTGGATAAAGAAGCAGATCGAAGTTTTATTCAATGCAATACTAATCAAGTGGTTAAAGTTATTGATCAGATTGTAGCGAAAGCTAAAGAACGAGACTTTAATGCAACGGATGTGCAAGTATTGGCACCAATGTATCGTGGCGAAGCAGGAATTGATCGATTAAACAACGACGTGCAAGCAATTATGAATCCACGTAAAGACGCTAAGCAAAAAGAAGTAGAATATCGTGATGTCAAATATCGGATTGGTGATAAAGTCCTTCAACTGGTAAATGCACCAGAAAATAATGTTTTTAATGGTGACATTGGTAAAATAGTTGGAATTGATATCAATAAAGATAATAAAAAATATCTTGATAAGTTAACCATTGCATTTGATCAAACGGAAGTAGAATATACGAGAAATGATTGGAATCAAATAACTTTGGCTTACTGTACCTCAATTCATAAAGCTCAAGGTAGTGAATTCAAGATGGTTATTTTGCCAATTGTGCCGCAATATCGGCGGATGTTAGAACGTAACTTACTTTATACGGCAGTTACCCGGGCATCTAAAAAATTGATTATGGTAGGAGATGTTAACTCATTTGCTGAATGTATTTCTCATGTATCTAGTAATCGGAAAACTTCCTTACGCGCACGGTTAGAAAAGATTTTTAATAAAGGGGTTACTGTAACGACTGAAACAGTTCAAGAAAGTATCCCTAAAGTTGATGAAGCAGAGACTAAGGATGGTAAAACACCAGAAAAAACTCCTCTAGTTGATTACATTTTGACTGAAGATTCAATTCTATCTAATCAAATTGATCCCATGATTGGGATGAATGGGATTAAACCAAATGATTTTATGGATGAAAAATAAGTGTAAATTGATTATAATAAGATTAGTAGAGAACTTAGCAGTGAGGGGATTTTAAATTGTCTAGTAATACAACACACAAACCAATTATTTTTGCTTTAAATTCTAACAAGCCTTTGGCTGAAAAAATTGCGGCTGCTAGTGGTATGCCACTAGGAAAGTCAACCATTAATCAATTTAGTGATGGGGAAATTAAGATTTCAATTGATGAAAGTATTCGTGGAGATGATGTTTACATTATCCAATCAATTGCGAACCCTGCTAATGACAATTTAATGGAATTATTAATCATGATTGACGCTGTTCGTCGAACCAGTGCTCATTCTATTAATGTGGTAATTCCTTACTATGGTTACTCAAGATCCACCAAGAAAACGAGATCACGAGCACCAATTACCGCTAAGTTAATTGCAACATTCTTGCAAAATAGTTCAGCAGATCGAGTAATCGCACTTGATTTACATGCTGCTCAAATCCAAGGATTTTTTAATATCCCACTTGATCATTTAAATGCTGACCGTTTGATGAGTGAATACTTACATGACCAACATTTAGATGATAATGCCGTTGTAGTTGCCCCAGATCATAATGGAGTGGCACGTGCACGTAACATTGCTAATCGACTTGAGTTACCTTTAGCAATTGTAGATAACCGTGATCCAGAATCAAATGATTATGTTCCAGAAGCAATTATTGGTGACGTGAAAGGCAAAAATGCCATTATCATCGATGATATGATTGTAACTGGCCGTAAGATGAAAGTTTCTGCCGATGTATTAAAAGATCACGGTGCAAAAAAAGTTTATGCCGCAGTTACTCATCCAGTTTTTGCGGATGATGCTGTGAAAAACTTGAATGATGATAATCTTTCACGAATTATCGTGACGGATTCAATTGTGATTCCAGATAAGTTTAAATCAGATAAGTTAACTGTTTTATCAGTTGGTGAACTAATTGGTAAGGCACTTAAATTAATTCAAGAAGATAAATCAACACACGTTTTATTTTAATGGAGGATAAAAATGGTTTTTAAAGCAAGTGACAATCGTTACGATAATATGAAAGTAAGAAGAGCTGGAAATAGTGGTTTACAATTACCAGCTTTATCATTTGGAACATGGCATAGTTTTGGTGATGACGCTAACTTTAAAGATAGCGAAAAAATCATGTTAGCTGCCTTTGATCGTGGTATTTTTAGTTATGATTTAGCTAATAACTATGGTCCAGGATCTGGTGCCGCTGAAAGAATGTTTGGTCAAGTTTACAAAGCTGATTTGAAACCTTATCGTGATGAATTAATTATTACTACTAAGGCTGGATTCCACATGTGGCCTGGTGTATACGGTAACTTCTCATCAAAGAAAACTTTAACAGCTGCACTTGATCAAAGTTTGGAACGTATGGGATTGGATTATGTTGATATTTACTATTCACACCGTTTTGATCCAAATACTCGTTTAGAAGAAACTGCTGAAGCTTTAGACCTATTGGTTCGTCAAGGGAAAGCATTATATATCGGTATTTCAAACTATGATGGTCCCCAAACTGAAAAAATGATTGAACTTTTCAAAGAATTACACACACCATTTGTAGTTAACCAAAGCTCATACAACATGTTAAACCGGGAACCAGCTAACAATGGTACTTTAAAAGCTCTTGCTGATAATAACGATGGTTTCATTGCTTACGGTCCGTTAGCTGAAGGATTATTAACTAACAGATATCTTGGTGGTATTCCAGAAGATTTACATCTTCACTGGACTAACAGTTTCATCCTTGATAATGGGGAAGAAAAAGCTATTGCTAAGTTAAATAAACTTAACGATCTTGCTAAGAACCGTGACCAAACTTTGGCACAAATGTCATTAGCATGGTTATTGAGTGATCCAACAGTTGTCAGTGTTGTTACTGGTGCTTCAAAAGTTGATCATTTAGATGATAACTTGAAAGCATTAGACAACCTTGATTTTACTGCTGATGAACTTGCAGAAATTGATAAGATTGTTAGAGAAAAATAATTAAATAAAGAAGCCGATAACTTTTGTGAGTTATCGGCTTTTTGAATATAAAAAAAGCTGAAGCCCAAAGACTTCAGTTTTTATTTTTATTGTTCAGTATCATTCATAATTAGCATTGGTAAGATTAATGGACGTCTTTCAGTTTTCTCATATAAGAAGTTTGAAAGTTCATTAATAATCGCCTTTTTGATTGATTTTTCATCAGCATTTTTATTATTCATAGCACGACGAATAGTTTTGAAAACTAATTTACGTCCTTGATCTAATAATTCACCAGATTCTCGCATGTAAACAAATCCACGTGAGAGAAGGTCTGGACCTGATTGAATTTCTTTATCATTAAGGTTAATGGTTGCAACAACAACAACTAATCCTTCTTCAGATAAGAGTTGACGATCTTTGATAACGTTTTTGTTAACACTATCGACACCGTTACCATCAATAAAGACATCACCAGCAGCAAAGTTACCAGCTACACGAGCAGTATCTTTAGTAAGGGCAAGAACTTCACCATTTTTAAGAATGAAGCAATGGTCAGCGGGGACCCCACATTGTTCAGCAAGACCAATGTGAATCTTTTGCATTCTGTATTCACCATGAATAGGAACGAAGAACTTAGGTTTCATTAAACGAATCATAAGTTTTTCTTCTTCTTGACCACCATGACCAGAAGTATGGATTTTGTTTTCATATCCTTTAATAACGGTTGCACCGGCTTCTTCAAGTTCATTCAAAACACGGTTAACGCTTAATACGTTACCTGGAATTGGGTTACTTGAAAGAACCACAGTGTCTCCGGGTTCAATTGAGATTTGACGGTGAGTACCATTAGCAATTCTTGAAAGAGCTGCCATTTGTTCACCTTGAGATCCAGTACATAAAATCATAACTTTATCAGCGGGTAGTGATTTTAGTTCTGATGCATCAACGAAAGCACTATCAGGAACTTTAATGTATCCTAGAGCACGTCCGTTAACTACGGCAGCTTCCATACTACGACCAAACACAGCGATTTTACGACCATGTTTGTAAGCAGCATCAATTGCTGTCATAACTCGAGAAAGGTTAGAAGCAAACGTAGCAAAGATAATACGTCCGTGAACACGGTCGAAAATCTTACGTACTGAGTCGCTTACGTATCTTTCTGATTTAGTCCAAACTGGTTTTTCAGCATTGGTACTATCAGCCATTAAACAAAGAACTCCTTCTTCGCCTAATTTTGCCATTGCTTGTAAATCAGGTGGGGTATTAGTAACTGGAGTTAAATCAAACTTGTAATCTCCAGTTTCAACAATGACACCATCTGGTGTATGCACTGCTACACCAAGGGCATCTGGAATTGAGTGAGTAGTTCTAAAGAAAGAAACGCTGGTTTTCTTAAATTTAAGAACTGAATTTTCATCAATTTCGTGTAATTCAGTAGACTTGAGCATTCCATGCTCTTCAAGTTTACTTTTAATCATCGCAAGTGCTAGTGGACCTGCATAAACAGGGACATTGATTGCTTGTAAGATAAAGGGAATACCACCGATATGATCTTCATGACCATGGGTGATAACTAAAGCCTTAATCTTACTTTGATTTTCCACTAAAAATTGGTAATCAGGAATGACATAATCAATTCCTAATTGACCATCTTCAGGGAATTTAATACCAGCATCAATTAAGACAATTTCGTCTTGAAATTGAACACCATAGGTATTTTTACCAATTTCACCAAGTCCACCAACGCCGTAGATAGCAGTTTCGTTATTCTTGACGTTTAGTTTATTCATTTTTATTTAAACTCCGTAATTTTAAAGTTGGCTTCTTTTTCTTCGAATTCTAAGTGTTTACCTTCAAGAGGTTGGATAAATTCAACAGTGTAGCTAGTGTTATCACGAATTAAATCTCTAACTTCTGCTTCAGTTTTAGCATTTAAGTAAAGTGATTTAGTTGCTTCACGTTTAGGATTTTCTTGAGGATTTGGTTGATATAAAACTTTATAGATCATAATTGTTACTCCTTTTTAATTTCTTTAAATTGTCGATCTTAATGTCGAATAATCCGACTATTAGATTAATTCTACCATAATATGGAAGTTAAGTATATAATACACAACTTCCACGGTTACATGGTTCCATGTTACTATTAACGTAGCTTGTAGATCAGTTAAGGAGAATGAAAATGATTTTTGAAATTTGTGTAGGTGTAATTATTGCATTAATTATATATGAAATTTTGCATCGGATTTTTGTGGTTAATCCAGAGAAAAAATATCAGACGGTAAATAAAGACCATGTTGATGCTGATGTTTTTAAAATGATAAGTGATTTACAAACCCAAAAACAAAATATTAATTTCACTCATTTCATTTCTTCAACGGTTCAAACTGATGTCTGGGGTAGAGGTGTGATGGTTTATGAATATAAATATCAAATCGAAACCGATTTAGAATTATTAAAAATTAGATTTGTATTGGAAGGTTCATTATCCAACCAAATGCGTTTAGAAAATAAGCTTAATCATAAATTGATGATTACCGATTGTTGGTTAATTGAGAATACATTAACTTTTGATGTAGCTG
Source organism: Fructilactobacillus sp. Tb1 (assembly GCF_050500285.1). GTDB lineage: Bacteria > Bacillota > Bacilli > Lactobacillales > Lactobacillaceae > Fructilactobacillus. The sequence continues at coordinate 158,829 of NZ_CP191377.1, read as the reverse complement.
ATGAGCAAAATGATGCTACGGAAGAATACATTAAGGATATTAAAAAAATTGATCAAAAATAAAAGACCTGCCATTAGGCAAGTCTTTTATTATCTAAGCTAGTCGATGAAAATTTCATCCATTGAACGACTAAATGGATTTTCTTTATCGATGTGATCATAGAACAAAGTTCCATGTAAATGATCAATTTCATGTTGGGCAATAATAGCAGGATAATGTTTCAAACGAACTTCATGTTCATTACCATCTAAATCTTGATATTTAACGGTAACACGGTCAGCACGAGGAACGTAACCTTCAACATCACGATCAACTGATAAACAGCCTTCACCAACAGTTAAAGCAGCCCGCTGAACGGAATTTGAGACAATAACGGGATTAACCATAATTGCTTTGAAAGGTGATTTTTCGTCTTCACCTTCTGGGGGAGTTAATACGGCAGCCATTAGTTTTGAAACTCCAACTTGAGGAGCAGCTAAACCAACACCGGCACGCAAACCGTACTTTTTACATAATTCATCATCTTGACTAACTTCAAGATATTCCATCATTTTTTCACCAAGCTTACGATCTTCATCACTAAGTGGAAATTGGACTTTTTCAGCTTGTTGTCTTAAAACTGGATTTCCATCTCTAGTTATATCTTTCATTAAATACATAAGATTATCTCCATTCGTTTCATTTCTTACTATTTTATTATATGGCAAATTCGTATTTATTGTAAGAGAGTGGTTTAATTAAGAAAAAATTTGCTTTTTTTTAACATAATGTTAATTTATAACATATACAAATTATATTTTTGAGGAGTGTTACCATTTTAAAATCTAAAATAATTATTAAAGGTGAACAACGTCGGATTTCCAATTTGCTTCGGGCAATGTTGGTTCAAGATACACCTGTAACTATCTTATTAGATGACCCAGAAATTTACGCTGAAGAAATTTTGGCAATTGAAATGTGTCATAATTTTCGTGTGGAATTAATGGAAGCTGACGCAAAGTTGGATAATGTTGATGGCATGATTTATTTACCAAACGATGAGTTTTATGCTCCAGAAGTAACAGATGCAGCATTAGTCGCTGATAGAATTCGTGAACCATTAATGAATTTTAGAATTACTATTAACGACATTATTAGTCGGGGATTTAATGGCAAAATTATTATTGATAGTCCTCATGATGAGGTATTTGTCTATTTTGCTGCGTACTTTTCTGGATTAGACGTTAAAAAGATTATTGGGTTAGGAACACTACCTCAAGAAATTATTTTACGGGAAGCACTGGTTCGAGAATTTAAGGTTAGTGGGGATGATATTAACGTCAATACGCTAGGCTTAAACACTCATAACTTAGTGGCTTGGAGTAGGGTTTATATTGGTCCATCAACTTTGCTTTCTTATATTGCTGACGATAGTCAAAATTATGATGATGAGATTATTAATAATTTGAGTGAAGAAATTGGAAACCACAAGATTGTTTCTAATCCTATCATTCAAAGTAAAGCAATTATTCGTTTACTTACTTGTGTTTATGGGGAAAATTCATTAATTTGTTCCGTTATTAGCTTAAAAAAGGAAAATGATAAGTTACATTTAAGTCTTGGACCCAAGTTAGTGAACCAATTTGGAGTTTTTCGTTCAATTAACTTGCAATTAGCTGATAATGAACTTCAAGAATTAACTGATGATGGTGAATGGTCAATGAATATTATTGAAAATATTAAAAAGGGTAAAAAAAATGGCAAGAAAAACTGATCAAAATTATGCTTATCCAATCGTTGAAGATTGGTCAATGGAAGAATTAATTGATGTTACCGAATTTTTTCGTAATATCGAACGAGCTTATGACGAACATGGAATTAATCGACAAAAATTAATGGATAGTTTTCGTCGTTTCCAAGAAATAAATCCCTCACGAACTGAACAAAATAAGCTTCGAAGAGATTTCGAACAAGATTCAGGATTAGACATCTATCAAGTTTTAAAAAATGCAAAAGAACACCCAAAGACTAAAAATATTAAACAAACTAATTAATTCATTGCTGGTTTGATTGACGGAGGCTTATCCTTTGTGGTAAAATCAAACATAGTTTTAATAGCGAGAAAAGGTCGCAAATCGATTTAAAAAATTAATATTCATGGTATATCACGGGCTGTGACACTGTCACAGCTTTTTATCTGATTACTAGTTCTGGATTGGATTGCTAGCTTTTAACTGCTTTTTGAGGAGGAAACATTTTTGAAAACAAGAGACGATATTAGAAACATTGCGATTATTGCTCACGTCGATCATGGTAAGACTACTTTGGTTAACGAATTATTGAAGCAATCTGATACCCTTGATGGTCACGATGAAATCCAAGACCGTGCGTTAGATTCAAATCCAATTGAACGTGAACGTGGTATTACTATTCTTTCAAAAAATACTGCCGTTAAATACGATGGTAAACAAATTAACATTCTAGATACTCCCGGACATGCCGATTTTGGTGGAGAAGTGGAACGTATCATGCGAATGGTTGATGGTGTTCTTTTAGTTGTTGATGCAGCTGAAGGTACTATGCCACAAACTCGTTTCGTATTGAAAAAAGCTTTAGACCAACATTTGACACCAATCGTTGTTATTAACAAGATTGATAAGCCAGGTGCACGTCCAGAAGAAGTTGTTGATGAAGTTCTTGATTTATTCATCGAATTAGGTGCTGACGAAAGTCAACTTGAATTTCCAGTTGTATATGCTTCTGCTATGAACGGTACTTCAAGTCTTGATCCTGATTTGGATACTCAAGAACACACTATGAAACCAATTTTTGACACTATCTTAGAAAACATTCCAGCACCAATCGATAACTCAGAAGATCCATTACAATTCCAAGTTGCTATGCTTGATTATGATGACTTCGTTGGTCGTATCGGTATTGGTCGTGTATTCCGTGGGAAGATCAAAGTTGGTGACAACGTTGTTGTTATGAAACTTGATGGTTCACAACAAAAATTCCGTGTTACTAAAATCATGGGATTTGTTGGTTTGAACAAAGTTGAAATTAACGAAGCTAAAGCCGGTGATTTAATCGCTGTATCCGGTATGGAAGATATTAACGTTGGTGAAACTGTTGTTGCACCTGACGCACTTGAACCACTACCAGTTCTTCGTATTGATGAACCAACTATGCGTATGACTTTTGGTACAAACACTTCACCATTCGTTGGTAAAGAAGGTAAGTTTGTTACTGCTCGTCAATTAATTGATCGTCTTGAACGTGAACTTCATACTGATGTTTCTATGCGTGTTGAAGAAACTGATGATCCAGGTGCATGGGTTGTATCTGGTCGTGGAGAACTTCACTTGTCAATCTTGATTGAAACTCTTCGTCGTGAAGGTTTCGAACTTCAAGTTTCTCGTCCTGAAGTTATTTACAAAGACATTGATGGCGTTAAATCAGAACCTTTCGAATCAGTACAAATTGATACTCCAGACGAATACTCTGGTTCAATCATCGATACTCTTTCACAACGTAAAGGTGAAATGCAAAACATGGAAAGTGTTGGAAACGGTCAAACTCGTATGACTTTCTTAGTTCCTTCACGTGGATTGATTGGTTACTCAACTCAATTCCTTTCATTAACTCACGGTTACGGTATCATGAACCATACTTTTGAAAAGTATGCACCAGTAGTTAAAAACTGGAACCCAGGTCGTCGTAATGGTACTCTTGTATCAATCAACACTGGTAAGGTTACTACTTATGCCATCATGGCCGTTCAAGATCGTGGTAAGATCTTTACTGATCCAGCTACTGAAGTTTACGAAGGTATGATTGTTGGTGAAAACTCACGTGACAACGATATCTCAGTTAACATCACTCGTGGACGTAACCAAACTAACGTCCGTGCCGCTGGTTCTGAAGATATTGCTAAGGTTAAAGCTCCAGTTCACTTAACTCTTGAAGAATCACTTGAATTCTTGAACAGTGATGAACTTTGTGAAGTAACACCTGAACATGTTCGTTTGAGAAAACGTATCTTAAACACTGGTGAACGTGAAAAAGCAGCCAAAAAGAACAGAAGTAAAAACAAATAATTAAATTTAATTGTTAAAGGACTATCCAATTGGGTAGTCCTTTTTTTTGGTTTCAATTACTAGTACAATAAGAATAATAGGTTTTAAAATATAATCAGTGGAGAGAGTTATGAAAAGAAGATCTAGTATTGATTGGTATCTAATGTTGCCATATTTGATTTTGAGTATGCTGGGAATTGTCATGGTTTATTCAGCAAGTGCTGGGGTTGGACTATCATTTGGACAAGGGCAGGCATCAATTTTAGCGATTAAACAGGCTTTCTATTTTTTTATTGGCCTTGGTCTGGTATTTTGTGTTAATAAATTTTGGTTTAAACTGATTTTGTCAGATCTTTTTATTATGATTTTATCGGTTCTTTTAATGGGTGCACTTTTGTTTGTACTTATAAAAGGTCAAACTGTTAATGGTGCCGCTGGATGGATTAATTTTGGGTTCTTCAGTTTACAACCAGCCGAATTTTGTAAGTTCTTCTTTATTATTTTCTTTGCATCAATTTTACGAAAACGGCAGACTGATATTGAACAATATGGACTAGGGGAAACTTTTAAAGAAAATAAGAAACCACTAGCCATTCCTGCAACGATATTATTTCTTATTTTAATTCAACCAGATACTGGTGGATTTGCAATTAATTTCATGATTGTTTTTGTGATCTTATTAGCTTCTAGTACAAGTTGGAGAACATTAAGAAATTGGACAGCTTTAGCAGCCGGGTTCTTGGTTATTTTTTATGGTGGAATTGGCTTTTTTGCTAAATTTGCAGAAAATATACATAGTTATCAACTTCAACGAATTGTTTCATTTTATAATCCATTTTTACATGCTCAAACTTCAGGTGCTCAACTGATTAATTCTTTTTACGCAGTTAGTAATGGTGGACTTTTTGGTCGGGGATTAGGGAATAGTATCCAGAAAATGGGATATCTTCCAGAAGCTAATACTGATTTTATTTTAGCCATTATTTCTGAAGAATTAGGATTGTTGGGTGTAGTTCTGGTTTTAGGACTTATTTATATGTTAATTTATCGTATGATTCAATTGGGAAGAAAGACTAATAACCTACAATACAGTTCCATCTGTTATGGAACTGCCGCATATTTAACGATTCAAACCTTATTTAATGCAGGGGGAGCTATTGCTTTAGTTCCACTTACAGGGGTTGCGTTACCATTTATTAGTTATGGTGGTTCAAGTATGTTTACTTTGAGCATTTGTTTTGCACTGGTATTAAAAATTAGTAGTATTGAACGTAATCAAGAATTACAAAAACATTAGGAGAATGGAATTTGGAAACTATTCAAACTCGAAATGAATTATTAGTTTCAGTTTTTTCGTTAAAACAAGCTAAAAATTTAAAAAAATATGGGGATATTCGCTTTATTTCAAAGAAAATGCATTACGTAATTTTATTTGTAAATAACGAAAACCTAGATGATACAATTATTGAAATAAAGAAACAACGTTTTGTAAAACGAGTAGAAAAAACTCCCACTATTGCATTAGCTGAGAAACTTAATGAATTGAATTTAAATGCAATGGAGGAAGAATAATGCGTATTATTTCTGGTAAATTTGGTGGTCGTAAAGTAGCACCTGTACCCGGTACCAAAACTAGACCCACTACTGATAAAGTTAGGGAATCTTTGTTTAATATGATTGGACCTTATTTTGATAGTGGTTCATTTTTAGATTTATTTGCGGGTTCCGGAGCTGTCTCGATTGAAGCAATTTCTCGTGGAATGAATCATGCTGTTTTAGTTGATCGGCAATATGCAGCGTATAAAACAATCAAAAAGAATATTGAAATTACTAATGAAAATCAAAAAGATTTCAAAGTTTTAAAAATGGATGCTGAACAAGCTCTGAAAAAATTGTCAGGAGTCGAAAAATTTGATTACATTTTTTTAGATCCACCATATGCGAAACAGCAAATGGTAAAGCAACTAGCTGAGATTAAAAAGTTAGATTTACTTAATCCCCGTGGAATTGTTATCTGTGAGACTGATAACCAAACTAATTTGGAAGAAGTACCTGATTATGATTTAATTAAGCAAAAAGATTATGGATTAACTGTAATTACGATTTATCGTGCTCAAGAATAGGAATTGATTATGAAAAAAGTTATCTATCCGGGTAGTTTTGATCCCATTACCAATGGACATTTAAATATTATTAAACGAGCTAGCCAAATTTTTGATGAGGTAGTCGTAGCAGTCGGAAATAATCCAGATAAAAAAACGTTATTTTCTGTGACAGAACGAGTTGATTTAATCAAAGAAACGGTTAAGGATATCTCCAATGTAACAGTAACGGATTATAGTGGATTAACCGTTAACTTTGTGCGAAAACAAAGGACTAATTTAATTATTCGGGGAACTCGTGATTCAAGTGATTTTGTATTTGAAAAAGAGATTGCCAATTTGAATAGTCTATTAGATGATCAAATTGAAACAATGTTGATTTTTGCCAATAAAGATTATGAATTAATTTCTTCATCAATGGTAAAAGAAATTAATCGTTTTAACGGTGATGTGTCTAAGTTTGTTCCAAGTCCAGTATTAGCAGCATTGAAAGCGAAGGGAAGCCATGAAAAAAACTAAAGCATTTATCAAAAAACATAAAATTTCGTTAGCACTTTCAATTACTGTATTATTCATTCTTTGGTTATTTTTATGGCCACTAAATGCATTAGTTGAAGCTCCTGGTGAAGCGATTGATATTCAACCAATGGTTAAAATTGAAAATACTGCTAAACTCAATAAAACTAAATTTATGATTACCGCAGTTTCAATTTCACAAGCACATCCAATTTCATATTTGCAAAAACAGTTTGATAAACATCTTTCAATTGAAAGTTCCGATTCAATTACTGGTGGTCAAAATAATGAACAGTTTAGTAATGTGCAAACGGTATATATGAATACCGCTATTAATAACGCCATTTATGTTGGTTATCATAAGGCTCATCGTGATGTTGCAAAAGATTATCAAGGTGTCTATGTCTTATCATTACTACCCAAATCTGATTTTAAAGGTAAGTTGGAACCAGCTGATTTAGTTGAATCAATTAATGGTAAACGGCTTAAACAAAGTATTGAGTATGTAAAATACATTAAAAGTTTGCCAGATAATGCTAAATTGACCATCCAATTTAAACGAAATGGTAAAAATCATGTTGTGAATGGACAAAAACGTCAAATCGTCCCTGGTTTTAATGGGGTAGGAATGACTATGACTGATGATATGACGGTTAAAACTAATCCTAAAATCAAAGTGAACCCAGGTGAAATTGGCGGACCTTCTGGTGGATTAATGTTTGCATTGCAAATTTATAGTCAATTAGAACATAAGTCATACTCATTTAGTAAAGTAGCAGGGACAGGTACGATCGCTCCTAATGGTGACGTAGGCGAAATTGGTGGAATCGATAAGAAAATTATCGCCGCTAATGCTAGTGGAGCCCAAGTATTCTTTGCTCCTTACATCAAGCCAACTAAAGAGAATTTAGCAATGGAGGGCGAAAAGAAAACTAATTATCAAGTTGCTAAACAAACAGCTGAAAAATACGCTCCTCATATGAAAGTTGTTCCAGTTAAAAACTTTCAAGATGCTATAAATTATTTAAATAATCACTAAAAAATAAAAACATCTTCAATAATTATTGAGGATGTTTTTATTTATGAAGCTAATTACTAATCAAATATCATGAAATGTTTATTTTTTAAGAATAAAATAGAAATTGAATTAAAAAAATAAATTGATTTTAGTAAAGGTGAGTAATTTGGTTAGCAATAAAAAAATGTGGTTAATATTTGTAAGCTTTTTATTTATGATGTTTGGATTTAACATTATGAGTATTTCGGCTAGTAATCTTAAACCAGCAATTAATGAACAAAAAATTAATCTTTCAGCTAAAGGGGCTACGGCTATTGATGCGAATAGTGGACAGTTACTATATAACAAAAATGGAAATAGATTAGTTCCAATAGCTTCCGTTAGCAAGATAATTACAGCAGATATTGTATTAGAAAAAATAGATAAAAAACAACTATCTTGGAATACTAAAATAAAAATAAGCCCTGAAATTGCTAGACTTAGCACGATTCCTTCATATACAAATGTTCCTTTAATTCAAGGTCAATATTATACAGTTAAAGAATTATATCAAGCTAGTTTAATATATTCAGCTAATGCAGCTGCGATGGCGCTTGGTAATTATATTTCTGGAAACAGTAGTGATTTTGGTAAATTAATGGGAAAAACTGTTTCAAAAGTTGGAATTAAAAATTACAAATTATATAATGCTTGTGGATTAGCAAATGGTTTGTTAGGTCAAGGATTAGAAAATCCTAATATTAATAAAAACACAGAAAATGAAATGTCTTCTATGGATCTTGCTAAATTTTCGCAACACGTAATAAATAAATATCCAACTATTTTAGAAGTTACCAAACAACCAACCTTAAACTGGCGTGGTAAAGAATATCCTAGCAATGACATTATGTCAGGTGGTAATACCGGCTATATTATTGATGGATTAAAAATTGGAAGCAGCGATACAGCAGGGGGAAACTTTGTTGGAACTGGTGTTAAAGATAATCACAGAATTATTACGGTAGTATTAGGTACGCCAGTTACTCAACAATTTAATCAAACTAGGATTCTTTTAAATGGAATTAATAAATATTTAACCACTGAAAAAATAGATAATAAATCATCTCATAGTGTAACGACAATTAATGGGATTAAGCCACTTTCTAAATTAAATTCAAAAAACAATGATATTTATTGGGTTCCTAAAACTAATTAATTGTGCAATAAAAGACCTCTTTGTAGTTAGCTTTATAACTATTAAAGAGGTCTTTTATTATAGGGTTGGAATGTTAAGTGGTTTAGTCTTTAAAAGATCCAATAATTGTTTTTGAAAAATCTTGGGTCTAGCTGGAGAGTTACTTGATATCCAATATTCAATTACGCTACTTACTGATTGGGTAAATATTTGGATAGCCATTGGTTTAGGAATTATAGCGGAATGATAATTTTTAAATAGGTTTTCTTTTTCCCAATTTCGATATTTATTATCTAAATAAGTTAACCATTCGCTACGTAAATCAGAAGTGTACATAATTTTTAATCTGGTTCTACATTTGTATAATTCTGTTACTAAAATTAATACCCATTCATCAAGCGAATTAGTTTCCTTAGATAGATTTGTAAAATTGTTGAAGACATCATAATTTACATATTCATTAGTAAATTTAATTAATTTAGGAATAGAATCGAATAATCTATAAAATGTACTTCTTGAAACCTCGGCTTCATCTGAAAGGGTATTTATTGATATATTTGATAATGAATTATTTTGCATTTCTTTTAGAAAAGCATCTGAAATTCTTTTTTTCGTTTTTAAATTTTTAATCATTTTTCACCTTGAAAATCATTTTTAATTTTAAACATTATAAATTAGTTAGTTCTAAAGTACTAGTTTGTAATAATTTTAAAAGTTGTTTTTGAAAAGTTTCAGTACTAACGGGAATCGGACTAGTAATCCAATAATCAACCACGCTACTGATAGACTGAGTAAAAAGTTGAATTGCCATATCTTCTGGAACTTTTTTAGAATGATAAGTTGCAAAAATATTTTGTTTGAGCCAAGAATGATATTTTTTACTTAAATAATCAATCCATTGAGCTCTTAAATCAGAACTATACATAATTTTTAATTTATCCCTATTTTTAGCTAGTTCAGTAGCTAATATTTCTACCCATTTTTGTGAGGAAGTATATTTGATGGATAATTCTGTAAAATTATTAAAAATTGAAGCATCAACATAATCATCAGTAAAATTTATTAAGTCAGAAATTGAGTGGAATAATCTATAAAAAGTACTCCGTGAGATTTCTGCGCGTTCAATTATATCGTTTATAGTTATTCTCGATAATGATGTTGTGCTTATTTGGGTCAAAAAAGCATCTGCTATTTTTTCTTTGGTATTTAATGTCATTAATAGTGTTACTCCTGATAATAATTTAATAGTATACACATTGTGTATTCGAAAGATGTAGTACATTATAAAAAATAGCTTAATGTACTAACATAAGTATTTTAACAATTAAATTATAACTTTGAAACACTTTTTAATTATATTACTACACAATATGAGTAATTGATTTTTACGTAAAAAAATACTGATCTTAGAATTAACTAAGATCAGTATTTTTTATTTATGATTATTTATTTTGGAACTTCCACATAATTCCACCGATAAAAGCTGGAATTAACATTAAAATAAAGATGATTAAAAGAATTTCATCTGGGAGTGCAATTCCTAGAGTTAAAATAATTCCGTATAGAATGAAACTGAAAATGAAAATGACAGTATCGATAAAACAAATAATTTGACCACAATCAGACCAGGCAATTTTATATGCTGGTTTTTTCATTAATTTATCAATTCCCCATAGACATCCAGTTACAATCCACATCACAATGTTAACGACTAATAAAAACTCTAAAACGTTAATGGTACTTAAAAAATTAAACAATTTTAATCTCCTCAATTCCTATGGAATATATTTTATATTAACAAAGATACATCCATTTTTTATAATTTTTACAATTAATATAGTACACTTATATTAAGTAGATGTAAAAGTTAGTCACTTTTAAAATTTTTAATTGAAGCGGGGTGATAGTTTGAGTAGATCAGTAAAAATTTGCTATCAAGGTGAAATATTTGTTAGTCATCATGCATTAGCAGATTATCTTAATATTTCAACAAATACTTTGTATAGTCGCTTAAAAAGTAAATATTATGATAATAATAATTTGTTAGAACGTAAGGATCCACAACAGAAGCTAATTGGTAAAAAATTCAATCATTTAACAGTAGAAAAAAGAATTACAAGTGGTAAAAATTCTACATGGCTTTTTAAATGTGATTGTGGAAAAGAAGTTGTTAGAAGATTATATGCTGTTGTCCACGGAAAAACTATCTCCTGCGGGCATGTTGTAAATAAAAAACATCATGATTATAGAATCAAGGTTAAAGAGGCTAATGAACAAGAATTTAATTTACAAATGAAAAAATTAAATGAATTAGCACAGAAAGTAACTCATACTAAAATTGGTAAACGAAATCGCAGTGGAATAATTGGAGTTACTAAAGTTTGTAATTATAACCAAAGAGGTAAGAAATATGTCTATTGGCAAGCTAGCTTAAATGTTAATAATCAACATTTTTTAAGACGGTTTAAAGATAGTGAAAGATTTAAAGCCATGATTCAACGGGGACTATGGGAGAAAAAGTATTTAGGTGAAATTCAACCAGGAATAAAAACATATTTAGACAACTATCTTAAACTTAATAATATTACTTCTAATGATGTAGTTATTTAAAATTTAATGAATATTTGTACAGCTATCACGACGATTGTGATAGCTTTTTTTTGTTAATCAAAAAATTATTTTAAAACGGACAAAGTGTTCAAAAATTAATTTTATTTATTATAAGTAGCCTTTGTTTATAGTTCTTTTACCGAGTTTATACATTATTAAAATTATTATTAGCTTTTTTTCGAACACTTTGTCCTATTTTGAAAAGACTAATAAGGTTAACAGAACATAATTTATGATGTAATATTTGCTTTGTTATAAATAAAAATTATATAAAAAAAGAATTTAATTATACATAAAGCGAAATATTATTACATATGATAAATCAAGATGGAGGTATTAAATGTATAATAACGAAAATAAAGTTCATTATAAAATGTATAAAGCAGGAACAAAATGGATTGTTGCTGGATTAACTACAATAGCATTCATTGGTGGAAGTACATACTTAACTTCTGCTCATGCTGATAAGACTAATGCACCAGTTGCAAATTCAACTACAGTTCAAATGAATACGACTGAAAGTGATAATAATCAGGTTAAATCTGATGCAGTAACAAGTAGTAATGAAAAAGTTGATAATAACCAAGCAGTAGCAATGGATAATAAAAGTTTATCGAATGCAAATACAGTAGATGAAAATAATGTTACACAAGATAGTGCGAAAGCAGATACTACGGCACAAGAAGCAGATAATAATACAGATGATTTAATTAAAACTAGTAATGATATTCATCCTAATAATGAAACTTCAAATAATTTAGATACAGAAACAACGATTATATCTAAAAATGACAATCAAAATAGCAATTCTTTTATAACTAATACTCAACAAATTAATACAGCGATTACGCAAAATAGTGATCCACTATCAGTTGAGAATGGGACATGGGGAAGCGCACAATATAAATTTAACGAAGATGACGAAACTTTATCTTTTGATAATGGTGGAGATCTTGGGAATACAACACTACAGGATAGTTGGCTCCAAGATAACTATAAATCTGTAAAACATGTTGAATTTAATTCTAAAGTTAGAGTGGATGATACTAATGGTTTATTTGCTAGATGGGGCGGAGTAGTTGATTATAAAGGACTACAAAACTTAGATACTTCTGGTTGTTCCAATTTTGATAATATGTTTTTGGATAATCATAGTTTGGAATCTATTGATTTAACTGGGCTTAATACGAGCAATTCTATATCAATGAATGGCTTTTTATCAACTAACAGAGGTACTGATGGGATAACTGGTTCAGCCCTTACATCAGTTAATCTAGGTGGAATTGGTACTGCTAAAGTTGAAAATTTTTCATCGTTATTCAATGGTGATGAATCATTAACAACTATCCAGGGACTAAATCAATTAGATACTAGTTCTGCTACTAATATGGATAGTATGTTCAAAAATAACTATGTTCTAAATCAATTAGATTTATCTAATTTTAATACAGCAAATGTAACTAAAATGGGAAATATGTTTAGAAGTTTATATTCAGTGCAATCTTTAGATGTTTCATCATTTAATACTACAAATGTAGTAGATATGAGTTACATGTTTTGTGGGGTAGCTAATGCAACTAAAATCATTGGGTTAGCATCGTTTGACACTGAAAATGTAACAGATATGAGTTATATGTTTAATGGTGATGCATCATTAATTGAAATTAAAGGATTAGAATCATTTAATACAGTAAATGTAACAGATATGAGTAATATGTTTAATGATGATCAACTATTAACTACTACAGTTTATAATGCCGATTATACTAATGGTTATTTAGATAATAGTAGATTTAATATTTCACATTTTAATACCGGTAATGTAACTAATATGTCTAATATGTTTAGTAATGATTACAATATTATGGAGTTAGATTTATCTAATTTTAATACAATAAATGTAACAGATATGAGTAATATGTTTAATGGTGATGTTAATTTAGCTTCGTTGAATTTATCCAGTTTTGATACTGTCAATGCAAATATAAGTAATATGCTTTCTAATCTACTTATTTATCAAGACGGATATCTATATGGACTAGGACAATTAATTTTAGGAATTAATACAATTTTAAATTCAAAAATTGGCTTATTTACTCCTCCAGAGAATTCATCAATTCCAATCACTAATGACATGAAAACTACTGGGTATTGGCAAAATATTGGAACTGGTAATTATCCATCTATTCCAATGGGAGGGGATGACTATACTCCAAATGGTATTTTAATTAATGCTACTGGAAAAAATTCTCTAACTGATGGTAAAAGCCATGCTGGAACGTGGGTATGGTCAATCGTTTCTTTGATAAGTGAGGTCTCAGAAGAAGGTACTGGTACTGAAACAATCCATTATGTTGATGTAAATGGTAAAAAAATAGCATCAGATGAAGTAATAACGTCTCATTTTACTAGAAATGGAACTAAGGATAATATGACGAGTGATATTACCTGGAATGGGGATTGGACGAGTACTGATGATATTTACAATATTACTTCACCAATAATTGCAAATATGACACCAGATAAAAATAAAGTACAAGGAACGGTTAACGAAGGTGAAAACAATGAAGCAACCGTAACGTATACTGATAACACATCAGAAGTAACTGATTCTACAAGTAACACAATAACTATTCATTATGTAGACACAGAAGGTAAGACAGTTACACCAGACAAAGTAGTAACAGCTCACTTTGTTAGAACTGGAACTAAAGATGATGTAACTGGTGATATTACTTGGAATGGTTGGACAAGTACTGATGATACTTACGACATTAAATCACCAACAATTACAAATATGACACCAGATCAAACATCAGTTCAAGTAACAATTACCGAAGGTAAAAATGATGAAGAGATTGTAACATATACTGATAACACATCAGAAGTAACTGATTCTACAAGTAACACAATAACTATTCATTATGTAGACACAGAAGGTAAGACAGTTACACCAGACAAAGTAGTAACAGCTCACTTTGTTAGAACTGGAACTAAAGATGATGTAACTGGTGATATTACTTGGAATGGTTGGACAAGTACTGATGATACTTACGATATTAAATCACCAGTAATCATAAACATGATACCCAATCCAGCCGAAGTTCACGGAACTATTACCGAGGGAGAAAACGATGAAGTAACCATAACGTATACTGATAACACATCAGAGGTAACTGATTCTACAAGTAACACAATAACTATTCATTATGTAGACACAGAAGGTAAGGCAGTTACACCAGATAAAGTAGTAACAGATCACTTTACTAGAACTGGAACTAAAGATGATGTAACTGGTAATACTGTTTGGGATGGTTGGACAAGTACTGATGATACTTACGACATTACTTCACAATCAATTGCAAATATGACACCTGATAAAACTAAGGTACAAGGAACAATTACCGAAGGTAAAAACAATGAAGTAACCGTAACGTATACTGATAACACATCAGAAGTAACTGATTCTATAAGTGGTACTGAAACTATTCACTATGTAGATGCAGACGGTAAGACAGTTGCACCAGATAAAGTAGTAACAGCTCACTTTACTAGAACTGGAATTAAAGATGATTTAACTGGTGATATTACTTGGAATGGTTGGACAAGTACTGATGATACTTACGATATTAAATCACCAGTAATTACAAACATGACCACAAATCAAACTGAAGTTCACGGAACTATTATCGAGGGAAAAAATGATGAAACTACAGTAATCTACAATTTGAACCTTAATGATGATGGTAAAGCCCAAATTTTTGTTGTCCCAGAAATTCATTTATCAGTTAATAATCAATGGACACCTTCTTCAACGATATTAGATTTAATTGATAAAAATGGGGAAATTGTTAATATTCAAAATGCAATTGATGATGGATCATTAGTTTCATCAATTGTTCAATTATCTAAATCGGCTACCCCTACAAATAATTTGTATAGAAGATTCTTTATGTTAGCAACGACTAGTAATGTAAACACACCAGCTACAGTTCAAGAAGTAAATACTGTTCCTGGCACATATGTATGTTACTACTGGTTTGACGGACAAATAGCTCAAACTACAATTTATGTTGGTAATGCTAACAATGATGGACAAATTATTGATTCAATTATTTTCGTTGATTCAAATAATGATAAAGTTGGAAACGGATTTGTTTTAAAGGGTGACCAGGGAACTAAGTTTGATATTTCCACATATATTCCAAACGGATATACATTAGCTAATCCAAGTGATCAATGGTTTACTCTTGAAAAAACTGGTGCTTTCACTATCTTAGTTGCTAAGGATCAAGTCCCAAACAACCCAGATAATGGTGATACAAATAATTCCGGAAGTACTACAACACCAACGAAGCCAAGTGACAATAATAACGGATCAAATGATAGTGGAACTGTGACACCAAGCACCCCGGATAACGGTAATTCAAATAGCTCAGGAAGTACCACAACACCAACAAAACCAAGTAATAATGATCAAGGATCAAATGATGGTGGAACTGTGACGCCAAGCAAGACAGATAACGGTAATGCAAATAATTCAGGAAGTACCACAATCCCAACGAAACCAAGCGATAATAATACTGGCTCAAATGATGGTGGAAGTGTAACGCCAAGTAAACCAGATAATGGTAATACAACTAGTTCAGGAGGTGCTACAACACCAACCAAGCCAAGTAACGATAATCAAGGTTCAAATGGTGACGGAACAGTAGCACCAAGCAAACCGGATAACGGTGAATCAAATAACTCTGGAGGTGCTACAACACCAACCAAGCCAAGTAACGATAATCAAGGTTCAAATGGTGACGGAACAGTAGCACCAAACAAACCGGATAACGGTGATACAACTAATTCTGGAAGTACTACAACACCGACAAAGCCAAGTGACAATAATACTGGATCAAATAGTGATGAAAGTGTAACCACAAGTAACTCAGATACTGGTAAATCAAATAACTCTGGAAATGCCACAACATCAAGCAAACCGGATAACGGTAATACAAATAGCTCAGAAAGTACCACAGCACCGACGAAACCAAGTGACAATAATACTGGATCAAATGTTGGTGGAATAGTAATCCCAAGCAAGCCAGATAATGGTGATACAACTAATTCTGGAAACAGCACAACACAATCAAAACTAAGTGATAACAACACTAATTCGAATAATTCATCTGTAATTATAGGTAAATCAAATGATTATGAAATTATTCCAGTACCAGCAATTAATAAACATTCAAATAGCATAAAGCTAGATAAAAATGACGATTCAATAATTAAAATCAATGCTAATAAAAAACACTCTTTACCAGCAACTGGTGAAAACAGTGACAATAAGCTTATTAGTTTAGTAGGTATGATTTTAGTTACATTTAGTGGATTATTTGGGTTAACTAAAAAATGGAGAAAATTAACTAAATAATTCATTTTAAATATCCATCACTTAATAGTGGTGGGTATTTTTGTTTATGAAATAATAAATTATCAATTCGCATATCATTTAATTCAAGTTATAAAGAAGTAAAATAGAATTGTAGAAATCTAATAAATATATTTGGTAGGTGGACATGATGAAAAATATTATTCTTAAGAAGCCAACAAGCCCTGATGAAATTGTTACTGGTACTTTTTCAATAGATGGATTCGATATAGCTTATGAAATTAGCCCTAATATGAATAAAAATTACGCTTACAACGTTAAATTTTATTCCCTAAAAGATGGTAAAAAAGATTTGTCTGAAGCAGCAGTTAAACAAACAATCTTATATGATGAAATTAATTTTAAAGATGAATATGATGTCTATGATTGGGACAATTTTTTAGATAGAGAACCAATTACTAAACAAGGAACAGATTTTACGATTAGTTTTTCTAATTAATTATGGAGGCAATAAAATGAAAATAATGATTATTGGTGGTTCCGGTAGAGTAGGAAGAGCTTTAACAAACGATTTTATTAACCATTCTAATGCTGAAGTAACGATTGCTGTTTCTCGACCAGACCATGTTGAAAACTTAGCAAATAATCGAGTACAAGTTATTAAAATGAATATTGGGCAACTTAATATTACTGAATTAACAAAACTAGAATCAGGCTACGATGCAATTTATTTTGTCGCGGGTTCACGGGGTCACGACTTAATTAACGTTGATAGTTTTGGAGCAATTAAAACCATGATTGCAGCTGAAAAAGATAATGTACAAAGATATATTATGTTGAGTTCATATGGTTCTTTAAATCTTGATAGTTGGATTGGAAACGAAAGATACGCTAGACTCCAAGAATATCAAGCAGCAAAATTTATGGCTGACAATTTTTTGATTAATAATACGAAACTTAACTATACAATCTTGCAGCCAAGTTCATTAGTCGAAAGTAATGGAACTGGTAAAGTGACATTGAATGAGAAAAAGATTACGCAAAATAGTCCAATTCCAGATGTTGCGATGACCTTATTTGATAGTCTGAATAATGCAAAAACATATCATAAAGTGATTACGATGCAGGGCGGAAATACTGAAATTGAAACAGCTCTAGATGATCTTGATTAAATTATTTTTTAATTAATTAAATAGATTAAAAAAATGTTGTAATAATTACAACATTTTTTTATTTTCTTCGTATATATAGCTAGAAAGGGGAGAAAGATGGATAAGTATATTGGAAAAATCAAGGAAATAATTGAAGAATATAAATACCAGGTCATTTTTGGATTGTTAATTTGCGTAATTTTAATTGGAGCTTATTGTTTTGTAAACAGAAATCATCAAACAATGAGTGCAGAGGTAGTAAAAACTGATCAAGCAAAACCAAAGCCAGAAATCCAACAGACTTCAGTGAAAAACACTGGACATGAACAAATTTTTGTAGATGTTAAAGGTGCAGTTTTAAATCCAGGCGTCTATCAAGCTACTACTAATATGCGGGGAACTGATTTAATCAGAATGGCTGGAGGATTTAATGAACATGCCGATCGAAATCATGTTAATTTAGCAAAAAAAGTTACCGATCAGGAAATTCTTTACATTCCAGTTCAAGGTGAAGTTGCAGGAACTCCAGCTACTAATGTTGGTGGAGAATCAAAACCAGATGAAACTAATAATAAAGCTGGAACGGGATCAGAAAGCAAGGGCGATAAAATTAATTTGAATGAAGCAGATGTTGCTAAAATGCAAACCATTAATGGAGTTGGTCAGAAAAAAGCTGAAAAAATTATTGAATATCGGAAACAAAATGGTCCATTTAAATCAGTTGATGATTTAAAGAATGTTCCTGGATTTGGTGATCGTACAGTTGCTAACTTAAAACCGTCATTATCAGTATAGTGAGAGGTAGCTAAAATTTGCTATACTTAAGGTATTAACCAATTACGAAGGAGAATACTATGACGAAAAAAAGAATTGGCTGGGATCAATATTTTATGCTTCAAGCTATTTTAGTGGCTACTAGAAGTACTTGTGAACGCTTGTCAGTTGGTGCTGTATTAGTAAGAAATAAGCGTGTGATTGCTTGTGGCTATAATGGATCTGTATCAGGCGATGTACACTGTATTGATGAAGGTTGTTATATGGTAGACGGTCATTGTCAAAGAACCATCCATGCTGAAATGAATGCTATTTTACAGTGTGCTAAGTTTGGCGAATCAACCGATAATGCTGAAATCTATGTAACTGATTTTCCTTGTTTGCAATGTACCAAAATGTTGCTTCAAGCAGGAATTAAAACGATTAAGTATCTTCGGGAATACCATAATAGTGAATATGCAACTGCATTATTAAATAAAGAACATGTCAAAGTGGAAAAAGTCCATATTGATAAAGAACAAGTTGATAACTTACCATTTGATGAATACTTATCTTTCGATAAATAATTAAAAAAAATTTTTATGTTTTTACGGCTTTATTATGGGGCAGTATTTCGTTAATTTTTGCTGGAGAAATGCTAATCGGCAGTATTTGTGTTTTATTAGTTTTGATGCGTATCTGGCGATTGAAATTAAATGGCTTTTTGTTGAAAAATATTTGTTTAGCTATAATACCGCTTGTGATTTTTACATTTCATTATCAGCAAAAACACATAAAACAACAAACTATTACTAAACAATCACAGACAAATCAAACGCTTGAGGTCGAAGTTTTACCTGATGAAATTCATATTAATGAAAATCGTTATCGTGCAATTGTTTATTTTCCAAGTGCAAAACAATCAGTTTTATTATTTGGTACGATGAAAAATGACCGTGATGAAAAAATTATAAAATCAATTAAGCAGAAGACAAGGCTAACTTTATCAGGTAGTCTGAGTGAATTAGAATCAGCCCCAAATGTTAATCAGTTTGATTCTAAACAGTTTTATGGTCAACAAGGTATTTACGGACAGATACGAGTAACGACTTTACAACAGACAAAACCGAGCAGTCTAACATTAATGGATCGAATTCATTTAATTCGTTTCTGGGGCTTAGAAAAAGCTGATCAATTACCAAAACATTTAAAAATGTATGTTCAAAGCTTAATTTTTGGTTATAAAAACGTTGATTTCAAGGAAGAGATGGATGGTGTACAGCAATTAGGCTTAATTCATTTATTTAGTATTTCAGGAATGCATGTTTATTTTTTAATGGACGTAATTTTGATGTTAACGTCATTGATGTATTTGAAACGAGAACGAGTCGAATGGTTTTTAATTGGTGGATTGCCAATTTATTCTGTAATTGCAGGATCGGCTGTTGGTTTGATTCGCGCCATTTTAATGATTGAGGAACGGCTAGTCGCAGGTAAATGCAAATTGTATTTCACTAGGCTAGATGTTTGGTCCTTGGCATTAATGTTAAATTTATTAATAAACCCCATGTTATTATTAGAATTCGGTTGTCAGTTATCATATGCTTTGTCATTGGCGTTAATCTATACGGGCAACGTTGGTGATATTAAACGCACTTTGTTATTAGAATTGGTTAGCTTTCCAATTGTAATTTTTTATATGTATGAATGGCATGTACTGTCATTGATGGCTAATTTATTAATTATTCCGTTTTTTACAGTGATAATCTTCCCTCTAGTATTATTAGGCTTTATTTTAGGGTGGTTGAAATTACCTGGATTTACAATAATTGATCGCTTTTTAATGCTTTTTGATCAGTTTACAAGTTTAATTGCACAATTACCTGGAAAGATTACGTTTGGTAAACCCTGGATTGTGTTTGTAATTCTAATGATTTTACTAGGCTTATTATATATGGAAAGAGCTAAGTTAAAATATATAATTTTATTGCTTTTTCTTAGTCTAGGAATGTATTTGATTATTCATTTTCCTTTGAATGGTGAAGTGACGTTTTTTGATGTTGGACAAGGAGATAGTTTCCTAATTAGATCTCCATTCAATAAATCAGTGACATTAATTGATACCGGGGGAAAACCTAATTTCTTTGCTAAAGAAGGCCAAAAAGACGTGTATTTAGCCCCTAATACTTCGATAAGGTACTTGAAGAGTATTGGAATTAATCATATTGATAATATTTGTCTCAGTCATCAAGACGCTGACCATGTGGGGGATTTACCAGCATTTCTTAAAGAGATGAAAGTTGACCGAATTTATATTCCACTTGGGATGGAACGAAATCAACATTTTATGGATAAATTAAAACCATTTAAAGGATTTCAATTAATAAGTGTTAGGGAAGGGGAAATAATCAGTGGGACAAACTTACGGGTGATTCATCCATTTACTGCTGGACTCGGAAAAAACGAAGATTCAATGGTATTATATAGTGAAATAAATCATTTGAAATGGATGTTTACCGGTGATTTGGATCGAGCTGATGAACTGAAAATTTTAGAAAAATATCCTGACCTGAAGACGGATATCTTAAAATTAGGCCATCATGGAAGTAAAACGTCTTCTGATCCTAAATTTATTGAAGCAATTCAGCCGAAAATTGGAATTATATCTGCCGGCCGTAATAATCATTATGGTCATCCTAATCAGGAAACAATTGAAACAATGAAAAAAGATCAAGTTAAGTTAATCAGTACTCAAACGGATGGAATGATTTCGTACCGTTATCAGAATCAAACGGGTTATTTTACGACTAAATGGAAAGGGGATTTAAATGGCATTAATCGATAAAATCAAAACAATTGCAACTAAACAAGATCCCGTATATTTAATTACCGGAAAAAATGATTACTGGGAAAATGAAGTTATGCAACAAATTAAACGAATTATTCCGGAAGAAGAACAAACTATGAATTTTGCTACTTATGATATGGAAGAAACACCATTATCAGTAGCAATTAATGATGCACTATCGGTTCCTTTTTTTGGAGAAAAACGGTTAGTTTTAATCAAAAATGCATATTTTTTAACTGGGAGTAAATCTAAAAGTAAAGTTAAATACAATGTAGATGAGCTCGAACAATATTTAGATAATCCATCCAGTGAAACAGTATTAATTATTTTGGCGCCATATGATAAATTGGATGGACGTAAAAAAATTGTCAAAAAACTAAAAAATAAAAGTACTACAATTACATTGAATGATTTTTCTGAGCGAGAAACGGCTGATTTTGTGCGTAAGCAAGTTCATGACCGTGGATATGAAATGTCACCAGACGCAATGAACGAGCTATATGCGCGTACATTAGGCGATTTAGGGAAGATGATGAATGAATTGCAAAAGATTTTTATTTATTGTAACGATTCAAAAAATATTGATGTTGATGTAGTTGATAAATTGGTTTCAAAATCACTTGATCAAAATGTTTTTGCGTTAGTAAATTATGTTGTTAATGGGCAAACTACCCAAGCAATTCAATTTTACAGTCAGTTATTAGAACAAAAACAAGAACCAATTCAAATTAATGCAATTTTAGAAAGTCAGTTTCGTTTATTATTGCAGGTCAAAATTTTAATTCAACATAGTTATAGTCAAAGTATGATGACTAATACATTGAAAATCCATCCTTACCGAATTAAATTAGCCATGCAATCAGCACAACGATTCCCATTAAACTATTTAAGGGATGCTTATTTACAATTAGTTCAAATTGAATGCAAACTAAAAAGCAGCACCGATAATCCGGAACTACTTTTTGAAATGTTTGCGATAAAATTGGGACAAAAAAAGAACTCAATCTAAGATGAGTTCTTTTTTTATTATGATAATTTGTTCATCATGTTTGCTAAGTGTGACTTTTTACGGCTCGCACTGTTAGTCTTGATAAGACCTTTTGATTTTGAATGATCAATCGCAGCAACTGCATCACGGTATAAAGCATCAAGATCACTGGCACCTTCGGCACTAGCTTTTTCGAAAGCTTTAACAGCAGTTCTCATACGGTTCTTTTCAGAAGCGTTTCTCTTACGAGCGATTTCGTTAGTTTTCATACGTTCGATAGCTGATTTAATAACTGGCATAATATTTTCACCTCCACATAGTGAAATCAATTCTAATTCCACAGTTTTAACACTCATCATTATACAAAATATATAGAGGAATTGCAATACAAGCTAAGATTTGTTTGAAATTTATTGTTATATGTTGTATATTTAATAAGTAACTGGTTCTTAGTTTTACGACTCACTGACGTAATACTCAGAACTGAGGGTTTTATAAATTGAAAGGTGGTAAAGCATAATGGCTTTAACTAAAGAACAAAAAACAGAAATCATTAACAAATTTGCAACTCACGAAGGTGACACTGGTTCAACTGAAGTACAAATCGCAGTTTTAACAGCAGACATCAACGAAATTAACGAACACATGAAAGAACACAAAAAAGATTTTCATTCACAACGTGGACTTATGAAAAAGATTGGTCACCGTCGTAACTTGTTAACTTACTTACGTAAGAGAAACGTTCAAAGTTACCGTGAATTAATCAAAGAATTAGGATTACGTCGTTAATACTACATTCAATCAAAAGGATGAGGCAAATTGCCTCATCCTTTTTTTGAGCAATTTTTTCACTAAATATGTTACACTAAGGTTACATGTTATATTCTGAGCGAGTACATAATTTTTAAATGATAAAAAACAATTAAACATAAGTAATATATTGAGGTGTAAAAATAATGAAAAAAAACATTAAAATCATACCACTAGGTGGTGTGCGTGAAGAAGGCAAAGATTTATTTGCCGTTGAAGTGAATGAAAGTAGTATTTTCATTCTTGATTGTGGATCAAAGTTCCCACTAGACGATATGCTAGGGATTGATTATGTAATTCCTGATTTCACATATCTTCGTGATAACAAAGAAAAGATTGTAGGGGTATTTTTAACTTCTGGTCATCTTGATTCAATTGGAGCTTTGCCATATTTGCTTAGTGAATTCAATGTTCCAGTATTTGGTACAGAATTATCAATTAAGATTGCTGAAAAGTTAGTTAAGAAGAATCGTCAATCTAAGAAATTCGATGATTTCCACATTATTAATGATAAAAGTGAAATTGAATTTGATGACGGAACAGTTAGTTTCTTTGGTGTAACCCATTCTATTCCTGATGCAGTTGGTATCGTGATTGAAACTAAACAAGGAAGTGTTGTATATACTGGTGACTTTAAGTTTGATCAAACTGTACCAGAACAATACCGAACTAACTATGCTTCAATTGCAGAAGTATCAAACAAAAACGTTTTAGCTTTATTGTGTGATGCCCGTAATGCAGCTGACAATGCAAAGGTTGCAGAAGAAAAGAAAGTTGAAGAATATTTAGTTGATACCATGGATTACCAAAATGGTCGGTTAATTATTACATGTCTTTCAGATCATATTCTTCGTTTACAAGAAATTATTAATGCAGCTGCTAAAACTGGACGTATGATTTACTTTGCTAACGAAAAATCTAAGTTCATGATTGATACTGCTATTGAACAAGGTAAATTAAAACTTCCTGATGAAGAAATTTTTATTTCTTCTATTGAAGATTTAGAAAAACTTGACCCAACTCAAGTTATTATTCTTCATGTTGGTCAACCAGGTGAGGCAATGCGTTCACTCCAAAGAATGGCTAGTCAAAGAAATAAAAAACTTAGAATCGAACCAGGTGATTTAGTATTACTAGCTACTTCACCACTTCGTGCCATGGATAACGCCTGGTCAAAAACTAGAGACATGGTTTATCAAGCAGATGGTACAGTTGCATCAATCGATACTGAACTTGATTTATCAAGTGATGCTAGTCGTAGTGATGTTCAAATGATGATTGGATTAATTAATCCAGATTATTTAATTCCAGTTCAAGGTGAATATCGTCAATTACAAGCAGAACGTGAAGCGGCTATTGCTGCTGGATTCCCTAGTGATCACATCATAATTCCTGCTAAGGGTGATGTAATTCAATTTGACGGTGATGATATGTTCCTTGCCCAAGCGGTTTCTGCTTCCGACACTATGATTGATGGAATCGGTGTTGGTGATATTGGTAACATTGTATTACGTGACCGTAATGTGCTTTCTCAAGATGGTGTCTTTATTGCAGTTGTCACTATTGACCGTAAAAAGAAAGAAATTGTGGAAGAACCTAAAGTTACTTCACGTGGATTTGTTTATGACCAATCAAATCGTGCTTTGCTAAAAGAAGCATCTGATTTAGTTGAGACAACAGTTCAAAACAACCTTGATAATAAGGATTTTGACTGGGGACATTTAAAACAAGATGTTCGTGAAAAATTAAGCTCTTTCTTATATAAAAAAACGGATCGACGTCCAGTTATTCTTCCAGTAATCATGGAAGTTAACCAACATCATCGTCGTTTTAAAAACAATAAAAAGAAAAACTAACTAAAAAAGAATTGAGCATCTGCTCAATTCTTTTTCATTAGGGTAGGTGATTACATGAATAAACAACAAAACGAACAATTGAATAAAGCAAAATCTAAAATTGAAAAACGAGAATTTGGTGCAGCAACTGATATTTTGTTGAAATTATATGATGATGTTGATGAATCAGAAGTTATTTTATTACTAGGTAAAACATTATTTGATGATCAAAAATATGTTAGTGCAAGTCGTTTGGTTGATGATAATTTCACTGAATTCTTACAAAATGATTTTAGTTTACTTTGTGATATTTATTTGCAAAATCATCGCTATCTTCAGTTAGGTATTATTGCTAATGGATTAGATAAAAATGAAAAAGCAAAACTGCTATCTGAAATAAAACTTAGTGAAAAAAGTTATCTTGAAAAAGAACCGACTACGATTGAAAGTAATGCTAGAGAGTTTATGCACCTAGGTGCGTTTGATACTAACAAACAACGAGAAGTTATTGGTGAGGCTGAAACGTTACCGCTGAAGCAATATTTAGCAGGGGCTCAGCTTAATTTACTTGATGGAGATGTTAATCCAGTTTGGCGAATGCAATTGCTAAATAACTTAATGCGTTTGGGTTTTTCTGAAAAAGTAGGCTTTATTTGGATTGATAAGCAAAAACATGAAATAATTCCTAAAAATGCGACTGATGTTAATCAAACTGAAGCCTACAAGATAATGCAAAAAGACTTGGAAGAATCCGTAGGACAAGAGGATCCAATCAAAGCAGGTCAACTACAAGTAATTGTTAATGTTGATTTGCAAATTTTATTTCCATACATTGATCAAACCATTAAAAATCCAACAAAATGGTTATCTGAAATCAGAAATCGAACTTTTGGAGACGTTTCAGCAGCAGATGATGATAAAGATGTGTTAAAATGGTTGAGCTTGATTGATTCGATTATGCAAACACTAATAAACTAACAAATTTAGTGAATAGTGTTTACAAAATCAGTTTCAATATATATAATATGTTAGTGAATTCTTTGAGAGAACCACTTTATTTTTGATGTAATTGTAGTATAATTACAGTAAAGATACTTTGGTCTTTCCCAAAGGACGTCTTACGAAAATAATAGGAGGGTTTCATAATGGCAAAAGAACATTACGAAAGAACAAAACCCCACGTTAATATTGGTACTATTGGCCATATTGATCACGGGAAAACTACTTTAACTGCAGCAATTTCAAAAGTTTTATCAGACAGAGGTTTAGCTAAGGCTGAAGATTTCGCTGATATCGATGCTGCTCCAGAAGAAAAAGAACGTGGTATCACTATCAACACTGCCCACATCGAATACGAAACAGAAAAGCGTCACTACGCTCATATCGATGCTCCTGGACATGCCGATTATGTTAAAAACATGATCACTGGTGCTGCTCAAATGGATGGTGCTATCTTAGTTGTTGCCGCAACTGATGGTCCTATGCCACAAACACGTGAACATATCTTGTTAGCTAAACAAGTTGGTGTTGATTACATCATCGTTTTCCTTAACAAGACTGACATGGTTGATGATGAAGAACTTATCGACTTAGTTGAAATGGAAGTTCGTGATTTATTATCAGAATACGGTTACGATGGTGATAACACACCTGTTATTCGTGGTTCAGCTCTTAAAGCCTTAAACGGTGACAAAGAAGCCGAAGAACAAATCATGAAGTTGATGGATACTGTTGATGAATACATCCCAACTCCAGAACGTGACGAAAGCAAACCTTTCATGATGCCTATCGAAGATGTATTTACTATCACTGGTCGTGGTACTGTTGCATCAGGTCGTATCGAACGTGGTGTTATCAAAGTTGGTGACGAAGTTGAAATCGTTGGACTTGTTGAAGACGTATTGAAGACTACTGTTACTGGTATCGAAATGTTCCGTAAAACTCTTGATGAAGGTCAAGCCGGTGATAACATTGGTGCCTTACTTCGTGGTGTTAACCGTGAACAAGTTGTTCGTGGACAAGTGCTTGCTGCACCTGGTTCAGTTCAAACTCACGAAAAATTCTCTGCTGAAGTTTATATCATGAGTAAAGAAGAAGGTGGACGTCATACTCCATTCTTCTCAAACTACCGTCCTCAATTCTACTTCCATACCACTGATGTTACTGGTGTTATCGAATTAGATAAGGGTACTGAAATGGTTATGCCTGGTGATAACACAACATTCCACGTTGAATTAACTAAACCAGTTGCAATCGAAAAAGGTACTAAATTCACTATTCGTGAAGGTGGACACACTGTTGGTGCCGGTACTGTTACAAGTATTGACGACTAATATGTATCTAAAAAAAGATCAAAGATTTATCTTTGGTCTTTTTTGTTTGCAGTCAAGTTAGTGTATGTGTTTACATTTTATATCGCATAAGTTAAAATATACTTTGTATATAAATTACTTGAAAAAGATTTATTATTTTTCATGTTGGAGGAAATTATAATGGCTGATTTTGTGAAAAAAGAACTAAACAAAGGTGAATTAACTTTTAAAATTGACCTAGATAAGATTAAAGAAGGTTTGGATAAAGCTTTCGATAAGAACAAGAAGACTATCAAAGTTCCTGGATTCCGTAAGGGTAAAGTTTCACGCCAAGTATTTAACCAAATGTACGGTGAAGAAGCATTATACCAAGATGCATTAAACATCTTACTTCCAGAAGTTTACGCTGCAGCTGTTGCTGAAGCAGGTATTGATCCAGTTGGTCAACCTAACATTAGTGTTGAATCAATGGAAAAAGGTAAACCTTGGGTTCTTAAAGCAGATGTTTCTGTTAAACCTGATGTTGAACTTGGTGAATACAAAGGTGTTGAAGTTCCAAAACAAAACACTCGTGTATACAAAAAAGATGTTGATGCTAAACTAGATTCAATGCGTGCTTCACAAGCTGAACTTGTTTTAGTTGATCGTCCTGCTAAAGATGGCGACACTGTAATTATTGACTTTGATGGTTCAATTGACGGTGATCACTTCGAAGGCGGAAAAGCTAACAACTATTCACTTGAATTAGGTTCAGGTTCATTCATTCCTGGTTTTGAAGATCAATTAGTTGGTCACAAAGCTGGTGATGATGTTGACGTTAAAGTTTCATTCCCTGCAGATTACCCACAAAAAGATCTTGCTGGTAAAGAAGCTCTATTCGAAACTAAGATTCACGAAGTTAAAGAAAAACAATTACCAAAACTTGATGATGAATTTGCCAAAGATGTTGACGAAGATGTTGATACTCTTGACGATTTAAAAGAAAAAATCAAGACTCAATTAAAAGAACAAAAAGAAGCTTCAGCTCACGATACTATCGAAAATGATGCTATTGATGCAGCTGTTAACAACGCTACTGTAAAAGACATTCCTCAAGTTATGCTTGATGAAGATGTTGAACGTCAAATGGATCAATACTTAGCTGGTATCCAACAACAAGGTATTCCTGCTGACATGTACTTCAAGATGACTGGTACTTCAAAAGATGATTTGAAGAAACAATTTGAAGCCGGTGCAGATAAACGTGTTAAGACTAGCTTAGTTCTTGAAGCAATCGTTAAAGCTGAAGACATCGTTCCTTCAGAAGACGATGTTAATGCTGAAGTTGCTAATTTAGCAAAACAATACGGAATGGAAGAAGCTGCAGTTCGTGGTGCATTATCAGATGATATGCTTAAACATGATCTTGGTATTCAAAAAGCTGTTTCTGTTGTTGTTGACAATGCAAAGCAAGTTTCAAAGTCAGCTACTAAATCAGACGAAAAATAAAGTTTAATTACTTTAATACAGAAAGTCCGCTCAACGACAATCGTTGCGGGCTTTTTTGTTTCAAACTAACTCTTTTGAAACCACTGTTTTTTATGGTATAGTTTTGAGAGTTGAAATAATGACTTAGATAAAATGAGGAGATTTTTTATATGTTTGATGATGATGAAACAAACAAAACAGTAACATGCTCATTTTGTGGAAAATCACAAGACCAAGTTAAAAAAATTGTGGCAGGTCCTGGAGTTTATATTTGTAACGAATGTATCGATTTATGTGAACAAATCATGGATACTGAAATTAAATCACAAAATGCGAGTGAAGAAATTAATGTCTTAACTCCTAAAGAAATCGTAGATCGTTTGAATCAATATGTTATTGGTCAAACTGAAGCTAAGAAGACTTTGGCAGTTGCTGTATATAACCACTATATGAGAATTAAAGAATTAACTAAGCATGACAAAGAAGATACTGAAGGTGATTCAGATATCTACAAAGCAATTGAATCAGAAACTGAAATTCAAAAAAGTAATATTGCTATGATTGGACCTACTGGTTCAGGTAAGACATACATTGCCCAAACCCTTGCTAAAATTATTAATGTTCCATTTGCAATTGCAGATGCTACTACTTTAACTGAAGCAGGATACGTTGGTGAAGATGTTGAAAATATCCTTTTGAAATTACTTCAAAATGCTGACTTTGATGTTGAACGTGCTGAACATGGAATCATTTACATTGATGAAATTGATAAGATCGCTAAAAAAGGTGAAAATGTATCAATTACTCGTGATGTTTCTGGTGAAGGGGTTCAACAATCATTACTTAAAATCTTAGAAGGTACGATTGCGAATGTTCCACCAAAGGGTGGTCGTAAGAACCCACAACAAGATTTTATTAAGATTAACACCAAAAATATTCTCTTTATCGTTGGTGGGGCTTTCCCAGGGATTCAAAACATTGTACGTGAACGTCTTGGAAACAAAACTATTGGGTTTGGGACTGATTCAGCTCATGCTGTTAAAGTTGGTGACGATGACATTATGCAACAAGTTATCCCTGAAGATTTGATGAAATTTGGATTAATTCCAGAATTTATTGGACGTCTTCCAATTTTAACTGCTCTAAACAAACTTGATGAAGAAGATTTAGTTAAGATTTTAACTGAACCTAAGAATGCTTTGGTTAAGCAATATCAAAAACTTCTTGCTCTTCAAGGAGTTAAATTGAGTTTTGATAAAGAAGCGCTTCGTGCAATGGCACAACAAGCTATCAAACGTAATACTGGTGCGCGTGGATTACGTTCAATTATTGAAAGTGTAATGCGTGATGTAATGTTCTCATTGCCTAGTCGTGATGATGTGGCTGAGGTAATTATTACTAAAGCATCTGTTACAGACCATGAAGAACCACGTTTAGTATTAAAAAAAGATGTTAAAAGCACTAAATAACATCTGATTGGAGAAACCGAAATGAATGTTACCGATGTAGAATTAGTAATGAGTGCCGTAGACCCTAAACAATATCCTAAGACTGGTTATCCAGAAATTGGATTTTTAGGTCGTTCCAATGTGGGAAAATCATCATTAACTAATGTATTAATTAATCGGCGTGATTATGCCCATACATCAGGCCAACCAGGGAAAACCCAAACTTTGAATTTTTATGAAGTTAATCATGAAATGTACTTCGTGGATGTTCCAGGTTACGGTTATGCTAAAGTTTCTAAAACGGAACGTGAAAAATGGGCTGCGATGATTGAAACATACCTAACTCAGCGAGATACTTTACATGGAGTAATTAGTTTAATTGATGGTCGTCATGAACCAACTGAATTTGATATTCAAATGCGTGATTGGCTAGACTACTACAATATTCCAGTGCTCTACGTTGCTACTAAAGTGGATAAAATTCCTAAGAGTAAGTTTAAACATCAAGAATCTGTGTTAAGGAATAAGTTACAATTAGAACCTAATGAAGAATTAGTCATGTTCTCTTCTAAGACTAAAGTTGGTAAAGATCAAATTTGGGATTGGATTGAAAGACAAACTAAAGCATAAAAAAAATCAGCTGTTAATTTAACAGCTGATTTTGTGTTTATTTTGATTGATTGCGTTTGAAGAATTTATCTCGTTCTTTTGCTTCGGCTTGTTTGTCTTCAAGTTCTTGTTCACTTTCAATGTGATCAGAATTTGAATTGTTTTTAGGGTTAAACTTAGCAAACTTGTTTAACATTTCATCCAAGTCCGCTTGTTTATTAATGTGTAGACCCATATAATCACTCCCTTTGCTACATCATAGCAAAAAGCAGATTAATTGTCATTTAGTTATACAAGTTGCGCGAAATTCATTATAATTTAATTAACGACTAAAAATGAGAGGAGGGACTAAGTTGGCATCGGAACACATTGAAAATAAATTAAAATTACTACCAGAAAAACCTGGAGTCTACATTATGAAAGATGCAGATGGAAAAGTTATCTATGTCGGTAAATCAAAAAATTTAAAAAATCGAGTTCGTTCTTACTTTAAGAGTAAGCAATATGGACGCCGGGCTAAATTAGTTAAAAACATTGCTGATTATGAAACGATTATTACGGAAACTGATAAAGAGTCATTTCTACTTGAAATTACTTTAATTCAAAAATATCGTCCATACTATAATGTACGTTTGAAAAATGGAAACGGTGGTTATCCTTATATCAAAATCACCAATGAAAGAGATCCAGAAATTCAAGTAACTAGTTATGTAAAAAAAGATGGTGCTTTCTACTATGGTCCTTATCCAAACGTTTATGCAGCTGATGAAACCATGCATTTTTTACAGAAAATGTATCCTCTTCGTCGTTGTAACGGTCACCAAGGTCGAGCATGTCTTTATTATCATATGGGACAATGTTTAGGAGCGTGCTTTAAAGATGTGCCTGAATCAGAGTATAATGAACAAATTAAGAAGATTAAATCATTCTTAAATGGGAATGTTGCGGACGCTAAACGTTTAATTAAAAAACGGATGCAAGATGCCTCTGACAAAATGGAATATGAACGGGCAGCTGAATTACGTGACCAACTCCATTACATTGAAGCCACGGTTGAAAAACAAAAAATCATTTCTCATGATTATACTCAACGTGATGTCTTTAATTATTATGCTGATAACGGTTGGTTATCAATTCAAGTTTTCTATATTCGTCAAGCTCGATTGATGAAACGCACCAAACGTTTATTTCCAATTCTTAGTACTCCGGAAGAAGAAATGACAAACTTTATTGTGCAGTTTTATAAACAGCAAGGACAAGTTAAACCACGTGAAATATTAGTACCTGATACAATTGATACAGATTTAATCACTAAACTAACTGATATTCCTGCGAGAACGCCAATTAGAGGGCAAAAAAGAGCTTTACTTAAAATGGCCCGAGAAAACGCTAAATATGTCTTAGATGAGAAGTTTAGACTACTAGAGATGAATCGTCGCAAGACTACTGGTGCAATGGAAGAATTAAGTAAAGCACTTAATTTACCTCCAATTCATCGCATTGAGGCATTTGATCATTCTCATATTGATGGTGCTGACTTAGTTTCAGCCATGGTAACGTTTGAAGATGGTAAACCTAACAAAAAAGGTTATCGTAAATATAAGCTTCAAACTGTTGACCATGCAGATGAAGCTGCTAGTACCCGCGAAGTTATTCGTCGACGTTATACTAGATTATTAAAAGAACATGCTGAAATGCCTGATCTCATCTTAATGGATGGGGGAGACATACAAATGAACGCCGTTAAAGATGTTTTGGAAAATGAATTAGGCTTGGATATCCCAGTTGCTGGGATGGTAAAAAACAACAAGCATAAAACTGCTGACCTATTGTATGGTGATGATGATCAACATATCTATCTAAATCCTAAGAGCCAAGCATTCTATCTTGTGCAACGAATTCAAGATGAAGTCCATCGGTTTGCGATTACTTTCCATCATGAATTGCATAGTAAGAATTCCATGACATCTCGTTTAGACAGTATCAAAGGTGTGGGGCCTAAAACACGAAATAAATTACTTCGTCATTTTGGTTCCATGAAAAATATTGAAGCAGCCAGTGTTGCTGACTTCCAGGAACTCGGAATTCCTAAAACAGTAGCACAAACGATTGTGCTTACTTTCCATAATTCGAAGCCCAAAGCAGTAATGCGTAAGATGTAATAGAACGGAGAAAATATGTTTGTAGATCAAGTTAAATTTAATGTTAAAGCCGGAAAAGGTGGAGACGGAATGGTTGGATTCCGTCGTGAAAAATATGTTCCAAATGGTGGACCATCAGGTGGTGACGGTGGCCGTGGTGGTAACGTAATCTTCACAGTTGACTCAGGAATGAGTACTTTGATGGATTTCAAATACAAAAAATTATTTAAAGCTAAAAATGGTGGTAACGGTGGTAACAAACGAATGACTGGTGCCAGTGCGGATGATCTAGTGATTCGGGTTCCAGAAGGTACGACTATTTTTAATACTGAAACAGATCAAGTCATTGCGGATTTAACTAAACCAGGTGATGA
Source organism: Fructilactobacillus sp. Tb1 (assembly GCF_050500285.1). Lineage (GTDB taxonomy): Bacteria > Bacillota > Bacilli > Lactobacillales > Lactobacillaceae > Fructilactobacillus. Next base: position 125,232 of record NZ_CP191377.1, on the reverse strand, counting down.
AGCTGTGATTGCTCGAGGTGGCCGTGGTGGCCGTGGAAACACCCATTTTGCAACTGCAAAGAATACTGCCCCTGAAATTGCCGAAAATGGTGAACCAGGTGAAGAATTAGAAGTTAGTTTACAACTTCGTTTATTAGCTGATGTCGGCCTTGTTGCTTATCCATCTGCCGGTAAATCAACTCTTTTAAGTACAATTACTAGTTCAAAACCCAAAGTTGCAGAATATCACTTTACAACGTTAGTTCCTAATTTAGGAATTGTTCGCAATGAAGATGGAAACGACTTTGTAATTGCTGATTTACCTGGACTAATTGATGGTGCCTCACAAGGTATCGGACTTGGATTTGAATTTTTACGTCATATTCAAAGAACCAGAGTTATCCTACATTTAGTTGATATGAGTGGAGTTGAAGGTCGTGATCCATATGAAGATTACGTTAAAATTAACCAAGAATTGGGTAATTTTGATGAATCATTATTGAAACGTCCCCAAATCATCGTGGCAACTAAGATGGATCTTCCTGATTCAGAAGAAAATCTTGCTAAGTTCAAAAAAGAGCTTAAAGACCATGACGATAAGATTGCTATCAAAGTTGATGCAATTTCATCAGTTACTCATCAAGGATTAGATCAATTAATTCGCGATACTGGTGACTTATTATCTAAGACTCCATTGATTCCATTTGTCGAGGAAGGTCAACTTCAAGAAGACAACAACGGTGATGTACTTTACACTGCCGAAGAGGAAGAAAAACCATTTGAAATTCATCGTGATGAAGATGGTGTATGGATGTTGACAGGTAAGAAGATTGAACGTCTCTTCTTAATGACTAACACTGATCATACTCAAAGTATGATGAGATTTGCTCGTCAATTACGAGGAATGGGTGTTGATGATGCGCTTCGTGCCGCTGGTGCAAAAGATGGCGATATTGTTGGTATCTTAGACTTTACTTTTACTTATATGGATTAAAACAAAAAGTAGACATGAACTGAACCCCTTAAATTGGAGAACCCAATTTAGGAGGTTCTTTTTGTTTACATCAGAAATCAAATTAGCTGCTATTAAAGATTACAATAATGGCGTTCCAACAAATACTATAATGCGAAAATATGGTATTAAGGGTACAGCTACGCTGTACGAATGGATAAAACGTTTAGAAATATTTGGTGAAAGTGGATTAATTAATAATTCAACCAAGACACGATACTCTTATTCATTTAAAATTAAGGTTATAAATTGGCGTCTTGAAAATAATGAATCATATCCTAATACTTCACGTTACTTTAAAATTAGGAATCCTGTGACAATATTTCAGTGGGAAAAGTTATTATCAATTGGACGTCTAAAACCTTTTAAAGGAAGACTAATCAAAATGAATAATAATAAAGAATCACTAGAGGAAAAATTAAACAGACTTGAACAAGAAAACACCTACTTAAAAGCTAAAATTCAATACATGGGAAAAATAAAAGCCTTAACTCAAAGTCAAAAGAAATGCCAAACAGAGAAAAAACACAAATAATTACTGAGTTAAGGCGTGACTTTAATTACCCGTTACACATGTTATTAGATATAGCAGAAATATCTAGTAGTAGTTATCATGATTCATTAAAACGTGACTATTCTAGTAATGACCAAAGGGTCATTGCAGAAATCAAAAGAATTAGGTCTGAATTTATTGATTATGGATATAGAAGGATTACTTTAGAATTAAATAATTTAGGATTTAAAATAAATCACAAAAAAGTCCTCCGAATAATGAATTCAGAAGGACTATTGTGTACTGCTTATGAAAGAAAAACTAGAAAATATAATTCATACAAAGGAAAACGTGGAAAAGTATCTCCCAATAGAATTAATAGACGATTCAAAACTGACAGACCTTTACAGAAAATAGTTACTGACGTTACTGAAATACGTTGGGGTAATAAGACCATGAATGAACGAGCTTATTTTACAGCATATATGGATTTGTATAATAACGAAATTATAACCTGGAGTCTAAGTTTGCATCCAACTGTAGAGTTTGTTGTAAAACCTTTAGCAGAATTAGTTTTAGCTCGTCCAAAATTAAAATATCGTATGACAGTTCATTCTGATCAAGGATTTCAATATCAAAATGCAAAATTCGTAAATATTTTGAAAGATAATAAAGTATTTCAAAGCATGAGCCGTAAGGCTACATGTTTGGATAATGCTTGTATTGAAAGTTTTTTCAATCAATTAAAAGTTGGAACAATTCATAACTTTAGTTATGATAGTTACTCAAAACTAAAGTCAGCTGTTAATAAATACGTCCATATATATAATAATTATCGTATTAAAGAAAAACTGGGCGGAATGTCACCGGTTCAATACCGGCTCTATTCCGCCCAGAAAATTGCATAACCATTCTCCAATTTTAAGGGTTCAGGTCAATAACGAAAATGTTATCTACTTTTTTCCGAAAATTATCCGAAAATAATTCGATTATTGGCTAAACGATACCCAAAAATACGTAAGTTTTCGGGTTGATTGATGTAGAGATCAAGACTTTCATCAATTTGTTCAGTGCGTGTGTTAAATTGATTAAGAGTTAGTGGCTTATGATTGGTGGATGATACTAGTACCAACTGATTAACAGATTTCTTTAAATCAGTGACTGGTAAGATATTTGTTTTATTTTGTAAGTAAATGGTACGCTTTTGATCCAAATCTTGTGATGAAACTTTGAATTCACTAAGTTTAATGATAATCACCTGATTTCTATAATTGGTAGGGTTCTTATGCTACAATTGTATAGTAGATTAAACGAATTTAAATGAATTATGCTTCCTAGAAGGAACGGTAGATAATATGCAGTTAGAGTTTTTTGGTACTGGGGCAGGAGTTCCCGGTAAATTTAGAAATGTTTCAAGTGTCGCTTTACGACTACTTGATGAGGCCAATGAAGTTTGGCTTTTTGATTGTGGAGAAGGAACACAACAACAAATCCTTCATTCAACTTTAAAACCACGAAAAATTAATAAAATTTTTATTACACATCTTCATGGTGATCATATTTTTGGGTTGCCCGGTTTGCTATCAAGCCGATCATTTCAAGGTGGAGACGAACCATTAACGATTTATGGTCCTAAGGGAATTAAGGATTTTGTCCAAACCTCTCTTCGCGTTTCCCAAACCAAATTATCATACAAGATTAATTATGTGGAACTTGATGAACCTGGAGTAATCTATGAAGGTCCTAAGTTTACAGTTATTGCTGCCAAACTGGAACATCAAGTCGAATGTTGGGGTTACCGGGTAACTGAACATAGCCATCCTGGTGAACTTAATGTTGCTAAACTTAAAGCCGATGAGATTCCTGCTGGACCAGTTTATGGAAAACTTAAAAACGGTGAAACGGTTACACTTCCTGATGGACGTGTAATCAATGGTAAAGATTATATCGGTGAAGCCCAAAAGGGTCGTATCGTTACTATATTAGGCGATACCCGTAAGACACCTAATATTCAAAAATTATCAGAGAATGCGGATGTAGTGGTTCATGAAAGTACCTTTGGTAAAGGTGAAGCGAAGTTAGCTCGTAACTATTACCATTCTACTAATGTCCAAGCTGCAATTATGGCTAAGTCAAATGGAGTTGGAAAACTTCTCTTAACTCATATTTCAGCTCGTTATACCGCAAAAATGGCGCGTGAATTGCAAAAACAAGCGCGTGAAATTTTCCCTAATACTAAAGTTGTTAAAGATTTTGATTTTATTGATATTCCTTTTGGAAAGAAAGAAGATTAGAAAATGAAAAAACAAGTTTATGTCATCTCAGGTTTAGTACTCATAATTTTAATTGCTATTTTTGTCTTATTGAATATGGCTGATACAGTAGTTAGTTTTGGTTTTGCAACAGTTAAAATGCCATTAATTTTAGTGGTATTAGCTAGTTTACTCTTAGGTGCATTGCTTATTTTCTTATTCTCATCAATGTCATCTTTCCAAAATAGCCGTCAAAACAAAGCTAGTCAAAAACAAATCAAACAGCTTCAAGCTCAAGTAGAGGAACTTCAAGCTCAAATTGGTGCTGAAGTTGAAACTGAATCTGATAAGAAAGATTCAGTTTCAAAAGAGTTAGATGACAAACATGATGCAAAATAAAACTGAAAGAAGGTTGAGTAGTGTTCACTTCTAATTATGATTGGCAAATGAAGCCAAACCACGCTGAACCAGCGCAAATCGAAGAATTAGCTTCTCAACTTGGGATTAGTCAGTTGATTGCGCAATTGTTGATTAATCGAGGATATACTGATCCTGACGTAATTCGTCATTTTCTTAGTCCTGATTTATCAGATTTAAATGATCCATTTTTATTACACGATATGGATAAAGCAGTAGAACGAATTCAAATGGCAGTCTCTGAAGGAGAAAAAATCACTATTTATGGTGATTACGATGCCGATGGATTAACTAGTACATCCATTATGTATGAAACGTTAAATGAAATTGGCGCCAATGTTAATTACTACATTCCCAATCGTTTTAATGATGGTTATGGTCCAAACATTGAAGCCTACCGTAAAATTATCGCAGATGGCACAACTTTGATTGTTACTGTTGATAATGGGGTATCTGGTTTTGATGCCATTGAGGAAGCTAATAAACTGGGTTGTGATGTTGTCATTACCGATCATCATGAATTGCCTGAAAAGCTTCCGAATGCGTATGCCATTGTGCATGCTGACTTGAGTCCAGATTACCCATTTAAATATTTGTCTGGGGCTGGAATTGCATTTAAAGTTGCAACAGCTTTAAATGATGAAGAAATTCCCCAGGAAAAAATTGATTTAGCCGCCATTGGAACAGTAGCTGATTTAGTTTCAATGACCGGTGAAAATCGTGCTATCGTTCAATTTGGATTAAATGTGATTCACTTAACTGAACGTCCTGGGTTAAAAGCTTTAATTAAACGGGCTAAATTGAAACTTGCAGATGTTAGTGAGGAAGATATTGGCTTTAAAATTGCCCCTTCTTTGAATGCAATCGGTCGAATGGGGGATGCTAATTTAGGAGTTGAATTATTAACTACTACTGATGAATCCCTTGCTGATAAACTTGCTAAAATTACTGAAAAAAAGAATGAACAACGTAAGGAATTAGTTGCTCAAGTAGCTGTTGCAGCTGAACAGCAAGCTGAAACACCAGAAAATCAACAACGGAAAACTTTGATGCTTGCTGGAAAAGGTTGGCATACTGGAATTTTAGGAATTGTTGCTAGTCGGATTGCTGAAAAATACCATAAGCCAACGGTAATTCTTGGAATTGATGAAACTGCGGGAATTGCTAAAGGTTCCGGTCGGAGTATTGAAGGATTTGATTTATTTAAGGCATTAGATAAAAGCCGTGATGAGATGGTTGCCTTTGGTGGGCATGAAATGGCCGTTGGATTAACCGTTTCATTAGATAAACTTGCTACAGTATCAAATCAATTGGAACATGTTGCAGATACTGAGAATCTTGATATTACCAATAAACCAGTCTTGAAAATTGATTATGAAGTTAGCGCGGATGACGTTAATAATAAGCTTTATGATGAATTAACTGTGTTAAGTCCGTTTGGAGTTGATAATCCTAAGCCTGAGTTTGCAATTAAACCCAATACATTAAGTAATATTATGGCAATTGGGGCTGACAAATCCCATTTGAAATTTGATATTCTAGGTAATCACAGTAAGATTGGTGCAATTGACTTTGGTGTTGGTTCAGAGTTAGCTGAAATTACCCAACTTGCTAATAACTTAAAGGTTGCTGGGACATTAGGTAAAAACGAATTTCGGGGACGAACTAATTTACAAATCATGGTTGATGATTTGAGTGTAAATGGTTGTGTTGTAATTGACCAACGGACTAATAAATTAGTTCAGCAAATGTTTAATCAGCCCGGAGAATATGTTTTCTTTAATGAAAAATTAAAAAATAAATTAAATAATTACTTAGGCGATCAATGTAACGTTACTTTGGCTAGTCAAATAGCTACGGATGATCAGAGTAAAAAGGTCTTTATTGTTGATTGTCCTAAAAATATGAATGATTTTAAAGCAGTAATGGACAAGATTGATGCGAATGAAGTGGTATTATATTTATATAAACCACAATTAATTCGAACATTAGGTATGCCAAAGCGGGAACAATATGCTAAACTATTTAAGTTCGTTAAAACACATCAAAATGTATCTTTGAATCAACACTTAAAAGAAATGTGTAAATTGATGAAGATTGATCAATCTTCATTGGTATTTATGATTAAAGTGTTTGCAGAACTTGGTTTTGTAACCATTCAAAATGGGGTAATGAATAATGTGGCTAATCCACAAAAGCATCCATTAGATAGTGCGGTTATATACCAAAATCGAGAACAAGAAATTGATCTCGAAAACCAATTAGTTTGTTTAAATCAAAATGCATTGATTAACTTGATTCAAACAATGCAAGATAAGTAGCGAAAGGATGTACCAAAATGGCTCTTAACTTAAAAGATTACGTGGCTAGCTATCCTGATTTTCCAGAACCAGGTGTCTTATTCCGTGATATTTCACCATTACTAGAAAATGGTGAAGCATACAAACAAGCTACCAACGAAATTGTTGAATACGCTAAAAAAGTTGGCGCAGAAGTAGTGGTTGGACCAGAAGCCCGTGGATTTATCGTTGGTTGTCCAGTTGCCTATGAATTAGGTATTGGATTTGCACCAGCTCGTAAGAAAGGTAAATTACCAGGTAATACTGTCAAGGAAACTTATGGTCTTGAATATGGTCAATCAGCCTTATATCTTCATGAAGATGCAATCAAACCAGGTCAAAAAGTATTAGTTACTGATGATTTGTTAGCAACTGGTGGAACATTAGCCGCTACTATTAAATTGATTGAAGATCTTGGTGGTGTAGTAGTTGGTACAGCTTTCTTAGTTGAATTAATGGACTTACATGGCCGTGATAAATTAAAGGGTTACAATATCCTTAGTTTAATGAAATACTAATAAAAAAACTCCTTAGTTAATCTAAGGAGTTAATTACGGAGAGTTGGCAGAGTGGTAATGCACCGGACTCGAAATCCGGCGAACCGAGTTTATGCTCGGCGCGCAGGTTCAAATCCTGTACTCTCCTTTTGTATACTATTTATTCGTTTTTATACCATTTATAAATGCTGATATAACGGCATTCTTAAAAAATGATATGGAATAAGTAGGAATAAAGTGGATTTAAATGTGTACGTTATGTGCACAAATTAAAAAGACACTAGTTTTCAACTCTAGTGTCTTTTTTTGTATCTTTATTTAAATTATTTAAAATTGATTCAATCATATCATCTGACCGATTCTTGTATTCATCAATTAAATACGAATAAACATTCGTAGTTGTAGAAATATTTGAATGTCCAAGTCTTTTACTAATTATAAAAATATCTATACCCTTAGATAAAAGATAAGCAACATGTGTATGCCTCAATGAATGGAAATGAAATTTTTTCTTTTCAATTCCTAATTCTTTCAAACTATCTTTTAAAGTTTTATTTATAGCTGATGAGGTAGGTATTGTTTTGTATTGATTAGTAAATACAAAATCTGATTTGTTATCTTTCAATTCATCTATAATTTCTAAAATTTTTGAATTAACTCTTATTATTCTATTAGATGATTCATTCTTGGTTGGTTGAATTATATTTTCTTCACTATTCCAGGATTTATTGATATTTATAGTTTTAAAGTTATTGTTTATATCTTTCCATTTTAGCCCTTGTATTTCGCCTAGACGAGCTCCAGTATAGATAGCTAATAGAATCATGTATTTCGATGTAAAATGCTTGTTACGTGTTTTTATTAGGTAATCAGTAAGCATCAACATTTCCTTTTCATTTAAATAATCAATTTTCCATGTCTTACTTTTATCGTAAACTAAAGTCACTCTATTTATAAAATTTTTATTTATGTCTCCGTCATAAATTGCATCTTTAACACATGCTTTTACTAAAGAATTTAATTTATACACAGTAGCTTTTGAATGAGTAGATCCATATTCATCAATAAATTGTTGATATGAATATCTATCGATTTTATCAATTGTTTTATTAGGTAAATATTTTTTTAGTACATTTCTAACTTGTATATAATCTTTTTTTGTTCTTTCAGTAACTACTTTTTCTTTGTAGTGTTCAAACCAATTCCAAAAATATTCGTAAAATAATGGGGGAGTATCAGGAATAAATTTACCCGAATTCTTATCCACAATCATTTGTGATATAAATATTTGTGCTTCTTTTTTAGTTTTAAAGCCTGATTTTGATTTAAAATGACGTTTACCTTGATCATCATAATAATCAATTCTGGCTTGCCATGATTTGCCACGTTTTGTAACATTTGCCATAATAATTCACTTTCCGTTTTTTCACATGAAGTGTTAACATGTATACGTACACGTTAATTTTTTAGAGACTCTTATCATTCCAGTAAGGGTTTTTTTTATTGTTCTAAAATTTCAATCTGTTCATCAATGGTTTTAAATTTTTTAATTTCTTCCAAAAAAAAACTCCTCATATCCATAAAACGAATAATGAGAAGTTATTTTCGAGGTGTTCTCCGTAGAGTATCCACCGCTATTTATAAGTTCATTATACGTTTTGTTAATTAATTGTCAATAATTTTTGCTATATTTTTTTCTAATCTATTCTAATTTATTTTGAGCACCTTAATAAGTCCTTTTTTATTTTATTACAAAGCCCCAGAGCAGAGTTGAACTGCTCATTGCTACCGAGTAGGGTTATTTATTTTTCTTATGATTAAATAAATTATGGAAAAACTCTTTTAATTTGTGGTTTACTAATTTGAAGAATTTTATTATTTTATTCTTTAAATTAATAATTTTTTCTTTTAGAATTGGTATCATTTTGTGTGACTTATCAGTTGTTACATTCTTAGCTTCTGTTAATTTCTTTTTAGCAATTGGTGATACTGTATTGATTCCCTTAATCGTTTTCTTTTTAGCTGATTTTAAATTCCTTTTTACTACTGGCTTTAATCTATTTACTTCTTCAATAGTTTTATCTTTAGCATTATTTAAACTCTTTTTTATAATAGGGGATACTTCGTTAATTTCTTTGATTGTCTTCTTTTTAGTTTTGTTAAATAGGATATTAATTAATGGTGTAGTTAATTGAATCTTTTCAGTTCTCATATCTGTAAAGTATTTTATTTCTGACTTTGGTACGATATTAAAGCTTCTCTCGGTACTTGAAGATACTAAATTATTCCTATCCATCACAACTAAATAATCTGTATTTTTATTTTGACCAACAATATAATACTTTTTAGTTTTTCCATCCTTTTTATTAAAATATTTAAAAGATGTGAACCAACGAATTGGATCTATTGTTAAAAGTAGGAATGTTGATAATCCAATTGATAACATGAAAAGCACGATTGAAAGTACAAATCTAATTAAATTTAATTGGTTTATTGATTCAGCTGCAATTAAAGCAAATGGCAAAGACATGGTAAAGAATATTAGTGCAGCTAATACGATTAACATGATTTTTTGATTTTTGCTTCTATATGGGAACTTATTATAATAAGTCATTGGCTTTGCCACGGTAGCATTGAACTTTATGTGACTTGAATATTTAATAACCGTAACCGTAGCTATAATTCCAGTTGCAACAATTCCAACGATTGTTGCTATTTTTTCAAGAAAAATTAACATATATAATTACCTCGAATTTATAATATTTTGTTACAAAGCCCCAGAACAGAGTCGAACTGCTCATTAATACCAAGTGGGGTAATTAATTAAAACATTTTACACATCAATATGTTTGAAAATTATGTAGTCAAGATGTATTATGGCTGCGATTAGTATTATAACCTTTCAACATTTAATATCACCTAATATCATCGTTTTAATTTCCTTCAATATAAATTACAATATTAATCATAAGTGCCCACCAGTCTGGACGCTTTTTTTGTTGCAAAAATCTATAGTAAAGTTGACTTATTTATTGTTATTTAGTAGAGTAATTATTTTAATTACTTGGTGTATTAGCCTCTTGAACTAAGTCTTGAGCTTCACCAAGTAATGGTTCATTAGCTATACAAGATGTACCATTTTCTACTCTTGCTTCTTCCGCTGCGTATTCTTGTGGATTACTATTTCTTACTGCAGAAACTTGTGGGGAATTATTATATGAATCATTACTAGTATCTGAAGTGTCAGTATTTTGAGTATTTGCATTATTTCCTTGGTTATTTGATGAATTGTTTGGTGAAGCGACAGTTTGCTTATTTTGTTTACCAGTGTTGTCATTATTATTTGAAACTGTTTTTGAACTTTCCTCGATGCTTAAACTTTCATTATTAAATTGAATAGTTTGTTTGCCATAGTTAAATTGCATTAAACCACTTTTTGAAGTTGAGACAGTGTATTTCTTTGCTTTGGCAATTTTCTTACCAACAGGTGATAAAGTATATTTGTTATCTTTATATGACTTGATTTTAAATTTATATGTACCTTTGTGTTTACCAGTTACCTTTTTCAATTTTGCATTTGAATTGTTAATAGTAAATACGTCGCCTTGATCGCTAGTCCATTTTCCTTGGACTTCTTTTGAAAATGAATTGCTACTCTTAGCGTATGAAATAGGTTGATTGATAGTAATTACAGATGCACCAGTTAGTGCAATGGTACTTGCTATAGTGACGTTTAATAACATTTTATTCATGTTTGTCTCCATATATATGTCAGCTTTTAACGTGGATCAGGCTTGCACGTATTAAGTTTGTATAAAATAAATTAATTATTAATTAAGACGTATTTGTAAAATAATAGCCACACAGAAGCGTGGGGCTATTAAAGAAATTTAATTATAAATGTCATAATTGCACATGTAGCAACTACCACACTAATTATAGTTCCATAAAACCAGTTCTTTTGCTCAGCAAATTTAGTATTTACAGTTTCAAATTTAACATCCATATCTCTGCTAATATCTTTACCCAGAATATCGATTTTATCGCTTAATTTATCTACTGCGTGGTTTAACTCTTCATGTGTTACATAATCATTCATAATATAGTTGCCTCCATCTGATACTTGCTTTCTTTCAATTGTATCATCATTTATAGTATCATCAGGATTTGGATTAGATTTAATTACTCTTTTAAAGTGCCAATTCTAAATTGGTACTTTTTATTTTTATTTTGAATAATTTTTGCACGTATGAATTATTTGTTTAGCAACTCTTTCTTTTTAGCATCAAATTCTTGTTGAGTAATTATTCCATCATCTAGTAATGATTTATATTTACGTATTTCATCTGGAATTGATTTTTCGTTATTTTCTGATGTGAAAAATGATGTAAAAGTACTAGTTAAAATACCTACAAAGCTAATACCTACTAACATAAGAATTATTGCTATTATCTTTCCAAGTTTTGTATGTGGACTTACATCTCCATACCCAACAGTTGTAGATGTAGTTATTGACCACCACAATGCTCTTTCAAAAGACATATTCTCAGTAACTGAAAATAGTAAAGCTGAAATAACTAATATAACTGAAACAATTAATAACATATAAATGAATCCATTGGTTTTTAAAAATTTAGTAACTTTAGTTTTAAGCTTACCAGAAATACCAATAAATCTTAACAATCTTGTTAGTTTAACTAATTTAGTAACTTTAAGTATTTTAGTTAATCTAAACGCTTTAAATACAGAAAAAGCAGTATTAACTGGAATTATGGCCAATAAGTCAAAAACATGATTTTTTATATAATGTATTTTATTTTTAGAGCCTATTATCCCAATTGCATAGTCAAAAACGAAAACTATCCAAGTTGCTTCATCTATTAAATTATATGGATAACTTTCAATATTAATTATTTTAGAAAAATCAAGAATAACCATGATTACAGAAATCAAAGCTAAAATGATAATTATTACTTCATAAACATTTTTTATATTACTTTTCATGATTTTATTTATAAATAATTAGTGTTTGATGCAATGCAGTTGATACTGCAGTAAAACTCGATTCTTTAACGTCGAGTATTTCGTAATTATTATCTTGTAAATAATTTAAAATATCATTTATATCTTTTGTATATTTGTCTTGAACTACAGTTCCTGAATTTTGGAATTTTTGAATTGTTGATCGCAACATCAATATATGCTTTTTCCCATCACTAGGTAAAAGATTATTTTTAACATCATTAATTAAACTTTCATCATTTGTTTCTTTATTAAATATTCCCATAATTATTCTCCACCTTTTATTTGTTTACATATTTTTTAATTGCAACTTCACATTCGTTAAATAAGCTGTTAGGTATTTTAAAAATATGCATAAATTGTAGTACATTCATCTGCTCTAAATTATCATCAAATTCATCTACATAATAAGGTACTAATATTTTTATACTTCCACAGTTAGCTTCATATTCGTAGCTACTTTTACTCCCTAATGTAAATGATCTAATCACATCTTCTTTGTCACATTCTTTTACATGTGTTATTTCATGGCCAATAGTAAATGGTAATTGCTGTTTATCGTGCCAATTCGTATTAATTACAATCGTATTCATAGACGGGCTGCAATTTGATGGGGTATAAGGATCCATTTGAGCTTGAATGACTTGTATTCCATCATCCCATGCTTTTTGTAATATTTGATGAGTAACTTTATCTAGATCTATCATTTAAAACCTTTCACAATATTTATTATTTATTGTTTTCTCGTCCATTTTTGAGTTGTCTAAGCATTGAAACAATCAATTCTCTGTCAGCATCTGGAATAGGTTGACCATCGAAACTCATTAGTAACTCTTCATCATCTAAATCGACAGATTTATTATCCTCTTTAGATATATCAATTTCTGTATTATTAATTAAATCATTTAAAGTAACTCCTAAAACTTTAGAAACTTTTTCAAGACTTCTTGTGCTTGGAACTTTTCTTTTCCAGGAATAAATAACATTTTCACTTAAACCAGCTTTTTCACTTACCTTTCTTAAGGATAATCCTCTTTTTTTAGAAATTTCTTTTATTCTTTCAAACGTTGTCATTATAGTCATCCTATCTTTTTTTAAAATATATTATTCTATAAAATAGAACTTTTATGTTGACTTATTCTATTCTTTAGAATAATATATACATTGTTAAGTAATTGAGTAACAAATTAAGTAATAAAAAACAGATCTTATAAATAACGGCTTTGGCGAGCTAATAGTTATTACGCGGAATTCATTTGCTTATTTGTTATGGGATAATTCTATTCCAAAGCATAGAAACTGTCAACTTCTTAACAACTAGTTTACTGATAAAGGAGGTAAGTATAATGCCAGAATCTGAAATTTTAGAAAATAATTTTAGAAAAGCAATTTTTAGACAAATCGACAGTCAAATTAGATTTCAAGGCTTAAAACATAAAGATCTTGCTGCTGAATTTGGTGTTAGTGCATCTGAATACAGCAGAGCTATTCATGGCGATCCAACACCTAAAGCTAAACGACTTAGAAAAATGACATATGAACGTTTAGGAATGAAATAGAAGTAGATTCATATACAAAAAATATTTTTGGAACAAAAAAAATCTCACTAGAAAGTGAGATAGGTGGGGGGCAAATGTTATTTATCCAATAGAAAGTGTTTTTTCTACAATATGTGGTTTAGTCCTTATTTCAATTTTGGCGAGTCCCATTGATGGGTTTTGGCGATGGTTTTTGATAAGTCTGTATATTTTAGTTTTTTGATAGTTGGGATCCTTCTTGTAACAATGACTTAACTATTTTTGAAAATTAAATGTAGTCGAAAGAAGGTATAAAAATGGAAAGTAAAAGATTACTACGTATTATTTATACTTTTTGGTTTATTAACGGATTTTTAGTTGGAATTGGATTAGCTATTTTAATGAATATGTAATAGCAAAACAAATTTTAAAGAAAGGATGTGAGACGGATGACAATTCAGGAAGCAACAAAAAAAGCGTCTGAACAAGGATTATCTATATCTAGACACAGTTGGCAACCTAAGGGAATTAGTATTATTCCGACTAATACTAATCTTTGTTGCTTAATCGTTCCATATCATGCACAAGAAATGGATGGAACAAAAATTAGATGGAACCCAACATCAGATGATTTAACCGCAAATGATTGGTTTATATATTAAAAGATTAATGACTTTAGTTTAATCAGTGTATCAAGAATATTTGAAGCATTATTTTTAAATTTATTTTGCATAACTGAAATTGATTTAGTATTTAATTCCATTCTAGAAGGATAATTACTACTCCAGCTTGCATTGATAAAAGATGTAGAATCACTGCTTAATTCTCTAATTATATCTATTACATCATTTTCAGAATATTTGTCTTTTAAAATATTCGAAATTGTCTTTAAAGAATCTATTTGTCTTGCCTGAAATCTATCATTTAATTGTTTCTCTTTAGACAAATAGTTTCTATATAGAGTTATCAAAGTATATTTAGCTTCATTTGTTAAATTATCGTATTCATTCATAATTAATCACCACCTTTCTAGGGATGATTATATCAAACCAATTAATAAGAAAAGACGTGATAAATATGTCGCTTGATGAAATTTTAAAAAACAACATTCTAAATTTGTTTCATCAAATGATGGAAATAATTAAAAAAGAAGACGATTCAGAAGTTATGGATCAGAAACACCTTATGAAATTTCTACACTGCGGTGATTCTAAAACTTTAAAAAAGTATTACATTTATAAACCCGACTTTCCATATCTTGATTGTCAAGATAACAGGTGGTCAAAAACACAGGTTAGAGAATGGCTGGCAAAGCACACTATTCCATATAAGGAGGTGATTTAAATGTCAGATGTAGCTATGAATTGGTTTGTATTGGTATTAATCATATTGGTAGGTTTGGCAACACCAGATTTTATTGATAAAGCTGATAAATATCTAGTAAACAAACGAATTAAACAAAACAAACAACGCGGCAATCATTTTAAGGAGATGAGATAAATGATTAAATATTTAAAACTATTCAATAAATATTTTATGAATCCTGCCAAACATCCAGTCTTATATTTGATTTATTTATTGCCATTCGGAGTAGTTGGATGCTTAGTAGGTCTATATCTAGCTAATAATTTTTAAGGATTATTTTAAATTTATTCTTATATATGAAAGGAGAAAAAATGATTAATTTCTTAAAAAAGTGCATAAAAAAAGACCATTCATATGGCAGCATGAATGGTCAACGAGTTCGAGTACTCAAATCATATATGATTCGAGTTAATTCTAACAGTAATGGTCAATTAATTCAATCTGAACGGAGAAATTTATGGTCGAAAATAAAACGTTGATTCAATTAAACGATGAATTAAAAACGATTGATACTCAAATGATTATGTATGCACACAAAAATACGCGAATGTATCAACGACTTGTAAAACGTAAACAAGCTATTAAAAGAAAAATTATCAAAATCAAGCAACAACCATTTTTAAAATAATTTTAGGAGGTAAGCAATGACTGAATTTGAAGTTACTAATGATGAACAAGCTATGAAATTAGCCGATAAATATAAAGATGCTAAAGATTTAGCTGACAAAAACATTAAATGGGCTAAAGAAACGTTTGAAAATCGGCAGCAACAAAATCAAGAATGGCTTGAAAAAATTAAAAATGATAATCAAGCCAGAATTGATTTTTATAAAGCTCAACTGGATGCATATGCAATAACTTTACCAGGGCAAAAATTAGATCTTCCCAATGTTCTAATTACTCATTCAACTAAAACTGTAATTAGTTATCCCAAGAGCAAAACTGAATTGTTAGAGATTGCTAAAAAGTATTCTCCAACAGCCATTAAAACTGAAGAAAAAGTTAACTGGTCTGATATTAAAAAGGCTCTTGTTTTTTCTGACAATGGCAAAGCGATTAGCAAAGATGGTGAAGTTGTTAAGGGTATTGAAGTTACTCAAGAACCTAAAACTAATATCACGCTTAGATAATTAATATTTATTGAAGGGAGTGATGCGTTTGTTTAAACTTCGTGATTACCAGCAGGAAACGGTTGATGGAATAATTAAATCAATTAAAAAAGGTAATCATGCAATTATGATTACCAGCCCCCCAAGAACTGGAAAGACAGTTGTAATGGCTGAAATAGCAAGACGAGCTACTGCAAAAGGTAATCGAGTATTATTCATCGTTCATCGAAAAGAAATTGTTGATCAAGCGAAAATAACCTTTAAACAGCAAAGTGTAAATATGAAATTATGCACACTTGGTATGGTTCAAACGTTTACTAGACGAGTAGATAAATTAAAACCACCAGATTTAATTTTTATTGATGAAGCACATCATGTGTTAGGTAAAACCTATTTAAGAATTATCAATGCTTTTCCTAGAGCATTAAAGCTATTATTTACAGCTACTCCAATTCGATTAAATGGTAAAGGCTTTACTGATGTCGTAACTGATTTAGTGCCAGGTAAGCAAGTATCGTGGCTAATTAAACATAAGATGTTAGCTCCAGTTGATTACTATGCACCAAAAGCAATTAACGTAGCTCGATTAAAAGTTAAGCGAAATGGTGAATTCGATACTAAAAGTATTGAACAAGCAATAAAACCTAAAATTTATGGAAATGCTGTTAAAAACTACAAAAAACTAGCAGCAGGAAAGCAAGCCATTGCTTATTGCTACAACGTTGCTAGTGCTGAAAAGTTAGCTGCTGAATTTAATCGTAAGGGAATTAAAGCTGCTTCAGTTAGTGGTAATACACCTAAGGATAAACGTAAGCAGATAATCAACGATTATCGTAACGGAAAAATTATGATTGTTACTAACGCTGAATTATTTACTGAGGGTTTAGATTTACCAAACGTTGATTGTGTTATTCAACTTAGGCCAACTCAGTCATTATCACTATTTTTACAATTTTCAATGCGGTCAATGAATCCACGTAAAGGTAAACGAGCAGTAATCATTGATCATGTTGGAAACGTAGAGCGCTTTGGACTACCAACCGATGATAGAAATTGGACTATTCAAGACACTAAGTCTATTAAAGGTACCAATAATGCCAGTTCTACTGAAATTAAACCAGTTACTGTTTGTGAACAGTGTTTTGCGACATTTTATCGAACTAATGATAAATGCCCATTCTGTGGAGCTGATTTAAAACGGGAAGAAACGATTGAGGTAGATGAAGATGCCAAACTTGAGAAAGTAGAAGCAATTAAACGTAAGGAACGAATAGATAAGATCTTAAATGATGGTTTAACTAATTATGTTGCAGATAAACGACCATCTGAACTAAATAACATGGAGCAATTAAAAGCTTATGCAAAGTTAAAAGGTTATAAAAGAGGTTGGATATTTTACCAAGCTAAACAGAAAGGATTAATTAGATGATATTACCCAAAAATGAAAAGAAAAAGACCATTGATGATCCCCGTAATTTCTTTATTTACGGAGCAACAATGGCAGGTAAAAGTTATTTATCAGGTAAGTTTCCAGATCCATTATTTTTAAATACAGATGGTAATGCGTTAGAAAATGAATATCCTAGTATTCAATTAACAAACACTAGAAATGCTGATGGTTCACTTAAAAAAGGCGTTTCTGAACAATTAGATGAAATTATGCTGGAATTAGGGACTAAGAATAACAACCCTGATTTTAAATATAAAACAGTTGTTGTTGATGTTATTGATGACATTTGTTCCTTACTAGAACAAGAAATTTGCTTAAAAAATAATGTTGATACATTAGCAGATATTGGTTACGGAAAAGGTTATGCAATGTTTAGTCAAATGTTAAATGCATTAGTTATGGAATTAAAAACCTTGCCTGTTTATGTAATTTACGTATCACGTGTTGGATATGAAGGCGATGGGACAGCACAAAAGGAAATTCCATCATTAAAAACTAAGTACTACAACATCGTAAATGGTAATTGTGACATGGTTATTCATTGCCAACAAGTCGGAAGTAACCACATTAGAAGTGTCACTAAGAAGCGTAAAAATTATTATGCTTCAAAAATTAATAACAAAATTATTTTAAATATTTTAAAAAACGTGCATGGTGCTTTAACACCAGAAGGAGATAAATAATTATGGCTTTTGCAGACATTTTAAACGGATTTAACCCAGAAAAGGACAAGGTAAGTACAAATAATCAAGGATTACCAGCAGGTGAATATGATGTAATTATTGATTCAATTGGACATCATGTATACGAATCAGGCTTTGAATGTTTTCTAGTTGTTTTTCAAGTAATGACTGGTGAACATAACGGGCAAAAAGAATACGACAATATTTCATTAGCAACTCAGACTAAAAGCGGTAAAGCTATGCCAAGTTTTGTATTAGCTACAGCTGTTAAATCACTAGCAGCATTAGCTTATTGTGCTGGAATTAATAAAGATAAATTAGCTGAACCACTTTCTTTAGAAAATGAAACTGATGAATATGAAGCTTTAGACAAGGTATTAAAGCCTGCTCAAGGAACTACCCTTAAATTAGTTGTTAAAAAATTAAATAATAAAAAAGATCCAGATAATCCATATACAAACTATGAATTTGAAAAAACAGAACAACCTGAAGAAATTGATGTTTCAGATGATGATATGCCCTTTTAATTAAATAAACTAGTTAGCCAGTATGCTTTAATTATGCCAAATAGGTGGGAAGCCTATTAGATTGGAATATTAAAATGAAAAACTTAGTTAATTACGCCAAAATGTACGCTAAACATGGCTTTTATGTTTTGCCGATGCTGAATAAAAAGCCATTAATTAAGTTTGCTGATATGCCTGCTTTAACTATTGATGAAATTGAGAAACTATGGAAACGTTATCCATTTGCTCAAATTGCATTAAGAACTGTTGATTTCTTTGTTATTGATATCGATGAACACGATGGTGGTGCGGATGGAATTAAATCATTTAATGATTATAAGAAAAAACATCCTAATCAGTTTGTTGAGACTTTAAGCCAAAAAACAGCTGGCGGCGGAAAACAATTATTTTATGTAAAACCTGGGAACATGAAGATACAACAAGATATTGCTTGGTTACCAGGTGTTGATATTAAAGCTCATAACAATAATTACGTAGTTGTCGCTCCTAGTGAGATAAACAATAAAAAATATGAATGGTTAAATAAAAATCCAATTGTTACTCCACCAGATGAATTAATAAAAGCAATAACTCAGAAAAAGAAGATTAGAAGTGATTTTAAACCTGATAACTATAATTTTAATGGTAAACCTACTCGTACATCTAAACTTTTTGAACAAATTGTAGATGGACTAGGTTTTACAGGCGGTCGAAATGATGCTCTAGCTTCGTTTATTGGGGCGCTGTTATACCGTAATGTTGATGCCAGTAAAGTTTATGTACTAGCTCAAATTGCTAACGAAAATACGAAAGAATCATTACCTGACAAGGAAGTAAATACCACCTTTCAATCAATGGTAAAAAAAGAAATTAGAAGAAGGGAGGATAACAATGGCAGCTAATGAAACTCCCGATGTTTTAAAGCTTAAGAAAATGCAGGAAAAAGAAAAAATTAGCAACAAGCCAGTTATTATGAAAGTTTCAAAAACAACTGGTAATGTAATTAATTCAATCTCTAATATTTTCTTAGCGTTAGAACATGATACTAACTTAGCTAATACCTTTAAATATAATGAATTTACGCAATCAATTGATGTAGTTAAAGATCATAACTATAACAAGGGGAATACTCACCTAAAAATTGAAAAAGGACAGTTTAGAGATGAGTTCGTTTCTTCTATATTGATGTATTTGGAAAATGTTTATGGAAAGTCTTTTAGCAAAGATAATTTTTACGCAGCTTTAGATAATGCAGCACATAACCATTCTTATAACCCATTACGTGACTATATGGATGAAGCTTACAAATTATGGCTTGATAATGGCAAACACGAAATATTAAAGGATTTATTACCAATATATTTAGGTGCTGATAATAATAAAACTATCGAATTACAAACAAAATTATTTTTTGTTGGAGCGGTAGCTAAAGTATATGATCCAAAATCAAAATTTGATTATGTATTGGATTTAGTCGGTGGCCAAGGTACAGGTAAAACAACCTTTTTAACCAATATGGCCCCATCAGTTGAATACTATACTGATCAATTTACTGATTTTAGAGATAAAGATAGTTATGCAGTCATGCTTCGAGCATTGATTGTTAATGATGATGAAATGACAGCAACTAATAAAAGTAGTTTCGATGATTTGAAGAAATTTATTAGTGCTAGAGAGTTAGATTTCAGACCACCGTATGGTCGATATAATATTCGTAGACCTAAGAGCTTTGTATTAGCTAGAACTACCAACGAGGTTACTTATTTAAAAGACAAAACTGGTGAACGTCGTTTTCTTCCAATTCTTGTACATCCAGATCAGCAAATTTTAAGTCCAGTTACTGATTTATCTCGAAAAGAGGTTAAAGAATTTTGGGGAGAAGCAGTAGGACTATATAAAAATGGTTTTAGTTTTATTCTTACCGAGAAACAGAAAAAAATGATTGAAAAAAATCGTATGCAATTTATGTATATTGATCAACAGGAAGAAGAGATTGAACTAGCTTTACAACGATTAAACGATCATGAATTTATAACATCTAAAGAAATTGCAGACGAAATTGGTGAACACGACTTAGTTAAGAATAGAAAGTTAGCACAGAAAATAAAATATGTTATGGATAATCGCAAAGATTATAAATTTTGCAATAAACGTATTGATGGTTATACAAAACGTGGCTATAGGAAAAACTGACGCTATGTTGACGTTACTTAAATTGTATAAGTAGCGTCATTTGTAAATGCTGATATATCAACGTTTATGACGTTATTGATGCTATGACGTTACTATATATCACTAAAACTTATAAAAGAATAGTAGTAATAGATATAAACGAAGAAATAATTTAGAGGTTTGTAACTATGTTTTTAGTAGCAACGCTTTATAAAACCTAGAGCGACAAGGAAAAGAAGTGTCATCACAAGTAGCGTCAATGTAACGTCATTAAAAAAGTAGATGCTAATTTAATGCTTATTGCTATATACAAGGAGGAAATTAAATGATTAAAAAAATATTTTTGTATTTATTATCATTAATCGCTTCAACCATTGTGGTTGTTGGATTAGTTTGGTTAGCTAATAGTGGTTATTTTATCTATTTATGTATCATTTTAGTAATCATTATATTTTCTAATGCTTTATATGATTACTTCAAAGGAGTATTAAAATGAATAAATATTACATTTTCTTAGGTCAAGATATTAAAACAGATAATTGCTATCTTAATTTAAATCTTAGAGAAAATAAATACTTTGTTGATAGCAGACGTGAAATCGGCTTTGCAAAAACTCAATTCACATTTGCAGAAACTGAAGCTATTCGTAAGCAGTTATCAAATCTTTGGATTAGAGATGAAGATGTTATTCCAGTGGGTGATATAGATGACTAGTGAACATTTAATTCAAAATAACATTCGTGTTGCTTTATCAAAAAACGGTTGTACGGTTTTTCGTGCAAATGTCGGTAAAGCTTTAATGAAAAATGGCAGATGGTTTGATACAGGTTTGCCACGTGGCTTCCCAGATTTATTTGGATTTAGACATTCAGACGGAAAGATTTTCTTTATTGAAGTTAAAAATGAAATTGGTAAACGCCGACCTGATCAAATTAAATTTGCAAATTTTGTTAAAGATTTACCAGTTTTATATGGTGTATGTAGATCAGTGGATGATGCATTGAAGGTTATAGGAGATAAATAGAATGATTTTATTAGCAGAAATGGTTTTTGCAATTATTGTGTTAGCAATGATTTTGAATACAGTTGAAAGAGTAAATGCAATAATTCAAAATAGAAAATTAAGACAATTTATGATGAATAAATTTACAGTTGAACAACTTAGAGAAATCAATGAAAGAATGGAGAATAAACATGAATAATTTTGAAGAGATAAAAAGGGCAGGTAGTGGTCAAAATTGGACAGATACATTTGAGTCAATTAAAGATCAGATTAATAATCTATCTGATTTAGGTTATAGCCCTAAAAACATTAAAATCATTCCCGATATTTATGGTTATGACATACCTGTTAGCTTTAAATATGATTTTACTGTTATCAAACATATGGAGGAGGTTGAAGATGAATAAAGTAACAGTATATTCAAAAGATGGCTGTATTCAATGCAAATTAACTAAACGAGAACTAAAACGCGATGGTATTGAATTTAAAGAGATTAATCTAGATCAAGTTAAAGATGGTAACTTAATTCGTGAACAATTGAAAAATCAAGGATTTAAAGCAACCCCAATAGTTAAAACTGAACACGAAACTTGGACAGGGTTTAGACCTGAGAAGATTAAAGAATTGATTAAAGCAAAATAAAAAAGCATCTTCATATAAAAATGAAAAATGCTTTAATATCAAAAGCGTGGAAGATCCATCATGTTATGTCCATTTAAAACTTTTCTACTGTTTTCTGTGCAAATATAAGGTGGTTGATATCCTTTTTTTTGTGAAGGATAAACTACATTAACCACTGCTGTTTCACCTTCAATGGTTTTGAAATAATAAATCAATTCATCGTTTATATATTGCACAACATCAGAAACGTTTTCAATTGTTCCATCGCTTAATTGAATTTTTGTTATACTTCTTTCCATCTCTGGTTTGCTTTTATCTAAATGAATTTTAACAATTCTATAACTCATAATAATCTCCTCCACTATAAATTATATCAGTACAATTTAATAAGAGGCATTATAAAACTTATAAGGAGTATTTATGCTAAATAAACGACAATACGAAAACGATAATCAGAAAGTTTATAAATTATATTTTCCAAGTAATTCATTTGCTCAAATGAAATCAGGAGAGGACGTTCATTTTATGAGTAATAAAGATACCTCAAAAGATGATTTCATTGAAGTTGATGATGAAGGATTAGAAATGTTGTTACAACAGATTACAGATAAATTATGTGATAGACAGATGGGAGGGAAATAATATGCTAATAGGATTAATTAGTTTTGTATTAGGTGCATCAATTAGCTTTGCTGTTATGAATAAGACAGCTTTTAATTGGTTAAGAGATTTAGAAGAGACAAATCAAAAGATTGAAAGAAACTATTATAAAGCACAAGTTGATTTAGTTCATAAATTTAAAGACAGAGTAAATAAAGGTGAAACATTTATTGTTAGTGAAATTGATGGTACGGAGTTGTTTAAAGTATCGCCAGTGAATAAAGAGGAGTAATCATGTTATTAAATATTTTATGTATTTTAGGAATCATATTTTTAGTGGGATTGACTTTACTAGTTATTTTAATTGCATTTATCGTCATAAGAACGTTAGTTAAGCTTTATGTAGAAAATGCTAGATTAGATAAAGAATTTTATGAGACTAAAAGAAAAATTGAAGAGTCAAATAAGAAAATTGATGATTTTAGAAAACAGCATAATTTAGATAGATAACACGTTAATAATTTAAAAATAAAAAAAGCCCACCGATTGGCAGACTGATAATTTATAGTTTATAAATTATAGTTTTAATTCCATATTTTTTACTCAATCTAACTAATTGAAGTCTAGTTATTTCCCAATTTAATTTATCCAAACCAGCTCCAATTTTGGGCATTGCAATAATTTTAATGTTCTTTTCTTTTAATTTTGCATACAATTTCACTAAAACTATATTTAAATCAGCTCTAATTGGTACTTTGGTAGAGATTGGTTTGTCGATTAAATTAAATATTAAACGACCGTCAGTTGCTTGATAAGGTACAACACAAGGATATGTTAGATTTTGTTTTTTAACGGTTGTCTTTAAGTAATTCTGTAGTGTGGGAAATTTAGCACTAAAGACTTTAGCAATTCCAGCACCTAAACCACAATCAATGGCAATACAATGAGCGATTGGAATGCTAATTGGAGCGGTAAATAAATTTCCATATTTTTCTACGACAATTCCAGTTTTATTTTCCATATTATCCACTCTCCATTAAATATTTTAAATAATTTATACTTTAATGATAACAGCACTTAAACATTACAACACAATCAAACTAATAAAATTGCATAAAAAAAAGCCCACTATTGGTAGACTAATAAAGCTCTCGAATACCTTTATTATAACATATTGTATCTACCAATCATGGAGGGGTTAGAATGGAATTATTTCCAGAAATTAATCAACGTAAGACGGTAAACAATGCCAAAAGATTCTTTAAATATCAGTTTCCTAAAATGCAAATTCAAGCAAGCATTAATTCATTAAGTATTAAGTCTCCAATTATTTCGGATATTCCATCAGGAACACCATACGGTAACTCTAGTGAACGAAAGAACGTGTTAATGTTACAACGCCAAGAAGACGTTAGAAACGTCGTTAAAGCGATTAAATCATTGCCATCATTTGAAAAATTTATCTTGAATGCAGTTTATCTAGAAGGTAGTCAGGACAGTGATGTAGCTCTAGATTTAGATTATAGTACATCACGTTATCAGGCACTTAAATGCAAAGCGTTATTAGATTTTGCTGTCGCAATTGAAGTATATGGATTAGAGATTGTAGTATATGAAAAATAGGAACTTTGCAGGAACTTTTCGGAATTTTACAGGAAGAATGCAGGAACTTTTTATTATTAACACATGAGATAATAGTATTGTGAAAGAGTTATAGATAAACCCAATACACAATCTTATGTTCGAAGACATCCACAATGGGTGTCTTTTTGTTTATACGTAATTAATTAGAATATAGAAGGTGTTGTAATAATGCTAAAAAGTTTTTTACATGAAATTATGTAATTGAGGGATCAATATTAATAATTATATTTTCAATTATTATTGCATTAATTATATATTGCATAAACAAATTTTAAGACGTCGATTTTATTTATATTTGCTATAATCACTTTAGAGGTGATTATATGTTTTTAGGAGTTAGTAGCGGTGACTGGTTGCAAGCAGGAGCGTCATTTTTTGGATCTGTTATTGCTATTGGAGGAATTTGGTGGCAGGTTACTGTTCAAAATAAAATGCAAACTAAATCTTTAAAAAAACAATTAATTTCAGAGAGAAAAAATAATTTTGATTCAGCGATAAATGTTGAAAATTATAAATATTATGTGGATTTATCATCATATTGTCATGAAGCATCAATAAAAGTTCAAAGAATTTTAAATAATTTAGAAAAATTAAAAAAGCGTGGAGTAAGTTTACAAGATATACAAACTCTGTCAAATTATTTAAGGATAGATGCTGATTTGTTTAATAAATTTTGTGACAAATCGAATCCATTTGCAGTTATACAAATATACGCTGATAAAAAGCATGGCACTAAATTTTCTCTAGATATTGATAATTATATGGAGACAGCGACTAAAAATTATCTAAATTTGACTACCGCATTAAATCCTATATTTAATCTTATTAGTACAGAAAAAAATAACAATGCAGAAACTTTACTTGATGAAAAATTCGATGATGTTATAGAAACATTTAAAAGTGAGAGAAAGTTTTATGCTTTAGTAAGTGTTGAAGTGATGGAAACAGCAAGCAATTTAATTAAATAATATTATAGATTTGGGACGATAATTATATATTATTCGTTCCTTTTTTATATCTTAAATTAAGGAGATATTAATGAAAAAGATAGAAAAAGAAGGAATGAGAATTAGAGAAAATATATCTGAAAGGTGCTCTGAAATTAGTAGATTAATTGACAAAGCAGAATTAGAAAATACAATGTCAAAGATTGTTGATAAGAAACTTAATAATAAGGAAAAGTCTTCTAAGATTAAAGTTTTAAAGAGTGGAATTAGATGTATATATGCTCATGATGAGCCAGTTCAGTATATCGATAACGATGGGAACATCATTGATGATAACGATATATATGAATTAGTTGATTATAAACAAGCTGTGATGGATAAGCTAACAAACATCGAAAAAATATTAACTGAATATATTGGTGGTGCTAATCATTAATCATGTTTAGAAGAGATGGAATCCTGTACTCAAGTATGAATGAGTACTTGATAATCAAAGCCATAGATAGGAGTGATGTACATATGCCTAAGGTTAGACGATGTCGTTATGATACGTGCAAACGTTTAGTTACTTATCCTAAACATTACTGTAATGAACATAAGCAATATGAAACTGAGTATCAAGCTAAGCGGAACCAAGCGCGACATAAGTATCTTAAAAGATATAATAAAGTGAAACGTAATCGAGATAGTGCATCACGTGAACGATATAGTTTCTATCACAGTCGAACGTGGTCAGCACTCAGACAAGCAACACTAGAACAAGACTATTACTTGTGCCAATACTGTAAAGCAATTGGAATAACAACACCGAACAGTCGCACTGTGGATCATGTTGTACCAATCGAATATGACAATGAACTTAAAGATAATCTAACCAATCTGGCTACGATTTGTCGGAGTTGCCATAAATTAAAGACAGATTGGGAACAAAACTACTATGGAACAGGTCAAAACCATAAATTAAAAAATGTTTTGGAAATAAAAGATGTTAAGAAAGTTTCCAAAATGATGCGAGAGAAATAAAATATCCCCCCTTACTTTTTGTCAGTAGAGTAGCACACACGAAATCTGTTCTGTAGGCCAGCAAAAAAATTCAAATTTTTTATTTGGGGGGGTAAAAAATATAAATGCCGTTAAATCAACGTTTAAAGGAAAGGAGAAGCCAAAAAGTATATGTCAAATGACGTTCAAAAAAACATAAAATTAAAAAAACGTCCACCATATTATTTAAAATCATATGCTGCTTCAATGTGGCGAAGAATTATTCCAATTTTGCAGGAACAATATGATTATAAAAAAGTTGATCAGACACAAATTGAGATGTTTTGTATTCAATATGAAATTTTGCGTAAGTTATACGATTCGATTGAAGATGATGGAGTTATTAATCGTGTTGAAAAATCTGTTCAAGCAAATGGTTCTGGAAAAATAATTGGAAAAGACTTTGTTGGCTTTAAACAAAACGACGCGGTTAAGGCTTTAAATAGCACTATTACTACATTAAATAAACTTTCGGATAACATTGGTTTAACAATTGCTTCAAGAAATTCCTTGTTAAATGTTGATAATGAAGAAAAAACTGAAAATAAAACAGAAGCGTTAGCAAAAATATTCAAGCCTTCTTTTGTAAAAGATAAAGAGGTGAGCAAATAATGAAAATTGATTTATCAAAGACAAAAGATGTTTTTTCAGCATATAAAAGTATTGATTTTTCAGATATAAGAAATAAATACAAGGATCCTGCTACTAAATATGCATTTGATGTCTTAGATAAAAAAATCCTGACCGGATACCATATTCAATTAGCTTGTTTTAGACATTTAAGAGATTTGCAGTTGCAAAATACTGATGGTTTCCCATTTATTTATCATCTTCAATCAGTGGCAAACTTATTGAGCTTCGCTGAAATTTGTCCGGAAGCAGAAAGCAAGCAACCGGTTGACCTAATGGATTGGCAAAAATTTATCTTATCAATGCTATCAGGATGGTTAAATGTAAATGATGGACAGAAACGCTTTTCTAAAGCTATTGTTTCAGTTGCTAGACATAATGGTAAAACTTATTTAATGTCTATTGTGCTTTGTTACTCATTTTTAATTGAAAGTATTGGGCGAAATAATCTTCAATTTCTAGTTTCATCAATTGATGCAAAGCAAAGTGCTCAATTAATGAGTTATGTAAAGGAAACATTGTCCACATTATTTACTAGACCAACATTACGTAATCGTACAAATCCCTTTTATAAATTTAATGAGGAAATTGGAATTGATTTGAAGGGCTTAAATACGCAATCTGATATGATTATTGCTAAAAAGAATCGTAATCGGATCGTGAGAATTACATTTAATTCAGGTACTTATGACGGTTTTCACTTTACCACTGCAATTGGTGATGAATTCGGTAGTCCAGATGCTAATGACCATAAGAAGCTTAACTCAATTACTTCTGGTCAAACTATGGGAGTTGAAAGCCCTCAGTTTATTAGGATTAGTACAGCATATGAAGACCCAAATGTTGAATTTCATCAAACTGAATTAGCTGTTTTAGAATCAATTGAGCGAGATTATAAGAGAGATCCTGATTATTTAAATTATTTAGTTTTAGATTGGGCTCAAGATGATAAAGATGAAACTTATAATCCAGAAATGTGGGTTAAGTCTAATCCGTTGATTAATTTAAAGGGTTCAAAAGAAAAGTTTTTAAAGAGTATTGAAAATGAAAGAAGTTCTAGCTTAGTAACTGCTTCAATTAGCAGTTTTCAAAATAAATCAATGAATTTATGGCTACAAACAAATGATAATTCTTACGTTACTTTAGATGATATTGAAACTGCAGTTATTAATCACTTCGATATTGAAGGTAGAAAAGTTTATATTGGTTTTGATGGTTCAATTGGTGGAGATAATTCAGCAATTGCATTTGTTTATCCATATCAATTAGATGGAAAAGATAAATTTCATATTGAACAGTATTCGTGGATACCATGGCATGACAATGGGTCTATTGAAGCTAAGGAAAGAGCGGATGGATTACCTTATCGTGAATTATCTAAAAAAGGTTATTGCGAAATTGAACCTGATCCAGGAGTGATTGATTATGAATCAATTTTTAAATGGATAAATGCATATATTGACGAACATCGTTTGGATGTTCTTTTTTTTGGACTCGATAATGCTGCTAAAGGTAGTTATTTAAGTGAAGCACTTGTTAATAGTACAAATTATCCAGTTATGCCAATTGCTCAAATACCATCAGAACTTTCTGATCCTACTTCATGGTTACGCCGCGCTTTTATTAATCACGATGTAACGATTAATGATGATGATGTTTTTAAAAAGAGTTTATTAAATGCGGTAGTGCGAGAAACAAGAATGGGTATCAGGATTGATAAGGGGGCTCGTAGAATGAGAATTGACCCAGTCGATGCAACTATTGACGCTTGTTATCAAGCTAAATTACATTTTACTGAATATGCCTATCAAGATGATATTGAGAATCAAATTAAACGTATGAGTGCTGATGAAGTAAAAGCTTGGTATTCAGATCCTAAAAATGGATTAATTTAAAACTATTGATAATAGATAGGTGGTGATTTGATGTTGTTTACAAAGTTATTCAAGCTAATGTGGGCTTATTTTGATGTTTTATGCTTTGTTTTAGGAACTACGTGTGTAGTTGGCTTTGCTTTTTATTTTGGATTGAAATGGGGCATTTTAGCATTAGGATTAGCACTATTCTTTACTGGCTTCTTAAGTGAATTAGTCGCTAGCAAAGGAGGTGGTAATTAATGCCTATATTTAAAATTAATGACAAACTGGATTATTCATCAATTATTGGTGATGATGATATTTTAAATTTTAATCCAACATCTGGAGATGGCAGTAAATATGTTAGTGCTAGAGATGCACTTCATAATTCAGATATTTATAGTATTATTTTTCAAATATCATCAGATTTAGCAAGTTCAACTTTAGTAGCAGATATGCCAAAGGCACAAGGAATATTAAACAATCCAAGTTCAACTACTAATGGTCGAGCATTTTGGCAAAGTATGTTTGCACAACTATTATTAGGCGGAGAATCATTTGCGTATCGCTTTAGAAATATGAATGGGACTGACGCACGATGGGAGTATTTAAGACCATCGCAAGTTAGTCCTTTTCTATTAGCTGATGGTTCTGGTCTTATTTATAATCTAACTTTTGATGAGCCACAAATTGGAATCATGAACAATGTACCTCAACGAGATGTTATTCATTTAAGACTAATGAGTAATAATGGCGGTATGACTGGAATTAGTCCGTTAACTGCTTTGGCAAGTGAAATTGATATTAAAAATAACGTAAATAGATTAACGTTAAATGCTTTAAGTAAGTCTGTTTCTGCCGGTGGAGTTTTAACTTTAAAAGCTGGTTCTAAGATGGATGCAGATTTAAGAAAGAAACGTGCTAATAAGTTTATTAATGATAGCCAGAATGGAATTGTTGTTCTGGATGAATTAGAAGAATTTAGTCCACTTGAGGTTAAGTCAAACGTAGCTGATTTATTAAAACAAGTTAATTGGACGGGTTCTCAAATCGCTAAGGCTTATGGAGTACCTGATAGTGTAATTAATGGAACTGGTGATCAACAGTCATCAATCCAAATGGAAAATACTATTTATACTAAAGCAATTGCGCGTTATTCTGATGCAATTGTTGGCGAACTTAATGATAAGCTTTCTGCTAATATCACAATGGATTTAAGAGCTGCTGTCGATCCAACTGGCGATGTTTATGCTTCAACAATTGGAGAACTAGCAAAAAATCAAGCAATCGCACCTAACCAAGCAACATATCTGCTTAAACAAGCAGGCTTTTTTATGGAAGATTTACCTGATGCAATATTTCCAGAGAAGGGAGGTGATAATAATGGTACAAATTAATTTAAAGGGTGATGTTTTAGATAATTTTACCGCTTCATTTTTAACAAAATATTTGGGAATGGATACCATTAGCCCTCAACAAGTGTCTGATGCTTTAGATAAATGTAAGCCTGATGATACTTTAGATATTAATTTATCAAGTCCTGGTGGAGATGTAACCGCTGGTTCTGAAATCTATACAATGCTACGTCAATCTAATACTCCAATTAATATTAATGTGATTGGAATGGCTGCTAGTTCAGCTTCTTTAATTGCAATGGCAGGAGATAAAGTTAATATCAGTCCAACTGGGCAAATGATGATTCATAAGTGTTCCACTTCGTTTAGCGGTAATTCTGATGATTTAAATGTTGTTTTAAGTTCAATGAATAAGACAGACCAAAGTATTGCCCAAGCTTATCAACTCAAGACGGGAATGTCTCAAGCTGATGTTTTAAAAATGATGAGTGACACTACTTTTATGACTGCTCAAGATGCAGTGGATAATGGCTTTGCTGATAACATTATGTTTTCAGAAGATAAGAATAAGCCGCTTATGACTGCATCTATTAATACCATTCCTAGTCATGAAGCTATCGAAAAAATGATGGCAATGATGAAAGAAAAAGATAATAAATCAAAATCTAATGTAAATAAAAAGCCAACTTCAAGTCTAAAAGACGAGAAGCTGGCTATTTTTATGGACACTTTTAAATAACAAGGAGAATTGAATATGAATATTAACGCACTCAATGATGCATGGATTGCATCAGGACAAAAAGTTAGTGACCTTGCAACAAAAATGCAAGCTGCTACTTTAGATGATAATTTTGATAAAGAAGAATTTGCAAAATTATCTGATAGCTATAAAAATGCAATTGCACAACGTAAAGCTGCTAAAGAAACTTTAGATATTGCACGTGCTAATCAAAAATTAGCTACTGCAGGTGATGAAACAAATCCAATTGACAAAAACGCTGACAATAAAATTACATTTGTTGATAAATTTGTAGGCATGGTTAGAAATGACCCTAAATTTAAATATGCAATGACTTCAAATGCTGATGGTAATGGTAACGCAGGATTAACTATTCCATTTGATCAACAAACAGCCATTCATACGTTGAAACGTCAATACGACAGTTTGGAACCATTAGTAAATATTGAAAATGTTACAATTCCAGCTGGGTCACGAGTTTATGAAAAACAATCAGATATCACTCCATTTGCAAATTTAGACGATGAAAGTGGCTTGATTGGTGATAATGATGACCCAGTATTGAGCCTTATTAAATATCAAATTCATCGTTATGTTGGTATTTCTACCATTACTAATACTTTATTAAACGATACTAAAGAAAACATTTTGTCATACTTAAACACTTGGATTGCTAGAAAAGATGTTGTTACACGTAATAATGCAATTCTTAGTGTATTGGGTACACAACCTAAGAAACCAACTATTGCTAAGTTTGATGATGTTAAAGATGTTATGAATACCGAATTAGATCCAGCCATTGTTTCTACCTCATCAATCATTACTAATGTTTCTGGTTTTAATACTCTATCAAAAGTTAAAGACGGTAATGGAGATTATTTAATGCAATCAAGCGTTACTAATCCAGCACAAAAACAAATTGATGGAAAGAATGTCGTAGTTATTGCTGACCGTTGGTTACCTGATAATTCAGGTTCACATCCATTTATCTTTGGTGATCTAAAACAAGGTGTTACTTTATTTGACCGTCAACAAATGACTCTTCTATCAACTAATGTGGGGGATGATTCATTCCGTCATGATACAACCAAAATCCGTGTTATTGATCGTTTCGATGTTCAATTGACAGATAGTGATTCATTTGTAATGGGTTCATTTAAGAATGTTGCAGATAATGTACCAGTTGCAGCAAGCACAGGAACAGATACTTCAAACACAGGTAAGTAATTATGAATTTTTATCTTGATACTGATGAAGATTTAAAGAACATCAAGAGTATGTTACGTATTCTTTCAAGCGATGATGATGACCTTTTGCGTAGTTATTTAAATTCTGCTGAAATATCAATGCAAACTGCAGTTGGTACTGAGATAGATGACTTTTACACAAAAGATTTTGTAGAACCACTTTATAAAACTGGTTGTTATGCTTTAGCGGGAACTTTATACACCTATCGTATTTCTACTACTGATAGTACTCAATATACCGTAGATAGTACTTATAACAGTATTGTAGGCACTTTGCGTGGATTATATCTGCAAGAAGAAAGTGATGATAATGGCTAAAAAATATTTATACAGTGATTTTAATATAAAAGCTGATTTTGGTTATTTAGATAGCGTAAATAATGATAAAACTGGCAGTTCAAAACGTGTGTTTACATCATTATTTCAAGCATACTGTTTTCAACAAATTAGAACACGTTCACAAAATATTGTGGCAATTGGTATGAAGGTACAAGACCAAATTGACTTAGTGATTAAACGAAATGGAGATATTACAAAGTGTAATGCAGTTGAATTTAATGGTAATAGATATGAAATTGTTACAAGTACTCCATATACAGGTATCGATCCATTAGGCTATGATCGTGCCACAATTCAATTAATTCGAAAGAAGGGTTAAGTGATGAGTGAAATTGATGATCAATTACAAAATTTATGTAAGGCGATAAAGAATGCTGTTCCAGATGTTGAAAAGCAAGCCAAAATTACCAATGTAGGTGCAAAAGTTTACGAAAAAGTATTAAAAGACAATACACCTTTTAATCCTCATCATGTT
This sequence comes from Fructilactobacillus sp. Tb1, assembly GCF_050500285.1. GTDB lineage: Bacteria > Bacillota > Bacilli > Lactobacillales > Lactobacillaceae > Fructilactobacillus. The sequence goes on along the minus strand of NZ_CP191377.1, from coordinate 91,922 downwards.
GATACTAGTAAAGCCAGTCATCTGCGTGATTCTATAGTTGTTCAAGCTAAAAATATGGACGGTGTTGTAGATGGCTCAAATGTGGTCGGGTTCGATACAGGAAGAAAAACTGGTATTAATCATGACCGAATTGCAATGTTTAGTAATAATGGAACAGCTAAAGCACCTAACCCAAAAGGTAAAAACTTCGTAGATAAATCAATTGAACAAGCTAAACCTGATGTTTATAAAGCAATGGAGAGCGCTTGGCATAATGGTATGAATGGTGGTGGTAACGATTGAATTACCAACTACACAAGCAAGAAAATTAATTAGTTCAGCTAATTTAAGCTGGATTGATAATCTTTATAACGCTTCTTCTAATCTCAATCTAGAGAACCAAACTAATGAAACAAATATCGTGGTTAGTGAAGTAGTTTCAGAGCCAACTGGATTTACTAATGATAATTTTAAGCGTTGGAATTTTGTTGTTGAAGTTCAGATTTATTTTGAATTAAACAATGAGGACCTTGATGTTATGAATTGTGAATTACAGCTGGCTTCTTTATTTACTGATAATGGTTGGACTGTATCTAGAAGTATGGCCAATATTAATGACCCAGATACAGGTCAAGTAACAAAAACTTTTTACTTTAATAAAATTGGAGGAATTGAATAAATGACACAATTAACACGGCAAACAATTGCCACACATGGTGTTAGAAATGTATGGTTAGCAATTGTTGACCCTTTTACTGGAAAAGTAGTAGTTGGTGATGATGGCTTATCAGAAACAGGATTCACTGGAGTTGATGGTGTTGAACAAGGGGTAACCCAGGCCAATATCACAGCCTTAATGGAAAAAGGTGTTGCGGAATATGCAGGAGACGTTAAGAAACGTATGAATCATGGGGCTAGCTCACCAGAAGTTGCGTTTAACGTGATGGATTTACAAGCAGATACCTATCATAAAGTTCTAGGTATGCAAAAAGTAGGAGCTGGTTGGGTTCAATCAACTAACTTGCCACATGTTGCGATGATTATTGGAAGCATGGGCTATGATGGCCACATGTCATACGATGCCTTTGCCAATGGTGAAATGATTGTACCAACTATTAACCATAAAACTGATACTAATAATCAAAGTGAAAGTGCACCTGCATTTACTTATGATGCACTTGACCCAATCAGTGATGATCAATTCTTAGATAATGATGGTGCTCAACATGTCTATAAATACTTTGATGCAGGTGATAGTGATTTTAGTTTACAAGCTATGTTTGATGAAGTTTTCCCAGGTAATACTGCTGGTGGAACAACTCCAGTAAGCAATGTAACAATTAATGTTCATTATCAAGACGATGATGGTAAAGATGTTAATGGTTTATCTGATACATCAGTAACTGGTAAAACTGGAGATGGCTACACTATCCCAACTCCAACCGAAACTGGATATACTTATGAAAAAGCCACTGTTGCATTGACTGGTACTTTTACAACTAGTCAAAATGTAGTGGTTACTTATAAAAAAAATGCATAATTGAATAATTTTTGTCGCCAATGAAATCAACAGTACATGTTAAATGGGCGGCTTTTTTAATAGGAGGATTTTAAATGTCTGAAGTAACTTTAAGAGTGAGACAACTCGGTTTAGGTAAACCACTAAAGGTTCGTGCCAGTATTGATCAAACGGAACAGGTAAGTCATCTTGCTAAATTAATGAATGATATGAATTTACGTTCTAATCAACGACAAATTGAAGCTTTAGAAGATGTTGATCAAAAGAGAATTGATGATTTAAATTCAGAATTAGCTGCTACTGATGATGAAGATGAAAAGCAACAAATTAATAAAGAAATTAAAATTGCTGAGTTAAAACATGAAAATAAAGAATTTGAACGAAGTAATGATGAACTTGATGATCAATCTAAGTTCTTTAAAGAGTCACTTGAATTAATTAAAAAAATTCTTGGTTTAACTAAAGAACAATCAGAAAAATTAGATAAAAATAAGCCTAACGTATATACGCTTGGAAATTATATTGGTTATTTACAAGTACGTTTAGTTCAAGGATTATCTGATGAAGATGTTGATAAAGCTATAAAAGAAACCAAATTAAAAGAAAAAGCTAAAAATGGTGGAACTGACCCAAAAAAGTAAATGAACGCTTACATAAACAATCAGTTGAAATAGAAAATTCAATTCAAAATTTGGAATTATTTAAAAAGCAAATGTTTCAAAATTTTGGTGTGATGCCTAGTGATTTAGGTAAGCAAAACTATTTTGATATGTTGGATATGTTAAACGCTAAAGAAGAAAAAGAGCGTCCAATGGATGCCAAGGACGCTGGTATGAGACTAAGTAGTTTATTGTAAAGAAGGTGAATAAATGGCAATTGGATATGAAATGAAAGCAAGTATTGCACTTGATACCATGCAAGCTAATAAAAATGCGAATGATATGCAAGCTGCATTACGTGCAACAATTAATACAATGAAAGCTGTTTCTGCACAATCTAATGCCACTGGTGATGCACTTGGTGCTCAATCAACTAAGGTAGAAGGCTATGGGAAAGCAATTGAATTAGCTAATTCTAAAATTGAAATTTTAAGAGCGAAACAAAATGATTTAGATACTTCAACTGCTGCTGGTGCAAGAGCTTTTGAAAGATATGAGTCACAAATTGCAAGCACGGAACGTTCAATTTCTAGTTACACCGCCAAACAAGATCAAGCCAAACAATCATTAGTGTATTATTCTAATGGTTTAGCTGATTTACAACGTAGTTATCAAACTACGATTGATAAGACAGAAGCATATTCACAACGCTTGTCTGCAGAAGGCGATAAATACGGTGCAGTTAAAGCTAAAGTAAGTGGTTATAAAGATGCTTTGACTAACTTAAACGAACAATATAGTAAACAATCATCTGAATTAGGCATTCAAAAAGATAAAGTAGCATTATTAACTAAGCAATATGATAATGGGCAATCTGCTTTGAACCGAATGCGTGATGCAGGAATGGAAAATACTACATCATATCAACATCAATCAAGTGAAGTTGATAAATTGAAAGTCTCACTTGATAAAGCTAACGAAGCGATGACTCAACAATCTATTCGAGTTAATAAGACTGGTACTAGCATTGCGCAAACGAAGACTAAAGTTTCTGAATTAAGTACTGAAATGAATAAAGAAGCGCCTCAAACATTATTCAGTTCCATTGTTAATGGATTTCACAAAACTGATAGTGAAGCTGACAAATCAAAGTCCCATATGAGCACAGCGATGTCTTATTTTACTGGTGGGGCATTGTTGTCTGGAGTACAAACTGTAACAAGTGCAATTGTTAATCAAGCTAAAGCATCATATGATTCTGCTAAAGCTGTAAGTGTTGGTAGACAACGTTGGCAATCTTTTGGATTAAGTTCAAAAGATATTGTTAGTGTTACAAGTACTGTAAAGAATTTAAAAGAGAATACTAATTTGTCTGGTCAAGCTGCTAGTGATATGACTCAACGTTTTTACGGTATGACACATAATGTTAAAGAAGCTGAATCATTAGCAAAAGGGGTAGGTTCCATCGCGGATTCATTACATATGACTGGTCAACGTGCAGATGCCTTTTCTAATAGTTTGAATAGGGTTGAAGCAGGTGGAAAAGTAACTAATCAAGTAATGAATCGACTTGAAAAACAAGCACCTGGTGTTTCGACTGCAATGCAAAAGGCCAGTGGAATGAGTCAAAAAGCCTTTGATGATTTAGTACATTCTGGGAAGATGACTTCAACACAATTTAATGACATTTTAATTAAAGCTAGTTCTAGTTATGATAAAAACGCAAAAAGTTTTAATAATTCGGCTGATGGCTCAATGCATCATTTGAAAACTGCTTATGCCGATACGCGTGCGTCGTTAATGGCGCCTTTAGTTTCAGTGCAGAATACAGGATTGAATGCGTTATCTAAAGCTCTTGATAATCCACAAACGCAATCAGCTGTAAAACAACTTGGGGCAGGAATTGCAAATCTAACTAAATATGTAGCTGGATTAATGAATTACGTTGCTTCAAGATCAGGTTCGATTTCTTCTATAATTGTGAGCTTGGGTCAAATTGTTAAATTAATTGCGGTTGGTGCATGGCAAGCATTTACAAGTGTAATTAAATCGATTTCTGATGGATTTAATGCTTTAGTTGGAAACTCTCAAAAGGCACACGATCCTCTAAGAAACGTTTCTGATATTTTAAAAGACATAAGTAAATATCAAGGCCCAATTAAAGGAATAGGTACGGCATTAGTAACTGCATTTATGGCTAGTAAAGCGATTGCATTTGGTAAAGCAATTGGTGGGGTTGTTTCAGCCATTAAAGAATGGCAAATTGGAACTAAAGTGATGACTGGATTACAATATGCGCTTGATGTTGCTATGAATATGAATCCATTAGGTTTAGCAGTTATTACGATTGGTACATTAGTAGCAGCATTTACACTTGCATATACAAAAATTAAACCATTTCGTAATTTTATTAATGGTTTAGGTAAGGATATTGGTAAAGCATTTGGTGGTATTGGCAAGATTCTTGGTCAACTCGGTAAAGCTATGGGTAAAGCCAATTCAGATGTTGAAAAAAGTACGTCAAAATCAATTAAAAACATGCAAAAAGGTTGGAATAATTTTACTAAATCAACCGCTAAGACATTTTCTAATATTGGGAAGACAATCGGTAAAGCTAATTCTGACGTATCTAAGAGTACATCTCAATCTGTTAAGAATATGCAAAAGGATTGGAATGGATTTTCTAAATCTACTTCTAAAACATTTGCAAGTATTGGTAAAGATGCCAAAAACAAATGGAACGGAATGTCAAAAGACGCTGATAATGCTGCAAAAAACATTGGTGAAGCCTTTAAAAATGCTCCTAAAAATGTTGGCAATTACATGAACCAAATGCAAAGCAATGTTAATAAAGTTATGGATAATTTACAAAAGAATTCTCCAAAACAAATGCAAGGTATGTGGACTAGCATTAATGACATTACTAAAACTCGTTCACAATTAAACGCTGACTTAACTAAAACTGGTGCGGATTTGATGTCTGGACATTGGAATAAATTGAGTAGTGATATTGGAAAAACAAATAGTGATTTGTGGAATAATACCAGTAAAGCATTTCATGATGGTTATAACTGGTTAAATGACTTAACTGGTGGACGATTAGGCGATGTTGTTAACGCTTTTTCAAATGCATGGAATAATGTCACTTCTGGAATAGGAAAACTATGGAGTTGGATTAAAGATATTTGGAACAGTTCTATTGGTTGGGTAGTTGATAAATGGAATGGCATGTGGTCAAGCATCGAACAAGGTGTAGGAGATGCATACAATTCCGTTCATCATGCTTTTGTAACTGTCGTGCGTGGTGTTGTAACACCATTTAATGAGTTATTAAAGGGGTTGCAAGATGGAATCAACTGGGTATTGGACAAAGTTGGAGCAAGTAAAATTACTCTTGGACAAATTCCAGTACCAGCTTACGCAAACGGGACTGGCGACACTCATCCTGGTGGTTTAGCTATGGTAAACGATGCTAAGTCATCAAACTATCGAGAAATGTATCAATTTCCAAATGGACAAGTAGGAATGTTTCCTAAAAAGCGAAATATTATAACTTATTTGCCAAAAGGTACAAGTGTGTTAGATGGCGAACGGTCGGCAAGCTTAATGGCAATGCTACAAATGCCACATTACGCTAGTGGAATTGGTGCAGCCTTTGATAGTGTGTTAAGCGGCGCTAAAGACGTAATGGATGATATTGATGATGTTGTTAAAGATCCAGCTGGATTTATGACCAGTGTATTTAAAAAGTTCACTGGTGGAATCAGTTCGAAAATCTGGTTGCCGGAACAAATTATTACGCATTTTCCAGAGCAAGTAGCTAAAGACGCTGCTAAATGGATTAAAAAACAGTTTGAAGAAATGGCAGCTCCAGCTGGAACTGGTGTTGAACGTTGGCGTGCCACTGTTAAGCGTGCTTTAGCAATGAACGGGTTAAGCACCGATGAATCAATGGTAAACAGAGTTCTTAGACAAATTCAAACTGAATCTGGTGGTAATGAAAAAGTTACTCAAGGTAACATTGGAGATATTAACAATGCGACTGGTGATTTAGCTAAAGGGCTTATGCAAACAATTAGTTCTACTTTTAATGCTAATGCGTTTTCCGGTCATCATAATATTTTTAATGGTTTTGATAACTTATTAGCAGCGCTTAATTATGCTAAAAAAGAATATGGTCCAAGTCTTTCATATTTAGGTAATGGTCATGGATATAAAAACGGTGGCTTAGTTGGTCAACATGGATTAATTGAAATTGCTGAAGGCAATAAACCCGAGTTCGTTATTCCAACTGATACAGCAAATCGTGGGCGTGGCAATGAATTACTTGGCCAATTAGTTACTGAGTATGCTAAAGATGTTCAAAGTGGTAAAGCACCAATTTCTTCTACTGATGTATTGGAAGATAAGTTTGATAAATTAACTAAATTGCAATCACAAACAGTTGGTTTATTAGCAGAAATTGCTGGCTTAAGTAAAGACCAAGTTAAGGCTATTTTGAACACTGCACAGGATAAACAGGCAAGATATCGTGAAGAAGCTAAAGATGCTGGAATTCATAACTATGGTAATTTGAAAGGAGGAATTTTTGGTGTCTAGTCAAAAACTTTTTATCAGTATAGATGGAAATAATGAATTTGATTTAGATTCATTAGTTAATTCATTACACTTTATCAGTGAAAAAACTACTCCAATTCTTTCAAATACTTATCAAGATTCAAATGGTACTGATGGCCATAATTTTAATTTAGCGAGTTTTCAAAATAATACGAGTACGATAACAATGTCGTTTCACTTTTCTACTTATCAAGATTATTTGAGTAAGAAACAAGTAATTTATAATGCTTTTTTGCAAAAGAAAATTTATCGGATTAGAACATCTAATGAGCCAATGTTTGTGAGATTTGTAAGGCCAGTTGGATTTGATATTGAACCTTATACTGATGGGGCTAATGATTGTATTGTGACTATTCCATTTGAAAATCCAAGTGGATATAAATACTCACGTTATGATTCACTTAATCAATCTGATTTATGGGACGATTACAACTTTAACTTCGATTTACCAATTATGGACCGAGAAGATTTTCATTTTCATAATCAACATAATTTTAAAATTTACAATCCAAGTGGAATTCCAATTGATCCATATACCGGTCATGATGATTTAAAGATTATTGCTAGTTATATTGGTGGGATATTTGGGATTGGTAATAATAACAATGGAACTAGTTATGAATTAAAAGTTCAAAGTGATGGTACTGATCAAATCGTTGTTGATGGTATGAATACTTATATCAACGGAAGTTTAAATAACAATCTATCTAATTTTGGTAATCTAAAATTAGAACCAGGTTGGAATGATATCTGGACTAGCATGACAACTAATGATGTTAAGCTTGAGTTCCCATTTATTTATATTTAGAGGAGGCGATTAAGTGAGTATCTTAGAACAAGTTCAACAGGCGACATTTGTTTATTTTGGATTTGACCCTGCAGGAGAAGATAAAGATAACATTTGGTTAGCTACTCCTGCACTATGTATTAGTGATGATGGGATTAACTGGGTTCCAATTGCTGAATTTCCGCAACTTGGTAATCTGAGAGATGGATATATTCAGCAAATTGGTGATGATTATTGGATAACTGGGACGTTAGCAATTTTTAAAACTAATGATTTTATTAATTTTGAATACCATTCATTAGATGTCTTAAATCAGCCAAACTACTGGGATATATGGGCTCCAGAATTTGTACTAGACCGGGAAAGTAATCAATGGAAACTTATCTACTGTGCCAATCATTGGGGCGTTAACCTTTATCTTGCAGACTTTGACCCCCAAACTGGTAACGTAACTAACCCGTACCAAGAAATTGACTTACCAATTTCCGTAATTGATCCTGATGTAGTCTATTTAAACGGTAGTTATCTATTAGCCGGTGGTGGAGGACATTTGTTTGTTTCAGATAGATTAAATGGTCCTTATAGAGAAATTGAAACTGATTTACAACAAACAGGTGCAAACTGGTATGAAGCAGCAGAATTACTAGTGGTTGACGATAAAATATTATTTTATCAAGATAAGATTACAGGGAAAGTTCCTGATATTAACGATAGTGGGGATATGGTTTATGCCACTGCTTCAGTTGATGATTTAACTAATTGGACTAAAAATAAATTAGTTAAATGTGCGATTAATATGCGACATGGAAGCTTTATTTATAACGGAAAAGCTCCATATCAAGAAGAATATTTTCCTAATATTGCTCCAAACACTACTTTTGGAACGCAGGTGATTTAATGAATGATGAAATAATGATAGTCCAAGGAACTAATGTGAATAAAAAATATCGATCAAGACTGAACTGTGTAATCCGCAGTTCTTTTTATTTACAACGAGAACAAAATGGAGCTTACCAAATTAAATTTACAGCTTATAACGATGCCAATGCAATTGGGTATGATTTGCTAGCTATTGAAGCCAGTATTTTTTTTCAAGGACAAGAATTTTTAATTAAACAGATAGTTCATGACAGCGTTGCTGGAATTTCAACTAAAGAAATCACGGCTACGCATATTTCAAATGAATGTCAACAATTCCGAAAACATGAAGTTAAAAATGGAGTTTTAACGTACAAACCACAAGATGTAATGAGCTTTGTTTTTGATGGGAACATTGCTGGATTTACTTATGAAGTGATTGGTGATTTTCCTAGTGCTCAGATTGAGAATTTGGGAAATATGAGCGGGCAAGATGCACTTAGTAAGATTATTGAAGTTTGGCCAGATACAATTGTTGATCCTGATAATAAAAAAATTAGGATTTATCAACATGATAAGTTTAAAAAAAATTACGGTAATAGATTGGGTTACTTATACAATGTTAATGAATCAAAAATTACCTCAGATAGTACGAACCTCAGTAATCAGGTGTTCTGCACTGGAAAAGCTAAGGATAAAGCAACCGATGCACCTGATGATGCACCAACAGAATACTTTTTCAACCCGTTCACTGTTAAAAACGATGAGAGTATTGCTAAATTTGGTATTCATGAGTTGGCTGATATTAATGATGATCGTTTTACTGATGAAAATAGTATGAGAACATATGCTACCGATCAACTACAAACTGAACCAGCAATAACAATTGAAGCCACTACTAATTTAACTACTCAACCGATTCTAGGAGAGATGGATTTTTATGAGGTACGAGAATTTAATTTTAGTACAACCGTTGAAGTTGTGAGCTATCAATGGTATCCATGGGATAAAACGCAACCGACCCAGATTACGTTGAACAATACAGCTAAGACAATTTTTGATTATCAAATTAATCAACAAAATAGATTAATTAAAGACATCAAAGATGGTGAAAATAAAACTGCAAGCTTAATTCAACATGTTAGTAATCAGGTAGCTGGATTAGATGCCCAAATGGGTAATTTCGATCATGTGCTTAAAAATAAGCGATTAATCACTTTGGGTGATTCAATTACAGCTGGTTGGGACGGAAACAAAATGTTAACTGGTAAAAGTTACCCAGATGACTTAAATTCGTTGTTAAATTTTGGAAAAGTTACTAATGCTGGGGCTAAAGGTGGTGCTATCTATCGTAGCAACAATGATAATGATAATCGTGATTTACAAAATGTGATTAATTCAACTAATTTCACGGATTATGATTTAGTCACGATCGCTTATGGAACTAATGATTTCAATAACAATAGTGATATTAATTTAATGATGCAGAACTTAAATAATTGCTTACTTAAAATCAAGCAAAGTAATCCTAATATTAGAATCTTTGGGATTCTTGCTACTCCACGTTTTGATAAATTGAGTAATGGTAATTACACTTTGGATAATTTGAACGATTGCTTGGCTAAAGTTTATCGTGCTAACAACATTTCATTTTTAGACTGGAACAATTATTCTCCGGTAATTTTTAATGATAAAGACCATTCGGGATTATCTAGTGATTTAGTAGATCCCAACGCAGAAGGTTATTTAAAAATGGCAAAGCAAATTGCTGATTTTTTACAAATGAATTTTTAAATGAAAGGAAAATAAATGGAATATCGAGATTTTAATTCAGTCAACCCAGTTAATCCAGTTGATTTATCACTAGTTGACCCACAGATTAGACAAAACACTAACGGAATCAGACACAAAGCTATTGGAAAAGACGTTCGAGAGCTAATTGCTAGATCAATTGAGTGGAACTCTATGATTAATAGCAATACCTCAAGTAAGCTGAATAGCGTTACGAATTTGATGAATTATATGCAAGGCGAATTTGATAACACTTTACATGGTTTAACTGTGGATAGTGAAGTAATTAATGCAAGAGAAGATGCTTCTGGAAAGATTTATACCACTTTAAAAAATAGATTAGATTCAGAACAATTAGATCATGGCCATCTAGGCGATATTTTTGGAAATGATGATTTTGAACAAACGTTAGTTGTAAAAGGATTAACTGAGCACAGTAAAGGTCTTCACTATAAAACAATTAATTCTACTCAAAATCAAAAAATACATGGTGGTATTTATACTAAAGATGTTAGCCAAATTAGTTACAAGGAGGTACAGAAATGACAGAAATTAGACCACTAATGGTACCAAACGATGATGGCACTAATAATGAACATCAGGTTTATTTAATCACCAGTGTCGATGCTATCCCTGGATTGACCGAACGATTAGATAGAATTGAAGCAGCAATTTCTAAATTACAAAATTAAAAAGGAGCTTAAAAATGGCGATTAAAAATGTTTATTTAAACGACGATGAAAATAACGAACTTCATCCTTATATTAATGCAGTAAATATTTTAGATCCTGACAATTTAACTAATGATTGTGCTAAAAAAACAGACACTTTAAATATCAATGCTGGATATATCAAAAATGGTGGAAATCTTGATGAATTTACTGATACTGGGATTTATAATATTCAAGGCGCAGATGGTACCACAATTAAAAATTTACCAGCTGGTTATGCAGATTCAAACCTATGGGCTTCAGTAATTTGTTTAAATGGAGCCGGTTTAAGACAGATTTATATTCAAGGTGGGTCTATGTATATTAGAGCAAAAATGGGTAATCCAGCAACTTTTGAAAGTTGGAAGCAATTTAATTACACAGTTTTGCAAAATTTACAAGACCAAATATCATTTCTAGCAAAGCAATTAGGGGGAAATAAGTAGTGAGTTGGAAAAAATTAGTTAAATTTTATTTTGACAATAACATGTATGATAAAAAAGATGTAGCTGCCTTTGTTAACAAAGGCTCAATTACTCCTGATGATTATGCAGATATTACTGGGGAAACTTATATAGCACCACAAGCATCAACTAATTAGTTGGTGTTTTTATTTTGCAAAAAAGGTGGTGATGAAATGCATGTATCCAGCTGGGAAGATTTAGCATCAATTCTAGCAATTATTACAGCTGTAGGATCGTTTTTTTTTGGAACTTATGTATTGTTTGGCAAATTAAGTAAATTAATTGACAGCATTAACGAATTAAACGGGACTGTAAAAATATTGAGAAATGATTTTAATTTGCAGCAAATTAATTACACGGAAAAATTCACTCGTGATGACGAGCGGATTAATAATCACGAAACTAGAATTAAACGATTAGAGGATAAGGCAGATGACAAAGATTAAAAATATTTTAAAAAAGACAGCATTAATTAATAGTGATGGAAAATTAAATGGGAAGGTAGTTGCAAGTTCACTTTCTCTTTTAATTTTAATTGGTCAAATGATTTGTACTATTTGGGGAATTACTAGTCCTATTCGTTGGGATTTGTGGGCTCAATTACTTACTTTAATTTTAATGTTATTGGCAGGTTGGGGAATTCTTGATGATCCAACTACAGTATCTGATAAATCAGAAGATTTAAAAGTTACTGAAAAAGGAGATGTTAATAGTGGAGATGAAACAAGCACTCAAAAATAGTATTTTACCTTTAGCAATTACACTAGGGATGTTTGGAATTGGTTTAGCAACTAGTCAACCAGTTCATGCGGCACATATGGATTTAGGTACAGATGTATCTAAATATCAATCATCGGTAACTAATGTTACCGGTAAAGATAAGTTTTCATTTGCTCAAATTGGTGGAACGATTAATGGCTGGATTTATGATCAAGCTCCATATTCATATCAAGTCAATCAAGGACGTAACGATGATTTTAGAATGCATAGTTATATTTGGTTGCAAGATGGTGCTAATCAAGCACAAACTAAAGCAGCTATGGATTACTTCCTATCTAAGATTCAAACACCATATGGATCAATCGTAGCTATTGATTGGGAAGAAGGTGCATCAGCAGATAAGGAAGCTAATACCGCCAACGTTATCTACGCCATGCAACTAATTAAGCAAGCTGATTTTACTCCAGTACTTTATAGTAGTCGCAATTACTTAAATCAAACGTTGAACGTGAATGAAATTACTAAGCAATTTCCTAACAGCTTGTGGTTGGCTGAATATTGGTATTCAGGTGATATTGAACCTGATTTCAATCATTTTCCTACGTATGATAACGTAGCTATGTGGCAATATAATTACACACCACGTGATTTAGATGTTGATTTAACTGGTATTACTGATAATGGCTATACTAAGAACACTAACGTAAATCCAAGTGATCAACCAATTGCACCACAACCTCAACCAAGTAAACCTGCGTGGAATCTACAAACTTATACAGTTCAATCGGGTGATACTTTAAACGGTATTAGTAATAAAGTTGGTGATAGTGTGGCAACGCTAGAAGCTAATAATCAAGTAAGCAATTTAATTTACCCAGGACAAAAGTTACTAGTAAATAATTTTAACCACTACAACTTAAATGAAAATAAGTTAACTCAACGTGTTCGCTACGTACAACCAGGTGATAGCTTAACGAGACTAAGTTATTTAATTGGAGATAGTTGGCAAACTATCGTAGCAAATAATCCAGATGTATTTGCAAATGGTTATTATTCAACTATTTACGCTGGACAACCAATTTACTTTTATAGATAATGAAGTTGTGAAAGGGCAGTATTGCCACTGAAACGGCTGGTATTATTTTAAATCTATTTTTATATAAAGAAGCTCACTGTCTTAACTGGCAGTGGGCTTTTTTGTTGTAATGTTAATAAAATAACAAGCTAAATAATTGTATTAAATCATTATTTTGATATATTTAATGTGCTTCTAAATAGTTTAGAAGTAAGTTAATTTTTTATATTTTTGAATTAAGAGAGAGTCCCTCGGAAAGGGGATTCTTTTTATTATAAATAGGTGTCATTTAATGTTATAATTCTTAATGTCCATGTACCGGACAACAATGTAATGATTCGAAAAAGCTTGTTTCCTATTAGGGAAATGAGTTTTTTTGTTTTGGTTGGTTACTTTTTAAGTGATATAAATCATATCATGTGTACTTAATGTGTACAAAATAATGGTAAATATTGTTGTATAAGTAACAAAAAATCCTGTACTCTCCTTATTTTTGTTATATTAAAGGGATAAAATATGAAGATTTTTAAATTTAAAAAATAAATTTCAAAAACCAAAAAGAAGTATACGATTACCATCTCCAATTTGCTTGTCTTAGTAATTATTTTATTGGTAATTATTTTTAAACTTTGTAAATAGTTGTAAAAGAATCGCAATAATCATATTCCTCAAAATATGGTATACTCAAAGTGTTATAAAAATAGGAAACTACTCTTTTCCAGCAAAAAGGACATTCAGAAGTGAATGTCCTTTTTGTTTACAAAAAAATAACCCTGAATCATATTCATTCAGGGTTATCCTTTAATATTCGTAAATTTTTACTTTCTTCTTCATGTCAGTAAAGTCGGTATCAGGATATTTGTTTTGAAGAGCTTCAAACATCATGTATTTAGCAAAATTACCGTTACGAGCCATAATAGGACCATGAAAGTAGGTACCAACCGTATTTTTGTGTACAGCACCTTCAGTTCCATCTTGACCGTTATTTCCGTAACCTTGGAGCACTTTACCAAGAGGATGTTCATCGGCACCTAAGAAAGTAATTCCTTGGTGATTTTCAAAACCATGATATTTATTGCCAGTCTTTTCATTTTGAATAACAACGTCGCCGATAAAACGATGATCATGTTGTTGTTCAGTGTAGTGATTCATGGCTTCGATACCAGGAAGCTTTTGACCTTTAGCATCAATGTAATATTTACCGATTAATTGGTAACCACCACAGACAGCAACGAAGGGTTTATTAGCTTCAATAAATTTAATTAATTCATCTTTTTTAGATTGAATATCTTTAGCCACAACGGTTTGTTCGTAGTCTTGACCACCACCGAAAACAACAAAGTCATAATCATCAGCTTTAAAATCTTCTTCTAAAGAAACGATGTCAGAGGTAACCTCAACACCAATTTGTTTAGCGTAAAATTTTAGGGCTAATATATTTCCAATATCACCATATGTGTTCATTAAATCACCATAAAGGTGAGCAACTCTAATAGTCATTGTCATTAGTTTTTGCCTCCTTTAATGTAGCCGCGTTTAGTTAAGATAGCACGTACTTGCATCATAGCAGTGTAGGTAGCTAAAATATAAACTTTTTTAGTTGGCATTTTTTGAATGTCATCAACGACTTTTTCTAAGTCTGGTTGAACAATATGTTTATCATCTGGAACACCAGCTACTTTGAGACGGAAAGTGATATCTTTGTAACGAGATCCACCAGTTTCAAATTGTTGAATGTTCATTTTAGGAAGTCGTTCAAATTCACCATCCCAGATCCAACTAGTATCAATTCCATCAGCGTAGTTAGCGTTTAATAAAGCCATAAATGAGAAAGCATCATTTTCTGTTTCCAATAAATCAATAACTTGATTAGTACCAACGGGATTCTTAACTAAAATGATCGTAACATCTTTATCACCAACATGAATTTCTTCTTGGCGACCAAAAATCCGTTCATTAGCATCAAAAGCATGTTTGATTTGATCAGGGGTAACCCCAAATTCACGTCCAACAGAATAAGCTGCAAGGGCATTGTAGATGTTATAAGTTCCACCAACACTGATTTGATATTGATTATCATCAATGGCAAATCGTGATTCGACTGGAGTTTGATCTTCAATACTTGTAACTTTGTATTTTAGTTCTGGACGGTGGAAACCACAATTAGGACAGAAATAATCACCTAAGTTAGCATAAATTAAGTAGCGGTAATGCAAGATATGCTGACAAATTGGACAAAGAACGCCATCCGTATTGGCATGTGCTTTAAAGTTTCCTGAGGCAGGTTGATTTTCAAACCCATAATAAATTTGAGGGTTAGGAAGTTTAACGGAGTTGAAAATTGGTTCATCACCATTAGCAATCACAGTTGCATCGGGTGCTAATTCAATTCCATCAAGAATCTTTTGGTAAGTAGTATAAATTTCACCATAACGATCAAGTTGATCACGGAAAATATTAGTTAAGACAAAAAGCTTAGGTTTAATATTTTCAACAATTAATTTCACGTTGGCTTCATCAACTTCAATTACAGCAACTGGCTTTTGACCATTTTTAGGCTTTTTAGATTCAAGGAAAGTAGACACAATTCCTTGAATCATATTTGAACCAGTTTTGTTAGTTAAAATTTCATCGTATTTTTCTTTTAATACTTGAACAACTAATGCAGTAGTAAGGGTCTTACCATTAGTTCCACTGACTAAAACCACATCATAGTTTTTTCCTAATTCTTTTAAAACATTAGGATCAATTTTAGTTGTGATTTTTCCGGGCAATGAACTACCACCGCCCATAAAGGTATGTAAAAACCAATATGTAGATTTCCCTGCTAAAGTTGCGATATCACTCTTAAATGTCATCGATACTCACATCCTTAATTAAAATTTTGTACTATTCAATACTTCCGATTTTAGCATAAAAGTGCCTACTAAACTTAAATTAGTTAGATTTTTACATTATATTAACAATTGGAATTAAGGAATGCAGAAAAGCCGAAAATTAGCTATAATTAAAAATGAGAGTATTTTATAGAAAAAGGTGATATTTTGGCACAACTTTTCTTTCGTTATGGCGCCATGAATAGTGGAAAGTCATTTGAAATTATTAAAGTAGCACATAACTATGAGGAACAAGGAAAAAAAGTTATCCTAATGACTAGTGCATTGGATACACGTGAAAAAGAAGGTACCATTGCTTCACGAATTGGACTTGAACGGGAAGCAATTGCGATTAAGCCAGATGCAAATGCGATGCAATTAGTTCAAAATCGGTTGGATGAGATTAATGAACGCGTTAGTTGTATTCTCATTGATGAAGCCCAGTTTTTAGAAAAACACCATATTCAAGAATTAGCACGTGTGGTTGATGAACTTGATATTCCAGTTATGGCTTTCGGACTTAAAAATGATTTTCAAAATCAATTGTTCGAAGGGTCAAAATATTTGTTAATCTATGCTGATAAATTAGAAGAAATGAAGACAATTTGTTGGTTCTGTGAAAAGAAAGCAACTATGAATCTTCGTTTCCATGATGGAAAACCTGTCTATGAAGGGGAACAAGTTGTAATGGGGGGCAATGAATCATACTATCCCGTTTGCCGAAAACATTACAATAATCCACCTAAAGAATTTAAAATTTAAGAAAAGAGGAGCAAAATGGCCGATAATAAAATGGATCAAATTTTCGATAAACTTCAATCTGTATCTGATCGATATGAAGAAGTTAGCGAATTAATTAGTGATCCTGAAGTTATTTCAGATACCAAACGTTTTATGAAGTTATCAAAAGAAGAAGGTAATCTTCGTGAAACTGTTGATACTTACAAGAAATACAAAGAAGTTACTGAAGCACTCAATGATGATCAAGAAATGCTTAAAGAAAAACTTGATGATGATATGAATGATATGGTCAAAGCTGAAATTGCTGACTTAGACGAACAAAAATCAGAACTTGAAGAAAAACTAAAAATCATGTTAATTCCCAAGGATCCGAATGATGATAAAAATATTATCATGGAAATCCATGGGGCAGCTGGTGGAGACGAAGCTAGTTTGTTTGCTGGCGATTTATACAATATGTACGTTAAGTACGCTGAAACTCAAGGCTGGAAAGTTCAAGTTGTTGATGAAGTAACCACTGAAGTTGGAGGTTTCAAAGAAATCGTACTTATGATTACTGGTAACAACGTTTACTCAAAACTTAAGTTCGAAAATGGGGCTCACCGTGTACAACGGGTTCCTGAAACTGAATCAGCGGGACGTGTCCACACTTCAACTGCAACTGTTGGTGTTATGCCTGAAGAAGAAGATGTTGATATTACTATTGATCCTTCAGATATCCGTACTGATGTTTATCGTTCATCTGGTGCTGGTGGACAACATATTAACAAAACTTCATCTGCTGTTCGAATGACTCACTTGCCAACCGGGATTGTAGTCGCTATGCAAGATGAACGTTCACAACAACAAAATAGAGTTAAAGCCATGAATGTGTTAAAAGCTCGTGTTTATGACTATTACAAGCAAAAAGAAGAAGACCAATATAACGCACAACGTAAATCAGCTGTTGGTACTGGTGATCGTTCTGAACGAATCAGAACCTACAACTACCCACAAAACCGTGTCACTGATCACCGTATCGGTTTGACTTTAAATAAATTAGACAAGGTTATGGCTGGTGATTTAGGTGAAATCATTGATGCATTGATCGTTTCAGATCAAGCTGAAAAGTTGGAGCACTTAAATGACAACGAAGCTTAATCAAGATGTCACATTCTTTGAAGCCCTGAAATGGGCTTCTTTGTGTATAAAGGGCCAAAATATTGAGCAAGATGAACCTCAATTTTTATTGTTAAATCAAATGCATTGGGACTTAACGACATTATTGCGTAATTATCGAACTAAGATGCCAGCAGATGAAAGACAACAATTTAGTGATAATTTACAACGTTTAGTCAATGGTGAACCAGCTCAATACATTGTGGGGCAAACTTACTTTTATGGTTATCCCATGCAAGTTAACCCAAGTGTCTTGATTCCCCGTCCTGAAACAGAAGAACTAGTTGAATGGATTTTAAATGATAACCACAAGGATTCATTAAAAGTGTTAGATGTTGGGACCGGAAGTGGAGCCATTGCCATTGCCTTAAAACAACAACGTCCTGATTGGAATATCACAGCTTCTGATATTTCAGCGGATGCTTTGCAAGTTGCCAAAAGTAATGCTGAATTAAATCACGTTGATATTAACTTTGTTGAAAGTGATTTGCTAACTGAGTTTGTTGGTCAAAAATTTGATATTATTTTGTCAAATCCACCATACATTGCGCATGATGAAGAAAAAGTCATGGATCAAGATGTGATTGATTATGAACCAGACTTGGCTTTATTTGCCAAACACAATGGTTTATTTATCTATGAGGAATTGGCTAAGACAGTCAGTGATTATTTAATTTCTGATGGGAAACTTTATTTAGAGATTGGATTTCATCAAGGGCCAGCAGTTACTGATTTATTAAAAACACAAAATCCAGCAGCTAACGTTGAATTACGTAAAGATTTAGCTGACCATGATCGCATGATTAAAATGAATTTAAAAGGAGAGTAAATAATGGAAACCAAAATATTTACACCTGATCAAATTGATCAAGCAGCAGCAGAAATTAACAAAGGAAATTTAGTTTCATTTCCAACTGAAACAGTTTACGGACTTGGTGCTGATGCAACTAACGTAGCAGCAGTTGAAAAAGTCTACAAGGCAAAGGGACGTCCTAGTGATAATCCCTTGATTGTGCATGTAGCAGATGTTGAAACTGTTGAAAAATACGCGATGCCATTGGACGAACAAACGAAAAAACTTATTAAAGCCTTCTGGCCAGGTCCTTTGACCATTATTTTAAAACTTCAACCAAATGTTTTATCAAAAAAGGTTACTGGGGGTCTTGAAACTGCGGCTTTCAGAAATCCTGATAAGCAACCTACCATTGACTTAATTAAAGCAGCAGGGGTGCCATTAGTTGGTCCTTCAGCTAATACATCTGGGAAACCTAGTCCAACTCTTGCTGAACACGTTTATCATGATTTACACGGTAAAATTGCCGGTATTCTAGATGCCGGTGCCACTGAATTTGGCGTTGAATCAACTGTGATTGATATGTCTACTGATACTCCCGCTATTTTACGTCCGGGTGCTGTTACTCGTGAACAAATTGAAGCTGTGATTGGAACGGTTGATGATTCTGAAAAACACGTGGGCAAAAAAGATATCCCTAAAGCACCAGGAATGAAATATACTCATTATTCACCAAGCGCAGATGTCCAAATTGTTGATGAAAAACAAGAATGGCCACAAGTGATTGATTGGATTAAATCACAAAAAACTTTAGTAGGAATTTTAGCAACTGACGATGTGATTAATAGTAATAACTGGCCTAAAAATACTGAACTATTTAGCCTTGGATCGGATATTAATTCTGCTAGTCACTTACTCTTTGCTGGACTTCGTAAGTTTGATTTAAATCCTGAGATTAAGACGATTTTAGCTCAAGGATTCACAGCTGATGGACTGGGTGAAGCTTACATGAATCGCTTGAATAAATCTGCTGGTCAAAAGCATTTTGAGCAAGTATAATTACACCAAGAAATGTCTCTAACCCCCCAATTAAAAGTGAGGTACTGTAAAGATGAGTTATGATTATTTAAAAGACGATCCCGAATTATGGGATGCAATTGCGGATGAAAAAAACCGTCAAGAAACTACAATTGAATTAATTGCATCAGAAAACATTGTGTCTAATGCTGTTCGTGCGGCCCAAGGCTCAGTTTTAACTAATAAATATGCTGAAGGGTATCCTGGACACCGTTATTATGGTGGTTGTGAATATATTGATGTTGTTGAAGATTTAGCAATTAATCGTGCTAAAGAGTTATTTGGTGCTGAATATGTAAACGTACAACCCCATTCTGGTTCACAAGCTAATGAAGCTGCCTATGCTGCTTTCTTACAGCCAGGTGATGTTATCTTAGGAATGGACTTAAATGCTGGTGGTCATTTGACTCATGGTGCTAAAGTTAGTTTTTCAGGTAAGATTTACAAGTCATATTCATATGGTTTGAATCCTGAAACAGAATTATTAGATTATGATGAAATTAGAAAAATCGCTCAAGAAGTTCATCCTAAAATGATTGTTGCAGGTGCATCAGCATATAGTCGAATTATCGATTGGAATGAATTCCGTAAAATTGCTGATGAAGTTGGTGCTTACTTAATGGTTGATATGGCTCATATTGCCGGATTAGTAGCAACTGGTCTTCACCCAAGCCCAGTTGGGATTGCTGATGTAGTTACTACCACTACCCACAAGACCTTACGTGGACCTCGTGGTGGAATGATCTTGTCACAAGCTGAAAACGCTAAGAAGCTAAATTCTGCCGTTTTCCCACGTTCTCAAGGTGGACCACTTGAACATGTTATTGCTGGTAAAGCAGCAACTTTCTATGAAGACTTACAACCTGAATTCAAAACTTATTCAGAACAAGTTATTAAGAATGCTCAAGCAATGGCTGATGAATTTGAAAAATCAGCTACTATTCGCGTTGTATCTGGTGGGACTGATAATCATTTAATGACGATCGATTTAACTGGTACAGAATTAAACGGTAAGGAAGCCCAAAACTTGTTAGACTCAGTAAAAATTACTACTAACAAAGAAGCTCTTCCCAACGAAAAATTAAGTCCATTTGTAACTAGTGGGGTTCGTATCGGAACACCGGCAATTACTTCACGTGGATTTAATGAAGCAGATTCTCGTAAAGTTGCTGATTTGATTATCAAAGCAATTGAAAACCATGATAATCAAACTGTCTTAGATGACGTTAAAGCCGAAGTTGAAGCAATGTGTGCTGCACATCCAATTACTCGCTAAAACAAGCTAATGTGGTAAAATTAACGTAAATAAAAGGGGAGTGTATTTAGCATGGGTAAATTTCACGTTATGGATCATCCTTTGATCCAACATAAATTAAGTATTATTAGAAACAAAGACACAGCTACTAACGAATTCCGTGAAGTTGTGAACGAAATTGCCAATTTAATGGCTTTTGAAGTGACTCGTGACATGCCTTTGAAGGATGTCGACATTGAAACTCCAATGGGGGTTGCTCACGCCAAAGAATTAGCTGGTAAAAAAGTGGCCGTTGTGCCAATTCTTCGTGCTGGTATTGGTATGGTTGACGGTATTTTGGACTTACTTCCAAGTGCTCGTGTCGGTCATATTGGTATGTACCGTGACGAAAAAACTTTGGAACCACATGAATACTTCTGTAAATTACCATCTGATATTGGTGAACGTGAAGTATTAGTCGTTGATCCAATGTTAGCTACTGGTGGTTCAGCAATTATGGCAATTGATGCGCTTAAAAAACGTGGTGCTAAAAACATTAAATTTGTTTGTTTAGTATCAGCTCCTGAAGGGGTAAAAGCCCTAGAAGAAGCACATCCTGATATTGATATCTATGCTGCTGCATTAGATGACAAGCTCGAAAATGGATATATTGTCCCAGGTCTTGGTGATGCTGGTGATCGTTTATTCGGTACTAAATAAAAAATAATGAAAAGACAAAATCAATTTGATTTTGTCTTTTTTTGTAACAACTTTGTAAAAATATCTAACAAATTTGAGCATTTGCCTTTGAAATTTTGTTAATTCAGGGTTATAATTCTATTAAATTTTAGATTGTGATTTTGTTAATTACTTTCTAAAATGGGTGGTAAGTTACTGCATTTATTTTCCTTACCGTTCACTAAAATGAAAGGAAAAAGAGGTGATAATTTGTGGACAAGACTTCTACTTTCCAATTTTTAGGTTTAACCTTTAATGTTGGAAATATGATTTCTGGTGTTGTTGTGGCTTTAATTGTTTTTGGTTTGGTATTTTACTGTTCTCGTAAGATTCAATTGAAACCAAAAGGAAAACAAAATTTCCTTGAGTATATGATTGATTTTACCAATGGAATTATTAAGTCTACAATGCCCAGTGGTTCTACTAAGAACTATGGTCTCTGGGCATTTACACTTTTCTACTTTATATTAGTTTCTAATCTTTTGGGATTATTCTTACATATCGAAGTAGGCGGAGTAGTTTATGTTAAGAGTCCGACCGCAGATCCAATTGTTGCTATGTCATTTGCATTGATGTCATTGCTACTTGCACAGTATTCTAGTGTCAAGAAGCTAGGTTACAAACAACATTTTGCAACCTATATGCAACCCATTTCATACTTGTTACCAATTAACTTGATGGAAGAGTTGACTAACTTCTTAACTCTTGGTATTCGTGTGTACGGTAATATTTTTGCTGGTGAACTATTAGCAGGATTAATTGCTAAAATGGCATTTTCTGGTGGAGTAGGAATGATTCTTGTTTCTGCGCCATTAGAAATGCTATGGCAAGGATTCTCAATCTTTATTGGTTGTATCCAAGCCTATGTTTTTGTAACTTTATCATGTGTATATGTTGCTCACAAACTAGTTGTTGAGGAATAAAAAATAGGAGGATTTTACTCATGGGTCTTATTGCTGCAGGAATCGCTATGTGTGGTGCCGCTATCGGTGCCGGTATTGGTGATGGAATTTTAATTTCTAAAATGCTTGAAGGTATGGCACGCCAACCTGAATTATCAAACACTTTAAGAACTAACATGTTCATCGGGGTTGCTTTGATTGAAGTTATGCCTATCTTAGCCTTCGTTATTGCTATGTTAGTAATGAACAAGTAGTAACATTTTTCTACTTTTGAAAAAGGAGGTGTCAATAGATGTTTACACATTTAATTGTTGGAGCTGAATTTAACATTGGTGATGCGTTATTCTATGCTGTTTTATTTCTTATTTTAATGTTTGGTATCAAAGTTGTAGCTTGGAAACCTGTTACAAAGATGATGCAAGACCGTGCCGATAAAATCTCAGATGATATCGATACTGCTGAAAAATCAAGAAACAAAGCTGTTGAATTAGAAAAGCAACGTCAAGAAGCATTAGCTCATTCGCAAGAAGAAGCTGGTGAAATTATCAACAAAGCGCAACAAACAGGTGACAAACGCCGTGATTCAATCATTGAAGAAGCTCGTTCTGATGCTCAAAATCTTAAAGAAAATGCTCAAAAAGATATTGAACAACAAAAGAAAGATGCTCTTGCTGATTCCAAGAATGACGTAGCAGATTTATCTATTGAAATTGCTTCCAAAATCATTAAGAAGAGTTTAAATGCTGATGATCAAAAGGCACTAATCGATTCTTATATTGAAGGGTTGGGTAATAATGAGTCTAAGTAAACTTGATGTTGCCAAACGTTATTCAAAGGCATTATATGAAATTCTTGAAAGTGACAACAATGTTGATGCCGCTAGAGATGATTTGAATGCTATTAAGGATGTCTTACTTGCAGATCCAGAATTGGAAGTTGCACTAAGCGGGGTATCTTTGGATAACAGCCAAAAAGAATCATTATTAAATCCTTTGATTGATGCTGTTTCTTCACAATACGTTAAAAATTTGATTACTATGTTATTCGAATATCATCGTATTAATGATTTGGGTGCAGTTATTGATGAATTTAATAATTTATACAATGAAAAACATGGAATCGTAAAAGCGGAAGCAATTACGGCTATTCCATTAAGTGATACTGAAAGAGATAATTTAGCTACTGCATTCGGTAAACGAATCAACGCTAAACAAGTTGAATTGTCTACAAAAACTAATCCGGATATCATCGGTGGTGTAATTCTTAGATCATCGGATGTTGTGTTTGATGGAAGTATTCGTACTAAGATTGAACAAGTAAAACGTTTATTATTAAAATAATGATATCTTTCAATAAAGAGGTGAAACTTTTATGAGCATTAAGGCTGAAGAAATCAGTGCTCTAATTAGAAAACAATTAGAAGGCTATAAAGATGACCTTACTGTAGACGAGACAGGTATCGTTACATATATTGGTGATGGTGTTGCTCGTGCCTACGGTCTTGACAATGCCTTATCTGGTGAATTGCTCGAATTCCAAAACGGAGTTTACGGAATGGTTCAAAACCTGGAAGCAAACAACGTTGGTATCGTTATCTTAGGTGACTATACTGGTATTCGTGAAGGTGATACTGTAAAACGTACCGGACGTATCATGGAAGTTCCTGTCGGTGATGCAATGGTTGGACGTGTTGTTAATGCGTTAGGTCAACCAATTGATGGTAAAGGTGAAATCGATACCACTCAAACTGCACCAATCGAACACAAAGCTCCTGGTATTATGGAACGTAAATCTGTTGATCAACCACTTCAAACTGGTATCAAAGCAATTGATGCTTTAGTTCCAATTGGTCGTGGTCAACGTGAATTAATTATCGGTGACCGTAAAACTGGTAAAACTTCAATTGCAATTGATACTATTTTGAATCAAAAAGATCAAAATATGATTTGTATCTATGTTGCGATTGGTCAAAAAGATTCAACTGTTTTACAACAAGTTGATACTTTGAAGAAGTTTGGAGCAATGGATTACACAATCGTTGTTTCTGCAGGTCCTTCAGAACCAGCTCCATTGTTATACGTGGCTCCTTATGCTGGTGCAACAATGGGTGAATATTTCATGGACAAAGGCCAACATGTTTTAATCGTCTTTGATGATTTAACAAAACAAGCCAATGCCTACCGTGAACTTTCATTGATTTTGAGACGTCCCCCTGGTCGTGAAGCTTATCCTGGTGATATCTTCTATACTCATTCACGTTTATTAGAACGTGCTGCTAAATTAAGTGACAAACTTGGTGGTGGTTCAATGACTGCCTTACCAATTGTTGAAACTTTAGCAGGTGATGTTTCTGCCTACATTCCAACTAACGTAATTTCAATTACCGATGGTCAAATTTTCTTAAATTCTGACATGTTCTATTCAGGTGATCGTCCAGCCGTTGATGCTGGTACATCTGTTTCTCGTGTTGGTGGGGATGCTCAAATTCCTGCAATGAAGAAAGTTGCCGGTACCTTACGTATTGACTTAGCTTCTTATCATGAACTTGAATCATTTGCTCAATTTGGTTCAGATCTTGATGAAGCTACTAAAGCCAAGTTGGATCGTGGTGCAAGAACTGTTGAAGTTTTGAAACAAAAACTTCATGATCCAATTGCCGTTGAAAAACAAGTTCTTATTCTTTACTGTTTGACACATGGTTTCTTAGATAAGTTACCTGTTGAAGATGTATTGAGATATCAAGATGAAATCTTTAGTTACTTCGATGATTCACATGCTGATTTATTGAAACACATTAAAGAAACTGGTAAATTACCAGCTCAAGAAGATATGGACAAAGCAATCAACGACTTTGCAAACATCTTCCAACCATCAAAAGATGGCGAAGATAAATAACTTGAAGGGAGGTCGTTATAATGGTTGAATCAATGAATGAAGTTAAGCATCGAATTGCATCAACTAAGAGCACGCGTCAAATTACTGAAGCGATGAATATGGTTCAAACTGTTAAGTTAAATCAAATTCTAGGTCAAACAAAAACATATGATCAATATGTTTCAAAGATTAAAGCTGTAGTTATGCATTTAGCTCAGACTCATATGTTAGACAACCAAAAACCTTCAAGTGCTGATAGTAGTACAAAATCTAAGACAGCATACTTAGTGATCACTTCAGATCGTGGAATGGTTGGAAGCTACAATAGTAATGCTATTCGAGGAACAAATCGTTTTATCGAAAAACATACCCCTAACAAAGAAGATTATTTAATCTTGGCTGTTGGTGGTAATGGTGCTGATTTCTATAAGAAAAATGGTGCCGATGTGGCTTACGAATATCGTGGGGTTTCTGATATTCCTAAATTTAGTGAGGTTAGGGGAATCGTTAAAGCAGTTAGTCAAATGTATGAAGATGGTGTTTTCACTGAATTGTACGTTTGTTCAAACCACTTTGTGAACCGAATTCGTTCTGACTTTAAAGCACAAAAGTTATTCCCAATGGACCGAGAAGCCGTTGAAGAAAGCATGGACGGTGCTAATGGTGCCGGTTCAGAGGTTAAGACAAAAGTTTTATCAGCTGAATATGATGTTGAACCTTCTGAAAAAGAAGTGTTAGAAGCCATCTTACCTCAATATGCTGAAAGTTTAGTTTATGGAGCTATCTTAGATGCAAAAACCGCTGAGCATTCTTCAAGCTCAATGGCAATGAAAGCTGCTACAGATAATGCTGGAGATTTAATTTCAAGTTTGGAATTAAAATACAATAGAGCTAGACAAGCTGCTATTACTACTGAAATCACCGAAATTACCGGTGGTCAGGAAGCATTGAATCACTAAAAAGGAGGAATTAACGCATAATGAGTACTGGTAAAGTTGTACAAGTTATTGGACCAGTTGTCGACGTTGAGTTTCCCTTAGATAGTGACTTACCAAAAATCAACGACGCTCTTAAAGTTAATAAAGGTGAAAATGATGTCTTAGTGACTGAAGTTGCACTTGAATTAGGTGATGGAGTCGTTAGAACTATTGCCATGGACGGAACAGATGGTTTACGTCGTGGTATGGAAGTTGAAAATACAGGTGCTCCAATCGAAGTTCCTGTTGGTAATGACACTCTAGGTCGAGTATTTAACGTTTTAGGTGACACCATTGACGGTGGACCACAATTTGGACCAGATGCCGAACGTTGGGGAATCCATCGTCAAGCACCTAAGTTTGATGAAATTAATCCATCAACTGAAGTGCTTGAAACAGGTATCAAAGTTATTGATTTACTTGCCCCTTATATTCGAGGTGGTAAGGTTGGATTATTCGGTGGTGCCGGAGTTGGTAAAACCGTTTTAATTCAAGAATTAATTCACAATATTGCCCAAGGTCATAATGGTATTTCTGTCTTTACTGGAGTTGGTGAAAGAACCCGTGAAGGTAATGATATGTACTTCGAAATGAAAGGTTCCGGAGTATTGAAACAAACTGCCATGGTGTATGGACAAATGAACGAGCCACCTGGTGCACGTATGCGTGTTGCCTTAACTGGATTAACATTAGCTGAATACTTCCGTGATGAAGAAGGTAAAGATGTTCTATTGTTCATTGATAATATCTTCCGATTCACTCAAGCAGGTACTGAAGTTTCAGCTTTGTTAGGCCGTATTCCATCAGCCGTAGGGTACCAACCTACACTTGCTACTGAAATGGGACAACTTCAAGAACGTATCACATCAACTAAAAAAGGTGCGATTACTTCTATTCAAGCTGTTTACGTTCCAGCCGATGATTATACCGATCCAGCTCCTGCAACCACATTCGCCCATTTGGACGCAACCACTAACTTGGAACGTTCATTAACCCAACAAGGTATCTATCCAGCCGTTGATCCATTGGCATCAACATCATCTGCCTTAGATCCAGCCATTGTTGGTGATGAACATTTTAAGGTAGCTAGTGAAGTACAACATGAATTACAAAGATATCGTGAACTTCAAGATATTATTTCTATCTTAGGTATGGATGAATTATCTGACGAAGAAAAGACCATTGTTGGTCGTGCTCGTCGAATTCAATTCTTCCTCTCACAACCATTCTCTGTTGCCGAAACATTTACTGGTGTTGATGGTAAATATGTACCTGTTAAAGATACAGTTGCAGGTTTCAAGGGTATTTTAGACGGTAAGTATGATGAAATCCCAGAAGATTTCTTCAGAAACTGTGGCCCAATTGAAGATGTTGTTGCTAAATACAATGCATCTAAACAAGGAGACAAATAAGGAGGGGTTCTAATTGGCTGAAAATAGTTCAGTTTTGACCGTTAGTATCGTTACTCCTGATGGTGAAGTATATTCTAATGATAAATGTTCACTTGCAGTTGTTCAGACACAATCTGGTGAATTGGGAATCATGGCAAATCACATTCCCGTGATTGCTTCTCTAAAAATTGGTTCAGCTCAAGTTAAGTCTGCTGATAATTCTGACACTTTGGCCGTTAACGGTGGATTTGTAGAATTTTCAAACAATGAGTTAACGATTGTTGCCGATAGTGCAGAGCTTAAAGGTAATATTGATGTTGCCCGTGCTCAAAGTGCTAAGGAACGTGCTGAAAGCCATATTAAAGAAGCTACTGAAAAACATGATGAAGATTCAATGAAACGTGCTGAAGTTGCACTTAGACGTGCGATTAACCGTATTGACATTTCAGAACATTAATAAAAAGACGAAAAGCATTTGCTTTTCGTCTTTTTATATACATAATTTAATTATTAAGAATCGATAAAAGCATTGGTATAAACGACATTCCAATCTAATTGTGATATTATTATATTGGAATAATAGGAGGAATTATAATGAATATTTTTGGGTTACAAGCCTTAATCGATGTTGTTTGCCAGATTTTTTTCGTGCTTTTAGCATTCTGGGCTGTACAAGGAATCCATTTTGAACGGTTCTTACCAATCCAAGAAAAACAAGGAAAAGTATTAATTGTCATGATTTCAATTGCAATTGGATTTCTTTGTAGTTCATTTTTCCTCTCATTTATTGGAAATATAAAAAATCTAACTTTATTATTTTAAAATTTAGGGGACAAGTATAATGGAAAAAATTATTGTACACGGTGGCCATCATCTTAATGGTAACGTGCACATTGAAGGGGCTAAGAATGCAGTTCTGCCTATTTTAGCAGCAACCATTTTAGCCAGTAGTGGTGAAACAGAATTAACCAATAGTCCAATTCTTTCAGATGTTCATTTAATGAATGACGTGCTTGAAAGTTTACATACCAAAGTTAATTTTGATGAAGAAAACAATGTCATTACAGTTGATGCAACTGGTGATTTAACATCAGAAGCGCCTTTTGAATATGTCTCAAAGATGAGAGCTTCAATTGTGGTTTTAGGACCACTTTTAGCTCGATTGGGTAAAGCACGTGTGTCACTTCCTGGTGGTTGTGCAATTGGATCACGTCCAATTGACATTCACTTGAAAGGATTTGAAGCTATGGGAGCTCACGTTGAACTTCAAGATGGTTATGTCGAAGCTACTGCACCTAATGGATTAACTGGAACTGACATTTTCTTTGATTTTCCAAGCGTTGGGGCAACCCAAAACGTTATGATGGCAGCTACTTTAGCTAAAGGAACTACGGTAATTCATAACGTTGCTCGTGAACCAGAAAATGTTGATTTAGCTGAAATGTTAAATGACATGGGTGCTAAAATTACTGGAGCAGGAACTGACACACTTACAATTGAAGGGGTCAAAGCACTTCATGGTGTGAAACATGCGGTTGTCCAAGATCGAATTGAAGCCGGTACCTATATGGCAGCTGCTGCATTGACTCAAGGTAACGTTTTAGTTGAAGATGCGATTATTGATCATAATGGTCCATTTGTAGCTAAGCTCCGCGAAATGGGTGTAACGGTTGAACAAGAAGATAATGGTCTTCGTATCATTGGACCTAAGGAATTGAAACCAGTTGATGTTGAAACTGCACCTTATCCAGGCTTTCCAACTGATATGCAACCTCAAATGACTGTTTTACAACTAGCAGCTAATGGGGTAAGTACCTTAACTGAAAACGTTTTTGAAAATCGTTTTATGCATCTAGATGAACTTCGTCGAATGAATGCTAAATATGAAATTAAAGGTAATAGTGTAGTGATGCATGGTCCAACTTACTTTAAGGGCGCAGAAGTTGCTGCAACTGATTTACGTGCAGCCGCTGCCTTAATTTTAGCTGGATTAGATGCAACTGGTGAAACGGTAGTAACTAATTTAAACTATCTTGATCGAGGGTATTATCATATTGAAGCAAAGCTACGTAAGCTTGGTGCTGACGTTAGACGAGTTAAATAAAGCAAAATAATTTTATTTGAATTATTATGATATAATTTGAGTATTGGATTTAAAAATTGAAGGGAAGAAATTTTATGGCTGAAGATATTGGAATTGATTTAGGAACAGCCAACGTTCTTGTTTCTGTAACAGGAAAGGGCGTTGTTCTTAATGAACCATCAGTTGTTGCTGTGGACACTAAAACTAACAAAGTTTTAGCTGTTGGTAAAGAAGCGTACGAAATGGTTGGTAGAACTCCAGGAAACATCAAAGCAATCCGTCCGTTAAAAGATGGTGTTATCTCAGATTTTGATGTAACCGAATCAATGTTAACTTACTTTATTAATAAATTGAGTGTTAAAAAGGTGGTTTCAAAACCTAAAGTAATGATTTGTGCACCTACAAATATTACTAATATTGAAAGAAAAGCAATCATTGAAGCTGCTCAAAAAGCAGTTGGTGGTGAAGTTTTCCTTGAAGAAGAACCAAAAGTTGCTGCAATTGGTGCAGGAATGAACATTTTCGAACCAACTGGTAGCATGGTAATTGATATAGGTGGTGGTACTTCTGATATCGCCGTTGTTTCTCTAGGTGACATTGTTGCTAGTGAATCACTTAAAATCGCTGGTGATGTAATGAACCGTGATATTGTTGAATATCTCAAACGTAATCACAATATTATTATTGGTGAACATACTGCAGAAAATATCAAAAAAGAAATTGGTACTGCAAACGTAGATGTTACTGATATCAAAGAAATGAAAGTTCGTGGACGTGATTCAGTTACTGGTATGCCAATTTCAATCACTGTTAACAACAAAGAAATTGCCGAAGCACTTCATGGAACTATCGTAGCTATTATTAATGGTGCAAAGAATGTTCTCGAAACTATTCCACCAGAATTAGCTGCTGATATTATTGACCGTGGTGTAATGCTTACGGGTGGTGGTTCAATGTTAGATGATATTGATACTGTTATCTCAAATGCCTTAACAGTTCCTGTTATCATTTCAGAAGATCCACTTGAAAATGTTGCTAAGGGTGCCGGTGCACTTCTTGACCATATGAGTGAAGAAGCACCAAAAAACAAAAAGAAACGTTTTAGCTTCTTTGGAAATAATAACTAGGTGAAGTTTTGAAAAGATTATCAGTTTTTTTAATTAAATTTTATAAAAACTGTATTTCTGCTTACACTCCAGCTAGTTGTAGATATCAACCAACTTGTTCAAGTTACATGCAAATAGCAATTGAACGATTTGGTTTTTTTCTTGGAGTCATAATGGGGACTGCTAGGATTTTACGCTGTAATCCTTTTGTTAAGGGTGGCTATGATCCAGTTCCTTCCCATTTCAGTGTTCGCAGAAATAATATCGATAATAAGATGTAGGTAGTTAAAAATTCATTTCGAAGGAGAAAAGGTATGTCACGTAGACAAAAAGAAATTGAAATTAAAGTAGTCAATGATCCAAACAACGAAAACGTTCGTTTGGTACAAGTAAATAACAAAACGGTTGGAACAATTACTGAAAACGAAGATAAATTTGATGTTGTTGTGGGTGAAAATACATTCCATGAAAAAACTGAAGAAGAAGCCCTTCATCAAGTAGTTAGAGAATTTAACTTACATCAAAGATAATAATAAACACAAGTTGTTTTTTGATATTAAGGGGAGATTATCGTGTTTCAAAGATTACAGTTAAAAAATGATAATCGAATTGACTGGAGTATTATTTTTTGTGTTTTGATGTTAGCTTTGATTGGAATTGGTTCAATCTACGTTGCAGCATCTCATGATACTGGTACTGTTTCAGTTTTAAAAGCGGTTATTTCACAGGTAATATGGTACGCAATTGGTGCTATTGCAATTATAATTATTATGCAGTTTGATTCTGAACAATTATGGAAAATTGCTCCCTATATTTATGGAATTGGACTATTCCTGCTATTTGCAGTTTTATTCTTGTATAGTAGGGCTTATTTCCAACAAACTGGAGCTAAGAGTTGGTTTGCTTTTGGTCCGTTTACGTTCCAACCATCTGAAGTTATGAAACCAGCATATATTTTAATGGAAGCTAGAATTATTGCGCAACATAATTCCGAATATCCACATCATACGGTTCGTGAAGATTGGAATTTAATTGGTAAAATGATCCTTTGGACGTTACCAATTGTTGTGTTATTGCATTTGCAAAATGATTTTGGGACAACGATTGTTTTCGTTGCCATTTTGGGTGGTTTAATGATTGTTTCAGGAATTACCTGGAAGATTTTAGGCCCTGGACTAGCTGCCTTTTTCGGAATAAGTGCTACTGCTATTACCATGGTGGTTTCTGATGGTGGACGATCAATTTTAAGTTCATTAGGGTTTCAAGCTTATCAATTTGCTCGAATTGATAGTTGGTTACATCCAGCATCTGATGCTAGTAACCAAGGATTTCAACTTTGGCAAAGTATGAAAGCCGTTGGATCTGGTGGATTGACTGGAACTGGTTTTAACGTTTCCCACGTCTATGTACCAGTTCGAGAATCTGATATGATTTTCTCAGTAATGGGAGAAAACTTTGGATTTATTGGTGGAACTTTATTGATTTTGTTGTACTTTTTATTAATTTACAACATGATTAAAGTTACTTTCCAAACTAAAAATGTTTTCTATGCTTATATTTCAACTGGAGTAATTATGATGATTTTATTCCACGTAGTTGAAAATATTGGAATGAGTATTGATTTAATTCCAATGACTGGGATTCCTCTACCATTTATTAGCCAGGGGGGATCGGCTCTAATTGGTAATATGATTGGGATCGGATTAATTATGTCCATGCAATATCATAATAAGAGTTCAATGTTTAGCACAACGAAAAACTTTTCATAAAAATGGCATGTTTATCATGCTTTTTTTATTATCAAAATTATTTAAAAGTGGTATACTTAGGTTTCCAGAAATTATGAACGGAGAAAGAAAAAATGGCAGATAAAAAAATGCATTTAGCATTATTGTTCGGTGGAGATTCATCAGAACATGACGTTTCAAAGCGTTCAGCTCATAATATTTATGATGCAATGGACAAATCAAAATATGACGTAAGTTTATTCTTAATTACTAGAGGCGGAATCATCTTAAGTAATGAAGATTCACTTCGTGTATTCGATGGGGAAGACGAAGCAGACGTTGTTGCAGAAGTTGTTCCTGGGATGGACCTTAGTAATCCACTAGAACCAATCATTAACTTGAATAAAGAAAAGAATATTGATGTATTCTTCCCAATTATTCATGGTAACTTAGGTGAAGATGGTACTATTCAAGGTTTACTTCGTTTACTTCAAAAACCTTACGTTGGTAGTGATAGTCTTGCATCTGGTATGGCTTATGACAAAGACATTACTAAGAAATTGCTTAACGTTGTTGGAGTTCGTAACACTAACTATGTGCTTGTTACTCCAGAAAACAATAAAGATTGGGATTATGAAAAAATCAGCGAACGTTTAGATTCTAAGATTCTTTTCATCAAACCATCTCGTCAAGGTTCATCTATTGGAATTCATAAAGTTGAAAACCAAGCTGAATATGCTGCTGGAATGGAAGATGCTCTTCGTTACGATACTAAGGTATTAGTTGAAGAAGCTATCGAAGGTCCAGAAGAAGTTGAAATTTCTATCTTAGGTAATGAAGATCCTAAGGGTTCAAAAGTTGGTGCTATTAAAGTTCCTGCTACTGATGCATTCTATACATACGACAACAAGTTCGTAGATGCAAGTAAAGTTGAATTTACTATCCCTGTTGCTCTTCCAGCTGGTGTTGCTGAAGAAATTACTGACATGGCCATTAAAGCCTTCAAAACTCTTGAATTAAAGGGTATGTCACGAATTGATTTCTTAGTATCAAAAGATTACACTCCTTACCTTGGTGAAATTAACACCTTACCTGGATTTACTAATATCTCACTTTACCCACAATTATGGGAAGCATCTGGTATTAGTTACACTGAATTAATCGATAAGTTAATTGATTTAGCTTTCGAAGAATTTGACCGTCAATCTAAAATTGCTCATGATTTCATTCCTTTGAACAAGGTTGATCAAAAGAAAGTTTATGACGCTAATAAATAATTAAATACATTTTTGACAATTGAAATAGTAATATTTCAATTGTTTTTTTATAACATAAAATAATTAATTGCTGGTATACAATCTTCAAAGTATACAATCAGGCGTATACCAATTTTGTCTTTTTTGTTGACATAGTTAACGTAAAACACTATTATATTACTTGTGACAGACAATTAAAGATATAAATTAAACATCTATACCAATTTAAAAAAGAGGAAATTAATATGTGTGGAGTAGTAGGAGTTGCAGGAAATGATAATGCAACAGAAATTTTAGTACATGGTTTGGAAAAATTACAATACCGTGGTTATGATTCAGCCGGAATCTTTGTTGATAGCAAAGATGGTAAGGATTACTTAGTTAAAACAACTGGAAGTATTGCAGATTTACGTAAGAAAATTGGACCTGAAGTACAAGGGACTTCAGGAATTGGACATACTCGTTGGGCTACCCATGGTGGTGTTAACATCGAAAATGCTCATCCCCAATTTTCAGATGACGAACGTTTCTTTTTAGTTCATAATGGTGTGATTGAAAACTTCCAACAACTTAAAGATGATTATCTTCAAGGAGTAAAGTTCAACAGTCAAACTGATACTGAAGTAATGGTTCAATTAGTCGATAAATTCTCAAAAGCAGGGATGACCACTAAAGACGCATTTATTAAAGCTCTTTCATTATTGAAGAACTCATCATATGCCTTCATTTTAATGGACAAAGAAGAACCAAATACTTTATATGTTGCCAAAAACAAGAGTCCATTACTAATTGGACTAGGTGATGGTTGCAACGTAGTATGTTCTGATTCAATTGCCATGTTAGATGTTAC
Organism: Fructilactobacillus sp. Tb1; assembly: GCF_050500285.1. Classification (GTDB taxonomy): domain Bacteria; phylum Bacillota; class Bacilli; order Lactobacillales; family Lactobacillaceae; genus Fructilactobacillus. The sequence continues at coordinate 57,020 of NZ_CP191377.1, read as the reverse complement.
TAACACCTTCATGGAAATTCAAGATGGTGATATGGTAATCGTTAAACCTGATAGCGTAGTAGTGACTGATGCTGATCACCAAGTTGTTGAACGGGAACAATTTGAAGTGAACGTTGATCCAAGTGAATCAGATAAGGGTACTTACCCATACTACATGCTTAAGGAAATTGATGAACAGCCTAACGTAATGCGTAAGTTATCAAAAGAATACTTTGATGAAAATGCTAAACCAGTTATTGACGAAAAATTATTAGAAACGATGAAGAATTCTGATCGAATTTACATCGTTGGTGCTGGTACTAGTTACCACGCCGGTTTAGTTGGTAAGATGCAAATTGAAGCTTTAACTGGAATTCCTACGGAAGTTCACGTTGCTTCAGAATTTGCTTACGAAAAACCATTACTTTCAAAGAAACCATTCTTCTTATTCTTATCACAAAGTGGTGAAACAGCTGATAGTCGTCAAGTGTTAGTAAACGTTAACAAAGCTAACTATCCAAGTTTGACAATCACTAACGTAGCTAACTCAACGCTTTCACGTGAAGCTCAATTTACATTATTGTTGAATGCGGGTCCTGAAATTTCAGTTGCATCAACTAAAGCATATACTGCTCAAATTGCCTTAGAAGCAATCTTAGCTAAAGCATTAGGTGAACACATGAATAACCAACGTGCTAAAGATTTCGATCTTAAAGCTCAATTAGGTTTAGTTGCTCAAGGTATGCAAACCATTGTTGATGAAAAAGACCAAATTGATCAAATTTCTCAAGACTACTTTGTAAATGCTAACCAAGCTTTCTACATTGGTCGTGGAATTGATTACACTGTTTCTCTTGAAGCAGCTTTAAAATTAAAAGAAATTTCATATGTTCATGCTGAAGGATTTGCTTCAGGTGAATTAAAACACGGAACTATCGCCTTAATTGAAGACGGTACTCCAGTAATTGGAATTATTACTCAAGACTTTACTGCTGGTTTAACTCGGAGTAACTTGATGGAAACTGCCGCTCGTGGCGCTAAGACTTTAACGATTGTCCGTAAGAGCCTTGCTAAACCAGGTGACACCTTTATTATTCCTGATGTTGACGAAATGTTAACTCCACTACTTAGTGTAATTCCAGCCCAATTGTTGGCTTACTACACCAGTTTAAACAAAGGATTGAATGTTGATTTACCACGTAACCTTGCTAAGAGTGTTACAGTAGAATAGAATAAAGTTTTACAAAGAGAATTGTGAAAACAGTTCTTTTTTTGTACAGAAATAGAGGTGTGTTTAATGAAATATACAAAACGTAACAAACAAAAGAAACATGATCGTAAAGAGGAAACTTGGAATAAATTTAAAGAGCAACAGAATAAATTAAGCGCTAACCGTAAAGGCGTTAAATCAGTTACCAAACAACATTGGTAAAATTGGAGAAGTAAATGGCTAAGAAAAGTAATGAAACTTTAACTTTGATTGAAGAAATTACCAGATTAGATGGTAGTAAGTATCTGGAAATTAGTAATATGGTCCAAAATGGACGGGCTGAATTAGCAGTTGAACGCGGATATATTACGCAAGTACGAATTTTACAAATTAATATTCCGCATTCTGTTCATGTAATTAATTACGAAAATTACATTAATGAAAATTTTGAAATGCCAACTGAAGCAATGACCGATTTTGAAGAATGGACAAAAACTCCTGAGGCGGAAGCTGAAGTAAAAGCAATTTTACATGAAAATCATATTGGTTAATTTATGAAACCGGTTTCTTTACCACTATTGTCGAATATGGGATAATATAGAAAAAGAGTTGGAGGCGCACCATGATTGAAAAATTTCTTGTTGGTACATATACAAAACATCAAAGTGAAGGTGTTTACCAAATTGAATTAGATACTGATAAAAAGCAATTGCAAAACGCTGTTTTAGTAGCAAAAGCAGGTTCTCCTACTTATGTGGCTGAATCAAAAGCACATAAGGTTTATGCAATTGATAAAAAAACTGATGGTGATAAAACAATTGGTGGTTTATTAGTCTTTGATGGAAATAACATTCCATTTAAAGAAATTCAAGACGTTACTGAAGAAGGTAGTAGTCCTGCTTACGTAACCGTTGATGAACTCCATCAAAATGTCTATACCGCTAATTACCATACTGGAAACGTTCATGTTTTTAATATTAATGCAGATGGCACTTTGACTGAAACTGATCGTATTCATGATGTTGGTGAAGTTGGTCCGCTTCCTGAACAAGCTAGTGGAGCACATCCACATTACGCTGATTTAACTTATGACAATCGGATTGCCGTTTGTGATCTTGGTTTAGATAAGGTCTATCTCTATGATTTATCTGATCAAGGCAAGTTAAATATTGTCAGTGAAACTACCATGGCACCAGGATTTGGTCCTCGTCACATTAAATTTGTTGAAAAAACTGGAAAAGCTTACTTAGTTGGTGAACTATCAAGTAAATTAGCTGTGTTAGATTACAATGAAGAAACTGGTGAACTTGCTGTTCAACAAGTTGTTTCAACTATTCCAGCTGACTGGACAGAACACAATGGGGCCGCTGCAATTCGTATTTCTGCTGATGGTCGTTTTGTCTACGTTTCAAATCGTGGAAATAATAGTTTAGCAGTCTTTGAAATTTTAGCTGATGGAAATGTGCAAATGATTCAATTAATTTCTATTGAAGGTGAATTCCCACGTGATTTCACTTTTAACAGTGACGAAAAATTTATTGTAGCCGTTAACCAAAACACAAACAATGCTACATTGTATGAACGTGATGCGGATACTGGTAAACTTACTATGATTCAAAAAGATTTTGCAGTTCCAGAAGGTACTTGTGTAACTCTTAGAAAATAAATATAAAGAGGAATTATTATGAATAATGTAGAAATTGCAGTTGAAGGTCGATTAGACAAAGTATTTGCTGATTATCCATTAACTCCACGTTTGGAAATGTTAAAAATTGAATTCAAACGTTCATTAATTAAAGATGCTAATACCAAAGTTGAAAATGGTGATGATGCAGCAACTGCTGTAGAAGAAGCTTTTCAAGATTTTGGCGACCTTCGTCATCAAATTAATGAAGTATTATTTAGCGAAAACAACTAAAATTTAATTGCAAAAATTAAATGAGTATTGTATATTTTAAGTAATATAAATATGACAAGCAGTGGAAGATTAACTTAGATTTATCTATCTAGCGAGTTAAGAACAGTGAGAGCTTAACTAGACATCTAAGTGAAGAACATCCAATGAATCTTGGTTAAGAGCCAACGTTTACAACTCGTTATCGTTGTGTAGAGTTGGTTTATTAAATTAAACAATTTTGGGTGGTACCGCGAAGACTTCGTCCCTTGTAGATGGAGTCTTTTTGTTTTGTCAAAAATAAAAGGGGATATTATCATGACAAATGTTTTGGTAAAAGATTTATATACTAAGCAACGTGATTTTGGTGATGAATCAATCACAGTATCTGGTTGGATTCGGACAACTAGATCATCAAAAAAAATCGCATTTATCGAATTAAATGATGGTTCTTATATCAAAAATATTCAAGTAATTGCTAAACGTGATGCTTTGGATAACTACGATGATGTTACTAAATTACCAATTAGCTCAACTTTAAAAGTTACTGGTAAATTAGTGGAAACACCAGATGCACAACAACCATTTGAATTACATGCAGAATCAATCGCAATTGAAGGGGTATCAGATCCTGATTATCCACTTCAAAAGAAAGCTCATTCATTGGAATACTTGAGAACTATTGCTCATTTACGTCCAAGAACTAATACTTTCTACGCTGTTTTCAAGATTCGTTCACTAACTGCCTTTGCAATTCACCAATACTTACAAGGTCAAGGTTCAGTTTACGTAAACACTCCAATTATCACTAGTAGTGATACTGAAGGTGCTGGTGAAATGTTCCGTGTCACTACTTTAGATGACAAAGATACTCCTAAGCTAGATGATGGTAAGAATGATTACAGTAAAGATTTCTTCGGTGAAGAAACTAACTTAACTGTTTCAGGTCAACTTCAAGTTGAACCATTTGCCTTAGCATTTAGAGATGTATATACTTTCGGACCTACTTTTAGAGCCGAAGATTCACATACTAAACGTCATGCTGCTGAATTCTGGATGATTGAACCAGAAATGGCATTTGCTGAGCTTCCAGCTGTCTTAGATCGTTCAGAAGGTCTTTTGAAATACGTTGTTCAATACTTATTAGATAATGCCGCAGCTGACTTACAATTCTTAAACGATAATGTTGATAACGGATTATTAGACTTATTACACAAGACTGTTGATGAAGACTTTGCCCGTGTAACTTACACTGAAGCAATCGATTTATTGGAAAAAGCTGATGTTGAATTTAAAAACCCAGTTTCATGGGGAATTGATTTAAACTCAGAACATGAACAATACTTAGCAGAAAAAGTATTTGGTAAACCAGTTTTTGTTACTGATTATCCACGTAATATCAAGGCATTCTACATGCGTGATAACGAAGATGGCAAGACTGTTGCTGCCGTTGATTTACTAGTTCCTAGAATTGGTGAATTAATTGGGGGAAGTCAACGTGAAGAACGTGAAGACGTCCTTGAAGCTAAGATGAAAGAATTTGGCTTACCACGTGAAGAATACGAATGGTACCTAGAACTTCGTAAATATGGTGGAACTAAGCATTCTGGTTTTGGAATTGGTTTCGAACGTCTCTTGATGTACGTAACTGGAATGGATAACATCCGCGATGTGATTCCTTACCCACGTGTTCAAGGTAGCATTAACTTCTAAAAATACTGAAAGACCGCAATTTGCGGCCTTTTTTTATTGTGTAAAATATAGTATAATGTAGATTGTAATGATTATAATCTACTTTAATTATGAAAGGGATGTTCATATGGAAAACAAACACCAAATGAGTTCCTTAACGCGTTTCTTCTTTATTGCGACGATGTTAATTGGAACTTTTACGATGTCAATTAGCCAATCATCATTATCAACTGCATACCCAACTTTAATGACATATTTTGGGGTTTCAGCGGATACAATTCAATGGTTGACGACCGGATTCATGATTGTCATGTGTATTACGATGCCAATCAGTCCTTGGTTGTTAAATAATATGAGTTTTAAACGCTTATTTGCCTTAGTATTGATATTATTTGATCTCGGAACCTTAATTATTTATTTAGGAAGTAATTTCCCAATTGTGATGTTGGGTAGAGTAATGGAAGCTGCGGCTGTCGGAATTTTATTTCCTTCATATCAAACCGTCTTACTTGAAATCACACCAGAAAACAAACGGGGAACAATCATGGGAGTGGCTGGATTAGTAATGGGTTCAGCTTTAGCCTGTGGTCCAATCATTTCTGGAATTGTACTTCACTATACGACCTGGCGCGGGTTGTTCATCTTCTTTATGGCAATTATTACTTTGATTTTAATTGCTTCATTCTTTGTCATGCAAGATGTCATGGCGCGCAAAGAAACGAAACTAGATTGGTTATCAATCTTCTATACTTTAGGTTTAGTGGGCTTACTATACTTCATTTCAGAAGTTGGACGTGCCAATGCAGATTTTAAAGTATTAGGGGTTATCCTTTTAGTTTCATTAGTTATGCTAGGACTATTTGTTCATCGTCAATTAACTATCAAAAATCCGTTGCTTGATTTATGGGTCATGAAAAACTTTAATTATGATTTATCAGTCTTATTAACTGGATTTTCATACATTTCCTTAATTGTGGTAACGATTATTTTTCCACTCTACTATCAACAAGTTCTTCATGTTTCACCATTCATTTCTGGAATGGCACTTGTTCCAGGAGCAGTTTTACTTAGTTTCTTGAATCCATTAACGGGGACTTTAGCTGATAAATTTGGCTTTAAACCAACGATGATTTTCGGAATGTGTATGATTGTTATTGGTTGGGGCATGTTAACATTCCTTCATTTAACTAACATCTGGGGAATGATTTTAATCGCAGCTTTAATTGAAGGGGGAAACGCCTTTGTTATGATGCCAGCGGTTACTTTAGGGGCTAACTCATTACCAGATGATTTAATTTCTCACGGAACAGCTGTAATCACTACGGTTCGTCAAGTGCTAGGATCAACTGGAGTAGCTGTTGCCACTTTAATTTTGGTTAACTTCACTAGTATGGCCACTCATGCTGGTAAAACAACGGCTATTGCAAATCAATTTGGTTTCCATGCAGTCTACGTAACATTCTTCATGGTTGCTGTAGCTGGATTAATCATTGCAATGCTGATTCGGAATACACAAAATGATAGCGAAAAGGCCTAAATTTGTGCTAGTATAAATTTAAACAATGAAAAAGAAGTCATTATTGAATGGCTTCTTTTTGTTCGAAGGGGAAATTTAAAGTGGCTGAAAAAGTAAAAAAGAGTAAATTAAAAAAAATCATTACTTATATTATTTTATGTTTATTACTAATAATTGGATTAGGATTAGTATTTAATTCGCAAATTGAAAGCTTTTGGTTAGGAATGCGTTCAGAGCAAAAAGTTTCTAGCATTACCAAAGCTGAAGTGAAAAAGGGTGAAGCTAAGCCTGGTAATTATAATTATAAAGCCGTTTCAGAAGTTTCTGCTAAATCAATTATGGAAAGTGAAAAGGCTAGTCATGAAAATGCAATTGGTAAGATAAAATATAAAGCTGTCGGAATTAATCTTCCTATTTATAAGGGGCTAAATTCAGAAACTTTGTTTTTAGGAGCTGGAACCATGAAACCCAGTCAAAAAATGGGTGAGGGTAACTACGCCTTAGCTAGTCACCATATGGATGATCCAAAGCGCTTATTTTCTCCGTTAACAAGAGCTAAAAAAGGCCAAATAATCGAACTTTCTAATTTATCTAAGACTTATAAATATAAAGTTACGAATGTTAAAGAAGTCAATGAAAAAGACGTCGGGGTAGTTAATGACGTTCCGGGAAAGAAGCAAGTTACTTTGATTACTTGTAGCAAACCAATTCCTGGAATTACCGAAAGAATTGTAGTTACTGGGGAATTAATTTAGTTAAATCCGAAAGAATGATTATAAAATAACTATTTTTGTCGTAAAAAAGTGTTGACACACATTTGTATTCCATGGTTTAATGAATACATCATAAAAAGAAAGGAAATTTTGAAATGAAAATTATGTCTCAATCCACCAATATCGTGTATATTGCCTATGCTTGGTTTATGTAGCCATTCGCATTTAGTTTAGATGCGGATGGGAACATCTGTATCTAAGCCTGGGTTGTTTGTCATACTCGACTAGATACATTAACTATTAATGTTTAGTCGGGTGAGACGGTAGATTATCTCAAATTAAAATTTTCTTTTACGAATTTTAAAAACTCGCTAAACATCTAATTGTTTGGCGAGTTTTTTATTTCAAAAAAGGTGTTAAAAATGGAAGCAACAGCAGAACCAAAACCGCAGAAACTCAGATTATCAATCGGATTATACATCAACTATTTTGTCCACGGATTTGCGTTGATTATCTTAGCACAAAATATGGTTAGTTTATCGCATAGTTGGTTAACTACGATTGCAATGGTATCTTATGTAATGTCAGGAGTGGGGATTGGACGATTAGTCGCATATCCGATCTCTGGATTTTTAGCAGATCGCTTTGGTCGTAAGACATTCGTGTTCCTAGGCATGTTAGCCTACTTAATTTTTGCGTTAGGAATGGCATTTACCAAACAAATTTGGTTAGCCTACATTTTTGCTATCTTCGCGGGGATTGCTAACTCCTTATTGGATGCTGGAACTTACACTACCTTGGTGGAAATGAGTGATGGAAACGGTCATGGGACTGTGTTACTTAAAGCTTTCATGTCAGCGGGTGAATTTATCTTACCAATGCTGGTTGCCTTCCTTGGTGCGCATCAGATGTGGTACGGTTGGTCATTTATCGTAATGGCAGTCTTATTACTGCTTAATGCGGTAATTATTTTGCCGGTTAAGTTTCCGGCACCTAATCAGACTGAAACTGGTAGCAAAGGTTTGGCAAATGGAAAGCATTCAATGAGAAAATTGGTCATGACTGGTGCCTTACTTGGTTATGGATATACTTCAATGGCTTTAATGATCCTATTCACACAATGGATTACGTTATATGCTAAAAGTGTGTTGCACTTATCCGCTATGATGTCACATTTTCTGTTGTCACTTTACAGTATTGGATCAATCACTGGAGTTCTAACTTTATACTTCTTGCTCAAATTAAAATTACCAGAGAATAAATTGATGTTAGTGTTAAATGTTTTAGCAGTCACTGCTTTATTTACAATCTTAGTTTCAGGAAATGTAGTATTGATTGAACTAGCTTGTATTATTTTTGGATTTTCAGCTGCTGGGGGAGTTATGCAAACGGGGTTAACCTTATTCATGAAACTTTACCCAACCCATCGCGGGACCATTACTGGAAGTTTCTACTTCTTTGGAAGTTTAGCTTCATTCACTATTCCGATTATTACTGGATATCTATCCAAACATAGTATTGCCAACGCCTTTAGATTTGATTTAGTTATTGGATTGATTGGCCTAGCTTTGGTAGTACTTGTGATGTTTTGTAGCAGAAAGGATGCCGCATGAGTTTAGCTGAAGAACGTGGTAAAATTGATGCAATTAATCACAGCTTAGTAGATTTGTTGTTGCAACGTTTTGCAGCAGCTGATGAAATTAGCCGAATTAAAAAAGCAGAAAATTTACCAATTTTAAACCAGAATCATGAAACTGAAGTGTTAGCCAAAATTGACGCGCTAACTAATGATACAGCCTATGCTGATTATATTAAAAATATTTTTATTACTATTATGGATGAAACTAAAAAGTCGGAGGACAAATAAATGAACTACATTACTGCAGGTGAATCTCATGGACCACAATTAACTGGAATCTTATCTGGAATTCCAGCCGGATTACACTTAGATGTTGACGAAATTAACGCCGCTTTAAGTGCTCGTCAAGGTGGCTATGGTCGTGGAAACCGTCAAAAAATTGAACATGATGAAGTCCAAATTGTTGGGGGAGTACGGCACTCAATTACATTAGGTAGCCCAATTGCCTTAGTTGTGAAAAACCGTGATCACGCTCATTGGGATAGCATTATGAACCCAACTGATGAAGCCAACGACAATAATACCTTAAGAAAAGTTGAACGTCCTCGTCCGGGTCACGCTGACTTGGTTGGTGGAATGAAATATCGTCACCGTGATTTACGTAACGTGCTTAAACGTTCATCCGCTCGTGAAACTGCCATGCGGGTTGCCATTGGTAATATTTGTAAACAATTACTTCGCGAATTAGGGATTAACCTGGTTGGTTACGTGCAACAAATTGGAAAAGTGGAAAGCACCGGAACTCCTACTAACGTTGCTGAAATTCAAGCAGCAATCCAAAAAAATGACTTACGTATGATTGACGAAAATGAAGTGAAAGAAATTCATGAATTAATCGACGAAACTAAGAAAAATGGTGACACTTTAGGTGGAATTATCCGGGTGGTTGCCGAAAACATGCCTGCCGGAATTGGTAGTTACGTGAACTGGGACACTAAACTTGATGCTAAATTAGCTGCCGCCGTTGTGGGTGTCAATGCTATGAAAGGTGTCAGTATCGGCGATGGATTCAAAGTTGCTACTCAATCTGGTAGTGAAGTAATGGATCCAATTGCTCATGATGATGCAGGTTGGAACCGTATGAGTGATAACCTTGGTGGTTTCGAAGGTGGAATGACTAATGGAATGCCAATTATCGTAAAAGCTGCGATGAAACCAATTCCAACTCTTTACCATCCTTTGCAAACTGCTGATATTAATACTAAAGAAGTTAAGAAAGCGAACGTAGAAAGATCAGATACGACTGCAATTGTTCCTGCCTCATTGGTTATTGAATCAGTAGTCGCCATTGAATTAGCGAAAGCTATGACTGATACTTTTGATGATAATAGTATGGAACGTATGAAAGAACAAGTTCAAGCTTACCGCGAAGAATTGAAAGAATACTAAAATGGTTTTGCATACGTTAGGACCCCAAGCTACTGATAGTAATGCGGCGGCAGAACGTTATGTAAAGTTACATCCAAATTTAAAGATTAAATTACATGTTGATTTTTTAGATGTTTTAAATCACTTAAATGATTATTCAGGCGATTTATTATTAATTCCCATGGCGTATCAGGATCATGAAGGGAATAGTTTAGGTGATTATCATTATCAATTGATTGATAAAATGCATTTAATTGATACAATCATTACTGATCTTGATCCAATTGTCGTAATCGAAAATCACAGTAATAATCATAAATTATATACTCATCCGGCAACTATAAAGCTAGCCGAAAAGTATCAAAATGGATGTGACATTATAACCACTAACAGTAAGTATGCCGCGTATCAAAGCTATTTAATTGATGGCAAACTAGTCATTACTAATCAGAAAAATGTAGCAAAATTAGCACCAGACGAAACTATTTTACAAACGATTCACAGTAAAATGAGTTGGTGCATTTATCAAATTGGAGGAGTAAGTTCATGAAAAAATTAAGTTCAGCACCGAAATCAGGACTTCATGGGACCATTGTTGTTCCCGGAGACAAAAGTATTTCTCATCGGGCCATTATGTTGGGGTCAATTAGTGAAGGGGATACAACCATTACTCACTTCCTAGAAGGGGAAGATTGTCTTAGCACATTACAGGCTTTTCGTGACTTAGGTGTTGAAATTGATAAGACTGATGATAAAGTAGTTGTGCACGGAAAAGGAACTGGTCAACTACATGCCTCTGAACATGCGTTAGATATGGGAAATTCTGGAACGACAACTCGTTTGATGATGGGTCTTTTAGCTGGGTTACCATTTGATTCTAAATTAGTCGGAGATGCTTCATTAAGTAAACGCCCGATGAAACGAGTAAGTGAACCCTTGAAAGAATTCGGTGTCACTATTGAAACAAACGATGGAAAACTTCCAGCTACAGTCAAAGGCGGATCAATACATGCAGCTAATTACCAACTTCAAGTTGCTAGTGCTCAGGTTAAAAGTGCTTTGATTTTAGCTAGTTTATTTGCAGATGAACCATCAGCGATTATTGAACAACTTCCAACTCGAAATCACACTGAAATTATGTTGAATCAATTTGGTGCAAATGTGAAAACAGCGGATGATGATGTAACTATCACTGTCCAACCACATCCAAAATTAAAGGGCCAAACGATCTACGTTCCTGGTGATATTTCATCCGCCGCATTCTTTATGACAGCAGCTGCCATTATTCCCGGTTCTGACGTCGTGCTTAAAAACGTGAACTTAAATCCCACTCGGACCGGTGTTTTAAAAGTGCTTGAAAAAATGCATGCAGATGTCACTGTGACTGAATTACCAAGCAAGGGTGAACCAATTGGTGATATCAGAGTTAAAGGCAGTAAGTTAACCCCAATTCAGTTAACTGCAGCAGATGTTCCAGCTTTAGTTGATGAAATTCCCTTGGTAGCTTTATTGGCTGCTTGTGCGGACGGTGTCAGTGATATTAGTGGGGCTGAAGAATTACGTGTCAAAGAAACCGATCGAATTGTAGCCATTGCCACTGAATTACGTAAATTAGGGGTCCAAGTTGAAGAAAAACCAGATGGAATGATTATCACCGGTCGCAAAGATTGGCAAGTTAATGACCATCACTTAGATAGTTACGGTGATCATCGTATTGGAATGATGAATGCCATTGCAGCCTTACGGACTGATGAAGATCTATTCCTCCAAAATCCTGAAAGTATCAACATTTCCTATCCCAACTTCTTCCAAGACTTGGCAGAAATTAATGGTGGGGAGTAGATTGAAATGACAACTGTATTTGTAAAAGGATTAGGTTTAATTGGGAGCTCCTTAATTCGAGCCATTAAAACTAGTCATCCAGAAGTTAAAATTATTGGTTCTGATCAGAATCAAGCTAGTGTTGAATTTGCTTTAAAAAATGGTTTGATTGATGAAAGCTCACAAGATTTAGCGAAAACTAATCGTGCTGATTTCATTATTTTGGCGACTCCGGTTTCACAAATTATTGCTGATATGCATAGTTTGGAAATGTTACCACTTAAAGATAACGTGATTATCACAGATGTTGGTAGTACCAAACAAACCATTATGGCAGCTGCTAAAGGATTAACCGATAATGGAATTACTTTTATTGGTGGTCATCCAATGGCTGGTTCTCATAAAACTGGTGTCACAGCCGGAAAAGCTAATTTATTTGAAAATGCTTTTTACTTTCAAGTTGTCAATGGTAATCAAACAGCAGCTGATAAATTGCATTGGTTGTTAGATGGTACCAAAGCCAAATGGCTTACTGTCACAGCACCACAACATGACAAGATTGTGGCGCAAATTAGTCATTTACCGCATATCATTGCTTCTGGATTAGTTAATCAAACTAACTTAACTTTCGAGAATGAACCTTTAGGAATGAATTTAGCAGCTGGTGGATTTAAATCAATTACGCGCATTGCATCAGCTGATCCTGTGATGTGGAATGCAATTTTGTTGAATAACAAAGACGTTATTTTACAACAACTGGATAGTTATCAAGCGACTTTAAGTGAACTCAAAGCACACTTGGCAGCTAATGATGAAACTTACATCAAACGATATTTTCAAAACGCTAAAACTAGTCGTGATAAGCTAAATGTGCAACCAACGGCTCCAACTGGGTTCTTTGATTTATTCTTAGATTTACCTGATCAAATTGGTGAGTTAGCTAAGATTACTACAATGTTAGCGAATGCCAATATTAGTTTAGTTAATCTGCATATTCGTGAAATTCGTGAAGATACAAACGGAATTTTACAGTTAACGTTTAGTAATGAAAAAGAATTAGCAGCTGCAGAAAAAGTTTTAGGAACTAAATACCAATTAGTAAGGAGGTAAGGTCATGGAAGTAATTTTGATTGGATTTATGGGTAGTGGTAAATCAACTATCAGTAAATTACTCGGTGAAAAATTGAATCTTGAAGTCCGTGATTTGGATCAAGTAATTGTAGACTATGAAAATTCATCAATTCATGATATTTTCTTAACCAAGGGTGAACCTTATTTCCGGCAATTGGAATTTGAAATGTTACAACAGCAAGCAGATTTCAATGGAGTTTTAGCAACTGGTGGGGGCACCATTATTAATGGTAATTGTGCTAGTCACGTGCAAGCTTCTGATGTTCCGGTGGTTTTATTAGATATGTCTGATAACGCGATTGAAGATCGCTTAGGAAAACGAGCTGGACGTCCCTTAGCAAGCTCTAAAACGACGGATGAGTTAATTGAGTTAAAACATGAACGGGATGGTCGTTATCATGAATGTGCTGATTTTGTGGTAAAAACTGACTATAAAAATCCCAAACAAGTCGTTGATGAAATAATTGAATATTTAAAGTAAAAAAATAAGCGTCCTTCGATTGAAGGGCGCTTTTATTCTGCAGAAACTAAAACTACATTAATGATTTCAGGTAGAGCATTGATTTCATCTAGCATTTCATGGACTGAGTCGTGTAGTTGATGAGTATCGATTGTAAAGTTAATTACAGCTTGTTGATGAATGGGAAGTGACATATTTAGAGTTACGACATTAGCATCGTATTTGGAAATGACAGTCAAAATTTTGCTCATCACTCCGTATTGATCATTAATGCGGACACTAAAAATAACTTTTTTACTTAATTCGCTATCATCATAGTCAGAAATTAAACCACGATATTTATAAATTACATCACGACTAATCCCAATTTTATGGGCAGCTTCACTAATACTTTTAGCCTCACCTGAATCGAGTAATTTATATGCCTCAACAACTTTGGGAAAAATGGAAGGTAATAATTCTTTATTAACAATGTATTTCTTATCGATCGCGGTTCATCTCTTTCGTATGTAGTTTTCTGAATAGCTTAATCATAATATGTTTAATTTGTTAAAACAAGTGATTTTAAAAGATGAACATAAAATGGCAAATTCTCTATATCAAAATTATATAATGCGTTTGTGTGCCGTGCAAGAAATGGTTATACTTTATTTTAAATTAACATTTTGATGGCATCTTTTCGCTAGTAATTCTATAATAATATTAACTAACTTATTAAGATTTTAAGCTATTAAATAATGTACAGTTTAGGAAGTAATATGGAAAATAAAAAAGTCAAACATCGTTTCATTACCGGATTTACTGGTTTACGAGCATTAGCAGTAATCGGAGTTATTTTATATCATTTTAATGGTCAGTTATTTAGCGGGGGATATCTAGGAGTTCCAATTTTTCTTACGTTATCTGGATACCTAGTTACCGATCATTTAATTAGTGAGTATAGTCAAAATAATTACTTTGATTATGGTCATTTTTGGTATAAACGAATAAAAAAGTTATATCCAACTTTAATTGTAATGTTAATTATTACAGCCGCCTATATTACGTTATTTCAAAGAAATTTATTAGCCAACTTATGGCAAAGTGTTATCACAAATTTAACTTATACATATAACTGGTACGAAATTTTAAATGGTCAATCATATTTTCAAAATTTTGCTGGTTCTGAATCACCATTTACCCATTTATGGACGTTAGCGGTAGAAGGGCAATTTTATTTAATTTGGCCCTTAATTGTAATGTTGATTTTGCGTTTATCAAATCGTAATCGTATTACTGATGAGCCGTTGCATAAAAGAAATGTTTTTTATGTAGCGATTATTTTATCAATTATTTCAGTGCTTGAAATGGCAGCTTTATATCATCATGGAGTTGATCCTAGTCGGGTATACTATGGAACTGACACGCGGATGTTCTCAATTTTATTTGGATCAGCTTTAGCGGTAGTTTGGCCTAGCGACCGAATTATGCATAATGCAGGTAAGAACCAAAGTACGTTCTTTAACGTACTTGGTAGTATTGGATTAGCTATTATGGCGATTTTAGTATTTACAGTTGGTTCACAGTCAGAGTTTCTTTATCGTGGGGGAATGATGATTTTCTCATTAGCTACAGTGTTAATTATGTGGGCTGTGCTAGCTAATGCCGGAAGATGGAATAAATTATTAACTAATCCAGTATTTAATTGGATTGGATCCCGTAGTTACGAAATATACGTTTATCAATTACCGGTTTTTGTCTTTTTTGGTGATAAATTTAAAGATATTGCAGATCATCAAATTAGCTATGGTTTCTTTGAATTGCTTTTAATTGTAGGAATTTCTGAACTTTCATATCGTTTTATTCAAATTCCATTTGGTAGATATGATTATAAAGAAACGTTTGATAAAGTTTGGTTCCATTTGAAAAAGATGAAGAAAATTGAAGTTGTATTATTACTTTCTTTAGTTCTGGGAATATTTGGAATTGTGCAATCAACACTGGTTAATCCTCATCAAGCTAACCATACGCAATTGGCTACTCGGATTAAAAACAATTCGAAAAAAGAAGAAGCTCATAATAAAAAACTAGCTAAGAAAATTAAGAGTAATCAAAAAATCGATCGACCTAAAGCCGACGTTGAGGAATTTGAAAAAGAAGGTTTAACCGCTAACCAATTAAACGAAGCTTCTAAATTCTCTGGTTGTGCAGTTGGTGATTCCGTAATGCTATCAGGACGTGACGAACTACAAAAGATTTTTCCACGGCTTTATATTGATGCGGCTGTTTCAAGACAATCAGCAGTGGCAGTTTCAGTATTACAAAATTTGAAATCTAAAGGTTTAATGGGCAATAATATCATTATTGGTTTAGGAACTAATGGTGATATTACCGATGATACGTTGCAACAAATTATGAAGATTGCGGGACCTAAACGTCACGTTTATTGGATTAATGTCCATGTTCCTACGCAACCATGGCAAAATGCCGATAATGATATGTTGAATAATGCGAAGGGGAAATATCATAATTTAACTATTATTGATTGGAATGATTATATTAAAGATCATCCAGAATGGCTCTATGATGACCAAACTCATCCAAATCCAAATGGTGCAGTAAAATATGCTAGCTTTATTGCGAAAAATATTTTACCAAAATAAATAATGTTACAAAAAAACAGTTGAATTTTAATTAATTCAGCTGTTTTTGAATACTGTTATTCACTTAATGAGTGAGGGGCACCTTCAGCTTTTAGAACTCGTTGAACGGCAGGACGATTTCTCATTGTTTCATCAAATCTTTTTAAATTTGGTAAATTATCAAAGGTGAAATCAAGTCGTTTAATCCAATTTGTCATTACAAATAAATATGGATCAACCAATGAAAATTTATTATTAATCATATAATTCTGATTTTTCAAATGTTTATCAATAAATTTTAACCGAGGGAAAACACGCTTGTATACTAGTTTTTTTGAATCATCAGTATTTGCTAACCAATTACCATTTCTAAATGGTGAAATGAAATTTTTATGTAATTCCGTCGCAATATAGTTGAGCCAAGTTCTTTCTTCCCAGTAGGTATCGGTATCATAATTAGCAATAAAATTACTGTTAGAGTTGACGGAAAGGTATTCTAAAATTACGGCACATTCAGTAATAACTTTTTTAGTATGAGTTTCTAAAGCTGGAACGTATGATTTTTCATTGATTAGATTATAATCACTATTATTCCAAGTTTTATTATCTAAATTTACTTTTTCAGTTTGATAAGGTAATCCAATTTCTTCTAGTAAAATATGTGGGGCGAGGGAGCTTGCACCAGATGCGTAAAATAATTTCATGATTTTCTGTCCTTTTAGTTATATTTATTCATATGATACTCTTCTTACTTTATGTAATTAAATAATTAGCATTAAGCTAACGGTTCATCAATTTAAAGCAATTAGTTTATAATTCAATATAATTAAAAGTTAGGAGAATATTATGGCAGATTATATTAAAGAACTTCGCGCATTAGTTGGCCATCGACCATTAATCTTAAATACTTCCGCAGGGGCATTATTAAACGATAAAAAACAATTGTTACTTCAAGAACGAACTGGAAATGATGATTGGTGTTTTCCAGGTGGTTTTATGGAATTTGGGGAGACTTTATTTGATACTTGTAAGCGTGAATTTAAAGAAGATTCAGGCATGGATGTTGAACCAATCAAATTATTAAAAACTTTTGACAACGACATTTATACATATCCTAATGGTGATCAGACCCAATTAATTACTAATTTATTTTTAGTCAAAAAGGTTGGCGGGCATTTACTTGATCACGTTACTGAAGAAACTAGTGCTTTAAAATATTTTGATTTAGATAACTTACCTCATTTTTTCAATAAACAATCACAAAAAATGGCTGAAGTGGTTATTGAATATGTGAATAATAAATAATGTAATAGGAACTTATTATGAAAAAGATAGATGAATGGAAATTTGAAGAAAAATATGGAATGAAAGGATGGGATTTTTCTCATCTTGATGGTAGGTGGGAAAATGAAACACTCCCATGGAATTATGTGAAATTGGTTTTAAAATATCTTAGGGATGATATGAAATTGTTGGATATGGGAACTGGCGGAGGAGAGTTATTGCGTAATTTTCATCATCCATTTCAAAATACAATAGTTACTGAGGCTTGGAAACCAAATATTGAATTTTTGTATAAAAATCTATCAGATACTGGAATAGTAATTATTGAGAGTGAAAATGAATCAGATTTACCCGTTAATGATGAATCACTTGATATCATAACGAATAGCCATGCCGCATTTGATATTGATTTAATAAATAAAAAATTAAAGAAAAATGGTCTATTTATAACTCAGCAAGTTGGCGCATTAAATAACTATTCGTTATCAAAATATTTTGATAGTGATTATTCTATTGCTTATCCTGAAAATACATTACTTAATACCTTAATCGATTGTGAAAATTCAGGTTTTGAAATCATTTATTATGATGAATATAAACCTACAATGAAATTTTTTGATGTTGGTGCAATTGTTTATTATGCATCAGTAATTCCTTGGGAGTTTCCAAATTTTAGTGTTGAAAATGATTTGAAAAAATTAAATGATTTAGATAAATTAATAAATAAATTTGGATATGTTAGCACGAATGAAGACCGTTTTATGCTAATAGTAAGAAAAAAATAAAACTTTAGGAGAATTCTGCATGATTAAAAAAATTGCTGATGTATATAATCCTTTGGAACCTACGTTATTAATGTCCATACATAAAGAGTATGTATGTGAAATATTAAATGGAAATAAAATTATTGAATATAGAAAATCATTTTATAAGGATAAATTCCAAGCATTTGTATATACAAGTGGTAAAAATGGGGGAATAGAATTGTATATTGAGTGTGATTTTCCAATTTATTCAGATGCAAAAAAATTAGCTAATAAAAAGATGATTTTAAAGAAATATTTAATTACTTTCAAGAAAAGAATGAAGGATATATTATTCCAATAATGAAAGTTTATAAAATTAATAAAATAAGTTTAGATGAGTTAAGATATGAATTTGGATCTTTTAATGTTCCACAAAAATATACTTTTTTAGATAATCCAGCAAAAAAAGATGTATTAGACTATCTATTAAATCAAACAATTATTGAAACTATCTCAAATGATTGGAATAAATATTATAGTATTTTAAAAACCAATAGTTAAGGAGTTAAATGATGACCCCAGAACAATTTTTTCAACAAGCAAAAGAGAAACATGATATACCAGCGGATGCCAAACTTCAAAGTAGTTTTCAATTTGGAGTTGCGGCAGATAAATTAGCTGAGTTAGTTTTATCAGGAACAAAAACAGCCACCACTAGTAATTATGACTTGTACGTAAAAGATAATGATCCATTACCTGGTAAAGGTGCATACGATGTTATTTTTGATAATAATGATAGTCCTATTTGTATTATTCAAAATGATGATGTTCAAGTGGTTAATTATTTAGATGTCGACGCAACCCATGCTTTTGAAGAAGGCGAAGGTGATCGTACTTTGACATATTGGAGAAAAGAACATGACAATTACTTTTCAAAAGAGTGCCAGAGTGAAGGTGAAATTTTTGATATTGAAAATGCTAGAGTAGTATTGGAAAAATTTCATGTAGTTTATCCAAAATCAGATGAAATTGATTAGTTGTGTTTTCTAAATGCAGCATTAAAATAATGTGCAAATTTAATATATAAATGTATCATATATAGTAAGTAAAGTATTTAATTCACAAAAAAATTAAAAATGGAGAGATCATATGGGCACACTAACTATTATTTTGTATGGATTACTATTGGTTGTTTTTATTAATACAATTATCGCTATTATTACAATATTTAGAGAACCACGGGACATCATGTCTACACTAGCTTGGTTAATGGTGTTGATCTTTATTCCAGTTCTCGGATTCTTATTATACGGATTCTTTGGAAGAGGAATTCCTAAGAGCCAAGTTTTAAATATTAAGGGCCAGACTCATAAAGATGTTAGTACTGAAATTAATGAGCAAAAGCAGCAATTAGGAAAGTTTGATGAACAAAGTAATCCTAATAACAAGATTGTTAATGATGCTGCTGAACAAGTTAAAATGTTTATGAATAATGATTTGGCACCATTACAAGGATCTAATGAAATTGAAGTATTTACAGGTGGAGATACATTCGTTAATCAATTATTTACTGATATTGATAACGCCAAAAGTTCTATTAATATTGAATTTTATACTTTTGCTTCCGATAAAATTGGAACCAAAGCATTAAATGTATTAGTTGCTGCTGCAAAACGTGGAGTAGATGTTAAAGTTAGTTATGATGCCTGGGGGTCAATGAGTACCCATGAACAATTTTTCAAACCGCTTTTCGAAGCTGGTGGACACGCTTATCCATTCCTTCATAATAAAAATAACATTTTAGATATGCGAGTTAATTACCGAGATCACCATAAATTAATCACGATTGATGGAAAAATTGGGTATATTGGTGGATTGAACTTAGGTGATCAATATATGGGATGGGATCCCAAATTTGGTAACTGGCGTGATTGTATGATCAGAGTTAAGGGACACGGAGTTTATGGAATGCAATCGAAGTTCATTCCGGATTGGAATGCCACTGCGCCTAAAAATAGAATTGATTTCAATAGTCCTACTGAAATGAAAAAATATTATCCAGAAAATGCTACTGATGGAAAAGCAATTATGCAAATTGTTTCCAGTGGTCCAATCAGTGAAAAACAACAAATTAAAAAAGGATACATTAAATTAATCCAAAGTGCCAAGCATTCTATTAAATTGACGACTCCTTACTTAATTCCTGATCCATCCGTTATTGACGCTTTAACCATTGCTGCAGAATCAGGAGTAGATATTCAAATTATTACTCCTGATATGCCTGATCATCCATTTGTATATCGTGCTACTCAGTGGTATACCCGTCAATTAATTGATTTAGGATGTAAAGTATATGCTTATAACGACGGCTTTATGCATGCTAAAACGATGGTAGTAGATGATAAATTAGTTTCAATTGGATCAGCAAACTTTGATTACCGTAGTTTTTCTTTGAATTTTGAATGTAATGCATTTGTTTACGACAAGAAATTGGCTAAAGAAATGGAAGAAATCTTTAAAGTTGATTTAGAAAACGCAACTCAAAGAACTAAAGAATATTTTGAAAACGAAGGCTGGTGGCTTAATTTTAAACAACACTTTAGTCGCCTTATGAGTCCTTTAATGTAATTAATTAGGCAACTGAGTTCCTGTTTACAACCTGGAATTTAGTTGCCTATTTTTATGCATATTTTTTCGATTATAGTTCGTTATTTTATTTAAAAATGTTTAATATAATTAATATTATTCGTATTTATTGACATATGTTAAATATATGAGTACACTTGTTTAAAAATGAAAGGGATAATTTTAGCATGATAAATTCAAAAAGAGATATTAATATTTATTATTTAGCGTATTTTGTCAAAATTAATGACTAACACGTTAAATTTTAACGTGTTGTCGAAAAGTTCGATGATAGGTTAAAAGTTGCTAAAAGAATCTAACAATACTTTTAAAACACATCGGGCGTAATGTCATTGATATGTTTTTTGATTGGGGGAATTAAATTGAGTTTAGTTGCGCGAATGTTTCAAAAAGAAGAATTAAGTACATATTTAGATAATGATAAACATTTAAACCGAACATTAACGGTTAAAGATTTATTAGGTCTAGGAATTGGGGCAGTTATTGGTACGGGAATTTTCATTCTTCCAGGGACAGTTGCCGCAACTACAACTGGACCTGCGGTTGTAATTAGTTTTCTATTAGCTGCAGTAGTTTGTGCATTAGTAGCAATGGCATATGGAGAATTTTCTGCGACATTACCAGTTGCTGGATCTGCATATTCATATGGAAATATTGTTTTCGGGGAAGTTGTCGGCTGGGTTTTAGGTTGGGCATTGATTTTGGAATACTTTTTAGCAGTTGCTGCTGTGGCAACTGGTTGGTCAGCATACTTTACTAGTTTAATTTCGCCAATTATTAAATTACCAAAAGCATTCACGGGAGCTTTTGATCCAGCTCATGGAACTTATGGAAATTTAGTTGCGATCTTAGTTATTTTAGTAATTGCGTTTAGTTTACGTAAAGGAATGACAACATCTAAAAAGACAGAAAACCTGCTAGTGTTATTGAAATTAGCCATTATTTTAATTTTTATCGTTGTTGGATTCTTTTACATTAAGAGTTCAAACTACCACCCATTTATTCCTAAAAGAATGCATGATTCTTTCGGTTTCCAAGGAGTTTTAACTGGGGCAGCAATGGTCTTTTTCTCATTTCTTGGTTTTGATGCGTTATCAGGATCTGCGGCAGAAGTTAAGAATCCTAGTCGTAATTTACCATTAGGAATCATTGGAACTTTAGTAATTGCAGCTGTTTTGTATAGTTTAGTAGCTTTTGTACTAGTTGGAATGGTTAACTATACCCAATTAAATGTTGCTGATCCTGTATCATTTGCACTTCATCATGTGGGACAAAATGCCATTTCCATGATTATTGCGGTAGGAGCTTTAATCGGAATGTACACAATGATGTATGCTACGATCTATTCTTCATCACGATTGATTTATGCCATTGGAAGAGATGGATTATTGCCAGGTAAGTTAGGACAAATTAACAAAAATGGGGTACCTACAAGAGCCTTGATAATTTCAACGGTTATTATTGCTGTCTTTGCTGGACTAATTCCATTAGACAAATTAGTTGATCTAGTTAGTTTTGGAACCCTACTAGCATTTACGGTTGTATCTTTAGGAATTATTCCCCTTCGTAAACGAAAAGATATTAAGCATAATGGATTTAAGATGCCAGGTTATCCAGTTTTGCCCATCATTGCCACACTATTTTCACTAAGTCTAATGACTCAATTACATGTGGAAACATTAATTACAGCTGGAATTTGGTTCTTAATTGGAATCATAATTTATCTGGTTTATGGAATTCATCATTCAACGTTGAATCGAGATTAGTAAAAAAGATGATGTGATTATTAATGTGTAGTAATAAAGAGTAATTGTATACAAAATGTATCAATTGCTCTTTTTCTATATCAATGTTTAATAAATATCTATATACTTTTAATCAACATGAGACCTCAAAGGAGATTATTAGTGAAAAATAGATTGAAAAACCTTGTTAAAAATAATCCGATCGATTGGATTTTGTTAAGAAAATTAGTATTATTTTTCTTAGTTGTTGCCGTAATAACTTTTATTGTTAATATCGTTGTTAGATATAACTCAGTAGGATATTTACAGAGAGTATATAGTGGATTTGAACCAAAATCTGAATTTGATGAATTTCTTTATATTTTCAGAAATAATGCGTTAACAGTTCCACTAGTCGTATTAATAGTTGCCTTAATTCCAATTCCATATTTATGGATGTACGCCATTGTGATGAATGGAATTATTTTTGGAACAGCTTTTGCAATCCCATTTACGAATGCAAAAGTAACGCTTTTCGAAATGTTTACTGAACTTATTTGCCACAGTATTATTGAACTTTTTGCATTCTTCATTTTATTTACAGTAGCATTTAAGCTTAATAAGGCAGTATGTCAAAAATTATATAAACATGGTAAGAATAGTGTGAAGAAAGCGATTGGTAATTACCTTAAGCTATACTTCATCTATGTATTACCATTGCTTTTCATAGCCGCATTGCTTGAGACATATGTTTCTGAAAGATTTGCAGATATATTTAGATAAAACAATAAAGCCAACTCGAAAATTAATTCGAATTGGCTTTTTCATTTACAACGATTCTAAAAAGTTACTAACAATCTTTTGCCCCAATGCTTGATCAGTCAAAATTGATTCGGGATGAAACTGAACTCCGTACATCCGTTTATCAGGAATTTCAGCAGCCATTAATTCATTGGCATCATCTACTGCTGTGACCTTAAATTCAGCTGGTAAAGTTGCCATTTCTCCAACTAAAGAGTGATAACGAGCTACTGTTCCTGTTGGCGCATAATCTTTGAATAGTAAACTATCATTGTCTAATTTTAACAACGAAGTTTTACCATGCATTAACTTTTTAGCTGGTACAACTTTGCCATGCATCGCCTGAATCATGACTTGCAATCCCATACAAACTCCTAACATGGGAATTTGGCCTTGTAATTGTCTGACAACTTTTAAGCTAACCCCAGCATCATCTGGATTACCAGGACCAGGGGAGAGAATGATAGCTTCTGGCTGTAATGCTTCAATTTCTGGAACAGTTAGTTCATCATTTTTAATCACTTTGATATCTTGGGTAAATTGACCAATGAGTTGGTACAAGTTATAAGTGAAACTGTCATAATTATCAATCAATAGAATCATAGTTCAAAACCTCCAAGTTTGTTGCTTGACGTAAGCCATTTAAAATAGCTCGTGATTTATTAAAACATTCTTGATATTCATTATCGGGAATACTATCCGCAACAATTCCAGCACCGGAATGAACCGTTAAATGATGTCCTTTTTTATGGGCTAAACGAATTCCAATCGCAAAGTCACAATCACCATTAAAGTCTAAATAGCCAAATGTGCCGCCGTAAATACCGCGATGCTGTTGTTCTAAATCACCAATGATATTAATAGCAGAAACCTTAGGTGCGCCAGATAGAGTTCCAGCTGGAAAGACGGAGTTTAAAGCATCGAGACCAGTTTTATCAGGTGCAATTTGACTTTCAACCGTAGATGCTAAATGCATAACCTGCTTATATTTTTTCAACACCATATGTTCCGTAACTTTCACAGAATTGAACTGACTGACAGCTCCTAAATCATTGCGGCCTAAGTCAACGAGCATATTGTGTTCGGCAATTTCCTTGGGATCAGTGTGTAATTCATTTTCAAATTTAGTTTCTTCGGCAGTATCTTTTCCACGCCGACGAGTTCCTGCAAGGGGAAAAGTAGCTAAATTAGTATCGATTTTACGCAGTAACGTTTCAGGAGAGGCTGTTGCAGTTTGAAAATCACCCAGAGTGAAGTAGAAATGATAAGTTCCAGTAAGTTGTTGATATAACGCTAATAAATCACCATTTGCTTCACCTTGTAAGGGATTTGATAAAATCATTTGGAAGATATCACCTTTATAGACATGTTCAATCGTTTTATGAATTAACTTTTCATAAGTTGGTTTATCATATTTGGGGATTAATAATTTAGCGATTTCGAGGGTAGGGAAACCATCAAATTCAGCCTGTAAATCAGTTAATTCCTGCTTTAATTCCGTTAAAGTATCTGATTCGCCAACGGGTAAATTTTGAATTAAGGTTACTTGGTTAGTACTTGGATCAAAACCAATCACTTCCGTAAATAGCATAAATGCCGCATCATCTAAGCCAAATGGATTATTAACTTTCGGATAATGGGGAATGTTATATTTCACGTAATCATAAGCAAAGTAGCCTAATAATCCACCAGAAAATGGTAATGGTTGACTAGTGTCATCAAATTCGTACTCACTCATTAAGTCTTCTAAGTAATCTTGTAAATCAGTTTTAATCTTGGTGTCATTAGTTGATAAAACACCATCCCGATAAGTTAATTTAAGTTTCGGATGAATTCCTAAATAGATTAAATTAGTTTTTTCTAAAGTAGTTTCATTATTAATATCTAAGATATAACCATCTTGGTTTTGCTTACGGAAACTCGCTATAATCTTGCTAGGAGAGAAAGTTGCATCTTGATATTGTAAAGTGTGTCGTTCGTATTTTGTCATTATGTGACCTCCAAAAAATTTGTATAAAAAAAGCCCGCCCATAACAAATGATTGTTAAGGACGGACAAATTTATCCGCGGTGCCACCTTAATTGGAGGTAGTCAAAAAGACTACTTCCCGCCTTAGCAAGGAACTATCATTCCTCCGGGAACTTACGTATCCCAACACGTCACTAGGTAATCAGCCAAAGCTTTTATTAGTGCCCTCAGTGGTCCATTTAATTACTTGTTTCTTACTGATATCTCACCATCATCAGCTCTCTTGAAAGGCATGGTAATCTTGATCTCCACGTCAACGGTTTTGATAACTTAGCCAAAAGTTATCGACGGTTAACTGCTTGTTTTATTTCCAATAGATTAAAGCATAAATAAATTTGTGTCAACTAAATAAAAAAATTTAATTTAGTTGTTGACATGATACAAAAATCTAGTTATGATTAATAAAAATTAAATACGACCCAAAAGAAACCATTGAGATGGAGATTAAAACTAATGTGCACGCCCAGAGAGTTGCCGGTGCTGAGAATGGCAATCGAACGCAGTTAGTTAAATGGACCGTCGAGGGCAAACTTGAAAGTATATTATACGAGTATGGTTTGACGTTAAGACATACGTCAGTTGTCGGGAGGATGTTGGTCCTCTGCTAAGCGGGGTTAGAATCGATATTCTTTTAGAATACCGTATTTTACTCAAATTCAAGGTGGCACCGCGGGAAACCGTCCTTTACTTATCTAGTAGAGGGCGGTTTTTTTGTATTTAAAATTAAAGGAGATTGGGAATTATGGAAAAGAGACGATGGCAAAACTACTAATTAATTGATGTGAACTTTTAAATTAGTAGGAGAAAAAGAAATGATTAAAAACGCAATTGAACTATTAAGCAAACAACAAGATTTGAGTGCAACTCAAGCTGAGGCAGTCTTAGACGAAATTATGAATGACCAAGCCAATGAAATTGAAAAATCCGCCTTTTTGATGGGACTTTCAATTAAAGGCGCTACCATTGATGAAATTTCTGGAGCAGCTAATTCATTAAGAAAACATGCGACCCAAATTAAACCAGCTCATCCAGTATTAGAAATTGTCGGAACTGGTGGAGATCAGGCCAACACTTTTAATATCTCAACTACGACCGCAATTGTCGTTTTGGCAACTGGAATTGTTCCAGTTGCCAAACATGGAAATCGTGCCGCTAGTAGTAAAAGTGGGGCGGCCGATGTTCTTGAAGCCCTCGGAGTTAACTTATTAGTTAGTCCGGAACAATCAGCCAAAATGTTGTCCGATAATCAAATTTGTTTCTTATTTGCGCAAAAATATCATCAAGCAATGCGGTTTGTGGCTCCGGTTCGCAAGACCTTGAGCATTCCCACCATCTTCAATTATCTGGGACCACTAGCCAATCCCGCCGGTGCCAATTACCAATTACTCGGAGTTAACGATGAAAAATTAGTTGAACCAATGGCCCATGTTCTAGACCAACTTGGTGTTACGAATGCCATGGTGGTCCATGGAAATGATGGCCTCGATGAAGTAACGTTAACGACTACTACCAAATATGCTAAACTCAATCATCATGAAATTACCACAGGTGAAATCAATCCAGAAAAGTTAAGGTTACACCTTTGCCAACCGGCTGACTTAGTTGGCGGGACTCCGGAAGAAAATGCTGATATTACGAAAGCCATTCTCAATGGAGAACCAGGACCCAAACGCGATATCGTAATTTTGAATGCTGCTTGTGCGATTCAAATTGTGAAACCAGAACTAAGTTTAGTGGATGCGATGCAGTTGGCCGCAGAAACCATCGATAGTGGTAAAGCAAAACAAAAACTAGCAGACTTTGTCGCTGCTAGCCACGTGGGGGATTAATCATGATCTTAGATGATTTAACTAATGTAACTAAAGTCCGAATTGCTAAAGAAAAAGCAGCCTTACCACTAGACGACTTAAAAAAACAAATTAACTATGATGCTATCACTTACGATTTTCCGTTTGAAACTGCCTTACGCAAACCAAAGATGAGTTTTATTTGTGAAATCAAACGTGCATCACCTTCCAAGGGCGATATCAAAACCAAGATTGATGTTGAACAACTTGCGAAAGCCTACCAACAAGCTGAAACAACTGCCATTTCTGTTTTAACTGAACCAGATTATTTCAAAGGAACTTTAGCCGATTTACAACAAGTTACCGGAGCAGTTGATGTCCCAGTCTTACGGAAAGACTTTACCGTTGATCCGTACATGATATATCAAGCTAAAACAGCTGGTGCAAGTGTTATCTTGTTGATTTGTGCAATTTTAGATGATAATCAATTACATGAATACTTTGAGATTGCTAACCAATTAGGATTATCAGTAATCTTTGAAGCCCATAACGAAACTGAAATTAAACGAGCAATTGCTGCCGGGGCTCGAATCATTGGCATCAATAATCGAAATTTAAAAAACTTCACCGTTAATATGGATAATTCAAAACAACTACGTGAACTTGTTCCAGATGACATTTTGTTTATTTCTGAAAGTGGCATTAAAAGTCATGCTGAAATTGCTGAACTTGAAGCAATTGGAGTTAATGGAGCGTTGATTGGCGAAACCATGATGTTAGCGGATGACAAAGCGCAGAAATTAAAGGAATTAGCTCATGGTCAAAATTAAAATTTGTGGTGTGCAAACTTTAGCTGACGTTGATAATATCAATCAAGTTCAGCCTGATTTAATTGGATTTGTATTTGCACCCAGTAAGCGCCAAATTGGTTTAAAAACGGCCCAACAATTAAGAGAACAACTGAACCCAGACATCATTTCAGTTGGTGTCTACGTTGGACAAACTACGGCTGAAATTAAAGCCGCGCTAGAACAACAAATTATTAGCCAAGTTCAATACTATGGTAAATTACCGAATGATTTAATCCAGACAGTTCACAATTTAAATGGAGAAATCATTCAAGTTGTGACTGATAAAAATGAAATTAATGCGGATGCTGACTATGTCATGTTTGATGCAAGTAAGGGGCGTGGAATTGCGGCTAAAGCGTTTACTAACCATCACTTAAGTCAACCAGAATATTTATCTGGGGGAATTAATCTGACTAATGTCGCAGAAGCAGTGAAAACTACGCAACCAATCGTCGTTGATGTCTCCAGTAGTACTGAAACTGACGGACACAAAGACTTAATCAAAATGCAGGCACTAACTGATTTAGTGCATCAATTGTAGGAGAAAATTATGACTAACAAAAATGGAAAATACGATATCTACGGGGGACAATACGTTCCGGAAACTTTAATGCATGAATTACAAGAAATTGAAAAGACTTACTTAGCTGCCAAGGATGATCCAGAATTTCAAAAAGAATTACATGATTTATTGAATAACTACGCCAATCGTCCTTCACTTTTGTATCATGCTAAGCACATGTCAGAAGACCTAGGTGGCGCTCAAATTTACTTGAAACGAGAAGATTTGAATCATACCGGTGCTCATAAAATTAACAATGTCATTGGCCAAGCTTTATTAGCCAAGCGCATGGGGAAGAAGAAGTTAATCGCCGAAACTGGTGCTGGTCAACATGGGGTTGCGACAGCGACGATTGCTGCTTTGATGGGGATGGAATGTGACGTTTACATGGGAAAAGAAGATACAGATCGTCAAAAATTAAACGTGTTCCGCATTGAATTACTTGGTGGTCGTGTTCATCCCGTTACCAGTGGATCAATGGTCCTCAAAGATGCTGTGAATGCGGCGATGCAAGCATGGGTTGCTAACGTCGAAGACACTTTCTACGTTTTAGGTTCAGCAGTTGGTCCACATCCATTCCCATTGATGGTGCGTGATTTCCAAAGTGTCATTAGTAAAGAAGCTAAGAAACAAATTATGGCAGAAGCTGGACGTTTGCCAGATGCAGTTGTCGCTTGTGTTGGTGGTGGAAGTAACGCCATTGGTAGTTTTGCCGATTTCATTGAAGATCCAACAGTTCAATTAATTGGTTGTGAAGCCGCCGGAAAAGGAGTGGAAACGGATCAACATGCTGCTACTTTAGAAAAAGGGAGCGACGGAATTTTCCATGGTATGAAATCCAAATTCCTGCAAAATAAAGATGGTCAAATTGATGAAGTTTACTCAATTTCTGCGGGACTAGATTATCCCGGAATTGGACCAGAACATGCAATGTTAGCGAAAACTGGACGTGCTCAATACGTCGGAATTACTGATGAAGAAGCCGTTCAAGCTTTTGAATACATTGCAAGAACTGAAGGAATTATTGCTGCAATTGAAAGTTCACATGCGATTGCTTATGTGCAAAAATTAGCACCAACGATGCGCAAAGACCAAATTATTATCTGTACCATTTCTGGTCGTGGTGATAAAGATGTGTCCCAAATTGCCAAATACAGAGGGGTAGATATTAATGAGTAAACTAAGTGAAATTTTTGCTAACCAAAAAGCATTCATCGGTTTCGTGGTTGCCGGAGATCCAAGTATTGAAGCCACAGTTGATAACATTTTAGCTTTGGCTGCCGGCGGTACTGATTTAATCGAAATTGGAATTCCATTTTCAGATCCAGTGGCGGATGGTCCCGTAATTGCAGCTGCTGATAAACGGGCATTAGATCGTCACGTAAATACTGATGACGTTTTTGAAATTGTGAAACGAGTACGAGAAAAGTCAGACGTACCGATGGTCTTTCTAACATACGCAAACTTAGTCTTTAAGACTGGCTACGATGAATTTTGTCGTCGTTGTGCTGAATTAAATGTCAGTGGGATGATTATTCCTGCTATGCCATTTGAAGAACAAACGGAATTGTTACCAAGCATTGAAAAATATGATTTAGATTTAATTCAATTGGTCACACCAACTTCACGGGAACGAATTGAAAAGATTGCGAAACGTGCGACTGGTTTTATCTATGTCGTTTCTTCAATGGGAATTACTGGAACTCGTGATGAGTTTAAGACTAATTTACAATCCTTAACTGATAAGATTAGAAGTTATACGAAGACACCAATTGCCATTGGATTTGGAATTCATACCCCAGAACAAGCCAAAGCAATGAGTGAGTTAGCTGATGGTGTAATTGTGGGAAGTCAAATTGTTGATTTAATCGACAAAAATGGCGAAGAAGCACCGGCTAAACTGACTGAATATGCACAAGTAATGAAAAAAGCAATTGAATAAATTTATGATGACGCTGGAAGCAATTCTAGCGTTATTTTTGTGCAAAAGATTAAATTCGATTTGGTGATAGTGGTAATATTAAAGAAATAGCTAACAAATTGTAAGAGGAAATTAATAATGAATGATGAAATGAACTTATTCAGTAAAAATAATATTCACCAGCCATTAGCTGATGAAATCAGACCTCGAAAATTAGATGAGATAGTGGGACAAAAACAACTTTTGGGTTCCGGGAAACCATTGCGGCAAATTATTGATAAAAAGATTCCCATTTCATTGATTTTATGGGGCCCACCTGGTACTGGAAAATCAACTTTGGCTTTTGTAATGGCCAGTGCGTATGGTTTACCATTTGAAAAATTTAATGCCAGTATTGATAATAAAGCTGAATTACAAAAATTAGTGGCTAACCATCCGAATGAATCTTTTGTGTTACAACTTGATGAAATTCATCGATTAACGAAACCGATTCAAGATTATTTGTTGCCATATCTTGAATCTGGTAAAATTTTATTAGTTGGAACTACTACTGAGAATCCCATTATTACTATTAATCCTGCCATTCGGTCACGATGTGAATTATTTGAATTTAAACCAGTATCACCAGATGATATTGTGCCTGTTTTACAACGAACTACTAAATCAGTTTTTAATTTTGAATTAGATCAAAAATCAGCAAAAATGATTGGCAATTCTGCTAACGGGGATGTACGAGTAGCATTAAATATGCTCGAAACATTGGTTGCTATGCATGGTAAAACATTAAATCAAAAACAAATTGCAGAGTTTGCTCAGAATCAACATTTTGCCTTTGATAAAGATACAACTTATCATTACGATTATCTGAGTGCTTTCAATTATGCAATTATTGGTTCGGATACGGATGCGGCTTTATATTATTTAAGTGTGATTTTAAATTCCGGCGATTTAGAATCAGCAATTAGAAGAATTCGTGATGCAGCATATATGTGTATTGGTTTAGCAGATCCAAGGGCAGTGGATACGGCAGTTTTGGCTTGTGATACTGCTGAAAAAATTGGTTTGCCCAGAGCATCGACCAATCTTTCGTATGCAACCATCATTTTATGTTTAGCGCCTAAATCAGATTCAGCCTGGAAATCATACGAACGGGCTAACGAAGATGGAAAAGAAGCTAATCAGTTACATCCAATGCCAACTTATTTGCGAGATTCCCATTATAAACATTCGATTGAAACAACTGGTGGTGGGGATATGATTAATCCATTTAATGAAAAACATCAAGTTGCCCACCAAAAGTATTTACCTAAAGATCTTGAAGATAAGCAATACTATGAACCACGTGATAATAAGCGCGAACAAGCCTATTATCAAAGATATAAAGCTTTGAAAAAATATTTATATGGTAATGGAGCTGAAAATAATGAGTAATCGACATATTTATGATTGTAAAGATGGTTGTCCAATTGAAAGTACACTACAGATAATATCTGGAAAATGGAAAAGTGTGATTTTATATCATCTTTTTGAAAATAAAGTTTTGAGATTTAATGATTTTGATAGAAAAATTCCAGCGTGTTCTAAAAGAATGTTATCATTGCAACTTAGGGAATTAGAAAATGATAATGTAATTTCAAAGAAAATATATCCAGTTATTCCACCTAAAACGGAATATCGCTTAACTGATTTTGGAAAAACTTTAGAACCAGTGATAAGAGAAATGGAAAAATGGGGAAATATTTACAATTCAGTTCATCAGAAAAGTGCTAATTAGCACTTTTTTTGTGGGGAAAATTTTGTAACTAGGTCACTTAAATTACATTATTGTATTAATTATTTATAGAATTATTATTTAATTAATAAATCAATTGGAGGAATAATTATGAATAATGAAATGAAAGCAATCGGATACAAAAAGCATTTGCCAATCAGTAATCCAGATAGTTTATTTGAATTTACGACAAAAATTCCAATACCTGAAGCACACGATTTAATTGTTAAAGTAGATGCAACATCTGTAAATCCTGTTGATATGTTTACAAGACGTGGACAGAAAAAAGAACTTTCAGAACCCAAAATAATTGGATATGATGCTTACGGAACTGTAGTAGAAACTGGAAATGAAGCAACTTTATTTAAACCAGGTGATAAAGTATTTTATGCGGGTGCATATGATAGACCTGGAAGTGATAGTGAGTTTCAAGCAGTGGATGAACGAATAGTAGGACATGCACCTAAAAATTTAACTAAAGCTGAAAGTGCAGCAATGCCATTAACTAGTTTAACCGCATGGGAATCTTTATTTGAACAAATGGATATTGATTTCTATAATGTTAATGAAAATAAAGATAAGTCAATTTTGGTGATTAATGGTTCTGGGGGAGTAGGATCAGTCGCAACACAATTAGCTCATCTAGCTGGTTTAAAAGTAATTGCAACTGCTGGTGGAGAAACAGCTAAAAAATGGGAATTAGAACATGGGGTAGATTATGTGGTTGACTATCATAAAGATATTGTTCAACAAGTCCATGATTTAGGTTTTAAAAATGTAAATTATATTTTAGAATTAATTAATTTAGATTATTATTGGCCAACTATTAGTAAATTAATTGCCCCATTTGGAAATATTGCTTCTACTACTGGGTCTGGAAGAAATCTAAATTTCCAACCTTTAAAGTCCAGAATGGTTCGTTTTGGATGGGAATGGATGTATGCAAAATCATGGTACCATACACCCAATATGATTACGCAACATGAAATTTTAGATGAAATAAGTAAGCTATTAGACGAAGGCAAATTAAAGAGTACCCTCACTAAAACTTTTACACCAATTAATGCTAGTAACTTGCGTAAAGCCACATCCTTAGTTGAAAGTAAGCATATGATTGGAAAAGTAGTAATAGAAAACTAATAATATATTTTTAAAGAATCTTCTTATTTGAAGGTTCTTTTTTTATGAATAATGTTAAAAAACTTGTTAAATTTAGGTTTATAATATATAGTGAGTGAGTACTCATTTACAGGAGGAACATTATGGAAAATACCATTTTAGTGAAAGATTTACAACAAGGATACGGAAAAACAATTGTATTAAAAGATATTAGTTTAGCACTTAAACAAGGAGAAATTTTAGCGTTAATTGGACCAAGTGGTTCAGGCAAATCAACCTTGATTAAATCAGTTATGGGAATGAAGTTACCACAAAAAGGGACCGTGAAAGTTTTAGGAACTACAATGCCAAATCGCAAAATTTTATCAAAAATTGGATTTATGGCCCAAAATGATGCTTTATATGGACAATTAACTGGAAAAGAAAATCTTGAATTTTTTGCAGAATTACAAGGCGTACCTAAAAAAGAAATGGCGAAAAGCATTACTTATTCAGCTAATGTGGTTAATTTACTTCCACATCTTAATAAGTATGTGAAAGATTACTCTGGTGGGATGAAACGAAGATTATCTTTGGCAATCGCGTTAGTAACTAATCCAACCTTACTAATCTTAGACGAACCAACTGTTGGAATTGATCCAGAATTAAGACAACAAATTTGGAAAGAATTGAATAAGTTATCCAAAGCTGGAGTTACGATTCTTTTAACCACGCATGTGATGGAAGATGCCGAACAAGCTGACCAACTCATGATGATTAGAAAAGGTGAAAGTATCGCTCAAGGTTCACCAAAGCAATTATTAAAACAATTTGATGTTGCTAATATTGAAGATGTATTTATTAAAGCAGGGAGGGTTCAAGATGCGCGTTTGGACAATAATTAAAAGAATTTGTTTAGAGATGATTCGGGATAAAAGAACATTATTAATGATGTTTATTGCACCACTTTTCATCCTAACGTTAGTAAACTTTCTTTTTACTAATAATACAGAGCCAGTTACCAAACTAGGGGTTCAGAATGTTAATACTAAGATAGTTAATTCAATTAAAAATAGTCATCTTAAAGTTCATGATGTTGCTGACAATAAAGACCCAAGGGATGTAATTGAAGAAAAAAATTATGCTGGAGTTTTAACGCAAAAAGGTAATCACTTAGAATTAACATTACAAAATAGTGATCAATCTAAAACTGGATTATTATTACAAGGAATTAAAGCTGCCCAAGTTAAATTACATACCCAAGCGGCTAAAGAAACCATTACGAAACAAGCATTAGCTTTAGATCAGATGCAAAAACAATTGAGTGAGGTTACTCATGTTAATTTACCAACGCATCAGCAACCACAACCTAACCAATATAGTTTTTCAACTAAATATTTATATGGAAGTAGTAAATCAACATTCTTTGATACATTATTGCCAATTATGATTGTTTTTATTATCTTTTTCTTTGTCTTTTTAATTTCAGGGGTTTCCTTTTTAGGGGAAAGAACCTCTGGAACGTTAGAGAGGGTTTTGGCAACCCCAGTTAGAAAAAGCCAAATTGTGATGGGATATATTGGGGGATATGGTTCATTTGCAGCTGTTCAGTCACTATTGATTACATTATTTAGCATCTATGTCTTTAAAGTTCAAATTTTAGGTAGTATTTGGAATGTAATTATTATTTCGTTATTTACGGCCTTAGTTGCCTTAACTTTGGGACTATTAATTTCAACATTTGCTAATTCGGCTTTTCAAATGGTCCAATTTATTCCATTAGTAATGCTTCCACAAGTATTTTTCTCTGGAATTGTCCCAATTCAACAAATGGCAGATTGGCTTCAACCAATTTCACGAATTATGCCGCTTTACTATAGTGCTCAAGCAATTAGTGATGTTATTCAAAAAGGAAACGGAATCTTACAAATCTTACCAAACTTATTGATTTTATTAGTTTTTGCACTTGTATTCTATGGATTAAATATTATAGTAATGAAGAAGTATCGTAGAGTATAAGGAGTAGTGGAATTGAACAATAATATTGAAAATGTCTTTAAAAACAGTATTACCGAAACTAATTTATCCGAAAAACAACAAGCTGTTTTAAAAGCTAGTTTAGAACTTTTTTCGCAAAAAGGGTTTGAAAATAC
The DNA here is from genome assembly GCF_050500285.1 of Fructilactobacillus sp. Tb1. Taxonomy (GTDB): domain Bacteria; phylum Bacillota; class Bacilli; order Lactobacillales; family Lactobacillaceae; genus Fructilactobacillus. Next base: position 21,604 of record NZ_CP191377.1, on the reverse strand, counting down.
CAATACCAAAGATATTGCACAAAGAGCAGGAGTATCAGAAGGAACCGTTTATCGAGAATTTAAAACGAAACAGGGAATTTTGGATGCCATTTTAACTCCGTTTAATAATTTGGTAATTCCCAAACTTGCTAATGAATTCTTTGATGATATTTCACAACATGACAATGAAAATTTTGAAAGCTTTTTGAATTATTTTATTAATAATCGGATGCATTTTGCGATTGAAAACCGAGATCAAATTCGAATATTTTTACAAGAGTTTTTACATTCAGAGTCATTATTAGCGGCTTTTAAAAATGAGGTTGAAGCTAATATTACAATGGGATTAATTCCGATTTTAAAAAAATATCAGGATAATGGACAAATTAAAGTAATGCCAGTTCAAACCATTGTACAAATTATTTTAAGTACCACATTGGGATATATGATTCCTTGTATAGTGACTAAAAAACAAGTTTCAACAACTGACCTTAATGAATGGTCTAAACAGGCGACAAGTTTGATTTTGAATGGAATTGCATAAAAAATAGATTTTAATATGTTTGATATTATCAATGACTTTAGAAGAAATTCTAAGGTCATTTTTTTATTTGCAAGAGTTATAAATTGACGAAAATATGCTTTTAGATATAATAAGTATATATTTATTATACTTATTTGTTTGAGTATTAAATATACAAAATTTAAGGAGTGTTTACATATGAAAAAGACAAAAAGTATTATTATGTGGCTGGCTTTAATTGGGGCATTTTTAACGGTTTTAGATACAGGAATTATCTTTACTGGAACGGTTAAATTGGCCTCAGACTTACATTTGAACTCTAGCCAACTTTCTTGGGTTCAAGTTGCATATGTTCTTACATACGCTGGTTTTATGTTGTTGGGAGGTAAATTAGGCGATGTTTATGGACGAAAAAAATTGTTTATTGCAGGTTTATTAATTTTTGCAGTAGGGAGTTTGATGGTTGGTATCTCTAATAATGCATCAATGATTATTGGATTTAGAGCTTTCCAAGGAATTGGTGCTGCTATCTTACAACCAACTTGTTTAGCAATTATTACTGATACATTTGAAGGGGAAGAACTTAAAAAAGCAATCGGTTATTATTCTGCTGTAATTGGGGCGGGTGCTGCTGTTGGAATTACTTTCGGTGGATTTTGTGCAGCATTTGTATCTTGGAGATTAGGATTTATTATTAATGCACCTATTGCTTTGATTATGGTATTTGTTGCTATGAAAGTACTTAGAAATACTAAATCAAATCAAAGAAATTTAGATTTAATTGGAACAGTTTTGTCAGTCTTAGCGATGATTTCATTATCGTACGGAATTGATGGAAGTTCATATCCTGTTCCAACCTTGATTTTGTCTGCTATTTTATGGATTATATTTATTGTTAGTCAAGCATATGTAAAGGAACCAATGATGCCATTGATAATATTTAAAAATCGAGAAAGATTTGGTGCATACGTTGGATCATTACTATTCTCTGCGGCAGGAGTGATTTTCTGGTTCTATATTCCCCAATTTATGCAATTACAATTTAAAGATAGTGCTTTTGTCGCAGGTATTGGGATGGTTCCAATGTCAATTTTACTTTTCTTCGTTGCACTACAAGTTCGTAAGATTGTTAAAAAATTAGGTAACAGTAAGGTTATGTTAATTGGGTTGATTTTAGTTTTTATTTCTTCAGTTGGATTAACTGCTTTTGCTAAGACAACTAATTACTGGGTGTTATTCCCATTCACATTAACCTTTGGTGCAGGATTTGCACTTGCACTAACCCCGCTAACTTTTTCAGCTATGGACAAATTATCTGGGGAAATTACAGGAGCAGCATCAGGGGTTTATAATACCACTAGACAATTTGGTGCAGCACTTGGTCTTGCCTTAGGTACATCGGTAACTGCTGGCGTATTAAAAATCACAACTATTTTTAGTGATGTTATGAAATTATCTTCAGTATTAGTCGTTGTAGGAATTGTTTTTGTTGTTTTATTGGTAATTCGCAAAAAGTAATTCATGAAGTTAAGTTTTTATTGTAGTATGATTAAAAAATACAATACACGATAGAAAGAGGTTAAAATTATGTCATATTCTGTAGGTTATTCGCAATCTTTAGAAATTTTATTTTATATTGATTTAAAAACTAAAATTGGAGCAGAGACATATTTAACCATTCAACAAATTTCAAACACCTTAAATATTCCTGTTCCGAGTGTTAAAAGATTAGTTGGAATGTTAAAGAAAGCAGAACTTTTAGACTCAAAAAAAGGAACAAAGGGTGGATTAGCATTGGCTAAGGATGCATCTGATATTACAATGTACGATGTTTTTGAAGCGATTGAGGGTTCATCGTCATTATTTAAAATATATGATGACTTTAACACGGATGCTTTTGTTCATAAAAATGAAGCAAAACGTATGCTAAAAAGTATTGAAGATGTTCTTTCTGTATCAGAAAATGCCATGATAAATGAATTGAAAAAGAAAACTTTAGCGGATTTTTTCTAAATTAAGGGGATGACTATTATTAGTCAAAAGCAAAAGATAGAAGAAGCAGTTAATCTAATTAAAAATGGTAATCACGTTGTAGCATTTACTGGTGCTGGCATTTCGACTGATTCTGGTATTCCAGATGTAGATGGAATCATTAATATTTTGGATAATGATCCAGATTTTATTGGTGATCCATTTACGTTTTCAAGTAGTAGATATGCTATCAATCATACCGATGAGTTTTACAAATTATATCGACAGACTTTCTTTCAAGAAAATGCAAAACCTAATTATACTCATAAATTTTTAGCTGATTTGGAAGCAGATGGTATTTTAGATGGAATTGCCACTATGAATATTGATTGGCTTCATAAAATGGCAGGTAGTAAAAATGTATTTGAGTATTGGGGAAATATTCGGAAAAATCGCTGTACTGGTTGCCATAAGTTATATGACTGGTATATTTTGAAAAAAGAAGAAATTCCTAGATGTGATGAATGTGGAAGTATAATCATTCCAGAATTTATTATGAAAAACTTAGCCACATATCCAGACCAAGTAAAACAGGGGACTGATTTAATTAATCAAGCAGATGTTTTACTGATTTTAGGTACAAAACGCGGACCTAGTAGCTTTCCACGTCATATTAAGAAAATTATTGTTAATAATGAAACTATTAATGATACATCAAAAGATGATATTTACATTAAAGGTGACAGCGATAGAGTCTTCAAAGAAATGATGTCACAATTTGATTATCTATAAAAACCAAAAGAGTAGCTCGATATTTTCGAGCTGCTCTTTTTAAATGAGTCATGGTATTAGAATTTTATCAATGTAGATAATATAATGTTATTAACTAATAAAAAGGAAGCTAATATTATGACTGACACAAAACATTGGACTCAAGCACAACTAAAAGAATTTGCGATTTTGGACGATTTTCATATCGCACCATTTCATCCAGATATGAAGACAACGGGAACTTTAACTTATATTTGGTCAGTAGTGGTTGGAGATAATTTATATGTAAGAGCTGGTTACGGACAAAAATCTAAATGGTTTGCTGCTGCTAAAGCACAAAAAGCAGGTAAGATTGAATTAGGCGGTAAAGTCTATGAAGTTAACTTTGAATGGATTCCAGAAGATACAGATGAACACTTGATGGATGAAATTGATCAAGCATATCGGGATAAATACAACCAAAAAGATGCTTACTCAACTGGCATAATGACTGATAAAACCCCAGATGGACCTAGAACTGCTACTATTAAAGTGACCCCAAGATAGTTATGAATAAAGGTCGAATAGAAGCGTTTACGGATGCTATTATCGCTATTGTGATTACTATCATGGTATTAGATATTAAAGTTCCAGAATCATATCATATAGCTGCCTTGTTAAAAGAATGGCCATCATTTTTTGCCTATGCAATTAGTTTCTTTTACATTGCGGTTGCTTGGTATAATCATCATTATATGTTTTCCATTATTAACTGGATTAGTAAAAAGACCTATTGGGCAAATATGCTATGGCTATTTGTGACCTGCCTTTTCCCCGTCTCAACGGCATGGATTGGTGAATATATAACTTATAGGGGACCAGAGTACATCTACTTTGGTTTATATACTATTTGGAATTTAACGTATCTAATCTTGAGTAAGAATGTCATTAATGGAATCAACGAACAAAAAGATATTGATAAAATTTATAGCATGTCCACTTACAAATTATTAAATAACTATTGGTTTATTGGATTTACAGTTTTCGCAATTGTCTTGATTTGGTTCTACCCACCAATTGCGTTAATCTTTACATTTATTGAAGCAGCAATTGGATTTATTAATACCAATCCTGATAGTGACAGATTAAATAATTAACAAAAATAAAGAGTAGCTCGATATATTTTCGGGCTACTCTTTTTAAATTATATTTACCAAAATGATGTATAAAATCGTACCAACTGACATCGACAATAGCATATTCTTTTTCCATAAGTGGATAATAACTGTAATGAGTCCACAAGTAATTGCTATGATAGTTTGCTTGTCTAAACTAAGCAGATAATCTTTGTAACAGTAGATTACTAAGATACCTAAAATGGCGGATGGCAGTGCATCACCAATATAGGTTACTAGCTTAGGAATTTGGCGATTTTTAAAAATCATAAAGGGTAAAAATCTAGTTAATAAGGTCGCAAATGCGGCAATGAAAATGGTAATGATTTGTTGATTAAAGGTCATGGGCATGCTCATTTCGATATTGAAAAATGACGATGATAGTTACTGCTAAAATTGAAAGTGGCAAAAAGAATTGCTTGCCAACAATAAACAGCAAAATTAATGGAATGATCAGTCCCAAAACAGAATTAGTATGCTGGTTTTCCCCAATAAAATTATCAATAAACATAATCAGGAAGAGACTGACCATGACAAATTCCATTCCATTTAAATTAATCGTGATAAACGAAGCAATTATGATTCCCATGATGGTTCCAACTAGCCGATAAAGGTAGCTTAATTCTGTGACATAAAGCATGAACTGAGTTTGATCAACTTCAGCTGGGACTTTGGTTGAAAAGTTAATTACAAATGATCCATCACATAGTCCAAAAAGTAAAATCCATTTTCGCCAACCACTAACTTTGTAGAGTTTTAACAACGAAATCCCATAAAAGAAGTGGCGGGAATTAATGATTAACACTAAGATGAAAATCATTAAGGGATTGAAACTTTTCAATAATAAACTGCCGACAATAAATTCTGATGAACCACCATAAATCGTGGCAGCCATTAAAACTGATAGTAAGGGATTAATTCCTAATTGATGCATGAAAATTCCATAGGTGATTCCTAAAAAAATAAAGCTAATCATAAATGGAAAGGTTAGTTTAAACGCTAATTTAAAGGCTGTATTTTTCATAAAGCCACATGAATCATCTTAGTATGTTTGATGCCTTCTTCTAGGAATTCATCACCGACACAAGTGAAACCATTTTTGGCATAATAGCCAATCGCATATGATTGGGCATCAATTTCAACAGGAAGACCAGGGTAGTCAATTGCAATTTGTTCGAGAATTTTAGCGAGCAGTTCACGACCCTTTCCGGTACCACGAAGTGCTTGTGTGGTTAACACACGACCAAAAGTAACATGGTTATCCTTTTGGAAAATTCGCGCATAAGCTGCAATTTTACCATCGACTTTTTCAAACAGATGAGTCGAGATGGTGTCGTTAACGTCTGGATCAACGTAATGGATATTTTGTTCCATATTGAACACTTCAGCTCGAGTTTGATAGATTTCAAATAGTTCAGTAGGAGTTAAATCATTAAATTTTTTTGCAGTCCACATAATTGTTCACCTCATAATTTTATTGTTTTTATTAATTATAATCATATAGTTGCTTTTGTCTACTAATTTATAATATTTGCCTTCTGATTGTTAAAAATGGTACGATAAAGTCCAATATTGGTAATTGCAGGCGTAACCAAAACAAAGATTGCCGTTGATGTGAAAGGGTAACAATGAGAATCAACGTTTTGCAACATACACCAAATGAAGGACCAGGAACTATTCAAGAATGGGATAACCAACACGGTCATGAGCTTTATATTTATCATCCATATCAATATGGAATTTTACCTAAAGCTGATGAAACTGATATGTTAGTCATCTTGGGAGGACCACTGAGCCCGAATGATGATGTAGATTGGATTAAGGCAGAACGAGTTCTAATTAAACAAATGCTGAAAGAACATAAACCAATGTTTGGGGCATGTTACGGAGCACAACAAATTACGAAAGCTTTAGGATATCCTGTTTCTAAAGCTCCCGCTAAAGAAGTTGGCTGGGCACCTGTTTATTTAGAAAGTGATAAGATACCTGGACTTCCAGATACCTTAACGGCGTTACACTGGCACGAAGAAATGTTTGAAATTCCTGATGAAGCTGAATTGTTATTCAGTTCTGACTTGGTGAAAAACCAAGGATTTCTTTTGGGAGATAGTGTGATTGGATTACAATTTCATTTTGAACCAAATGCAGATAATGTGCGCGAAATCGCTATTAATGATGGCGCATATGCATTAGATCATAATGATTTACACCAAACTCCAGCAGAAATTATCCATCATGAAGTTCCATCAGAAAACAAAACAGTGATGTTCAAATTGTTAGATTTTATAACGAAATAATTACGATGAAAGGCACATTTTTGTGTCTTTTGTTATTTAAAAGAGGATTTTTATGTATAAATATGTAATTTTTGATTTAGACGATACGATTTTAGATTTTCATCGTGGTGAGATTGAAGGGGTTACCGCAATCTTAAAAGAATATAAGGTTCCCGATATCGAACTTGGATTAAAGAAATATATCAAAATTAATAACGATGTTTGGTCACAAATTGAAGATGGAGCAGCATTGCAACCATTATTAGATTCGCGATTTACAAAGGTCATGGCTTACTTTGGCATTAAAGTTGATGGTCAAGCGGTTGAAAAAGAATATCGTGAAATGATCAACCATAATTATCATAAAATCGCCGGCGTAGATAAATTATTGAAAAAATTAGCTGATAGTGACGTGAAAGTGGTGGCGGGAAGCAATGGCTTTAGAAAGACCCAAGTTGGCCGTTTGAAGGGCGCTGATTTGTACCAATACTTTGATCAAGTTAACGTTTCAGAAGATGTTGGGGTTGCTAAACCAGACTCAAAATTCTTCGAACATATCTTCAAATTAAATCCTGGTATGACGAAAGAAAACGTCATTATGGTCGGTGATGGAGTTAAGTCAGATATTCTTGGTGCTAATCGATTTGGCATTGATAGCATTTGGTACAATCCTAATCATAAGCCTATGAACCCTAAGATTAAACCAACTTACGAAGTGGATAATTATCAGGATATGTATGACATTATTGTAAATAAATAAGCACGAAATCTCAGTAAATTATTTTACTGGGATTTTTTTATTTACATATTTTTTGACAATCATAATAAGGTACCCTTATAATAACCTTTGTAAGGCGCCCTTACTATTATAAAAAGGAATGTGATTATTATGAATGAACAATATGCTGTTACTGTAAAAAATCTAAAAAAAGTATTTAAAAATCAAACTGCTGTTGATGATATTTCATTCAACATCAAAAAAGGTGAAATTTTTGCCTTACTTGGACCCAATGGGGCAGGGAAAACAACTACCTTAAGAATGATGACTACATTATTAAAGCCAACTAGTGGAAAGATTGAAATTCTGGGTCATGATACGCAAAAAGAACCTCAACTTGTACGTTCATTGTTTGGCCTTACTTCTCAAGCTTCTTCAATTGACGAAGATTTAACGGCACGGGAAAACTTAATGATTTTCTCACGGTTAAATGATTTATCTGTTGCTGATTCAAAGAAAAGAACGGCTGAATTATTAAAAGAATTTGATTTAGTTAATTCAGCAGATAAACCATTGTCAGACTTTTCTGGGGGAATGCGGCGTCGATTGGACTTAGCTGTTAGTTTAATTGCTAGGCCAGCAGTAATTTTTTTAGATGAACCAACAACTGGATTAGATCCTCGAACTAGAATTCAAATGTGGAATGTTATTCGAGATTTAGTTGCTGAGGGATCAACGATTGTGTTGACTACTCAATATCTAGAAGAAGCTGACCAATTAGCTGATCACGTCGCAATGATTGATCACGGAAAACTTGTTGGTTACGGTACGCCAAATGAATTAAAAGAAAAAGTTGGTGGCATTAAACTAAATTTGAAATTTGAGGATGAAAAACAAGCTCGTTTAGCTATTACAAAGATTGAAAATATTATTTCTGAAAAAGTTAAAGCAACTGGAGCTGAAATTAGCATTCCGCTTCAAGATATTAATGAAGTAACAATTATCCTAAATGAGCTTACGACTGCACAAATTAAATTTATTGATATGAATGTGCAACAACCATCAATGGATGACGTATTCTTTGCCATGACAGTTGGTAAAAATTAGGAGGGATTAATCATGAATAGTTATAAAAATCATACATTTCAAAATATCGGAACTATTGCTTATCGTAATTTATTGAAAACATTGCATAATCCAGATGCATTACTCGATGTAGTTGTTCAACCAGTGTTATTCATGTTGATGTTTGGATATTTATTTGGTGGAGCAATTGATGGTAACGTACAAAATTATTTACCAATTATTGTTCCGGGAATTTTGATGCAAGCCTTATTATCAGCAGCATCAGGTTCAGGATCACAAATCAGTGAAGATATGCATACTGGAATTTACAACCGATTTAGATCATTGCCAATTTCAAATTTAGCACCGTTAGCTGGTCAATTAGTGGCTGATATTTTGCGATTGTTCATTGCAGCAATCGCATCACTCACTACTGGATATCTAATGGGGTGGCGTCCCGATGCTGGTTTTGGTTGGCTAGTAGTCGTTGTATTGTTGGATGTCTTTCTTGGTTGGGCAATCAGTTGGATTTATGCCTTTTATGGATTAGTTGCCAAGAGTGCTACCATGGTTGAAAGTGTTTCATTAATGACTATGTTAGTTTTGATTTTCTTGTCAAACGCATTTGTTCCAGTTAAAACTTTGCCTAAATTCATGCAAACGATTGTCCACATTAATCCAGTTACTCATGTGATTAGTGCATCACGCACGATGTTAAATAATGGAGTTTGGTCAAACTCTGCTTGGGTTGTATTCTTAGCTGGAGTTTTGATTATTGCAATTTTTGCCCCATTAACTGTGTTTGTTTATAAACGTAAAAGCTAAATAATATTATAAAACTACAATTTTTCGGAATTGTAGTTTTTTTATCCCCTCATAATCATCTATAATAGAAGAAAAAGGGGAGATTTTCGTGGATAAAAAGAACTTTAAACAAGAAATAATCACTGGTAAGTTAACTGAATTTGAACTTGTGAATAAAATTTACGATGATGTGGTAAAGCAATCCAAGAATAGTCAAAAATTGACTGCTCAAGGACAAGGTAAAATTCTCCTTTTACTAAGTCAAGAAGACCAATTACGGGAAAAAGAAATTGCGAAAGAATTGAATATGTCTCCTCAATCTGTGGGAGAATTCGTTAATAAGCTGCAAAAACGTAATATGGTACGTGTCTTTAAATCAGAACAAGATAAACGTATTAAGTTAGTTAGTATTACTGAAGAGGGACGAGAAGCTATCAATAATATTGATAAAGATGTGCCTTCGTTTGTTAAAGTTTTGTCTGATGAAGAACTTGAGAGTTTAGAAAAAATTTATGACAAAATGATTGATAATATGTATAGCAAAATTAATGAAGATAGTGATAATGCAATTACTAAAATACATCAATTCTTTGCTAATCGTTACTTGCATGAATTTCATGGTAAAGAAAAATAGGTTTGTATGTAAAAAAATAGTCTATCTCAATGAGATAGACTACTAGTTCCTAATCACGCCCTTTACGTAAATAGTTAACGATAAAATCAACTAGTCTTTCGATTAGATGAGAAAGGACATTAACAATTACCGGGACGATGACTAGAGCAATTAGAGACACAAAAAATCACCTGTGAGCATATTTAGAATTGGTAGTTAAATTTGCTACTCACAGGTGATATTATATCATTGACTAAGAGTAGAATGATATATATAATTAAGACACAATTAGAGATACAAGAATTGCCGATTTTGGTAGGTTAGCAATTCAAACAAAGTCTATTGGCATATTGCTGATGGGCTTTTTGTTTACCATAAATTAAACAAAATAAAACCAACGTAAGAATTAATTTACGTTGGTTTTTGATAACCTATTTGGTTTTACTGCGTCTCTTATTTACATATGAATAAATTATTAATCCGATACAATAAATAAAAAAGATTGCTTCATAACAGATGGCTATGAATTTAATATTAGAATTATTTATTGGAAAATATTCACAGAATGCAGCAATTGTAAATGCGATTATAATGATTTTTTTACTGTATATTTTTTCCATATAATTACTTGTTATTTTTACGATTTTTCAATGTGTAAATAATGAAATAGATTGCGTAAATTAGGAAAGCAATCATGTAGCATCCTGATAATACCTTAATGATGATATTATCAGTGTGATTTTGTTCGATGATAATTGAGATTAAGAATAGAATGGCAAAATTCTTTTGATCCATATATTTTTCCATGGTTTTCTCCTCCTTTTTTGTCCATACTAAAGTAAAGTAAATGTAAAGCTATTCCCAACCAATTTCTGAGTAATGAACATCATTCAAATAATTATCAATTCCAACTTTTCTATCTGGAATAATATTCTCAGGTAGTTCATGAATTGGGAACCATTTCAATTCGGCGTTCTTATCTGGTTCAACAATCGTAGGAGTACCTGTGTATTTTTTGACCATAAAATAACCGTTGTAATAGAAATCACCTTCGCCGTATTTAACATGCATAAAAGATGATGGAATTAAATCATCAAGTTCGACATTAATACCAATTTCCTCAACTAATTCACGTTGCAAAGCTTGTTTCATTGATTCATCGCCGTCGACATGTCCAGCAGTTCCTAAATCATAGAAACCATCCTTGCATCCAGTATTGGATCGTTTTTGTAATAAAATATGCTTCTGTTTTTCATCCAAAATAATGGCAAAAACGGCTGAATTTGTTTTAAATCTTTTCTTTTTCATGTTAGAGATTTCCAATCATTATGATATATTTGGTTGATAATAATTATATATTGGCGTTGATTAACCGTCAATCTTAGATTTATCACTAAATAAAGTTCGGATTTATCAAGCTAATTATTCTGAATTAATTTTACTTTTTCGTCATTTTCCTGTATTCTTGTAAAAACGAAAGGACGAAATGCAATGAATGAACAAGAAAAAATTAAGCTGTTAGCCGACTTAGTTGCAATTCGTTCGGTGAACGACAACGAAGAAGCAGTTGCAGAACACTTAGCTGCCTTTTTAGGTAAATATGGAATTGAATCTGAAGTAGTGCAATATGCACCGCACAGAGCCAGTTTAGTGGCGGAAATTGGTACTGGTCATCCAGTATTAGCTTTCAGTGGTCATGAAGATGTAGTTGATGCAGTTGGCGATTGGGAAACTGATCCATTTAAGCTGACTGAAAAAGATGGCAAGTTATACGGTCGTGGGGCTTGTGACATGAAGAGTGGGGTTGCCGCAATGGTAATCGCGATGGTCGAATTGAAACAAAGCAAGGTACCGTTTAACGGAACTATTCGCCTTTTAATTACATTAGGTGAAGAGGTCGGAGAATTTGGCGCCGAACAACTTACGCATCAAGGACAAATGAAAGATGTTGATGCCTTAGTAATTGGGGAACCAACTGGATACAAAATTTGTTATGCTCACAAAGGTTCTTTAGATATCAAGCTTAGTTCAAAGGGTAAAATTGCTCATAGCTCAATGCCAGAACTCGTTAACAATGCCTTACAAAACATGCTTGATTTACTAACTTTGATTAATCAACAAGTTGGTCACGTTGATATCACTGATCCAGAAACCGGCAAATTTCTCTTTAATTTCACTGTCATGAATGGTGGAACGCAAGTAAATTCGATTCCTGGAACAACGACCGTTGAACTTAATTCTCGTACGATTGATGATTTTAATAACGAAAAAGTAATTAAAATTATTGAAGGTGCAATTGCTAAGTTAGAAAAGAGTGACCCTAAATATCAATTATCAATGGATATTTTAATGAACTTGCCACCAGTTGATGGGGATAAAAACAACGTCTTAATCAAACTCGGACAAAAGTTTGGTAAAGAAGTTGCTGGTCAAGATGTCACACTATTTGGTGGTTCATACACGACTGATGCAGCTAAATTTTTAGCTGATAAGCCCAACGATTTTCCGATGATGATTTTTGGACCAGGTAACAAGACTTTGCACAGTTCTAACGAATATGTCGACAAAGATATGTACCTTGATTTCATCGAAATTTACAAAAAAATTATGCAAGCTAACTAAAAAACAGGATTACTCGTTAGAGTAGTCCTGTTTTTGTCTCAATTTATTTTGTTTCGTCAGCTTGTTTTTGAGCTGCTTGACCTAAAATGTTCAAGTAGTTAAATGGACGATCAAATTGTGGTTGGAATAACATGTCAACCATCGCTAAATCATCAATGGTATTTTTGTTTTGAATACATACTGACAAGACATTAGCTGATTGAGAAACGTCGTACATACTTGATAAAGCACCACCAAGAATCACACGCGTCTTTGAATCATAAACTAATGACATCAAGACCGGTTCAGTCGTTAGCATGAATTCAGGACGATAGTTATCAGTCATTACAACTTCCGCAATTTCTAAATTGTTAACTTTAGCAAGAGCTTTGTTGATACCAGTTGATACATAAGTTCGACCATATAATTTAAGACCAGATGAAGATTGCGTACCAATGTATTTTTGTTTGTTTTCAGTTAAATTAATACCAATTAACATACCTTGACGGACAGCATTGGTTGCCAATGGAATATATGCGTTAGAGTTAGTAGGGTTGTAGTGAACAGCTGCACTATCACCAGCGGCGAAGATATCTGGGTTTGATGAATGCATGTATTCATCAGTGATAATGGCGCCGTTGTCCATCATATCCACTTTACCTTTAAGCAAAGTAGTATTAGGGCGGAAACCAATACAGAGAATTGCCATGTCAGATTTAACTTCTTGACCATCAGTTGTGATAGTCACAATGCCATCTTCTTGTTCTTCAAAACCAGCAACTTTAGCACCCATCACTAAGTTCACACCATTAGCTTCAAAATCATGAGCTAAAATTTCAGTGAATTCTGGGTCAAAGTATTTATATAGGGGACGTTCTGAACCGTCAATCAAGTTCACGTCAAAGTTTTGTTTTGAGTATGCTTCAGCTAGTTCAGCACCAATATAACCAGAACCAATCACAGTGATTGATTTAGCTTTAGGAGCTTCTTCGAATAACTTTTTAGCATCATTATAGTTTTTACATAGGTAAACACGAGGACTGTCAATTCCAGGAATTGGTGGGACAGTAGGAATTGAACCAGTGGTCATGATTAGTTTATCGTATGTTTCTGTTTTTTCTTCATTAGTATTTAAATCTTTAACTTTAATGGTTTTTGCGTCAGAATCAATGTTAGTTACTTGATGACGCATTTGCACGTTCGCACCAAGTTCACTCAATTCAGTTGGATTTGAGTAGAAAAGACCTTGTGGATCATTGTTCTTAATTTCTTTACCAAGATACAATGCAATTCCACATGAAAGGAATGAAATATTATCATTCATCTCGTATACAGTAACGTCTGCATCGGGGTGATCAGCGAGTGTTTGTTTAACGGCAAATGTTCCAGCGTGGGTACAACCTACAACAATAACTTTCATATTAAAACCTCTTTCGGGGAAATCATGTAATCGTTTACAATTGAAATTTTAACATGTTGTGAAGTTTTGTACAATATAATTGAGTGAAACATTTATTAAACTTTTCTAAACAAAAAAAGCTGACAGAGTGTCAACTTTTCGAGTTTTATTTAAAGACAGTTTGAAGCATTTTTGAAGTATGTGTAAATGGTTCGCAGCCATCTTTGGTAACACGGACACAATCTTCAATACGAACCCCGGCAACTCCAGGAATGTAAATCCCTGGTTCAAGTGAGAAGCACATGTTTTCTTCTAGAACCATGTCGTTTCCTTCCATAATTGAAGGGAATTCATGTTCACTCATTCCAATTCCGTGACCAAGACGGTGAATAAAGTATTTACCATAACCAGCTTTATCGATAATGTCACGAGCAACATTATCAAGTTCAGCAGCAGTGATACCTGGTTTAACGGCAGCTTGAGCAGCTAATTGAGCTTCTAAACAAACTTTGTAGATATCAGCTTGAGTATCGTCTAGTTTACCAACAGCAACGGTTCGACTAGCATCACTAATGTAGCCATCGTGAACTGTACCTAAATCAAGTAAGACTAATTCATTATCTTCAATCTTACGAGTACTAGTATCACCATGGGGTTGTGAAGCATGTTTTCCGGCTTGAATTAAAGTAGGGAAGCTCATGGCCATGACACCACGTTTTTTGAGTTGATATTCAATTTCAGCGGCAACATCCGCTTCCGTAATTCCTGGTTTGATAGTTTCAAATCCAACTTTGAAAGCAAAGTCAGCTTCTTTACCAGCAGCACGAAGTTTTTCAATTTCGTCAGGAGTCTTGATTAAGTGAAGACGTTCCACTTCACGAGTTAAATCGTGATCGAAGTTAGCAGCCGGAAATTCTTTTTCTAAGGCGTGTAAACGATCAACGACTAAGTTATTCATTTCAATGCCAAAGTTAATTGGGTTAGGATTAACTGCTTTGATATGTTCCGCAATCATCGCAAATGGTTTTTCATGATCAAGATAGCCAAACACATCATATGGCCAACCTGATTTTTGAATATCTTCAACTTCTAACGCTGGGGCAAATAAGAATGGATCAGCATCGGGAAAGACAAGTAAAGCTAAAACTCGTTCAATCGGATCACTACCAAATCCTGTGAAATATTGGACGTCTTCATAGTTACTAATGTAAGCAACATCCAAGTTTTGATCTTTAACGTACTTTTGTAATTCTTTTAATTTTTCCATTTTGAAGCCTCCTCGGTTTTTCGTAATCATAGCACAATGAGTTGGAAAGACAATTGTTCATGTTACATAATCTAAAATTTGTTAGGTATAAATGACTATTAATAGTAGAAATCTTAAATTTCGTTGCAAATTTAAGCTAGTTTTAGCTTATAATTGGGATATTAATTTTAAGGAGAAACGCCTGTGTTAAAAAAATCAAAAGCTTATCGTATTTCCATTTTGGCTTTGTTTATTGCCATTATTATTGTACAAAATTTCGTTCCACTATTTGGTTATATTCCAGTAGGACCGTTAAGTTTAACTACAATCCATATTACAGTAATCATCGCAGCTGTGATGCTCGGACCAATTGATGGGGGAATTGTCGGGGGCGTCTGGGGACTGCTATCATTTATTCGGGCTTTTACTGCTCCAACTAGTCCAGTTCAACCGTTAATCTTCACTAATCCAGTCATTTCAATTTTGCCTCGAATTTTAATTGGGGTAGTAGCTGGTTATGTATTTATTGCCTTAACTAAGACAAAACTTAAACCAGTCTTTGCTTTAGCCATTACTGCCATTGTTGGTAGTTTAACTAATGCTGTTTTAGTTCTTGGAATGATTGCGATTTTCTATCGAACTCCAGCTGTAGCGCATGCCTATGGGGTTAGTGATCCCAGTTTAATTATCAAGGTTTTAATGACAGCTGTGGGAACTAACAGTATTCCAGAAACCATCTTAGCCGCAGTTGTAGTGCCATTGATTTGTTTGCCATTACTACGGAAACGCCTAAAAAAATAACAACATGGTAAAATAAAGGGGAACTCAAACGAGTATCCTCTTTTTTTGATGAAGGATTTAATATGACAGAAAAAATAATCGAAATTAAAAATTTAACTTATCATTATCAAGGTCGAAACCAAGCAAGCTTGAAAAACGTTGATTTAACGATTAATCAAGAAGACTGGGTTTCTTTGATTGGCTCAAACGGAAGTGGGAAATCAACTTTAGCTAAGTTAATCGTGGGTTTGTTAGAAGATGAAAGTAATAGTATCAAGGTCTTTGGCCAAATTATGAATGAAGCTAACGGCAACCAACTTCGTGACCAAATTGGGATGGTCTTTCAAAATCCAGAAAACCAATTTGTCAGTGCAACGGTTTTGGACGACGTGGCTTTTGCTTTGGAAAATCAAGGGATGGCACGTGCTGAAATGCAGAAACGAGTTGAAGAAGCCTTAGCAGCAGTTGAAATGACTGGATTCGCTAATCAAACTCCGAGCCAATTATCGGGGGGACAAATGCAACGGGTTGCTTTAGCTGGAGTAATTGCGCAACGACCACAATTGGTTATTTTAGATGAGGCAACTAGTATGTTAGATCCAATGACGCGGGCACAAGTCCTAAAAGTCGTGCAAAAGTTGCATGATCAAGGAACGACAGTGTTAGCCATTACGCATGATATTAATGAAACGTTGTGGTCAGATCAGATTGTTTTATTAGATCAAGGTGAAGTTAAGGCCCAAGCTAAGCCATCAGATATGTATGTGCAAAGTGAATTGTTAAAAACATGTGGGTTAACCACACCATTAACGTATCAAATTCAAGAAGCATTAGGAATTGATGATGGGTATTTAAATGAAGAGGAGTTAATCAAACGATTATGGAAATTAAATTAGACCACGTTGGATATACTTATCATTTAAATAGTCCAATGGAATTTACTGCATTACATGATATTAAGCTTACTTTTAAATCAGGGCAGTTTACTGCCATCATTGGGAAAACTGGGAGTGGTAAATCAACTTTGATTAAGTTATTGAATGGCTCAGAGTTACCAACTACTGGGAAAGTAATTGTCGGTAATGACGAACTTACTAGCAAAACCAAGAAAATTAATGGAATTCATAAAAATGTGGGCATGGTTTTTCAATTCTCTGAAAATCAATTATTTGCGGAAACCGTCCTTAAAGATGTAATGTTTGGTCCAATGAATTTTGGTAAATCAAAGGAAGAAGCGCAACGACTAGCTAAAAAATGGCTAATTAAAGTTGGAATTAATGCAGATTTATTTGCGCAATCTCCATTTGAATTGTCTGGAGGACAAATGCGACGGGTTGCTTTAGCTGGTGTTTTAGCTTGTGAACCGCAAATTTTAGTTTTAGATGAACCCAGTGCTGGATTAGATCCAGCAGGAAATCAAAATTTAATGAAATTATTGAAAAGCTTACAATCAGAATTATATATGACCATTATTATGGTGACCCATTCGATGGAAAATGTAGCTGAATTTGCGGATCAAGTAGTTGTATTACAGGCAGGGCGAGTGATTGCAGATGCTACACCGCAAGAATTATTTTCCGCAGATGAATTAGTCGCTGACTTACCAGAGGTTACCCAATTTTATCTAAAATTGATGCAAGGACACGTAATTACTGATTTGCCAATTACAAAAGCTGAATTAATTCAAAAAATAACCGCAAAATTTATGCAGGGAGATAAACATGAGTAATTTTATTTTTGGTCAATATATCCCTGGAAAATCATTAATTTATCGTCTTAATCCGCGGATGAAATTATTAGCAACCTTTTTGCTGATTATTGCTAGTTTTCTT
This sequence comes from Fructilactobacillus sp. Tb1, assembly GCF_050500285.1. Classification (GTDB taxonomy): domain Bacteria; phylum Bacillota; class Bacilli; order Lactobacillales; family Lactobacillaceae; genus Fructilactobacillus. The sequence continues at coordinate 3,872 of NZ_CP191377.1, read as the reverse complement.
AATCATAGTTTGCTTGGATTTGTAATCTTATTGGTAATTTGTGGCGGAATCATTCAATTTGCTCACGTTGGCTGGCAATTTTTTATTAAAGGAACCAAATTCTTTATTTATATGATTTTGTTTACCTCATTGTTACAGGTGTTATTTAGTGCTGGAGGGACAATTTACTGGCATTGGGGAATTTTTACCATTTCTAGTTTTGGGATTCAAATTGCAATTTTAGCTTTTTTCCGTTTTCTAATCGCAATTGTGATTTTAACGGTCTATCTAATGACGACTGATCCAGCAGCAATTGCACAAACAGTTCAAGGGATTTGTTATCCATTAAAATTTGTGGGGGTTAATTTAGATGATATTGGGTTAGTAACAGCAATTGCGTTGCGCTTTGTTCCAACATTAACTGATGAAGTAACCAATATTAAAAATGCCCAAAAAGCACGGGGAATTAATTATCAAAATAATTCTTTAATTAGCCGAATTAAAAGTAATGTCATGCTATTAATTCCGTTATTTATGAATGTTTTCCGGCGAGCTGAACAGTTAGCGTCCGCTATGATTTTACGAGGCTACACGGATGGTAAAAATCGGACTCATTTACGTGAGATGCATTGGGGAAAAAGTGATACATTCGTGATGGTAATGACAATAATCGTATTTATTTTCATTATCTGGTTGAATTTTTAAACGACTATTTCTTTGAGAAAGGGTAATCCATGAAAAATATGACGCAGCAAAAAAGACGTTACACCATTTCAACATTCTTAGGCGAAATGTTTAGCAGTATGGATTCAATGTTCATTTCATTTGCTTTACCATCAATTATCGTCGCATTAGGAATTTCTCATGCCAAAGCTGGATTAATTCCATCAATGACTAGTATTGGTTCCATTATTGGGGGAATGCTTTTTGGTATGTTAGCCGATCGCTTTGGCTACATTAAACCATTGGCAGTTTCAATTGTTTGTTATTCAGTGGGAACAATGGCGATGGGTTTTTCTAATACTTTTTGGATGCTCTGTGTGGCTCGAATTTTAGTTGGTTTTGGGGCTAGTGGCCAATATGGAATTGCAATTACGATGTTGAGTGAAGTTTACAAGAAACGAAAACTGGGCATCATGACGTCCATCACGGGTGCTTTTGGTCAAATTGGGTCTGCGATTGCTGGCCTTTTAGCTGCCTTTATCATTCCTCATTATGGATGGCATGCTTTATTTATGTTCGGCATTGTTCCCGTTTTACTAGCAGCTTTTGTTATTTTGAAATTGAAACCATTGGCTGATGAAGATGATAGTAAATTGTTAGCGAAAAAGACGCAATTCAGCGGCTTACGGGGATTATTTGCTACTCCGGAAACGTTTAGAATTACGATTGCTTTACTAGTTATGGCAATTATTGATGATGCTGGATACTATGGAATTGTGACGTGGCTTCCAACGATTATGGGAGAAGAATTACATACTAATGTGACTCATACTTTTGTCTGGATGATTATGACAATTGCAGGAATTAGTGCGGGAATGCTAGCTTTTGGCTATGTCCAATCTCGCATTGGGCTACGAAAATCATTTTTTATCTGGTTAGTTGGTTCTGGAGTAGTTGGTTATTTAATCTTATTGGCTGCTAATGGTTGGCAAATGACCATTGCTGGAATGATTTTAGGATTCTTTAGTGGTGGGATGTTTGGTGGCTATGGATCGGCAATTGCTGATATTTATCCATTACATATGCGCGCCACGGCAAATAATACAATTATGGCATTAGCCAAGGGAATTGGTAAATTTTCATCAGTTTTAATTGGATTTTTGATGGATAAGTATACATTAATGAGTGTCATGATTTTTCTTAGTTTAATATATGTCATTAGTTTATTCATGATGTTAACAATTAAACAACTTAAAAATTAAATATGGGCTTTCAACTTAAGGTTGAAGGCTTTTTTAATCCGTTATATACTGATAACTAATTATTTAGCAATAATTGCGTCAAACAGCGTTGCTTCCGATCACGGCTGTCAAAAAACAATAAGGAGTACTTTTTATGAATAGAGTAAAAGATTTACCGCACCAACTAGGGATGGTTTTTAATCCAAAACGTAATTTTCAAGATCTTATGAGTATGAAAATGACGACAAAGCTATTAATGCTAGCGATGTTAGTAATTAATCTTGTAGTTTTCATCATTCAAAAACAATTTACTTTGATTGGATGGATTGGATTATTTACCAGTTTGTTTGTCGTTGTTAATTTAATTCTGGTAGATGAACGTAAAATTACCAATTACGCCTGGGGAATTCTGGGAAGAATTCCGTGGCTATTTATTGCATTAAGCAATCATTTAATTGGTGATATCGCGTCACAATTATTTTATTTCATCATGCAATTTGTGGGGCTTTCAACTTGGAGTCAGAAAATTGCCAAACAAACTAACCAAACAAAAATTAAACCACAGAATATGGGATGGAAAAAGGGACTGGTAATTATTATTTTACCAATCATCATCTATCTAATTGTATTAGGTTGTAGTCTTCGTTTGCATGGAACACAAGTTTATCTTGATGCGACACTTTTGCCGTTAGGAATCATTGGAATGATTTTGATGACGCAAGGGTATAAGAGTCAATGGTTCGTTTGGATTCTTTTAAATGTGATTAGTACGTACATTTGGTTTGTACAATTAAAAAACATGAATCCCGCAGCATTGACGATGTTTGTGTTACACATCATCAAGTTAATCAATGCTTTATATGGAGCATATCTCTGGTTCTTTAAAGCAAACGAATAATACTAACACCGATGCGCGATGTGATTAATTGCTAAATAATAAAAAATATCTAAAATGATTATATTTCTAATTTACTTTATAATGTTGCTATTACTTAATACCTGATTAGGAGTTCTGAAAATGAAAAATATTGAAAAATTCAACCTAGTGTTAAAGGAATTACCTGGATTTCTAAATATTTCGACTTGTGATAAAGCAGGCCGGGTGAGTGGATCAATCATTAGTTTCGTGCAAGATAAAGTGCGTCCAAATGTATTTTATGTAGTAACAGCTGCTGATAATTGTCGCGCAAATAATATTCGTAATCATCCTCAATTGGCAATTTCTACATGGTTTAATCCAGTTAACGGAAATCGTTTTTCTTCAAATCGAGTTACTGGAAAAGTAGTCGATGAATTGGACGAAATTAAGGTATTAAGTAGTGAACGACCTGAAATTAAAATTATGAGTGATGATTTTGAAAATAAATGTGTCTTGGTCTTAACTTTAGAGTCAGCCATTTTAGAATCATTTACTAATAAACCAGAAATTATTGAATTTTAGCTAAATTCTATTGACACTGATATAAAAATGAATAATGCTTATAAGGCAGCCTCTTAATTTAGAGCTGTCTTATTTTTTGAATTTAAAGGTGTAAATAACATGATTGATAAACTTGAAAAAAAATCAAACCTGCTAGTCATTGGAATGTTTCTTTTATTGAGCATTGTTTTGATTGGTTTACTTTCATACAGTTCTCCCGTGTATGAATTTAATTATTCTGGGGATAACAATAATTATATGACCGTTGGAAAAGCAATGATGCACGGTTTTGTTCCTTATAAAGATGTTTTTGAACAAAAGGGTCCATTTGTATATTTACTCTATGGGCTAGCTTCATTAATTTCTTTTCATAATTTTATAGGATCAGCTATTTTTGAAATTGCCATTTTATTCGCAATTTTGTGGCTGACATTTAAAATTGGTAAACTATTTGCATCTACCAAGGTCTCATTCGTAATCGCTTTGTTTGCGCCAATCTTTGTGATGATGGAACCATATTATTCATATGGGGCAACGGTAGAATTCTTTGTTTATCCAGCGATGCTGTC